>NZ_WIBD01000003.1:212658-765314 GCF_009495975.1 Pseudomonas sp. SZ57 | reverse complement strand
GTGATTCCACTGGAATCACTTCCAGCACCGAACGGGGTGATTCCACTGGAATCACTTTGAGCACCGACCACGGTGATTCCCCGGGAATCACTTCCAGCTCCAGTCTGGGTGATGCCACTGGCATCACTTTCAGCGCCGATCAGGGTGATTCCACTGGCATCACTTTCAGCGCCGATCAGGGTGATTCCACTGGAATCACTTTGAGCACCGACCACGGTGATTCCCCGGGAATCACTTCCAGCACCGCTCTGAGTCATTCCACACGCAAGCCCACGAAAATCAGGGTCTCCGCCAAAAAACCATTCCGATCAAGAAACGGTTTGTTACTGACCCTGAGTTATACGCGCAGGCAGTCTTGCCTCGCCCTATCAATCATTTCTTATAAAGGAAGCGCTCAGCATGGCTGACAACTTTCAGCTCAACCTCGGTTCATTGCGAAGCAGCGTCAACCTGACCCTGCACACCCACCATGCTTCGCGCCTCTGGTTTGGGCGTCAACGCACCGAAGGCAAGCCTGGCATGATCGGCCTGAGCGGCTTTGCCAACATCCTCAATCGCATCAAGCGTGGCTGTGAACAGGACGATCCTTATTCAGACTGGTTTCTGATCCTTATAGAAGAAAAGATCGAAGCCTCTGAACAGGAAATGAAAGATATCGACGCCAGGCTGGACGAAGTTATGGCCTCACTGCCGCCGATGCTTTCAATAGGTCAAAACCTATCCGTGCAGCCGGTGACACTGCCGCTGTTCCTGTCCACGCCGCTGGCGTTCAAAGCGGTCTTTTTGCTCACTGCCTACGACGAGCTCGTGCGGCGCATTCTTCTGGCCAGCCACGTCGGCCTTATAGACAACAACGCCAAAGGCCAGTGGCTCGATGAGGGGGCTGCAATCCTGCGTCGTCTTTTCGGTTTGAGTCAGCGCTGGAAGTTCTCGGGAGCAAGCCGAGATGATTTTGCGGCCAAGAACGCACGTTCCGAGCAGGCTCGTGAGATGTACGCATCGTTTGGTGAAATCCCCCAAGACATTTTGGAAGGAACTCGCAAATCAAGCTTCGCGCCGTCCCCCTCTTCGGCATCAAATGCCGCGGTCAGTGAAGACGGTGATGACGACGGCTTCGAGGAGACCATCACGCTGGGCCAGCCGCACCCTGACAAGCCTGAACCTGAGTCCGCAGAGTGACTAACGTGACGGCCAACCCCGCGCACCAGAATCAAGAGCGCCAGAGCCTGCAACAGGGTGCCTTCCAACCCCTGCAACAGGATGCCTTCGTAGCACTGCAACATGCGCCCTTCCTAAAAGGCCTTTTAAAACCTTTTAAAGGTAAGGGGGGGATGCTCCAGTTGGCAGAGTTATGCCGGTCCCTTGAAGGTGATCTGAACGCGCTGGCCGAGGATCAAGTGCTTGCCCAGGCCAACAGACATCCCTTCACTCTTCTGCCTGTTCGGATGGTCCGGCAAAGAACAAGCGCTGGCACAGTTTTTCTCCGCTGGCAGGAAATGGGAACGCGGCAGATGGGCGTCAATGTTTGGTCCAGCTTGCTGGCCGATCCCAGAACACCCGAATCACTGCTCCAGGATCTGCACTCCATGGAACAGCAACGCGTCGCTTTGAATATGCAAATAAGTCTGGTCCATACCATCGGCCGGCAGGCCGCCGAATGTGCCGAAAAGATGGCCCAGGCAGATGCCGTTTACTCAGGACGGCTGCAACAGATCTCACAATCCAGCGGCATTTCACCGCACACGTAGAAGGAGTCCTAACATGGGCACATCAGTAGACTGGGAAGGTAACCTTGGCTCTGCTCCAGAATTCAAGGAATTCCCCAACGGCAACAAAGATCCGCGCCGCTTGCTAAAGCTGAACGTTTACTTTGACAATTCAATTCCGAAAGCCGATGGATCAGGCTTTGAGGACAGAGGCGGTTTCTGGGCCAACGTAGAATATTGGCACCGCGATGCAGAACACTATGCCAACTTATTCCAAAAAGGCATGCGGGTCATGATCCAAGGTCGAGCGATCATTGATAACTGGACCAAGGACGAAAAAGAGTTCTCTGCGTTAAAGGTGCAGGCATCGCGGGTGGCCATTCTTCCGCACAGGGTGGAAATGGTCCAATTGGCCCCATCTAGGGTGACCAACCAGCAGCAGAGCGATCAGGGTTCAAGTCAGAGCTACCAGGGATCAACCCAGAGTGATCCTGCTCTGGATTTTGACGACGACATTCCTGTGTAGCCAAACCCTCTGAAAAATCGCGCCCTCTGCGTGATGCTGCTGGTGGAAACGACACTGATCTACGTTGTTCTCCATCAGCAGGCGGGTAATTCTGAATTGCTCAACCGCTGGAGCAAAAAACGCCCTTCTCGTGGATCTACTGGTGAAATGAATCTACGAATCGGGAAGCTAACTTCACGACTATTCTCTTACAGGTCGAATCCAATGAGTGACATCAACAACTTCGTTACCTATGTCATCCGCATGCCGGACGACACCGCATCAAGGACCGCCCTGACTACTGAATTGAATGAGGCGGTTATCAGGAATGGTGGGGAGTTGACCGGAACATCACTAGAGGATGAAATCACGCTCAATGAGCTGTTTGAAGCACGTATGAACGACCTGGATGTCCAAGAAGCCCGGCGGGAAGCTAGGGAGCTGGCGGCAGCTGAATACCTTGAAGATTGAAAAATTCGCCTCGTTCGTGAAGCCTTGGATGTATCCGATCTACTCCACGGGAATCCTCAGTTGTGAGAACAGCCCCTACGGTGACGCACGAGACTTCGGATCGACGTCGCCACAACAACCCTCACCGTGCCGTGATGCTCGCCGGGGCTGAAGCAGCGCGTAAGAGCATCCCTCTTCACGAATGCCCCTACCGGCATCCAGCCATGCGCGCATCGTGGCTAAAGGGGTTTGCCCAGGAGCAACAGCAAAGCTTCAAGTTTTGACTCAGGGCGATTAACCCACTCCCCCCACATTTACGGTTACGCATGGCGAGCGCACATCAGGTCTAGGACAGTGCTGCCTCAAGTCACTTTGAGCTCATTGATTCATGACTGCCGAGCCTATTTGCGAAACAACTTTCGTCCAAACTCTTCTCGACATTGCGAAATTCCCAGAGCGGCACCGGGCTGTTGCCAACACTTGGGCTGATCATTTCGACGTACCGGCGGAAGGACGTGACGAGTTCATACTGCACTACCTGACTCACACCTCATCAACTCGATGCTGGTGCGTTGCTCTCCATAACGATGACTCGGTTGCACGTCCAACTGTGGCGCGGCTCGGCAGGCAGCTGCAATACTTCGATGGCCAGCTGATTTCAGCTGTGCGATTTGATGAGAGGAGAAAAGTCCCCGGCCACGCACCAACTCCGAGCCAAGCTTTGAAGCTGGCTCATGAATTGATTACTCATGATAGTGCGAATGCACTTCTGACATCATTCTGCAAACCAGCACGGGACCTGGCTCGGGATGAAGCGGAACTTAGTATAAGACCGCTGGTGAAATTCAATATGGGCGCGCTTAGTTCAGAGGGCCGGAACAAACGTTTTTACGCGCCACGCGGCCGCTTTTACATCACCTGTATCGGCGCGGCAGTGAAGAGGTTTTGTCAGAGCCTCGACCAGGAGCTGTTGCATGCAGTGCGTTCCGTGCAGTGCCCTTCCGCAAAACTTTACAACTGGCTCGCTCAAGGCGATCGCACACGTCGACTACAGGCCTTGAAAGCACAACCGGTGTTGGTGCCGGTGTTGATCGTTGGGGTTGGAATGCCGTGGCCCATGATTGCAGGTGGACTGCTGGTGGAATGCCCATGGTTCGAACTTCAGGAGTTTTGCTGCTCCTGGGAGGGTGAAACCATCATGGACGGGGCCGGGTTCGTGGGAAGGGCAGTCGACACAGGCTTGCCGCTTAACAGGGTTCTGGCATGGCTGTTCTCGGTACCGACGTCCTCGATCCGTTTCCTTGGCCACCAGCGGGTCTACGATACCGGCAGCGCGCTCAGTCGTTTGAATTCCGAGGGCCTTGAGGCAGGCTGGGAGCATCTGATCGCGGGCTCTGTGCTAGGCAATCGTCGCCCGAGAACCAAAGCAGAATGGCGTTTTTTCTATGCGTTCAGATCAGCGATTCCATGGGACTTACTCCGCCGCTTGCGTGATATGAACAATCTTTTGGTGGGCTGCCCTACTGACTGGGCAGACCCTGCCTGGTCCGGCATGGCGGCCAAACTTGTTGATTTAAGAGAGCTGTTCGACAACCTAGAACGGGCTGGTAGTTGCGAGGCTCGTAACACCAAGCGGCGCCTGTACGCGTTTGTAAGCGGTTTGAACTTCCGCCAAATATCAAATGTGGTCGATGCATTCCATGGAGCTCTCGCAGACATCAGAGCGGGGCTGGAGCGGGATTTCCCGCCTGAGCCATCTGACTGTTTCACAAGGTGGCCGGGGCTGCTGCTGGGCAGTGACCCAATCACCTGCAGTACGACCGGTTTGCAGATCGTCGAATTACTCTGCCCAGCAGACTTAGACCAGGAGCATCGCTCTCTGGGTCACTGCATCGACACATACGACTTCCGTGCATATTCGGGCAACTGCCGACTCTTATCCATCCGATCTGAAGGGCTGCCGCTGGCATCGGTCGAGCTCACACTCAGAACAGGCCGCAATGAGCGAGCGACTGGCGATTTTACACCTCAGCATTTGCATATCGCTCAGATTAGAGAACACGAAAACAAAACCCCAGATGCTCACTCGGCAGTGATGAACGCTTTTGAGTTATTCATGGCCGCAGTCAGAAGCGGTCGTATGCCCGTGCTCCTGGAATGGCCAAATATGGCAATGAAGATGGCGCGTTACGCTGATGAAAAATCGATGTTCAACATCCGCTTTGGGGAAGAGATCGTGGGCTGGGCTAACAGTTTGTTGGACAAGGGGCTCTGAAGATGGCATCGGCCCAATTGATGAACAAGCGTCCGGTATTGCTTCGCAAAGCCATTTTCGATGGCTACGACTTCGGGCTGTCCCTCAGTTACCTACAGGGTGCAAACAAGCTTTTGCTTCGCCGGAGGGGCTTTTTCATACGCAGGTCTGATCACCCACTGAACCAGTTTTGGCGTGTGCCCAAAGACAAGCTACTCGATGACCTCGATGTGCTCTATCGGGAGCTGGCAGAGCTCGCAGATGGCAAACACATCGAAAGCTGGCAAGCATTCAGAGACAGGATTACCTCTGCCCAGTCCGACGTGCACCGTGACGCATTCACCTGGGGGATGAAGTTCAGGCTCGCGCCGCTGGCGGAAGGCGGTGTGATCCTGTCGGGAGATTTTCATCCTGGTGCTGTAGCGATCGCCAAGCGCATGCGTGGGGTGTTCCTCTCGGCGGGCAAAGCCTGGCGAGTGCAGGGCACACCAGAATTGGTTCGCAGTAACCTGATTCTGGAACTGGGATTGGACGAAGATCAGTTCGAAATTCTGGACACGCTGCAGGAGTTGCTCGCTGACGGGTCGGTCAAGGCGGTGAATGAGGTCACCAGTATCAGTCTGGGTGGCCACTCTCCGGAGTCGACCAAAAGCGAAGAGGAAGTTTCAGATTCAGGTATCTACCTGGCATCTGTCCCATCCATCAGAAACACCGAGTTGACCAGTGCCGATATCGATAAGGCGCTGGAAGGATTCTCGCTGATGGATCATCAGCCAGCAGGAATCAAGCACCTGCTGCAGCGCACGAGCGCGCTTTTGGCCGACGACATGGGACTGGGCAAAACTCGCCAGGCTGTGATCGCCGCTGGCATACGCGCGCAAGGTAAACCGGTTCTGGTGATTGTGCTCAACAGCCTGATCATCAACTGGCAGCGTGAGATCCTGATGGTGTTTCCTCAGGCTCAAATCGCAATGCAAACTTTTGATGCGAACGCTGGCTGGATCATCGTGAACTACGAGAGGCTGGGTGATTTTGTCATGCACGCGAATCGTTTCGCGGTGATGGTCATTGACGAGGCTCACCGACTCAAGGAACCCACTGCTGCATGGACACGCCACGGCTTCGACATCGCGGCTCAGGTACAAAACCGCTACTTGTTGACGGGCACGCCTGTGCTCAATCGCGAAGCCGAGCTGCACACACTCCTCAGGCTTTCAGGCCATCCAATCGGACAACTGCCACTCAATGAGTTCTGCGAGCGATTCGCCGGCAGTCCTGAGTTTCGCAAGACGCTTAGAGATGAGATATCCGACTGGATGCTTCGTCGCCGCAAGGATGTGCTGCCCAACCTGAAGGGGAAGCAGCGGCAGACTGTGCCGGTGATACTCAGCCAGACAGAACGTGACGAGTACAATCAGATCATGCGCAGCGACCAGCACCGATTCGCAAGGCTGGGCGCACTGCGTCAGCTGCTCGAGCGCGTGAAGGTACGGATCCTTGCGGATCTGATGGCCGAGCTGGACGTCGACGACAAGGTGATCCTCTTCTGCGAGTATCAGGAATCCGTCGCCACGTTGCGCGAGCACTGCCTAAAGTTGGGCGTCGGGTGCGTGACGTTGGTGGGAAGTGACTCGCCCAAGAAGCGCCAGAAGGCGATTGATGCTTTCCAGCAGGACCCGGACTGCAGGGTGTTCATCGGGACCAGGTCGGCCGCCGGAACAGGTTACAACCTGACTGCTGCGAACTATGTCTTTTTTCTGGGGCTTCCATGGACACCGGGGCTGCAGGACCAAGCTGAGGATCGAGCCTATCGCAACGGGCAGTTGCGCATGGTTGTCGTCAAAATCCCTCTAGCTGAGGACACCATCGACCAGCAGCTGTGGCAGATGCTTATGGACAAGCGCGCCCTGGCCAGCGATCTGATCGATCCGGAAGCTGAGGAGTCGAGCAAGAAGGCTCTTGCCGAAATTCTTTGATTTGCTGTGGCAAGATGCCATGACTTTCCGCTATGTTGCTCAGGCCTGCATATCTAGGCTGACCTACTCTCAAGGAATGAAGATGTCTAAGTCCAATCCTACAAGCATTGCTGATATAAACGCTCAATATTCCTATACCGACGATTTTCCAGGCGGTAAACACGACAGAGACTACGTTTCCTGTGGACAGCACGGTACATACAATGAGCTTGATACAGCTTATGAGGCCGAGCTTGCAGCACACGTAAAAAGTAAGAAAATCACCGAACAGGATGCTATCGATATCCTCGACTCCACATGCAAGCTGCTGAAAAACCCACGCCTGCGGAGCGATTTTTACGCGAATATAAAGAAAGAGTTGAAAGAACTGATCGACTGATCAATTTTTCAGGAGGGTGGCCGCTACTGCCCTCCTTTGCGTAATGCGTCCCTCCCCAATAACCTGAAACGATCCGTTAAGGGTTTAGCAGTGCTTTGCAACCTGAGCGCTGGCACCTTGGCCACCATCAAGAAATGGGGTCAAGGCACACATGATCAGGCAGCTTTCCACACTTTCCATACTCGCGCTGTTCGCCGGATGCACGTCTGTTGCGGACAAACCGGTTGGACCAGCTTTCGACAGCAGTCAGAATCCTGAACTGCTGTCGCCAGACCTGTATTCAAGTGGCGCAAAGTCCGGTCAGGAGCCGATGGTCCGCTACGGTCGATACGCCCTGGTGAATACCGCTCCAGAGGCCGAACAGCGGGACCTGATGGCCCAGATCATCGATGTCAGCATTCCGGCCAATATGCACCCGTCCGTCCAGGATGCGATGCAGTACGTGGTCAGCCGCTCAGGCTACACCTTGTGCCCACCGAGCACCGGTCACGTAAACATCTTGTTCACACGCCCTCTTCCTGCTGCCCAGTACAAGCTAGGGCCAATGAGCCTGCGCAACACTCTGCAGGTACTGGCCGGTCCGGCATGGCAGGTCAAGGTCAACGAAGTAACGCGCGGTGTGTGCTTTGTACTGCGGCCAGGTTACCAACTGCCGGAGACGTCTAAGCCCGTGGCACTGGCTCAACCTGCGCAACCGGCCAGCACTGGATCAACCTCGGTAGCCAGCACCTCCACTGCCGTTACCGTTGTAACTGCCCCGGCAACCGGAACCCCATTCAGCAAGGACACATCGCCTGCAGGGCAACCGCAAACCACGGTCGTCACGCAGGCAAAAGCGCAACCAGCTGCATCCATCAGCACCCCAGCCAAGGAAGGCACCCCTACACAGCAAAAGCCGACTCCTGTGAGCGCGGCTCCGGCGAGGGCCATATCTCAGACCACCGTCACCAAGAGCATCGCTTCGACCAGCCAGGCCCCGATGAAACCTGAACCAGCAGCGAAACCCGTCGCAACGGTTGCGCCACAGCAAACGTGGAATGCGCCTGTGGGCAGTACCTTGCGTCAATCGGTCGAAGACTGGGCCAGACGGGCCGGCTGGCAGGTTATCTGGGTACCGGAGGACCTGGACTACCCCATCGAAGCACCGCTGAGTTTTACAGGCTCCTTCAGTTCGGCGGTCAGGCAGATATTCCCACTGTACGACAACGCCAAACGGTCCTTTGTGGTGGACGGTAATGAGGGCAATGGTCAGCAGGTTCTGCACGTATCGGAGAGGAAAAAATGAGCATGCCCTTCATGCGTCAGACCGCTCTGAGTCTCGCTGTTCTATCGGCATCAGCCTGCTCAGTCCAACGGGTGGATGAAGCCGCTGCACGGGCAGAGGCTACCGCCGATTCTGCCGGCCGTTACGCGGCTATCCAGCGTAACAAGCAGCAACAGGAACGTCGGGACACAGTGATATTCAGCGACAAACCCTGGGTTTCAACGCAGCCAGTTGTTGCGAGACGAGGCATCCCCACCAAGTATGACTGTGAGGTCGCATATAGGCCTGCTGGCAGTGTCGGAATTGCTGAAATTGCCCAGTACATTTCCAGACAGTGCGGGATCCCTGTCCTGGTCTCGCCGGATGCGCTCAATCCTGGCCTGCTGAACGCTAATGCACCTGCACAGGGCAACAATGCGCCTCCAATCAGCACGGCCCCCAACCCTGATAGCCTGGCCGGGTTGCTGCCTGCAGGTATCACGGGCGGCTCCAACCTGGCGCAGGCCTCTCAGGGGAGAAGTTCTGACTTCGCATCCATGCTGACACCGAACCTCGTCAGTGGGTTGCGCTTCACAGGGAAAGCCTCGGGTCTGCTGGATGAGGTCACCGCGCGGCTGGGACTCACCTATCGATTCAATCCCACCTCACGGTCAGTGCAGGTCAGCTATTTCGACACCAAGGTGTTTGACGTCTACGCATTTGGAGACGTGCAGGAAATCAAAAGCACCGTCAGATCCGGTATGACCACCTCCTCAGGTTCGGGAAGTGGTTCGTCGAGCGGATCATCGTCAGGTAGCAGTTCCTCAGGCGTTTCGGGTGACTCGGGCAGCAACCAGAGCACTACAGTCACTCTCAACACATCGATCCTGACTGACATCCAGAGCAACGTGAGGGCAATGCTGAGTACCTCGCCGCCTGGTCGCATGTATCTGTCACCGTCGACCGGGACGTTGACCGTGACTGACCGGCCCGACGTGCTTTCGAACGTTGAGACCTATCTGGCCAAGACCAACCACGCGATCACCCAACAAGTGCTGTTCAATGTGAAGGTGTTTGAGGCGACGCTGACCGACACCGATCAGCTGGCTTTGAACTGGGCGGCCGTCTACAACTCGCTGAGCACAAAGTGGGGCCTGTCTCTCTCGAATACTGTGCCAGGCATCAGCTCCAGCGCAATCTCGGGCTCTGTTGGCATTGTCGATACGGCCAACTCTGCCTGGGCAGGTTCGAACGCGATCATCCAGGCAATCGCAGAGCAGGCCCGGATCTCGAATGTTCGATCGCCGTCTGTGACCACATTGAATCTGCAGCCTGCTCCGCTGCAGATCGGCAACGTCCAAGGCTACATCCCATCGGTTCAGACCAACACCACGGCGTCAGTGGGCTCCAGCACGGCAATTACTCCGGGCACTATCACCTCCGGCTTCAACATGACACTGCAGCCTCGCTTGATGGACGATGACGAGATGTTGCTCATGGTATCGATCAATATGAGCTCCAAACCTACCTTCGAGCCATTCACGAGCAACGGCTCCAGCGTCCAGATCCCCAACTACGATGCGAAAAGTTTGTCACCGAAGGTGAAGCTGCGCAGCGGTCAGACATTGATCCTGTCGGGCTTTGAGGAGCTCAGCGACAACACGGACAAGATCGGCACAGGTTCCCCCGGATTCTTCGGGCTTGGAGGTGGGCGTAAGCGCACCTCGTCAAAAAGCGTTCTGGTAGTGCTGATCACCCCGATTGTGACCAACTGACATGGCGAACCTGTTCTCTCTGATACGAAAGCGCGCTACTCGCCCCCCAACGCCCAGCGATGGCAAAGTTCAGATTCTGACTTATCACGGACGATCTTTCGTTACAGGCCTGCTGTGGCACCCGTTGGGTAGCCTTACCGGCTACATGAAGGAAGCACGCCAGTTTGGTCGCACCCAGCAAATGGACATCGTGGCCATCAGGCATACCGAGTCGGTGATTCAGGCTGGATTTGTTTCGCAGAATGACGGTGCAGTCAAAGGTATGTATTCCCTTGCAGCTGCACTCGCCGGGCAGCTGGGCGCATCGTGGCTGGCTGCCTGGAAGATCGAGGACGCCGAGGATAGATACGCCTTGGTCGCAGTGTACCGAGGTGCGGTCATACCCGGTGCAGACCTGGTAGGCAGCAGTGAGGAAATAAAAAAGAAGGTGGCTCAGCAACTGAGCCGCTCGATGAGCTTCGACAAGATTTTTCTCCCCCCGGAGTTTGGTCGCGGTGGCGAACAATTCGACCCTGAAGCATTGTTGCAGCCATCAAATCTCAAGCGCGAATACAAACTGACACCGCTGGCATTCGGCCTGTCCAGACAGGAACTGCTGAAAGCCGGGGTGATTGGTGCCTTGGTCGTGGCCGGCCTGATTGGGTGGCACCAGTGGAATGAACATAAGCTGCAACTTGCTCGTCAGGCGCAGCAAGCGGCAGAAGCTGCAAGGCAAGCCGAATTGGATGCCCTGAACCAGCGAACAAACTCCCCAGTTGTGATCGAGGCGCTTGTACATCCGTGGGTAAAACAGCCTTCTGTCCCAGTATTTCTTAGAGGCTGTAACGGCGCAATTGACCAGTTACCACCGGCAATCCAAGGATGGCTATTCGTCTCAGCTAAATGCGACGGAACGCTGATGTCAGCCAACTACAACCGGACCGGCAACAGCACCACGCTCGCTTTCAGCGCCGCTACGGCGGGCTACTTTGCAGATACGCCCGCGTTCTACGACGAAGGCAACATGGCCGCGGTGAAGCTCACCTTCGAGCTGCCGCTGGCGGGTGATGACGTTCTGAACCCGGCAACGCAGGCCTTGGACAGCATCACTTCATGGCTGCAAGCCCAGAACGTCCAGCCCAAGATCACGGAAGTACCTGTGACGGTTGTCCAGCCACCAGCTTTGCCTGGCCAGCCAGCCCCTCCACCACCACCGCCTCCGGATTATCGACACTTCGAGATCCGCTACACGAGCCTGTTACCGCCAGCGACTGTTCTTCAAGGCGTGGAAAGCACGGGCATGCGCCTGCGTGAAATCAAAACCGACTTTCAAGACGGCAAATTAACCTGGAACGTCATAGGTGACCTCTATGTGCATTAACCCTCGCGCCTCCATTCTGATGACGTTTCTATTGTCCTGCGTGGCTGCCGGCAACATGGCCGTCGCTGCCGACCCATCTCCCACCGACCTGAGCCGGATCAACATTGGTGAGTTGTCCCAGGTGCAGAGTGAAACCCTGCTCTTCACAGCACAGGCGGCGCGGGCTCGTGCCAAGGAAGACATCGTAAACGGAGCCAAAACAACCACGTCTGTGCCGGTTCAGACTACGCAGAACGCTTACACGACGCCCGCCCCGGCCAGCAACAGCACACCGCAGTTGCCGGTGGTCAAGACCGTGTTCAGGATGAATAACGCTCTGTATGCAACGTTACTGTACGGAAGTGGTTTCGAGGTCGATGCATCTGTTGGTAATGCTGAGCTGCCAGGAGGATTCAAGGTAATCAGCGTGTCACTCGACAGCGTGGTACTGGGCCATGACGGACGCCGATATCCATTAGGTTTCTCGACCCGGGCACCAAGTGGCTCGGTTGACGCGCCCCAAATGTCACTGCAGACACTCAAGCCTGTAGCTCCGGGGCAGCCCTCGGCTATGAGTCCGCTGTCCAGCATGTCGCAGGAGTTTCAGCGATGAGCGGCGCGGTACGAATTGAGCCAGACATTGAGGCTGATCCGTTGGCACGCCAGGTCGCCCGGCCGACCGCAGTCGTGCAACCGATCACCATTGCCATGCAATCTGACGTGGTCGGAACCGTCCTGACTGCGGAGGGAAATCGGTGGGGGGACATCACCAGCGAGTTGCGTCAGCTCGTTGCCTTGTTAGCACCTGCCCCAGAGGCTGAAGAAGCAGAATTGCTCGTGTCGTCTCAGCACATGCACGACCCTTATGTGATGGCATTTATGGACCGCCTGGACCGAGCCGGCGTGCCGTTTCAGACCATCAGCAGCACGCTCAGCGACATCAAGTCTCTGTATCAGAATGCGGGTAAAGCTTTCGCCGGATCTATAGACAGTACCCAGCGTCAACAAGAGGTGATTCGTATCATCGGCGCGGCCCATGCACGACGTGCTTCCGACGTTCACTTCATCGTTGGCCACGAAATCACCTACATCAAGTTTCGTGAGGACGGTCTCTTGCGGGAGTACGGGCAGATCCAGAGCGCCGTAGGAAACGAGCTCTGTTCTTCACTTTTCAACTCAATGTGTGACGTCAAATCTGAGGGCTACTATCAACCGGAACTGAAACAAGATGCGCGCATGGCTCGCACCTTCCTCGATCAATTGGGACTGTCAGGGGCCCGTGTAGCAACCCGCCCTCTCGTCGAAGGGCCTTTAATGGTGCTGCGACTGATTTATGACGATCAGGAGAAACAGTCCGTCGACGATCTGGGGTTTCTGCCAGAACAGAATTTGCTGTTCAAGCGGCTGAGAAGTCTTCCTTACGGCGTGATCATATTGACCGGTCCGACTGGATCAGGGAAATCGAAGTCGCTCCAGGTGCAGATCAACCTTCTGGCTGAAGAGTGCAAAGGCACAAAACATATCCTGACCGTTGAGGACCCGCCCGAATATCCGATGCGTGCAAATCAGTCCCCTCTTGGCAGCAATGAGTCATGGGGAGAATCCATTACAAACTCCGTGCGACTCGACCCCGACATACTGATGTATGGGGAGATTCGAGACCTTGAATCAGCTCAGGGGGCACTGCGAGGGGGGATGACCGGCCACCTGGTTTTATCGACTCTGCACACCAACAACGCTGTAGCAGCAATTCCTCGCCTGATCGACATGGGGGCTGATACAAGCCTGGTCACCGACCCAACACTCATTGTCGGCCTTATCAACCAGTCACTGCTGCCAACGCTGTGCAAGAAGTGTCGCGTGCCTGCGCGCAGCCAGATCAGTACCTTGGATCCGCAGCTGGTCGAGCGGCTCGAAAAGATGACCGTGCTGGATCAGGTCTATCTGGCTGGGCCGGGTTGCTCTCTATGCCGTGACGGGGTGAACGGCAGGGCCGCTGTCGCCGAGATTCTTCTCCCGACCCACCGGTTCATGGAGGAGATCCGAAAAAATGGCCCAAGCGCTGCGCGCCAGTATTGGGTCAAGCACATGGGTGGTATCACGAAGGTTGCCCACACGCTCATCAAGATAAATACAGGACTGATTGACCCGCGCATGGCAGAGGCCGTAGTCGGTCCATTGGATTTTGACAGCTACATGCTGGATGCCGAAGCGCCTGAGGCAGAAGTCCATGCTCAGTAAGGTGATGGATGCCTGGTCTGGGCTTGTAGATGGCTTTTACAGGAACCAGTTTGGAGGCAATGAGCGGATCCGGCTTTACGAGAGCATGACCGCTCTGCTCGAGAACGGGGTGCCGCTCGACCTGGCCATTGATCGTATTGGATCGATCTACAGTGATGGAGGCCGACGTGCTCGACATCCGATCGCGCTTGCCAGCTATGGCATAGGCAAAGCTGTGGACGGCGGCAAGACGCTGGCCCAGGCCTGCCTTAACTGGGTGCCTTATCAGGAGCACGCCGTTATCAGCGCCGGCGAGAAGTCAGGGAACTTGATCCAGGCATTCAGCGACTGCGTGCGGATCATCGAAGCTCGGCAAAAAGTGATGAAGCTGGTGGTCTCAACGGCCTCGTACCCGGTTTTTGTCTGGAGCCTGATGGCCTACTTGCTGAACGTAATCGCCACCCGGGTGGTGCCGGCCATGAGCCGCTCATCCAACCCAGAAGCCTGGTCCGGCGCACCCATGGTTCTGCACATGATCGCCACCTTTGTGACTAACTGGGGACTTCTGACTTTGTGCCTTGTGGTAGTCCTGGTTGTCACCAGTGTCGTCACTCTGCCTTACTTCCGTGGCCCTTGGCGGACAAGGCTGGAGATCTTGCCTCCCTGGTCAATCTACAAAGCGCTCCACGGCTCAACGTTCCTCCTCAATATCGCGGTCATGCTGCGAGCAAACATCGATCCGCTCGGAGCGTTGGACACGTTAAAGCGTGGGGCAAATCCGTGGCTGCGTGAACGCCTGGAAGCCGCCCACTACGGGGTTCGGATGGGTAAAAACTTTGGGGAGGCTTTAGATCTTTCCGGGCATGAATTCCCAGACCACGAAGCGATTCAATTTCTGATTGTTCTCTCCACTACGCAGAGCTTCTCGGCTGCAGTGCACCGCTACAGCCTTCGCTGGTTGGAGATATCACTGAAACAGGTCGAGCGTTACGCAAAGACACTGTCCCTCGTATCCATGGTTCTGATCGGCCTGTTGATGATTCTGGTCATGGTCGGGGCCTACAGCATGACCGGCAATGCCACACAAGGCATGACGCACTGAGCACTACACCCGTTACCCACATACCCAGGACCACACACATGCAAAACACCACTCACTCCGCTCGGGCGAACCAGATCGGTTATATCTCGATTGAATTGCTCTTCGTTCTCATCGTTATCCTGATCGGGATGGGCTACGCCCTTTACAACGGTTGGGGCGCGATGGGCAGTTCGGACGTCAACAACGAACAGGGTAACGTCGGTCAATTGATCGCGAACACTCGCAAGCTCAAAGGCAGTACCGGTTACGGAGCGTCAGGGACCGATCTGATCGCCCAGCTCAGCTCGATACGTGGCCTGCCCAATATGTCGTTCTCCAGCGGCAAGCTCTACAACGCCTGGAGTGGCCAGGTCACTGTGGTTGCCAACGGGATGACATTCACCGTGACCGAGGCCGGTTTGCCCCAAGATGCCTGTGTGACACTGGCCACGAAGATTGGACGCGGGCAGAAGGTCACCACCTCTATCAATGGCGGCACAGCTGTGAACGGCGAGGTGAGTTCAGCTGCTGCCACCAGTGGCTGCTCTACTGATAGCAACACGTTGGCTTGGACGGCCTACTGAGCATGAACCCAATTATCGACACGCCTTTTAGTGACCTCTACTTGGGGCCGGATTTTACGGACGTAAAAGGCCTGGATGGCCAGAGCGGACGTGTCGAGGCTCCGGAAAACTGGAAAGAAAGCGCCCTGCTATTACGGGAGGAATGCGCAAAGCATTTTGAAGTGCATCAGGATCCTGAGTTCTCGTTGATCAAAGAAGGAACGGTGCTTCGCGTCACTCAGATACCCGATGCCTTTGGCCAGGCCGTGTTCGTACTGCGCAGATCAAATGCGCAGGTCCGGCAGTTCGACCAATTGGGTTTTCCTGAAGACCTTGTCGAATCGCTGCTTACGAAGCAGGTGCGCGGCCTGGTGATTTTTTGCGGCGAGATTTGCACCGGTAAGACGTCAAGCGCAGCTTCGCTGATCATCGCCAGGCTAAATGCGTGCGGTGGAATCGCGTTGGCTGCAGAGGATCCAGCTGAGACAGATTTGAACGGTCGTCACGGACCTGGTCGTTGCATCCAGATGCAGGTTTCGAGACGCAATGGCGGGTATGAGGAGGCTTTGATGAGAGGCCTCCGCTCTGGCGCGGACATGATGCTTATCGGTGAGATCAGAGACACCCCCACGGCAGTTCAGGCAGTGCGAGCGGCAATCAATGGCCTGTTCATCATCACCACAGTTCACGCGGGAACAGTACCGCAGGCGATCGAGCGAGTAGCGACTCTTGCGGAGCCGGCCATCAGCAACGTCCGATCAATTCTGTCACAGGGTTTGGTAGCTGTAGCTGCGCTTGCCCTCGAAGGTGAAGGCGAAATGCGACATCTGAAGATCCAGAGCCTTTCACTGACTGGACCTGACGGCCCTGGTATTCGCGAGAAGATCCGTTCGAATCAGATCGCGATGCTTAGCCAGGATGTGGATCAACAATCGAACAGGAGCCTCTGGGGATGAATGTTCTCAAGCATGGCCAGACCAGAAAGAATGGTTTTGTGGTGATCGAGCTGCTCTTCGGCCTGATCATTTTCGCCATTGCGTCGGCCATAGGCGTCTCGCTGATGGCCGACAGGATGGATGCGCAGAACTATCAAATCGCAGCTCAGCAACAGCAGCAGATCGCAGAGGCCGCTTCTAAATACTTGAAGGACAATTTCGCAACGGTCTATGGATCGGCGGGCACAACCACGCCTGCGACGATTACCCCTCAGATGCTACGCAACACCAACTATCTGCCAGCCAGCTTCAGTGACACAAATGCATTCGGTCAAAGCTTCGTGGTGCTTGCTCGAAGGGTCAACGTCAACCAGCTCGAATCCATCGTGATCACTACCGGTGGCCAGGCTATCGATGAGATCGGTACCCGGACGATTGCGGAAAATATGGGTGCGCCGGGTGGCTTCATCCCGTTCAACAACACCGGCGTTATCCAAGGAGTACGAGGCGGCTGGCAACTTGCGCTGAGCAACTATGGGATCAACCCAGGCGTTGGCCACACTGCGAGTGCCTTGTTTCTCCAGGATGGCACGCTCTCCAACGACTACCTGTACCGCAACGCCATCCCAGGAAAGCCTGAACTCAATCGCATGAACACGGCGCTCAGTATGGGAGGAAACAATGTCAACGATGTGGCTGCATTGAACGCCTCTGGAACAGTGACGGTTGGAGGTAATGTCGACACTGCTGGGTCAGTGAACGCCGTTGGCAATGTGAGTGCCTCGGGATCTGTCACAGCCCAGGGGAATGTGAGTGCGTCGGGGAGCGTCACAGCCCAGAGCAACGTCATCGCTGCAGGTGATGTATACGCGCAGTCGGTGAATGCCTCGGCCAACCTCACGGGGGCGGCGGCCCGCATATCAGGCGAGACTGTCACAGGCGGTTGGTTTCGCACTCAGGGCGACACCGGCTGGTACAGCGAAAAATGGGGTGGTGGCTGGTACATGAGTGACTCGGACTGGGTTCGGGTCTACGGCGACAAGAACCTCTACACAGCCGGGAACATCCGGGGTGGGACAGTGACTTCGGAAGGTCGCGCGACCGTCGGTGAATACCTGCAGCTGAATGGCGTTGCAACTGCCGGCACTGCCTGTGCTGCAAACGGTATGGTTGGTCGAACCAGTACGGGTCGATCCCTTTCTTGTGATAACCAGGTCTGGGTGGTGAACGGTTCCAGTGCCCCTACCTGCACGGCAAAAACCATCCCCGGCTACGACGCAAACGACGTCACTACCTACGCTTGCCCAGTCGGCTACACAAAAGTTGGTTGGGACACGGCCGGCTCAGGCCAACGATTCAGCAGTACCCCAGGAATCGTGGTCGGCCAGAACGATTACGCCACCATTTTCTGTTGTCAGTTCTGACCAGGCTCATAACTGTCATCGAGGACGTAGAGTGAACATTTACTGGCTTGCAATGGTGGTGATTACAGCAGTGCTCGGAATGGTTTATGAGAAGTCACACCAGGCAGAACAGAGCTCCCAGACCGTAGAAATCTCCTTGATTGCTCATAACGTCCTCGTCTACAGAAATGCCTTGGCCGAGTATGCCTACGCTCACAAAGCTGCATCAGGAACGGTGGCCGATAACCAGTTGGCACTGCCCACCTGGTACGCGCGTTACCCTGGGGTGGAGGGAGTGATCGATGCTGGACGAAGTTACGCGTTCGTCGGATCCCCTCCTCCCGGTCTTGTTTCAGAGATGATCAATTTGACTGGGGGGTCGCTGGCCATCGGAACGGCGTCGTCTGGCAGCCTTGTCACCCCGTCATCTGGTAACGTGGGGGTCGCACTGCCGGCGACAGTACCCAACGGCGCAGCCGTGGCGTACCAATGAGTCAATTGACGGATCGTCACAGATGCGAACAGAAAGGCAGCAGGGGCGCATGCCCCTGCTGGTGTTGCTTAGACTTGTTGAATTAGTCGAATCAGACGAATAGACCAGTAAACGGTCTGCAGCGCTCTAATCAACTCTTCAGGTATGAATCGCAGCATGGCGATGTCCTCGCAGAGTGAATGGGATCAGGATTAGGCTCCTGACATATCCACACGACAGCGAGTAAACCCCCTAGAGGAGTTGACGCAGAGGGTTACCAGCAATACTCTGAGATTTCCTAGGTCCCGTTGTATGCGTCATGTGTTGCACCGATGTTAAACGCAAGAAAATTGCATTGCCACCTGATAAAGACAGTGATGCACTCTGCCCCCGCCTCGCGCGGGGGTTTTTATGACTACGCGATTTTCGTAGAAATGGTGTTTTGAGGTATCTGGAAGCATCCGGGAGACCTCTACGAGCCTTTCCGTCAAATTTCGAGATTTGGAGTGAGCAGTAATTACCAACCTTAATTCTCCGACGAGTGGTAGTGGTTGAAGGGTGGCCCACAATCCGCGGTTCTCAGTATTTGACTTTAAACGTCGGAGAGTCTTCCGGTCGCTGGCCGCGCCGATCATACAAACGCGTCGTGCTGATGTTTGCGTGCCCCAGCCAGATCTGCACCTTGGCAATGTCCGCGTCATGCTCAAGCGCGTTTGTAGCCGCCGTGGCCCGCAAACCATGGACGCCCAGACCATCAACCTTGATGCCGGCAGACATCGCCCAATGACACACGATCTTATAAATGCCATCGGCGCTCAGCCCGGTACCAGAGGCGCGACCTCGTAGTGACCTAAACAGCGACCCATTCCCTGCTCCTCGCTCAAGATCCTTTTCCATATATGCGTAGATACGTTCGGCGGCCACGGGGTGCAGCGGTAGCCAGCGCAGCTTGCCGCCTTTGCCGTTCACCCGCAGGTGCTTAATGCCCCGTCGCTCCTGCAAGTCGCTGGTTTTCAACTGCGCGCCCTCCTCCCGGCGCAGGCCGTGGTACAGCAGCACGGCCAGCACAGCACGATCTCGTAGTCCCTTGAGGCTGTCAGCCGGCGGCGCATCGAGAAGCGCCTTGGCCTGGTGGTCCGCGAGCGCGGGCGTCTTCCCTTCGTTGCTTTCGATCCGGGGCCGCTTGACGCCGTGGACCGGATTGCCCCCTGCCACTGCATTGTTCTCGAGCAGATGATCAAACAGGCTGGCAAGCGCGGCGAGTTTACGCCGGATCGTTGCTCCGGCCAGACCACGCTTCTCCAACCGAGCGCGCCAGGCCAGGACATGTGCGCGCGTCACGGCCCGAAACTCTTCGGCCCCGGCCAAGCCGACGAAACTGCAGAAGTCTTGTAGGTCGATCTGATACGCCCGGCGGGTACGTGGATTATCGATATTGGCAAACCACTCCACGGCTGAGGGTACAGCCGTCAGTTGCTGGAACTCCGCCGCCGTAAGCCGACGTCCGCCATCCTCAATTGAGATCAATTCTCCCGGCATGGACCGTACTCCGCGTCCCATTTAGCCTTAATAGCAGGCCACTCATCCGATGCCATGAGCTCACGCTGCAAGCGCTCATGGATCGGCTCAGGCACTAGGTGCTGCCAGCGATCCATTTCGGCGATCATTTCCATGCTACGAATCTCATCTCCGATTACGGCTCCCACCGCCGCAAAACGTATCCGCGCCTTGTGCCAGAATCCATCTGATGTGCCAAATTGATACAGGGGCACTATGGGCAGGTGGTGCTTTTGCCAGAGTTGCCAGAGCGCGCTTAAGGCGAACCCGCGTCGTCGATAATCTGCGTCGATTTCGATCTTGTCGATGTAGAGCCGGTCCTGCAGCGGGTTGATGCAGTAATCAATGTGGCCCACTCGCTTGCCCTCGACCTCCAGCCTGGCCAAATAGTCCATCCCAGGGAAAACGAAGTTGCCTCGTGGCGCTGCTTGCTCCTGAACCAACAAACTCAACTTGTGCGCCACCTGAATCATCATTTCAGCTTCGCGTCTATGAAAATAATGCCGAACTGGCTCAATGATAGACATACGGTCAGCCCTCCTGAATTAGCGTGATAACGTATTTCTTACGCTGGTTAGCAGCGACCGATGCTTGATGCGTCGTAGCTAGCGACGGAGTCGGAGATGCCAGATGGGTCGCTGACATTGAAGGAACGCTTGGGAGTTGGCTCATGGGGTACCCATTCAAAGCCGACAATTCCAACCCTAGCGGGTTGGCATCCGTCTGTGAGACTTGCAATCAAACGGCGCTCAATACGAACGTGATCACGTTTGCTTGAAGTCAGGTGATTCCAGAATAATAGAGTGAGTAGGCAAGGCGTGCGCCCGCGCCCGTTGCAGGGGGCCTTGCCGATTATCATCAAGCTCTACGTAGCAGGCAATGCTGCTCGAAACTCAATCGTGAGGTGGCTAACTTCGTGAACAGGCTTCAACCGATCACGGATGCTATCCGCATTTGTTGTAGAGGCCCCAAGAACACTGACAATTGCAGCATGGGCTTCCGGACCAACACGCCACACGTGCAGGTCGGTAATTTTGGCATCGCCAGCTTGCTCAACCAGCTCGCGAATTTCATCTGCAACATGATCGTCGGTTTGATCCAGCAGAACTCCCGCAGTAGCGCCCATCAGGCTCCAGGCCCACCGTGCGATCACAATTGCACCCACGATACCCATGGCTGGATCAAGCCAGACCCATCCGAGGTAGCGGCCAGCAAGCAGGGCAGCGATGGCAAGAACAGACGTCAGGGCATCGGCAATCACATGAATGTACGCTGACCTAAGGTTGTTATCCCCTCCATGAGGACTATGGTCATGGTCGTGATGACCGTGGCCGTGGTCATGCCTGTGGCCGTGGCCGAGCAGCAGAGCGCTTACGATGTTGACTCCCAGGCCTACGATGGCAATCAGCGTTGCCGTTCCGAACTGGACGTTAGTAGGCTGGAACAGCCGAATGATGGACTCAACGCCAATTCCCAAAGATACTAATCCCAGGATAAGCGCTGATGCAAAGCCGCCCAGATCTCCCACTTTGCCGGTGCCAAAACTGAAGCGAGTACTGGATGCATGACGCTTGGCGTACGCATAAGCCGCCGCTGCGATCCCCAGCGCACCCGCATGGGTAGCCATATGAAATCCATCGGCTAACAGAGCCATAGACCCTGTGAGGTACCCAGCAGTAATCTCCCCTACCATCATCACAACGGTAAGTATTACCACCCAAAGGGTACGTTTTGCATTCTCATCATGTGCCGAGCCGAGATATACGTGCTCGTGCGTAAAGCTGGTGTTGCTGTTCATGAAGTTCGAGCCTGCGTTCATCACTTGGAATAACGTCGAATGGCTTCGAGAAGCTCTTCGACGCCCTTGGACCGCTCTTCATCGCTCAGCGCCGGATTAGCCACATGCTCCCGGGCGTGATCTTCGATGATTTCGTCCATCAGGCCATTGATAGCCCCGCGCGTGGCGGCCACAAGGTGGAGCGTCTTGGCACAGTCGTGATCTGACTCAAGAGCCCGTTCTACAGCCTGGATCTGGCCTGCAATGCGCTTTACGCGTTTAAGCAGATCGTCTTTGTTTGATGCTACGTGAGTCATAGTATACCCCCCTTACCTATACCTATGATTTCATACCCTTCCCCCCTATGCAATTCGGGCTGAATAAATCCTAATTGCGTGTCGTACGCAGCAGGCTTATGACACAACTGATTGGTCCATACGTATCAAGCGTACTCAGACCTTTCGCAGAATGAGTTACATCTGTATATTCGGATATACGAATATTAAAATTGAACGTCCCATGCACCTTTCCCCGGTAACCCTTTTCAAATGTTTAGGCGACGAGACACGAACCCGCATCATGCTCATGCTGGCTGCGCAGGGTGAGCTATGCGTGTGCGAACTTATCTGGGCACTTGACGACAACCAACCCAAGGTTTCTCGTCACCTGGCCCAGTTGCGTACCTGCGGGCTGCTGGAGGATCGCCGGCAAGGACAATGGATCTACTACCGCCTTCACCCCCAATTGCCGGTCTGGGTCCTAGACGTGCTCCAGGTAACCCTCAAAGCCAATCATGCCTGGGTTGATCAAGACTCCAATCGGCTCGAATCCATGCAGGACCGTCCTGTTCGCCAAGCTGCTTGCTGCTGACCTTCTGACGAGAGTTTCGTGATGCTTACTGCGGCTGCAATTTTTGTATTCACATTGGTACTGGTGATCTGGCAGCCCAAGGGCTTGGGCGTCGGATGGAGCGCAGCGGCAGGAGCCATTCTTGCTCTGCTAACTGGCGTTGTCAGCCTGAGTGACGTACCTACCGTATGGCACATTGTATGGAACGCCACCGCTACCTTTATTGCCGTCATTATCATTAGCCTGTTGCTCGATGAAGCCGGCTTTTTCGAATGGGCTGCGCTTCATGTGGCGCGCTGGGGAAAGGGAAGTGGAGGACGATTATTTGCGCTGATGATCCTCTTAGGTGCTGCCGTTTCGGCTCTATTTGCCAATGACGGCGCAGCGTTGATCCTAACGCCTATCGTAATTGCCATGCTGAACGCTTTGCGCTTTAGCCCTGCCTCTACTTTAGCGTTCGTCATGGCTGCAGGTTTCATCGCAGACACTGCGAGCTTGCCCCTGGTGGTCTCCAACCTGGTCAACATCGTCTCTGCTGACTTCTTCAACGTAGGCTTCGGGGAGTACGCCTCGATCATGTGGCCGGTGAACCTGATCAGCGTGGCAGCCACGTTGTTGATGCTTTGGCTGTTCTACAAAAAAGACATTCCCGCACGGTACGTGCCTGAGCAGCTGGACGTGCCCAGGCGCGCCATTCGCGACCGTGCGACCTTTATTGCGGGCTGGTGGGTACTGGTGCTACTGCTTGTGGGCTTGTTCGCCTTAGAGCCGCTGGGTATCCCCATCAGCGCTGTGGCAGCGGCGTGCGCGCTTATCCTCCTGATCGTCGCTGGCAGGGGCCGCGTCATCTCGACCCGAAACGTGATCAAGCATGCCCCGTGGCAGGTCGTGGTCTTCTCCTTGGGAATGTACCTGGTCGTGTATGGGTTGCGTAACGCCGGCCTGACAGATGCCTTTACCGCGTTACTCAATGCGCTGGCTGAGCAAGGCCTGTGGGCAGCTACCCTGGGTACTGGCCTAGCCGCCGCCCTGCTGTCCTCGGTCATGAACAACATGCCTAGTGTTTTGATCGGAGCCCTTTCTATTCAGGCTAGCAATGCCTCGGGCATCGTGCACCAGGGCATGGTGTACGCCAATGTCATCGGCTGTAATCTGGGCCCAAAAATCACCCCTATTGGTAGCCTGGCTACCCTGCTGTGGCTGCATGTCCTTGCGCAGAAAGACATCCGCATTACCTGGGGTTATTACTTCAAGGTCGGCAGCCTCCTGACCCTTCCCATCCTGCTCGTCACCTTGGCCGCATTGGCCCTGCGGCTGAGTCTTCACGCTTAGGATCAATAATGAAAGTTCTATTTATGTGTACCGCCAATAGCTGCCGGAGCGTGCTCTCTGAAGGCTTGTTCAACCACCTTGCGCCTGACGGAATGGTGGGCGTCAGCTCTGGCAGCTTTCCCAGCGGAAGTTTGAACCCCCGCGCAGTGAGTACCTTGCAAGGTCTAGGCGTGGATACTTCGGCGCTCTACAGCAAGGGATCGGAGAGTTTCCAGGAAAACCTGCCTGATATTGTCATCACTGTCTGCGACAAGGCCGGAGGCGAGCCATGCCCGGTATACTTCGGACCCGCCATCAAAAGCCACTGGGGCCTGTCCGACCCCTCGGACGTCGAGGGCAGCGATGAGGAGGTCCAGGCCGCGTTTGACGCCACCGTGGCGCATATTCGCCGGCGTTTCGACGCCTTCTTCGCACTTGACTTCAACGCGCTCGACTCCACGGAGCTGAAACGTGTCCTCGATGAGATAGGTGCACTGTGATGAACGATTCGGTGAAGACCGATCCGAGCGATTTTCCGAGCCTGGATGTATCGCTATTGAACATTCCTACCCAGGATCAACTCGCCAAGGGCGAGCCACCGACACACAGTCCAAGAATCCTGCTGCTCTACGGGTCCACTCGGGAGCGCTCCTTCAGCAGACTGCTGACCCAGGAAGCGGCTCGCATTCTGGAGCTCATGGGCGCGGAGACCGCGATCTTCGACCCTTCCGGTCTACCGCTGCCCGATGACGCACCGGTGGGGCATCCCAAGGTGCAGGAGCTAAGGAACCTAGTGATGTGGTCAGAAGGGCAGGTGTGGTGTTCCCCTGAACGCCATGGCTCGATGTCTGCGGTGTTCAAGGCGCAGATCGACTGGATTCCTTTGGCACTGGGCGCGGTACGTCCCTCACAAGGCAAGACCCTGGCGGTGATGCAGGTATGCGGAGGCTCGCAATCGTTCAACACGGTCAACCAGATGCGGGTGTTAGGCCGTTGGATGCGCATGGTCACAATCCCCAACCAATCCTCCGTACCCAAAGCTTTTCTGGAGTTCGATGAGACTGACCGCATGAAGCCGTCCAGCTACTACGACCGAGTGGTGGATGTCATGGAGGAGTTGATAAAATTCACCCTGCTGATTCGCGGCCGGGAGGAGTACCTGGTAAATCGCTACTCCGAGCGTAAGGAGAGCGCCGAAGCGCTTTCCCAGCGTGTGAATCAGCGGCCCAGTTAGGCGGGCTGTTAAACCACAAAGAGGTTGAAATGAGCGTCAGCAGCATGGTCAGGAGCGCGTCCCCTACCGACGCCGCTGCCATCCAGGGTATCTATGCCCCAATGGTGGAGCGCACTGCAATTTCCTTTGAGCTGGAACCGCCGACCGTTGAAGAGATGGCGCATCGCATCGAATCAACCCTGTCCAAATACCCGTACCTGGTTGCGGAGCGCGAGGGTCAAGTGGTGGGCTATGCCTACGCCAGCCAGCACAGAACCAGAGAAGCTTACCAATGGTCAGTGGACGTGACCGTGTATGTGGCTCCCCAAGCGCATCGTAGCGGCATCGCCCGCGTGCTGTACGCACGCCTGATTCCGATCCTGGAACGCCAGGGATTTCACACCGCTTATGCCGGTATCGCGCTCCCAAACGCGGGAAGCGTAGGGCTACATGAAGCGCTAGGTTTCGAGCACCTGGGCACCTATACCGAAGTCGGCTTCAAGCATGGCAAATGGCATGACGTCGGGTACTGGCGCAAGCGCTTGAACAGTGCAACACCCCCAGGGCCAATTGTTCCGTTTAGCCAGCTTATCGAGGCAAGGTAGGCTGGAAATCACTTCATTTTATAGAGTGGTCGCACATGAAATTTATAAGTCTTACTACCGCTGGACGGCGCGCGGTCGCAGCCATGGCACTGGCTGTCGCGTCAGTGGCACAAGCCGCTCCTGCGCACGTGATTGACGTTTACCGGGACCCCAATTGCGGATGCTGTTCCAAGTGGATTGCTTACCTGCGGGACAATGGCTTCACGGTTAATGACCATCTGGAAGAAAACATGAGCCCGGTGAAGGCCAAGCTGGGTGTGCCTGAGAAATTGATGTCGTGTCACACCGGTGTAGTGAACGGCAAGTTCATCGAGGGGCATGTCCCGGTCCAACAGATCGCTGAGCTTGAACGCCGGACTGACCTAATCGGCGTGGCGGCACCCGGCATGCCAATGGGCTCACCGGGCATGGAAACAGGGCACAAAAGCGCCTATCAGATCATCGGACTGAAAAAGACCGGCGAGCAGGAGGTGGTGGCTGACTACCCGGCGCAGTGACAACCGGTTTCATGTCCGCCAAGCCTGGGGGGCCTGGCTTAGCGGTGCCCAGGCTATCAGGCCGGCATGTCATGTTCGTGGGCCAGATGACCGCACGAAGGTGAGGATGAAGGTCGTTCGGCCCTCGTGGGATGTACACGAGATAGTACCGCCATGCGCTTGCATCAAGGACCGGGCAATCGCCAGCCCCAGCCCCGCATTCCCGGCGCCTTCGCGCCGCGCCGGATCAACCCGGTAGAACCGGTCAAAGATGCGGTCCAGGTGCTGCGGTGCTATTTCAGGGCCAGGATTTTCCAACCGAAGCTCTACCCTTCCTCCGTGATCGTGGATGCTGACCTTGATCGTCTCTCCGGACGGCGTATAGCGCAGGGCATTGGACAGCAGGTTCGACACGACACGGTCGATCATCACGCTGTCAGCGAAGATCGAGGCGTTGCCTGATGCTTGTAGCTGAATCCCCTTGTCCTCGGCCAGAAACTCGTAATAGCCGAACAGCTTGCTGATGACTGTTCTCAGATCCAGTTCAACAGCCTCGGGCACAATTAGCCCGTTATCAGACTTGGCCAGGAACAGCATGCCGTCGATGATACCCGAAAGACGATTGAGCTCTTCCAGATTGGAGCTCAGATTCTCTTCGTACACCTCGGGCGCACGCTTTTTGGCCAGGATCACCTCGGTGTGGGTCCGCAGGTTGCTGATCGGGGTACGAAGCTCGTGCGCAATGTCAGCAGAGAAATTCGATAGGCGCACAAAGGAATCGTCCAGGCGACCAAGCATGGAATTGAACGCGGTGATGAGCTCACGCAACTCATCCGGTACCGGCCCCAAGGGAATGCGTTCCTTCAGCGAGCCAGCGGACATTGAGGCGGCGGTCTGGGTCACCCTTGCCACCGGCCGCAGTCCGTTCTTGGCGACCAGCCACCCGAGGGCCGCGCTTAACGCGGTACTAGCCAATAGAACGCCCCAGAACCAGCGTTCAAGCATGGCAAAGAAGTGCATATGCGTGGTGACGTCCAGGACAAGCCACACGGTCAATGGTGGGCTGGCAGTGGGTAACGATACCGAGGCAGTCAATGCCCTAAACATGCGGCCTTTGTTTTCCCACTCCCAGACGCCATCGCGCTGGGTGGCCTGCGTGAGCGATGGCGCCGCTGATTGGGGAGGTTCTGCAAAAAAAGGCGTCCCATCCGTCTTCAGAAATACAGCGCTGAGGTCGGGATGGGCCCCAAGGAGGGTGTGCCAGCGCGCCTCGAGCAGGTCCGGGTTCGAGCCTGATTCAATGGCGATCTGGTTAATCGCTTCGAGCTTTTCTCCCAGTGTCTGCGCATCCAGGGCGCGGAAGTGGTGACGGCTCAGTTCGTTGAAGGCGACCCCCACGATGATAAGGACGACGGCGACCGCGACCACAAACAGAAGGCTTAAGCGCAGGGTGAGTGAGCCAGGCTTCATCCTTCGTCCTGCGCGTCTAGCATGTAACCCATTCCCCGGCAGGTATGCAGCAGTTTTGCCTCGAAGTCATCGTCAATCTTGGCCCTTAACCGCCGTATGGCCACTTCAATGACATTTGTGTCGCTGTCAAAATTCATGTCCCAGACTTGGGAAGCTATCAGCGATTTGGACAGCACCTCACCTTGCCGGCGCATCAGCAATTCCAGCAGTGCAAACTCTTTGGCCGTGAGGTCGATTCGCTTGCCGCCCCGGGTGGCTCGACGCTTGAGCAAATCCACCTGAAGGTCTCCGATTTGCAAGCTAGTTTGAACCGGGAGGTTGCTGCTGCCGCGCCGCAGTAGCGTTCGCACCCGTGCCAGCAATTCTGAAAAAGCAAATGGCTTAACCAGGTAATCATCGGCGCCCAGCTCCAGCCCCTTGACTCGGTCGTCTACCCCGTCGCGTGCGGTCAGAAACAGTACCGGTACGGATTGGCCAACGGTGCGAAGGCGTCTGATGACTTCCCAGCCATCGAGGCCTGGCATCATCACGTCGAGAATCAACAGGTCATAGGCTTCATTGAGCGCCTGGTCAACGGCATCTGTGCCTGTGACCACGCGGTCCACATTGAAGCCAGCCTCCCGCAGGCCTTGCTGCAGATAGATTCCAGTTTTAGGTTCGTCTTCGGCTACCAGCAGTTTCATGTTTGACCCTCCACGGCACCGGCCCAGTGTGACGGTAAAACAGGGCTAGGCACACTCACATCCCCGCTTCCATCTCAGGGGACAGCGTGCCAAGCCAGGCAATCAGGCCCAACACCACAACAGCAGCAGCCAACTCCAGAGCCATGCTATAGCGGATCGACCGAGCCGCTCGCGCGTATTGGCCGTGGTGGACCGCCCGTTCAAACGCCGGGCTCAGGATAAAGCGGTTAGCCGAGGCCAATCCGACCATCAGGCCAAACAGTGCCAGCTTGCCCAGCAGCAATACCCCGTAGGTGCTTTTCACCACGCCACTGACCTGGGGACCGACGATGAACAGATAGTTCACCACGCCCGTGATGACTATTAGCGCCACGATCACCGTGCCCGCCCGTTCGAAACCGGTGAGCGTGCGTGATAGCACCTGGACCGACTGTAGGGTTTCGACCTTGTTGGGCCGTAGCATCAGCGCAAAGGCCACCAGCGCGCCGAACCAGCCCCCGGACGACCACAGATGAAGGATGTCCGCACTGAAGTGCCAAAAGCGCCGGGAGTCTTCGTCCATGGCACCGTGGCCCATCCACGCTAAGGTAGCCAGGGCCACGCTTGCTAGCAGCGAAACCATCAGCAGGCTTGCCATAGGTATCCGAAGGTTGAAGGCGATGGCCACAGCCGCCCCCACCAGTGCGGACATACGGATGAGCCAGGCGGTGCCAAGCTCCGTCTGCGTCACCATCATCTTGACGTGAGGCACAGCCTCTAGCCATTCAGACGCACCGCTCATGGCTTTGGCCATGAGCACAATGGAGATAACCGACAGCAGCAGGCCGATCAAAACGGTCGTGCTCAGCAGGGGCCTGAAGGGCAACACGGCGCCCGAGCGGCGTTCTGCGCCGCGTAGGCTGTAGAGGCCAAAGAGGGCCAGCCCGAACAGCATCATCAAATCGGTATACAGCGCGAAACGAACTGCGATGCTGAGCGGATCTTCCATGTTTATTTGACCTTAAACGTCACGCTACCGGTAATCGGGTGGGTATCGGAAGACACTGCCCGCCAATCGACCTTGTAGGTGCCCGCCGTCAGAGGTGAGGCTGGGGTGATAATCATGGTCTTGGGGTCACCGCCACCTGACACCGCTGTTTTGACTCCCATCGGTGAGTGTTCCATGCCTGGCATCGCCGTCATGACCAGCTTCGCGCCGGAAAATTGGGTAACCAGGTTTTCGGAGAAATGCAGCTCAATCTTGCCAGGGGCCGCACCTTCACTGCCTTCAGCCGGAGTCGAAGAAACCAGCTTGGGGTGGGCTTGGGCCAGTGCGCTGACCAGCATCCCAGCGGCAAAGAGCGTGACGAAACGTGTGCGGTTCAACAACATGCGAACTCCTTACAGCTCAAAAAAGCCGTTCGTGGGCGTATCAGATTTTTCAGACTAGAGCGGCTCAGAACCACATACGCACACCCAGGACTAGACGGGCCTCGCTGCGGCCCTCGCCTTCCTCGCGGGCAAAGTCGGCTGTATTACCGTAGGAGCGGTTCCAGGTGACGCCAATGTACGGGGCAAACTCGCGGCGGATTTCGTAGCGCAGTCGTACGCCGACTTCGGTTTCAGACAGGCCAGAGCCGATGCCACGCTGAGGATCGCTCTGACCATAGAAATTAACCTCAGCCGTGGGCTGCAAAATCAGCCGGTTAGTTAGCAAAATGTCGTAGTCGCCTTCCAGCCTTAACCCGGTTTGGCCGCCTTCACCAACAAACGCAGTCGCTTCGGCTTCGAAGTTGTATAAGGCCAGGCCCTGAAGGCCAAATGCAGCCCAGGTTTGTGGCGAGCCTGGTTTGAAGTCTTGCCGGACGCCGCCGACCAGATCCCACCAAGGACTAATCGCATGGCCCCACAGCGCTTGCAGTTCGGCCGATTCGGTCTTGCCGTTGGTACGTTCACCCTCAGAGCGAATCCAGAGCCGGTCGATGTCACCACCCACCCAGCCGTTAACGTCCCAATTCAGTACGCTGCCGTTGTCGGCGTCCTGCCATTCGAGTTGGTCGAACAGCAGGAAGTAATTAGCTGCTTCGTCATGAACGGTGTGGCCTTTGGCACTTTGGTAGACCGCTGCCCGATTGGCATCGGTGACAGGCGCAATAGGCGTGCGGCTTTGGGTAGGTGCCGCAGGCTTGCTGGGGGCCATGGTCGTCATGTCCGAGTCCATGCCCTGCATCTGGCTATGGTCCATACCCTGCATTTTGGAATGATCCATGCCCTGCATCTGAGAATGGTCCATGCCAGGCATCACGGCCTCTGCCGCAAACGCGCCCCCTGGGAGCATTCCCAGGCCGGTGACCGCGAGCAGTGAGCAAACGTGGAGTCGATTCAAAACAGTCATTGGCTTCACTCCTCTACCCGAACTTCGCGGAACATACCCATCTCCATGTGGTAGAGCAGGTGACAGTGATAGGCCCAGCGCCCCAGGGCATCGGCGGTGACACGGTAGCTGCGCTTGGAGCCTGGCGGCATATCGATGGTGTGCTTGCGCACCCTGAAGTTTCCGTCCTCGTCCTCCAGGTCACTCCACATCCCATGCAGATGGATTGGGTGAGTCATCATCGTGTCGTTCACCAGCACGATTCTCACCCGCTCGCCGTATTTGAGTACCAGAGGTTGAGCGTCCGCGAATTTGATGCCATCAAACGACCAGGCAAATTTTTCCATGTGCCCCGTCAGGTGCAGCTCAATGGTCCGGCTCGGCTCACGCCCGTCTGGGTCTTCGAAGGTGCTTTTAAGGTCGGCATAGGTGAGCACCTTGCGCCCGTTATTACGCAGGCCTAGGCCAGGATCGTTCAGCTTGGCGGTGGGGCTCATGGCCTGCATGTCCACTAGCGGGTTGTTTTTCTCGCTGGCAGGGTGGCTCTGCATTACCATGCCGCCCATCGAATCATGGTCCATGCCCGGCATAGCGCCGTGGTCCATACCCTGCATGGTCGACATTTTGCTGTGGTCCATGGCGGGCATAGAATTGCCTCCCATGCTGCTCATGGTCTGCATGCCGTCGTCAGCACCCGAATCCATGCTGCCCATGCTGCCATGGTCCATACCACCCATTCCCATATCGTCCATCGTAACCAGCGGACGAGCATCAAGAGGGGGAACCTGGGCTACCAAGCCTTCCCGCACGGCCAGGGTGCCGCGAGCGTAGCCCGTGCGATCCATGGATTGAGCAAAGACCGTGTACGCTTCGGCAGTGGGCTCAACGATCACATCGAAGGTTTCGGCCACGGCGATGCGTAATTCATCGACCTTAACCGGGTTCACGTACTGGCCATCCGACGCTACCACGGTCATTTTCAGGCCTGGAATACGGATGTCGAAGTACGTCATAGCCGAGCCGTTGATGAACCGAAGGCGCACCTTTTCGCCAGGACGGAACAAGCCGGTCCAGTTCATATTGGGGGCCTGACCATTGAGCAGGTACGTGTAGGTGGCCCCGCTCACGTCCGCAAGGTCTGTGGGGTTCATCTTCATCTCGGCCCACATCTTGCGATCCGCGACGGTTGCGGCCCAGCCCTTATCAGCCACATCGTTGACGAAGTCACCGACTGTGCGCTTGTGGAAGTTGTAGTAATCGGACTGCTTTTTGAGGGTACGCATCAGCGCGACTGGATCTTCATCCGTCCAGTCCGTCAGCATCACCACATGTTCACTGTCGTACTTGAAAGGCTCGGGCTCTTTCGCCTCGATAACCAGAGGGCCATACACCCCTACCTGTTCCTGGAACCCGGAGTGGCTGTGGTACCAATACGTCCCGTTCTGTTGGAGCTTGAACTGGTAGACGTACACGCCACCCGGCTCGATGCCCGCAAAGCTCAGCCCTGGTACACCGTCCATGTTTGGCGGCAGGATGATGCCGTGCCAGTGTATGGAGGTTGCAGCGTCGAGTCGGTTGCGTACCCGGAGCGTGACCGTGTCACCCTCTTTCCAGCGCAGCAAGGGACCAGGCAGCCCGCCGTTGATCGCCATCGCTGTGCGACGTTTGCCGGTGATGTTTACCAGCATCTCGCCAATAGACAGGTCGTACTCCGTACCGCTCAACACGCTGAGCGCCGCCGAGCCGGACGCCGCCCAACTGGGCGAACGCCACAAGCCTAGCCCACCTAGCACGCCGGCAGCCGCGAGGCCTTTGACGAAAGTACGTCGAGAAGTTCTTGATTCCATACGCGCGGGTCCAGGTAGGCAAGGACGGCAACTAAGCCGTGTGCTGGGTTTAAGGAACTGTAGTGGACGATGTCACAGCATCGTAAGCGGCGCGATTACATTTCTGTAAGCTTGAACCCCCGGGTTGGTTAGCAACATGCCTTAGAGCTTTCAGCTTTTTTAGTATCTGCAGAAGCCAGTTGCGGCTCAGCTTTTTGCGCCTCAGCTTTTTTGTTTAGGGTTGTTTGTTGCGCATCCATCATTCGAGCGAACACACGGTCGGCACCACCTTCAGCAAAGGCGACTGAGGAGATACTGAATGCGAGGGTAAGGAGTACGGCTTTGGAAGGGTTCATAACGAGTTACCTTGTATTGGGAAGGCGGCACATGCCGCTGGGTCCAAGGTAACGAGTAGAGGCTTTCAGTTGGCTGAGTTGAGGGTTACAAAAAAGTCAGGTTGAGCATTAACCAAGCCGGCAAATGGCGGTTAATACTTCACTTTATAGGTGGGTGAATCCTCCGGCCGGTTCTCCCGGCGATCATAGATCTTGGTGGTGCTGATATTGGCATGGCCGAGCCAGGCCTGGACCTTGGCGATGTCGGCTTCATGCTCCAGTGCATTGGTAGCTGCGGTTGCTCTGAGTCCGTGGACCCCTAAGCCGTCGACCTCGATCCCGGCCTTCTTCGCATACGCCGCCACCACGGTATAGATGCCGTTAGCCGTGATGCCGGCGCCGGTCAGCTTGCCCCGCAGCGGCATGAACAATGGCACCTTCCTGTCCGCCAAATGATGCCCTGAGCTTTCCAGAAACAGGTGAATACGACCGGCCGCCACGGGGTGCAACGGCAGGTAACGTACCTTTCCGCCTTTGCCGTGGACCTTTAAATGCTGAATGCCGCGGCGCTCCTGGATGTCGCTCACCTGCAGCAGCGCTGCTTCTTCACGGCGCAGCCCGTGATAGAGAAGAACAGCCAATATCGCCCGGTCGCGCTGCCCTTTAAGTGTTGTTTCATCCGGCGCGTCGAGCAGCGCTTTAGCCTGGTGATCGCCCAGTGCCGGTGTCTTGCCTTCGTTGCTTTCTATCTTCGGTCGTTTTACACCATGCACGGGATTGCCGCCGGCGATCGCGTTGCTTTCCAGGAGGTGATCAAAGAGGCTGGCCAGCGCGGCCAATTTGCGCCGGATCGTGGCTCCGGCTAAGCCGCGATGCTCGAGCTGGGCACGCCAGGCCAGAACGTGTGATCGGGTCACGACGCGAAATTCATCGGCCGAAACCAATCCAACAAAACCGCAGAAGTCTTCCAGGTCATTTTGGTAGGCACGTCGGGTCCGAGGGTTGTCCAAGTTGGCAAACCACTCGACGGCGGCCGGAACTTGGGCCAGCGTCTGAAATTCGACCGAAGTGAGCCGACGGTGATCATTGTGATGGGCTTTCGTCAGTTCTTGCATGTCGTTCTCTCGATTGACCCGGTTGCGATCATTGGTCATGGATCTAGTCGCGAAAGCAACGTCAGTTGCGGTCGCTGGTCCTGAAACCGACAAACGGCAAAAATTGGTGATAACGTATTTCTTACATTGGTAAGTAACGGCCATAACCGACAATGGTACGCATGCGCCGCCGGGGGACGTGGTGTCAACGAGCTGACGAACAGCCATAATCCTTCACGATTTCTAGCCGATAGCTTCAAGACCAGGCCTCTGGCCATCTTGCAGTGGGAAGTCCTATGCGGCTCAGAAATATAAACCTCGCTCCACGCGCCACCTTGTTTTTTTCGGCCATCATTTTGCTGGTCGTGGTCTTGGGCGTCATCGCCATACTGCAGATGGGCAAGCTTCGCGATACGGAAAAGGATGTCGAACTGAATTGGCTACCCAGTATTCGGCAAACCGCGATGATGAACTCCACCGTCCTTCGCGTCCGGTTGGAGACCCAGCGGGCCGTTGCCGATCCTCAAACCGTTCAGCAGACCATCGTCAAATTTCCTGCCTACCGGAAAGCCATGAAGGATGCGGTCTATAACTATGAGACCCTCATTGCGAGTGACCAGGAGCGACAGTTGTTCTTGGCCGTGAAAAAGTCCTACGACGATTACGCAAGCCAACTGGATCTGCTGGAACCTTTGTTGAAGGCAGGCGACACCGCTTCGATTGTCAAACTCGTCGCTACCGGTATACGTCCCCTCACGAACCAAATGGAAACTCAGGTCGAGGAATTAACACAATTCAATAACAAAGGCGCTGCGCTTGCCGGTGTTCAAGCGACGCAAGTTTATGATTCAGGTCTTTACATCGTCATCGGCCTGATTATCTTCGTCGCGCTCCTGACTCTTTGTTTGGCAACTCTTCTAACCAAAACGATTACGTCGCCCATCGGGAGCGCCCTTAGCGTCGCCGAACGCATTGCCTCAAGCGATCTGACGAAGGAGGTTGAGGTAAGCGGTACCGACGAGGCAGGCAGGCTTTTGAGCGCGTTGGCCACGATGCAGCAGAACCTTCGAAGCACGATCATGCAGATCGCTGACTCCTCATCCCAACTGGCTGCCGCCTCGGAAGAAATGACCGCGGTGACTGAGCAATCCAGCCTTGGCCTGGTGTCGCAGAATGATGAAGTAAATCAGGCTGCAACTGCTGTCACCGAGATGAGCGCTGCAGTGGACGAGGTAGCACGCAATGCCGAATCAGCTTCCGAAGAGTCCAGGAAAGGTCAGGGCTATACGGAGGTTGGTTTGGAGCGTGTATCGCAGACGCTTAAGTCCATCGAAAAGCTGTCGAGCAACGTGCGCGACACCAGCGAGCAGATCACTGGCTTGTCCAATCGTGCACAGAACATTTCCAAAGTGGTTGAGGTGATCAGAGCCATTGCTGAGCAGACCAATCTGCTTGCGCTCAATGCCGCGATCGAGGCCGCTAGGGCGGGTGAACAAGGCCGAGGCTTCGCAGTCGTTGCTGACGAAGTTCGAGCCCTCGCTCACCGCACGCAAGTGTCTACGCAAGAAATTGAGCAGATGATTCAGGCCATTCAGAACGATTCTGACCAGGCCGTGAAGGCGATGGCCACCAGCAGAGAACTGGCTGCAGAATCCCTAAGCGTCGCAGGCGATGCCAGCAGTTCGCTTGACCAGATCGCGACAGCTATTACGGGCATCAACGAGCGTAACATTCTCATCGCCACCGCTTCGGAAGAACAGGCGCACGTCGCCCGGGAAGTCGATCGCAATCTGGTTAGCATTCGCGAGCTGGCCTCCCAAAGTTCTGCAGGTGCAAGCCAGACTGCAAGCGCTTGCAACGAGATGTCGAAGCTTGCGGTTAGTCTGAATCAGCTGGTCAATCGTTTCAAGGTTTAAGGTATTCACGTACGTCAGCGGACTCGTCCGATGTCCTTGGATATCGGACCTAGACTGTCGACTGTGCCTTGGCGATATACCGTCCTCCCTGAGCGTGAGCCTGCAGGGATTGCACAGTCTATTGGCTATTGGGTTGATCGGCTGTTTGTGTTTTGTGGGGTGGGTGACGTTGCGGGCCCGTGAAGATGTCCCGTAGGATCGTTGATCTGAATTGTCTTCCCATGCTGCCATCCATCCGCACCTGGATCTGCTTTGGGGATCTGAATATCGGCTCGTTGAGCTTTGATTGCCGACTTGACGATTCCCAAGCGTTGGTTGCGTTGTTGCTGCATTGCGGGATCAGCCTGGCCGTCAGCTGTGAACCCCATCATCAGTTGTGGAACACCTAGGGGAAGTGTTTTGTCTTGATCGGTGTGCCAGGTGTGCCACGTCTTGCCATGGGTATGAGCCAGTCGCTCCACCCGGTCAGCAATCTGAGTGACTCCACAGCAATTGAGCTTCATGGCCTGAAGATTGGTTGATAACAGATCGGGGATTCGCCACTTGCCTTTAGGCCTCAGTGTGGACTAAACACTATGCCGCCATTGCCGGAGCTGGTGAGGTGATTCAAAGAGACGGAACTTAGGAACTTGGGGATTTTCCGAATAAGGGAACTTCGTCACATTCCGGGAAAGGAATTGCCCATGCCACACTCCGCTCATTATCGAATCGAGTACGTGCACAATGGTGCCGACAAGAGCTTTTACGTCAGCGCGGAAATCATGAGCAATGCTGAGGCCTGGCACTGGGCTGCAGTGGATTCGGGGGTAGCGCAGATCCCGAAATATCGCCGAGACAGGGTCCAGATCGTTAGCAAGCCACTCGCCAAGCGGCACGGTATTGTCCAGGTGCAGTGGTCGCACGCTTAGTAGTCAGCTCAGTCTCGCATGGTGTATCAATGCACCATTAGAGCAAGCTGGCGGGCTTTGACGGCTGCACTGAACAAGAACGAATAGTCATCTGACCCCGTTGGGCCCCTCCAGCACTTGCCTCACCTTCTTAGCCAGATCGATGGGCACGTAAGATTTGGATAACATCAAAATCCCCCCGCATCCGTAGGCTCTAGCGAGTTTTCGGAATAACCAGTTTTCAGCGACACCTTTGGAGTGGGGTAAAAGCGCTTGGCTTCCCGGGCCAGCGTCACGCCTTTCATTCCACCAGGAATTGATCAGGTCGTAAGCGTCTGCCGAACACATCTTGTACCAGCCCGTTTGGTGTAGACGGACGCTCGAAACACCCTGTCGAGGCTATCGCGCTATTCGGTTTCGATGGCAGCTTGCTCCCCCTATGCTCTTGACTCGTCTAGGAGCAGCAACCAGAGCGAACCCCAGCAGCAGGTTCAAAAAGTGACTCAACAATCGTGCAGTCTGGAGTGTTCGAACCTAAGCATGTTGACTCACACATACCTGCCATTGAGAGCAGCTCTACCCGGATTTGCTGAAGCTTTGCTACCTTCGACTCTACTTCCGCTAGGTGCTTCTTGACCACCGAAAGCGCGTCAGCGCACGGACGATCAGCATCTGCTGCGAGCGCGATGAGTTCTCGGATATCTTCGAGCGGGAAACCCAATTCACGATTCTGCCGGATGAAGACGAGTCTTGATCGATGCTTTTCAGTATAGATTCGATGACGCCCAGTCGACCGCAGGGCGGGAGGTAAAAGGCCTATTTTCTCGTAGTAGCGAATCGTTTCAATGTGGCAACCCGTTGATTTCGACAGCGCCCCGATTCCTGACATGCAAACTCCCCAAGCATTTTCTTGAACCTGTAGCAGCTACAGATATTAACCTGTCTTCAGAAAATAATTTCACGCGCTTGAAGGGCATTTTGTGGACAGAGAACAGCTAGAGACTAACCAGATTCCCATTTACTTCGTCGCGGTCATTGTCGCGGCCCTCGGAGGCCTGCTCGCCCCCAATGCGTCTGAAGCATTAGGGTCGACGGTGACACCCACCATCGCAGTGCTGATGTACGCCATGTTTCTACAGATCCCGTTCTTGGATCTCCGTAATGGCCTCGCAAATAAGCGTTTCATGGCGGCGCTGCTCACAGCCAACTTCGTGGCCATCCCCTTGCTGGTTTGGGCATTGACGATGGGGATAACCAATCACCCGGCGATTTTGGTGGGTGCCCTGTTGGTCTTGCTGACGCCTTGTATCGACTATGTGGTGGTTTTTACCCATATCGGTAAAGGCGACTCCAAACTCACTCTGGCGGCCACCCCATTGCTTCTTTTGATGCAGCTTGTACTGCTGCCGGTGTACCTGACCTTCATGCTGGGTAACGACTCAACAGTGGTCATTTCTATAGGCCCATTTGTTGAGGCCTTTGTGATGCTGATCGCTTTGCCTTTGGTCTTAGCGGTAGCAACAGCTGCCGGGGCAAAGAGATCACGCATCGTTGAAAGCTGGAACAACGCATGGGCCTGGATGCCTGTACCGGCTATGGCGGCTGTATTGGTCGTGATGGGTAGGCTGCCCTGGGCGCTAGGCTCAGTTTCACTACACGTCGTGGGCTCGCTGGTAATGACGGCTGCCGGGCTTCTGTCCTATCAAATAATCAACACGCGCTGAGGAGAGGAACATGAAAGCTTTTCTGGTGACCTTCTTTACTCAACAGAATCGTCGCTATCAGGGAAAGATGCTCGGCGACTGGGTCGTTGATTTGGCGAAAGAAATGGGACTGCGGGGTGCGACTCTGTCCACAGGTATCGAAGGCTTTGGGCATACCGGCCGGCTGCATTCCTCGCATTTTTTTGAACTAGCGGATCAGCCTACCGAAATTCGTATGGCCATTACCGAGGACGAATCTGAACAGTTATTCAAGCGATTGGAGCTTGAAGATATCTCGTTGTTTTACATAAAAACCCCAGTTGAGCTGGGCTTCGTCGGAACAGAGGTCACCTAGTTTGGCCCTCTTTCGTAAGCGGTGACTCGAAGACGCCTTCGCTTGCCTCGTACTCCGAAACACGATTTTACATTTTGGACAGACCTAGCTAAGATCGGCGCATTGGAGATGGCATTCCTCCATTAACAAACCGCTGCGCCCGTAGCAGCTGATGATGCCTACAGAAACCTGATCAAACCAGGTCTGTAGGCGTTCGCGCTTAGAATCCCTTCTTTGGTCAGGCCCACTTATTTTTTGTGGCTGGCCAAATGTCTAAATTTCGACGACCTGAACAACTCGACTTACTGCCCTATATAGCGAAATGGCTTGCGCTTGCTGGTCTTGTAGCTCTTTTGGCAGGCTCTGCTTCTGCGTTATTCCTGCTTTCTTTGGATCATGCCACCCAGTGGCGAGAAACCCATCCCTGGGTAATCTGGCTCCTGCCAGTGGCCGGCTTTGCTGTGGGACTTGCATATCACTTGATAGGCAAACCCGTTGATGCCGGAAACAACCTGATCATCGATGAGATCCATGATCCTAAGAAGATCGTGCCTTTGCGCATGGTGCCGATGGTGCTGATCGGAACCGTGGTTTCCCACCTTTTTGGTGCATCTGTGGGACGTGAGGGGACGGCGGTGCAAATGGGCGGTGCCCTTGCCGATCAACTGACGCATGTCTTCCGTCTGCGCCGCGAAGACCGTCGGGTGATTCTCATGGCCGGTATCAGTGCTGGCTTTGCGTCCGTCTTCGGCACCCCTCTTGCCGGGGCTTTATTCGGACTTGAAGTATTGGCCATTGGACGTATGCGTTACGACGCGCTTTTCCCTTGCGTGGTTGCGGCAATCGTTGCTGACCAGGTGGGGCAAGCCTGGGGCGTGGTTCACACGCATTACGTCATTGGCGAAGTGGTTCCGGTGCAGCTGTGGAGCGTCATGGCTGTGGTGGCAGCTGGGATTGTCTTTGGCCTTACCGGCCTGCTATTCGCGACTGCGACCCACAAGCTCGGAGCCTTCGTTAAGCGGCTTATCACCTATTCACCATTAAGACCCTTCGCCGGCGGCCTGCTGATCGCAGTCGCAGTGTGGGCGCTCGGTAGTAACCATTACATCGACGTTGATAAGTACATCGGGCTAGGCATTCCGAGCATCGTCCAATCCTTTCAAATGCCAATGGCCCCTTGGGACTGGCTTGGAAAGATGGTGTTCACCGTTGTCTCCCTGGGGACTGGATTCAAGGGCGGCGAAGTCACACCGCTGTTTTACATCGGTGCCACCTTGGGGAATGCGCTGGCTCCCCTCTTGCACCTTCCCTTCGGCATGCTGGCTGGTATCGGCTTTGTCGCCGTCTTTGCCGGTGCAGCTAATACGCCACTGGCAACCATCGTTATGGCCATGGAGCTCTTCGGGCCCGAAATTGCTCCGCTTGCAGCCATTGCCTGTATCGCAAGTTACCTCGTATCCGGACACACCGGGATCTATCACGCCCAGCGCGTCGGCCACAGCAAGCATCACCGTCCTCTTCCGGAGGAAATCCGGCTCTCTGATATCAAGCAATTTCATGCTCAAAGTGAATCCGCCAGCGAGCGGAAAGTGACTCTTGCGGGGGAAGAGAAATGATTGAACATCACCAAGATCGCCTGACAGCTTTGCAACTCTATTTTCCTGGCGCTAGCCGGGCTCGCGTGACCAGCTTCTGGCACCACCTAAGCGCACCTGCACTAGCCCAGCACCTCCTTAAAGTTGCTCAAAAAGCAAGAATTGAGCAGGTCATGCTCAAGACGATTTCTGCAGGTTATTTGCCAGGCCATCGCATCTCCCATCATCACCCGGAGCTTGGCGATATGCGTCATCCCCAGTGTCTGGAATTGCTAGATACAGAGGACAAGCTGCGCGCATACCTGCGCGACCACGCTGACGAGTTACGCAAGGTGCGAGCAGTTCTTCTCTTATGTGAGTTACCGCTCACTGACGCGTCGTAATTCAGTTTGAAAACAGCTCGGAAATGAAGAGGTAAGGCCGACCGAAGCGTCGGTCACTCGCGACATTAGAGGATGTAGCTATGAACGGCTTTCAACTGACGTTTTTCACCGAACAGAGTACCAACTACCAGCACCTTCCACTGGGAGAGTGGTTGGTCGAGTTCGCCAAGCGAGAGGGCGCGTTGGGTGCGACGTTGGTGAGCGGTACAGAGGGGCTAGATCATTTGGGGCATTTGCATACGGCGCATTTCCTCGGCGGTGCCGACCATCCCGTCACGGTGACTATATCCACTGATGAAATTGGGTGCGACAGGTTGCTGGAGGCATTGGCCAAGGAGTCGTTTTCACTGAGCTATATCAAATTGCCCATCGAATACGGTCGAGTGGGCCAGGCGAAAAACTAAAAAACGCACCTTGTTGGACAACCGATAAAAAGGATAAACGCCATGTACCGAGTTTATAACCTACGTCCACAGCCAGCCCCCGCTAACTGGGCTCATGACAACAGGCAGCTCCTCGTAGGACTGGTTTTTTGGTCGCTTTTTCTGGCGGGCATCGCAGACAATCAAAAGATTTCGAGCGAGGGGTGGTACGTCGTCACCCCGCTCGAAGGCGCATTAGTCACGATGCGTATGCCCAGTGAAAAGTCCTGCAAGGCCGACGTAGCCCAGACCTGCGTACCGGGCTACGAGCTGAGAGCACAGCAACATTGAGCGCGATGGCGGTTGGCAATCCAAAGATGAGATCGCGAAATGGAGCTCACCGACGTCGGCTCATCAAAATCATTTTAGAGAATTGGGAGACCACATGAGCGCAGTGACGCTGAGCATCGTATTCGGGCTTGTGATGGGCAGGTTTTTCACAGGATCCGTCTATGAGTTCGCCGCGCTTTTCATCGTAAGCGTTGGAGTGTCCTTGCTGACCTTTCATCTGCTAAATCAAAGGCGCGTCAGGCTACAAGCCCAGACGGCGTATTGCTGCTCTGTAATGGTTGCTTCAAACCAAATGATGGAGCTTTTCCAGATGGCAAAAAGAGGGCAGTTCATGCCCTTGGTGGGAGAGATTCCTGAACTAATTATTGGAGGCTTCTTGGTTCCCGCAATTGCGGTGTCGGCAGTGCAGCTGTTCAGGATACTCATGGAGAGCTGACGTCCGACATAGAGGCCTCTCAACGGATTCAAATGGTTAATGACGCTCCCGAATCGTTACTTGGAGAAGATCAATGAAAACGCAAATCCAGGCCATTCATGCACGTGAAATTCTCGATTCACGCGGTAACCCTACCGTTGAAGTCGACGTCACCTTGGAGTGCGGCGCCATGGGCCGGGCTTCAGTACCGTCCGGTGCCTCTACAGGCGCTCACGAAGCAGTTGAGTTGCGTGACAAAGATACACAGCGGTACTCCGGCAAGGGAGTGTTAAAGGCCGTTAGCAATGTGAATACCGAAATACTTGAGTCTCTGAGGGGCATGAATGCGATTGACCAGGAACAAATTGATCATTTGATGATTAAGCTGGATGGAACCTCTGATAAATCCAGGCTTGGAGGAAACGCGATCTTGGGCGTGAGCCTCGCCGTTGCCAGAGCGGCGGCTTCTGCGCTGAACTTGCCCTTGTTCCAATATCTGGGCGGCGAGCAAGCAGCAAGAATGCCCGTCCCGATGTTCAATATTCTCAATGGCGGTGTTCACGCCAACTGGCAAGGCCCTGACTTTCAGGAATTCATGATTGCACCTACAGGGGCTGGCAGTTTCAAGGAAGCCTTGCGATGGGGCTCCGAGGTGTACCACGAGCTGAAAGCGGTGCTTAAGGACGCCGGCTATTCAACAGCGGTCGGAGATGAGGGCGGCTTTGCGCCGGCACTCAAGAAAAACTCAGACGCCATTGAGCTGATCATCAAGGCAATCGAGAGGGCTGGTTACACCCCTGGATCTCAGATCGAGATCGCTATCGATCCAGCATCCAGCGGCTTCTATGAAAACGGCCTTTACCATCTGCGCTCTGAGGGTCGTAAGGTCGATGCTCAAGAGCTGATTAATCTCTATTCCTCCTGGGTCGACAAGTATCCGATTGCGGTACTGGAAGATGGACTCGCGGAAGACGATTGGTCAGGCTGGAAGCTATTGAATGCAGCTCTGGGTGACCGGATCGAGTTGGTTGGAGATGACCTATTTGTCACCAATGTCGAACGGATTCAGCGAGGCATCACAGAAAACGTCGCCAATGCCGTATTGATCAAACCTAATCAAATCGGAACGCTGACTGAGACCAAAGCCGCCATCGAAATGGCCTATGGGGCAAATTGGGGGGCGATGGTTTCTCATCGTAGCGGGGAGACGGTGGACAGCTCCATCGCTGATCTGACTGTCGCGATGGGGACTGGCCATCTCAAGACAGGAGCTCCATGCCGGGGGGAGCGGGTCGAGAAATACAATCAGTTTCTGCGAATAGAAGAGGATCTTGGCAGCCGTGCGTTTTATGCAGGACATGATGCATTCGTGCGCTGACGGCCTATCGCCGGTAAACCTGTTGGACTGGTTACCGTAAAAAAACGAACCACGTATAGCTGTTGGCAAAAACGTCAGTGGCATTGGCCTTTCCTAGACGCTTGGAGATATGAGCATGAGCTACACGGATATTCCAGCTGGTAACGCGATCCCCGATGACTTCTTCACCGTTATCGAGATTCCTGCAAACCACTCGCCGATCAAGTACGAGGTGGACAAGCCAAGTGGACAGATCTTCGTTGATCGCTTCCTCAGCACGCCGATGTTCTACCCGGCTAACTACGGGTTCATTCCAAATACCTTGAGCGATGACGGCGATCCTTTGGACGTCCTCGTGATTTGCCCTTACCCGGTATCACCTGGCGTTGTCATCCGCAGTCGCCCAGTAGGTGTGATGTACATGACGGACGAAGCTGGTGCGGATGCCAAGGTAATCGCAGTGCCTCATGAAAAACTCAGCTCTATGTACAGCAATGTAAAGGAATGCTCTGACCTCCCTGCGTTACTCCTCGCACAGATTCAGCACTTCTTCGAAAACTACAAAGCGTTAGAGCCGGGTAAGTGGGTGAAAATGGGCCGCTGGGGGAGCGCAGACGAAGCGCGGGAAGATATTCGTAAATCGGTAGCGGCCTATAACCTGAAGAAGGAGGCTTCCAAGTAGTGTTACTCAATCAGAAAAGCGCAGAGCAGGAAATTTCTCTTAAGGTAAGAGAAGACTTTTTGCTGCTGCCGAAAACTGCTGAATTGACGCGCTGGGTAATGGCCCAGTCCACGGGCGAAAGAACATTACCGTATTTCGATCCACTGGATGGCGGCGTCTTCGCAAGGGTATTGATCTTGTTGGAATCGCCCGCTCGAACGGTCAGTCTTCCACGGTATGTCTCAAGAGACAATCCGGGGCCTGCACAACGCAACCTGAAAGGTTTCATTGAGCAGGTTGGACTGGCACGTCACAAAACCGTCCTTTGGAATTTGTACCCTTGGTTACCAGATCTCGATAAGCCCAAGGGTCCGCTCCGCAGAGCGCAAATTGAGGAAGGTATCGAGATGCTGATCACGCTACTGACGCTTTTCCCTGATCTCGTCACTATCGTGTTTGCCGGACGTGTTGCCCAGAAAGCCATACCGCGTGTTCGGCTCGCCTTCCCTAATTTTTCATTGCTGGAAATGCCACACCCAAGCCCCCTTTCCGTTTGCACTCACCCGAATGTTAGGCAGCGCATTTTGTCCACACTGCGTCACGCCAAACAGTCGATCAAGTAGCCAAAGGCTCAGGTTTTGCTCGCCTTGCTCAGCGAGTGGATACACGGCGAGACGAACAAGTTGCCGCGATAGGCACCAGCCAGGGTTTTAGCCGCGACGATCATCCACATGACAGTCAGCATCAACACCAGCACCACGCCAAAGAAGCTAAAGAACGTGAGGTGCAGCATAGAGCCCAATTTGAGGGTTGTTACGGCGTACACTCCCAGCGGAAAGGTGAAGCCCCACCAGCCGAGGTTGAAGGGAATGCCCTCCCTGAAGTAGCGCCCGGTAATTAGCAGCGCCAATACCATCCACCACAATCCCAGCCCCCAGAACAGCACACCACCGATCAAGCCAATGCCCTCGGCTACGCCGCCGATGCTTGCCATTCCATGGGCAGCAAAGATTGCTGGAGCATCGTTGCCCAGCAGCAACATCCCCAAAGCCCCGGTACCGATCGGCCCTAAAGACAGCCAGCTCGATGCTGCCATGCTTTCATGAGGTAGTTTGTGCAGAGCCATGCGCAGTAACAGGATCACCAGTATGCTCAAGGCGACGGGCACCGAGTAGGCCCACAGCACGTAGCTGGTGATGAGCATGGTGAACTGTGCGCTCGCATCAGCGAGGTGCGGAGCCAATAGACCGCCACTGGCGGCAGCCACCTCAGCCGCAACTACTGGCAGCAGCCATACCGCTGTCATCTGATCAATGCTGTGCTGCTGGCGAGTAAACATCATATACGGGATCAGCACCCCGCAGGCCAATGCCATGGTGACATCGATCCACCACAACACTTCGGCTAAAGCGACTACCCCACCCCCCCAGCGTGGCAAACCATAAAGGAGAAAACCGTTGATGATGGTCGCCAATCCCATGGGGATAGTTCCAAAAAACATCGATACAGTGGAGTGGCCGAAGATCTGTTTGGCCTCATCGAAGAACAATACCCAACGGCTCGCGTACATCAGCGTAAACAGGCAAAACAGCACGATATTAAAAAACCACAAGGCTTCCCCTAACGCTTTGGGCCACTGCGCAACAAAGGGCAGTTGGCCCAGAGCCAGCGCCAGAATCCCGGTGCCCATCGTGGCGGCGAACCAGTTGGGTGTGAACTGCCGGATCGCTTCTCGTGGATTGGACAAAGCCGCCAGTGGATGGCTGCCGCCCATTATAGCTGCGAGTCGTGTCTCACTCATTTTCGCGCTCCCGCTTCAGTGTGCCTTCGATATGACATGGTTGAAGTATAGCTTGATGGGAATAGCGGTAAAAACGGATAGTATAGGTTTATATGACCTATAAAGAAGGTAGATTACATGAAGCTAAGCCTACGCCAGCTACAAATTTTCTGCGCCGTCGCGCAGCACGGTAGCACCACCAGCGCCGCCATTTCGGTGTCACTGTCCCAATCTGCAACCAGCGCCGCACTGAACGAGTTGGAAAGCGCCTTGGATACCAGGCTGTTCGACCGTGTAGGCAAGCGTTTAGTGCTGAACGATAACGGCCATGCCTTACTGCCTCAAGCCAGAAGGATGCTTGAGAATGCACAACAGATAGAGGCCAGTTTCTTACCCGGCCATGCCGGGCTGAAGACACGCTTGCGGGTAGGATGCAGTACCACGATAGGCAATTATGTTCTGCCATTGATTCTCGGTGAGCTACGTCAATCAACACCACATTTGAGGGTCGATGTCGACATGGCCAACAGCATGGCTATCGCAAGAAGAGTCGCTGATTTCGAGATTGATATGGGCCTGATCGAGGGGCCTTGCCACCTGCCCGAACTCAGTGCCGAGCCTTGGCTAATTGATGAGTTGCTTATTGCCGCAGGCCAACGGCACCCCTTGGCACTAAAGCAGCAGGTCACACTTGATGATCTTCGTACCGCTGAATGGCTACTGCGCGAGCCAGGTTCTGGTACCCGTGAAGAAGTCGAACAATTGCTGCTGCGTCATTTGCACGATCTCGCCGAAACGCGCCAGATCGGCAGTTCAGAGGCCATCAAGCATACCCTCGCACAAGGCATCGGCATCAGTTGCCTGTCCCGCTGGGTCGTTCGGGATCTACTGGCCTCTGAAGTCTTGGTTGAACTGCCGCACGCGTTGCCTGCACTGACCCGACGTTTTTTTCTGATCCGTCACCGGGACAAATACATCTCGCCTGGGCTTGAGCGATTCTGGGAAAAATGCAGTCAATTCGTGAGCCAGGAGTAGCTAGACCTATTTATAAAACAGGTAAGAGCTACCAAAACAAGTTGTTTCCGGAATTTATCAACGACGCATAAAGTCAACTCATTGCCCTGCAGCGATGAACGAGTTGTATATGCCAAGGCGCGACTGGGTGCCTTGCTTACCCTATGAGGAAATTCTGATGAATGTGATAAAGAAAACCGTCACAGCCCTGACGTTGGGTGTTGCGTTGGCCGCATCGATGAGCGCGTGGGCCGCGCAAGATCGCTGGACGTTTGACGGCGATATTCACAACAACTCGCTGGCCGTCAGCCCTGATGAAACGACGGCGGTGGTCTCTTACAGTCAGCGTCCAGATGTAGTGGTTTATGATTTGAAAACCGGTAAGGTTCGCCAGGTTCTCACCGGCTACGTCACGCCGCGAAATATTGTGTTTTCGCCAACTGGCGATGTGTTCTACCTCTCCGACAGCAGTTTGGGGGTCGTGCGCAAGATTGACACCAAGACTTTAAAAGTGATCGCAGATATTCCGTTGGGCGCAGGTGCTTTTGGTACCACACTCAGCAAGGACGGAAGCCTGCTCTACGTCAACAATGAAGCGGCCAGCACGCTGTCGGTCATTGACCTTGATCACCAGCGGCCAGTAGCTGTGGTACCTGGCTTCTCCCAACCGCGCCAGGGCATCCGAGTAAGTCCTGACGGCAAAACCGTCTATGTCACCAACTTTCTTGGGGACAAAATTACCTTGGTCGACAGCAAGACCAATACGATTGAAGGTGAGATCACTGGCTTCAACAAGTTGCGCGCCATCTCCATATCGGCGGACGGCAATACGCTGTACGCGGCTAACAGCGGCAGTAACAGCATCGCAGTTGTCGACACTCAAAAACGCGCCATCACAACCACCGTCATTGTTGGCAAAGACCCCTACGGCGCAGCCCTCACTCCAGACGGGCTGCACGTCTACTCGGGTAACCTCGGTGACAACAGCCTTTCAGTGATCGACACCAAAACGCTGAAAGTGACCACCACTGTGACCGGTTTGAAGGCACCCCGCCAGGCCATTGTCTTCACCAAAGACAAGTCGAAGGCGTATGTCCTCAATGAGGACTTGAGTATCTCCACAGTCGATCTCGCCAGCAACAAGGTGGTGTCGACGCTCAAGGCCGACTGATTGAACAGCGCAGGCCTTCATGGGGGCCTGCTGATACTCCACGACCAAGTGAATAATAATGAGTGAAAATGATGAGTCCTGGATGATGGATCGCCGTCGCTCATTGAGATGAGCCAATGATGCTTGACCGTGAGCGTCGCTTTGCTCAATTGAGGAAGGCACAGGGTCCGGGGGGGGGGAGAGCCCAGCATTCCAGCAAAAAATGATATCGGGACGTTTTTTCTATGGAGTCGAATTAACCTGTTTGTGGCTCGTCTATTGTCTGATCGCTTGCCGTTTCAGAGGCAGGTGGGTCTTCTAAAAATTAAAAATGACCAAAGGAAATACATATGTTCAAAAAGATGATTCTCACCGTCGCTGTTGCCGCCAGCTGCATGTCGGGTTTGGCGCTCGCCGATGCGCCAGTCAAGCTTGCTGAAACGGACAAGGGAAAAGTACTCGTAGACGCAAAAGGTATGACTCTTTATACCTTCGGTAAGGACACCTCGGGCAAGTCGGTCTGCAATGGGCCATGCGCTTCAAACTGGCCACCTCTACCGGTATCCGCAGACGCGAAAGCGGGTCATGATTACTCTGTCATCACTCGAGACGATGGCACAAAACAATGGGCATACAAAGGCATGCCACTTTACAGCTGGGTCAAAGATACCAAGCCAGGGGATACAACCGGTGACGGCGTCAACCAAGTCTGGCACGTTGCCAAGCCGTAACGTCAAATAATTAATAGGCTGGCTTACGCCACTGGCTTTGTCAGTGGCGCAAACCAGAAGAATACACACCTGATATTTTCGCCAACATACAGCCGCCGCGCCTCATAAATCTTTGATGGATCATTTCAACGAAAAATGGGGCCGAGGTACGGTACACCTTGGACGTATTCCCGTAACGCCAGCCTGAGGATTTCGTTTGGCCGGGAGTCTGTGACGATGCGCATGGTGGTTCCATCCAGCCGCTAGTGGACCGATATTCTGAGGCAACGCCAATTAGAACGGTAGGGCATCGTAAATATGCGGGCGAAGGTCTGCTTATGGCCGAAAGCTGCCGTTAATAAGCCGACCAACAGGCGTCGCTTTGTTGGTTGGTGCGCATGGCTTACAACTCAAACAAGGGTATGGTTTTGGGCGTATCAAATCGGCCCGCACAGCGCTACCTTCAGCATCTAACAAACGTACGCTGAGGAGTCGAAACAGTGGAGACTGAACGAGGTGTTGAGGAACGGAACGGTCGATGGTCGATCGTTGCCGGACGTGCTGTATGCACTGGCTGCATGGAAAGCCAAGCGCTGGAAGACTGCGAAAGCCCCTTTCTACATGCCGACACCTGTCCAGCCAGCGATGTGGAAGGTCATCATCCATGGGCAGCGTTGCACCACATCCTTGGCAGTGCGCGTGGGTGAGCTGCCGCTTAGGCCTCGATCACTTCAATTAATACTTCACTTTATAGGTGGGTGAATCCTCCGGCCGGTTCTCCCGCCGATCGTAGATCTTGGTCGTGCTGATGTTGGCATGACCCAGCCAGGCCTGGACCTTGGCGATATCGGCTTCATGCTCCAAGGCGTTGGTGGCTGCCGTTGCTCGGAGTCCATGAACCCCAAGGCCGTCGACCTCAATCCCGGCCTTTTTCGCGTAGGCCGTGACGACGGCATAGATGCCGTTTGCCGTGATACCGGCGCCGGTCAATTTACCTCGCAGCGGCATGAACAGTGGCACCTTCCGTTCGGCCAGATGATGCTCTGAGTTTTCCAGGTACTGATGAATACGCCCGGCTGCGATCGGGTGCAACGGGAGGTATCGCACCTTGCCGCCCTTGCCGTGAACCTTCAGATGCTGAATACCGCGGCGCTCCTGAATGTCGCTCACCTGCAGCAGCGCCGCTTCTTCACGGCGCAGTCCGTGATAGAGAAGAACAGCCAATAGCGCCCGGTCGCGCTGCCCTTTAAGTGTTGTTTCATCCGGCGCCTCGAGCAGCGCCTTCGCCTGGTGGTCACCCAACGCCGGCGTCTTGCCTTCATTGCTTTCTATCCTGGGACGTTTTACCCCATGCACTGGATTGCCGCCGGCGATCGCATTGTTCTCCAGGAGGTGATCAAAGAGGCTGGCCAGCGCGGCCAATTTGCGCCGGATCGTGGCTCCGGCCAAACCGCGATGCTCGAGGTGGGCTCGCCAGGCTAAAACATGCGATCGGGTCACGACCCGAAATTCATCGGCCGAAGCCAAGCCGATAAAACTACAGAAGTCTTCCAGGTCGTTTTGGTAAGCACGTCGTGTTCGAGGGTTGTCCAGGTTGGCAAACCACTCGACCGCGGCTGGAACCTTGGCCAGCGTCTGAAATTCGACCGCCGTGAGCCGACGCTGATCATTCGTATGGTTTTTCGTCAGTTCCTGCATATCGTTCTCATCATTGGCTATCCTGCAATCGCTCTCAAAGCTTTCGGTCACAAAATCATCGCTATATCAGTCCGCCGTTGCTAAAACCGATAAACGGCAATAAGTGGTGATAACCTATTTTATCACCCTAAATTAGCTTTCGCTTGGATCGGAGGTTCTCTCGAAGCGCACCTCCTACCGATCATCAAAAGTGCAGAGTCATCAGGCTTGCTATCAGGAATCTCACTGCTATTATCAAATCGCCACTATCAAAAGGAATTGCGTCAATGACTGGACCAAGAGTTTACGTTATCCAATATGATGAAAAGAATGAGTACCCCTATGGATTTGTTTCAGTTCCAGATTGGGAGATGAAGCTTCCAGAAAAGATTCAGGACGAGGATGCACTTCGCATTCAATATGTAGTTGAATATAATAAAGATGGGGACGCAGAACTTTACAAAGTTACAGGATGGGACCGGAGGATAGTAAACCGATCGCAAGGAAAGATGATTGACTGGACTCTGGGAATAGGGGGGACAGTTGGATTATCCAAGGAGCAGGTAAATTACTTGTTGGATACTTACCGTCCAGGTACGGAACTGACATCTTCTCAAGTGACAGACTTTGACGCCTTTCTAAATAGATCTCGTAAACCTCCAGAGGTCTTCGACCTAGACGGAGTTTTAAGGAAGGCAATGTCGTTGGAGGATGCAAAGCTTGCGGTTTCGAAATTCTACCATGTTAGACCTGAGCAGGTTCAAATCAACATCATAGGATAAATGACGGCATTCGGTGGACGCGTGAGGCGCTTCAGATAACCCTGTTGGACCAGTATAGGGTTTTCTAAGGCGCATAACTTCTCAAGCAGGCAATGTTTCTCCTTTGAGTAAAACGACCTCATCGGAGTCCTTATGCGTTTGTATCTGTGCGAGAAGCCCAGCCAGGGTAAAGACATCGCCGCCGTACTCGGTGCCAAGACACGAGGTGACGGCTGCATCAAGGGCAATGGTGTGGCCGTGACCTGGGGAATTGGGCACTTGCTGGAAACGGCTCCACCGGATGTCTATGGCGATCACCTGAAAAACTGGAGCCTGGATACACTTCCAATCCTGCCTGTTGAATGGAAAGTGCTCGTAAAGCCGAAAACCTCCAGTCAGTTCAAGATCGTCAAGCAGCTTCTCAAGCAGGCTACCGAGCTCGTCATTGCGACAGACGCTGACCGCGAGGGGGAGATGATCGCGCGCGAACTGATCGAGTATTGTGGGTACCGAGGACCGATTCAGAGGCTATGGCTGTCTGCGCTCAATGAAGCATCCATCCGCCAAGCGCTCAACACCGTCAAGCAAGGCTCAGAAACCTACCCGTTGTACCTCTCGGCGCTCGCTCGCTCCAGAGCGGACTGGCTCATCGGTATGAATTTTTCGCGGCTATTCACCCTGCTCGGCCGACAGGCCGGGTACACCGGTGTGCTCTCCGTGGGCCGTGTCCAAACACCGACCCTTCGCCTGGTGGTCGACCGCGACCGGGATATCTCGAACTTCATACCCAAACCGTTCTGGAGTGTCGAGGTTCAGCTCTGGACGGCAGGACAATCGTTCTTGGCGAAATGGGTCGCCGATGAGTACGTGGTAGATGAGGAAGGCCGTTGCCTTGATCAAGCTGCTGCAGCTGCTGCACTGGCCGCGCTGAAAAGTAGTCAGGCTGCCTCAACAGTTTCTGTTGATACAAAGCGTGGCAAGGATCCAGCTCCGCTCCCGTTCGATCTGAGCACCCTGCAGGAGGTGTGCTCTGCAAAGTTTGGGATGGGTGTGCAAGAGACGCTGGACGTAGCACAGTCACTTTACGAAACTCACAAGGCGACGACCTACCCAAGGACCGATTGCGGGTACCTGCCGGAGAGCATGTTTGACGAAGTGCCGATGGTCCTCGATGCTCTGAATCGAACTGATCCATCCATCGGCAAGACGCTGCAACTGATCGACCCGGAGCAACGTTCCCGGGCATGGAATGACAAAAAAATCACTGGTCCCCACCACGGGATAATCCCCACGCTTGAACCTGCAAACCTTTCAGCAATGTCTGAGAAGGAACGCAAGGTCTATGAATTGATCCGCGCCCACTTCCTTGCGCAGTTCCTGCCTACCCATGAGTACGACCGGACCGTGGCCACCTTCGAATGCAATGCCGTTCTACTGCAAGCAGTGGGCAAGCGAATCGTGGTCCCAGGCTGGAAGGTTCTTTTTTCTGCATCGTCCGAAGAAGAGGCTGATGACAGTGGCGGCCGCTCTCAGATCCTGCCAGTGCTGCAAATTGGCACTCGGTGTGACGTTCAGGACCTGCATCTCAAATCGCTGAAAACTGAGCCGCCCAAGGCTTACACCGAAGGTACATTGATCAAAGCGATGAAAACCATTGCCAAGCTGGTGAAGGATCCACGACTGGCTCAAAAGCTCAAGGAAACCACCGGTATTGGTACTGAAGCAACTCGCGCAGGCACGATTCAGGGCTTGATAGACCGAGGGTCACTCATCAAGAAAGGTAGCGCGCTGCGAGCAACTGAAGCAGCATTCTCGCTAATTGATGCGGTCCCTCCTGCTGTGGCCGATCCCGGCACAACTGCGATATGGGAGCAAGCGCTTACGATGATCGAGCAAGGCACCTTGACGCTCGATGATTTTATCGCCAGACAATCGAGCTGGATCACCAGGCTCGTCGAACAATACAAAGGCACCACCTTGTCGATCAAAGTGCCCGAAGGTCCCAAGTGCCCTTTGTGCAGTGCGAAAACCTCGCAGCGTAAAGGATCCTCAGGCGTTTTCTGGGCGTGTTCCCGCTACCCCGAATGCAAAGGTACGGTGAACATTGGTACAGGGAAGAAAAAATCACCTGGCAAGTCAGCCAAGCCCCGAGCCGCTACTGTCAAGAGCAGCTGAGAGGCTGGTGATAGCGGGGTTACAAATGATGTGCCACAATGGGGCTACTACCAGTTCCACCCCGCTGGTCACTGACGGTCATCAGTGACACCCTGGAGAAGTCGGCCTTGCCTTCATTCTCCTCCCCCAAAGTACGCAAAGCATCGGGAGGGGCGTACAGATCTTGTTGTGAATTCTCCCTGTGTCTCCCTGTTCAGTAGCAGACACGCAGCCGTCTAACTCGTGAAAGCGGGTTCATAGGCACACAGAGTTCACAGAAGGTTCGATGCATAGTCGTCTCAGGGCCGCACTGGTGTTGCGGTCCACTTTTTTTTAAAAACGCTTCCGACTCTCTCGGCAGGTAACCTGGTCATCTCGCAACGCTGGATGACCAGGTTACCTTCCGAGGTAGCCACTTTTCGCTGCCGGCGCCCACCGGTGAAAAAACGGGTTCCCTTTGTGCGCGAATGCGTGCCTTTTGATAACTGGCCCAAGCCACGACAACGGGCCGGGTGATGTCGATGTAGCAATGCGTGCGATCAATGCCCAGGGATCCTCGCTGAGCTAGCGCTCACAGGTGGCAAACTTTACAAGTTGTTGCAAAGTACACATCGGCTGAGAGCTAGCGTCTTCAATGAGATAGCTCTCAGCACGATTCCCATTGAGTCAGCGTTAGAACAACATTGTTTCTCCAGCCAGATAAAGCGTCTGTTCGCGTGAAATTCCTCCAACAGGTTGTTCTTTCGCGTGAATAAAACAAGCTCTAATTACGCCTCGCTTTTGCGGGGCTGAGTCAGTAAGGAACGCTGTATTTTGCGTTCATCAATATTAGGAATTAACATGAGTGTGCTGAAGGGAGTGCTTGACTGGATGATCACTAAACTTGCGTCTAAGCAATCTCCAGTAAGACCAGAAACAGTTGAGAACCAAGCGGCTCAGGCAGCCTTAGAACTCGCTGCGATTCTGAGAGTAGGGGGAGCCTTGGAGCATGATGAGATCCCGATGATCACACGTCGACTGCAGTCCGTGATTGATGCGACAAATGCCGTGGTTGCTGCCTGCGAACCAAGTCAAGCAGAAGGAAGATACTGTCGTAGAGAGCTCTGACACAAGCATCTCACGCTGGTCGTGGCCAAACCCGACAGCTCGTGCTTGACAAGCCTTCAAAGAATTCACATTCTCAAGACATGTACCGCTGACGTTGTCAGCAACATGCCCGGGTAGTCAGGATCTCACGACTACGATGCGTCCCACGCATTGATCCCGCCCAAAGTTCGCAAAGCTTCCGGAGGCGCGAACGATCGGTATTGGTTACCGATGGATGCATATTTCACATCGCCCGCAACGCTGCACTCGGCTTGGCTGAGTCATGTCATACAACTCACCTGCCCTCGGGGAATACTTTCCCTTAGGGACAAGTTTCTCCGTTTTCTACTATTTGAACGGAGACTGACCATGTCGAATCACACGGCTATGCACTCAGCATCTCAGAATGTTGAAATCACGAAACGCGTTGATATGCTTTATGGCGAGGCATGCCGTCAATTTCCGACATACGAAACGATGGTCTTTGAGCATTTCTGCTCTCAGATGATTGAGACTTTCGGCGATGACGAACTGGCGCTTGAAGCAGCAGATGCGTTTACCTATGCACGCTTGGACTATGATTATCTTTCCCCGTCAGAAATCAAGGCGGCAAGGGAAATTAATCGAAGCCATGGAATCTGCAGTCACGGTCTTACTGAAGACACCTGCCCATGCGGTTGTTTTGAGTTCACTGGGCCAGAGGTTTATGAGCACTATGGACCTGAAGATTGTGACCTTACTGATGCTGAAGTCTTTGAAATAAGTGATCCAGCCCTCGCGATGAGTGATGAGGAATGGGAGCTTATGAATGAACAATGGCGTCAACAAGAAATGTTATACGCAAGCAAACCTATCCGTAACCTCCTCAAAGCTTTGTGGATTAAGGCGTTGGAGTTATCAACTATTCGTCGAAGGTAGTCTGGATCTCACGACTACGATGCGTTCTACGCATTGATCCAACCTAAAGTTCGCAAAGCTTCCGGAGGCGCGAACGATCGGTGTTTCAAACGCCGATGGATGCACATTAAACGCGTCACTCACCCAGCGGGGAATCACTCCCCTCTCGGGCGGTGTTCTCCGCAATTTTCCCTGGAGAAACATCATGAGTACAGCAAGCTTTCGTTTTGGCGTTATGGTTGGTACAGCATTGCGTGAATGCATCCGTGCAGTCACTCATAAGCCTAATCCTGAACCAGTGCAAGTCGCACCACAGCAAGTCAGGACAATGCCTGAACCTGTGATGTCCAACGAACAGTGGGAACAATACCGCCTGCCGGCATTGGCTCGATGCAAACACGTCGATCTTGCTGGCTGGTATGATCACCACATGCAAGAAATTCAAGCCAAACCCGTAAAGAAACCCCGGAAACCTCGCGCATCGAAGGCGCTTGAAACATCCCAAAAGCAGGATGCTGAACCACCAGTCAAGGCCCCTGTGATGGGTCCTTTGGACCAGCTCATTGCCTAATACTCCCCACCCTTGGCAAGCCCCTCATGTATTGAGGGGCTTTTTTCATTTGGAGGGTTGACAAACGAATCGCCCTTAAAGGATTCTAAAGCCATGTACCGCTGACGTTGTCAGCAACATGCCCGAGGTAGTCTGGATTTCATGACTACGATGCGTTTTTCGCATTAATCCAACCCCCAGTTCGCAAAGCATTCGGAAGCGCGAACGGTTGATCAGTTTATCTGGTTGATGGATGCACAATGATTCTCTCACCCCATCGGGACCTTTCCCGTAGGGTTGGTCTCGTGCCCAGCAGGAGACCTTCATGAAAAGCAGTATTGCGCTGTACCAAGCATTGATTTCAATCGATGTTCCGGAAGACCGCGCCGCTGCAGTCGTCGATGCTCTGGAGTCGGATATGCAAACGCAACTCGCGACAAAAGCCGACATCGACACTCTCGAGTCTAGACTCGAACTGAAACTCACCATTCGTATGGCCGTCATGCTGACTGCTGCGTAGGCGTTATGCTTACTGCGTTCAGATTCATGCATTGATTGTCGTAAAATTTCGCTTTACCACCCATGCGGGGAATACCTTCCCCCTGGGCGAAGTGTATCTCCGCTTTGAACACTCAAAACTGGAGATACATCATGAGCAATTCTACCAACGAAACCAAATACTTCGACCTGCACACCGTCGGCATTGGCTATCTCAACCGCATTCGTGAAGTGAAGCCTCGTAAGGGCGCTCCTTTCATGGCTGTGACAGTAGCTGCCCTCAAAGGCACATCTGAGAAACCTGAGTACGCCTACATTGACTGCAACGTGGTTGGTGCTGAAGCTGACAAGCTGATTCGCCGTTGCCAGGAAGCTGTTGCTGCCGAGAAGAAGGTTCTTGTCTCTTTCCGGATAGGCGATATCTGGGCTGATGTTTTTACTTACAGCAGTGGTGCTAAGCAGGGCCAAGCAGGTGTCAGCCTCAAAGGCCGTCTCTTGTACCTTGCCTGGATCAAAGTTGAAGGTGAATACGTCTATCAGGCTCCGCAGAAAGAAGAAGCACCTGCCTCTTCTGAAAGTTCAGAGTCCGAAGCTACCCCAGTCGTTCAATCCGAGGCGTCTGCCTCCAGCGAACCAACTGATGTGGCTACTCCAGCTGCTACTCCCCCTAAGCCAACACGAGCAAAACCAGCTCGCGCAGGACGAGGAGAGAAACAAGCCGCTTGATAGATTTTTTACAACCTCAAGGCGCCCTGCAGGCGCCTTTTCTTTTCTCCACATAGTAGGTAACGACTTCATGAAATTCGCTATCGCTACACTCGTGCTTACCGTGCTAAGCATATTTTTTCTGGAATTTGGACAACAGCTCTCCGCTCAACTACTGACACAGATCGGCGCAGGAGGACTGGTCGCCACTTTTCTTGCAATGACAGGTATGGTGATCACTTCTTGACACTAAACCTTCTACTTTACCCTTAAGGCCCCCACCCTTAAGGGTCCGGGGCCCTTATATTGGAGCTCCTATGGACAGTAATACTAATAGACTTACCTTGCGACTTGAGCTCGCTTTGCTGATCTCAAAAGCACACACTCAAGATAGTATCTATCAACAGGTTTTGAACAAAGATACGCCTCCGGATCGCTTTTCCAGTTTGTATTGGGAGGATGTCCTGGACAAGCTCGAAGACTTGGCCCTATTGGACCACGTTGAGAATTTCACACCGGACCACAGCTCGTATATTGATGATGCTGCACTCCTCAGGTCTTACTGGACTCTTCGGGAATGGTGCGGGATAGATATATATCCTGATAGCCCATCCGCTGTAACAGAAAGACTCTAACCAAACGTTCTCAAGAACGAAAACCAACCTGACCGGGTAATTCACCACCCGGTCGGGCCAGGTGGTTACCCGCACCTGGAGAACTACTATGTCCACCGCCATAAACCACTTGCCATCCACTTTGCTGAAATTGCCAGTTGTGCTGACGCCTTCCGCATGGAATGAATCTGTTCACCTGGAAGCCCCATCACATATTGCAGAAGTCGGCACTCGCCTAGGCGAAGTCGTACTCGAAGCGTATCGTGAACTCCACCTGCAACCCGATGAAACCCAGATAGACTTCGGTATCTATCGTTTCCCACCTAACGGTGACCGCTCAGGGCGTGAATGGCTGGAGCTAAAACTCCATCGCATTGATGCAGTACACGGTAATTCGTACCTGTGTATTTCGCTGAGGGATGAAAAGCCGCTCTATCTTTGCTGACCCAGTTAGCAACCTGCAACCACGAACAAGCCCGAATATTCGGGCTTTTTTTCGGGCTCCCATATTAGTGGCCTGCCCGATAATCCGGAGTAGTCATGATCAACCTGCCCGGCTATTTGGCCATACGCACCATCAGCGGTCGCAACGGCGCTTTCAACGTTGGGCGACTTTCGACGTCCATCGGTGAGTTCGTTATCAAGGACGCGCTGCTGGACCAGTACCACGAGGGCAAATATCGAGGTGATTTTGTTATCACCGAAATTCGTCCCTCCTACTACACAAACGGCGGCAGATTAGTGGTAGAAGTCCGCGCCAGGCTGGACAGCATGTCTTTGGACGATGTGGCCAACCTGAGCGCAGACGAGGCTGAGAGGCTGTCCAACAACGAAACTGACCCACTCGACGAAGAAGCCTCGGGAGGCTCGTCGTCAACCAAACCTCGCCCGACTATTCAAACAACTCCGAGAAGATCAGTTTCTGCTGGCAGTGACGCACCGTTCGGGATGTCGAGATCCGAGCCTGAGAAACAGGTCACCGCACATGAGGCTGATGCAGAGCTGTTCGGCACGATCTGGCCGATTGGACGTTCAGTCAAGCTGGACACAACTGTAGACCGTAAGCGTCTGCGGCAACAATGTGTTCGCCTTGGCGAGCTCGGGTATGAGCTTGACTTCAAGCTGCAGATTTGGAATCTCAGCACTTATTGACCTTGCTCAGAACTGAGCGTTTTCTACTTTTACATCCCCTGAGGGCTCCCTCATGGGTGCTCCTCATTACTAACTGAAGGAGCATCACATGCATCCGCTTTTCATAAATATCAAGAAAGCGATCCTGGATATCATTGAGGATCAACTCACCAACAACGAAGAAGCGCCTGACTCTGAAATCTGGAACATTCTGGTCGACGAACTTGACTTGACCGTAGAACAGGCAGACGCGGCCATAGCAATGCGACCGCGCTTCCGATGCGAGATATTCATTGCTGGGCAAAGCCCGTTGTATCAAACAAACACCGTAACCTTCGATCCGCTTGAGAAAAAACTCGTGGCTGCTGAGCCTTTGAGTTTCGATCAGATCCTAGAGATATACACGATGCTGCTGAAGAGTCGACCGGGTTACCGACTCAAACTGGGGGCTCACTGGGCAGCCGGTTTGAATTCAGAGGGTGAGCTGTATTGCACCCATCTAAACCCATGCGACAAAAACGTCATGTTTGAAGTTTACGACTTCGACCGCGATGCGTTCGTTGATGGTCGCTGGCAGTACGAGACAGAAGAACAAACTCGGGCGGCAATCGATAAACCCGAATTTATCCGCTAAACACATTGAATCCCGAGGGGCATCACCGCCCCTCAGGGCGGTTCCCCTCGTGTTCTGGAGGACCTAATGCCGAACCGCACTCAACTCTTTCACATCGAAGAATGCCCGGATCTGTACGTCGACGCGTGCGTCTGTGACGAGCAGCGAAACCTGATATTTCTATCAGCCTGGGGCCGCGACACGGCCATGCAGGAGTTTCTGGCCAGACTCACACTCGGTACCACCGAGAACGGCCTGGACCAGTTCCACATCGTCATGAATGACCAACGCATCCCGGTGTTCCCTAATACGGATCTGTTGGAAAAACGCACCACTCGCCAGCTTCGCGGAACGCTCTTCGGCAGCCTGCTGCACTTATGGCTGTTCGATCAGCGTTGCTCGCAGCCGGATAGAGCAAACCATTCTGCTTACGCGCTCATCAATCAAGCCCAAGACCCGTTCGATAGGTTGTGGCCGCTGATCGTAGACACTTGCCCTCTTCCGTTCCTTCCACATTGGCGTGAGCCGGTGATGGAGGTCCTTACTGCGCACAACATGTTGCACCCGCTACCGGGAGCTATTGGCTCGGTGACAGCCTGGCGTTTGTCGCTGCAGCTGGACGTGCTCGAAAAAGCTCTCGGCGAACTCATTCGCGCAGGGAAGCTCACCACTGAAGTTACGGCGTAGTTCACGCCCACCAGTCCAAGGAGCCAACCATGGCTTTGATGTTCTCACGGCTTGCCCGTAATTTTGCACGCAACGGCTATTACCCGACTGACGAACTGACTCTGGAGCGCACTCTGCAGGCATTGTTGCCGGCGACCTCGGGACGGATGCGGATTCTTGATCCGTGCTCGGGAGAAGGAGTGGCTTTGGCTGAGGTCGCACACCGGCTGGAGCGAGACCGAACAGAGACATATGCGGTTGAGTACGACAAAGAGCGCGCTGATCACTCGAAAACGTTGCTGGACCGAGTGCTGCAGGGTGACTTGATGGACACCATGATCTCTCGACAGTCCTTCGGACTGCTCTGGCTCAACCCTCCTTACGGGGATCTGGTCGCTGATCACTCTGGCGCTTCACAGTACCAGGGTAGCGGCCGCAAAAGGCTGGAGAAGGCATTTTACCAACGGTCACTGCCGTTGCTTCAGTACGGAGGGGTGATGGTATTCATCGTTCCTCACTACGTGCTGGACGACGAGCTGTGTGGCTGGCTCACCAATCACTTTACCGGGCTGCGGATCTGCGCCGCGGTAGACCGGACGTTCAAACAGGTCGTGATATTCGGAATCAGGGTACGGCGTCAGGATCTGGCAAGATCCCGGGAACTGGCGGCGATGCGTGAGTATCTGCGGGCAATCGGATCCGGGGAAGAAGCTGCTGATCTGCTACCGGCCACTTGGCCATGGGAGCAATACGCTGTCCTACCGATCGCTAATGACCTGGAACACTTCTACCGAATCACTCTTGAACCCGAGCAATTCAGTGAAGAGGTTCTTCGTCTGAGAGGCCTATGGCCTGATTTTACGCTGCACTTTGGCCAGACTGGCGCTCAACCGCGGGCCCCGGTGAAGGCACTTTCACGGTGGCACTTGGCACTGGCACTCGCTGCTGGAGCCATAACTGGTGTAGTGACCTCTCGTTCCGGGCGTGTCCTGGTGCTCAAGGGCGACACTTACAAGGATAAGGTTCCCAAGACCGAATTCACTGAGGACGAGGACGGCAACGTGTTTGAGACACGGATCTTGACTGATCGTTTTGTGCCCAGGATTCGGGCATGGGATATGACGCCAGGCTCATCCTATCTAGGGTACGCACTGACCATCAGCTCGGATGCGACAACACCAGCTACACACGAAACCACCTCAAACACTGCTGCAAGTAGTCAGAACGCTTCAATTGAACTGGGCCGTGTGATGGTCACGCACAGCGTTCAAAGTCTGCTTCAAAATAGCTCTCTCGACGTGAGGCAGTACCTGCGGCGTCACGCGACGGGCGATTGGGGCGAGATTTCGAACGACGACTGGGACAGCAACCAGCAAGCACTGAGTGCTGATGGCCGATTGTTTTCCGGGTATGACATCGACGCAGAGGATGAGACCAGACTCTGGATCATTACCGAGTCTGATCGCTCAGCAACAACAGTCATGTTGCCATCTGACTACTAAGAAACTTTACCAACACCTTTCAATCATCTAACCGCACCTCAGGGTATGAACAATACCCTTGGTGGTGTCGTGCATGCCCTGTTTAACCCAATAGTGGAGAAACATCATGAACGACCTGCCTTTGGCTGCGCCTGCAGGCCACCCTTGTGTGCCAACTTTGAACATCGGGCTCACTGAGTTTATCGAAGAGTTTGGCGACGAACTCCTGGAGTCACTCAACCGCTCCAACCCACCGGTTTACGCCGGCATCGACAATCCGGCTCGGCAGTGGGTGCTGGACGGCCTCAAACGACAGCCCTTCCCTGCCCAGGCTCAAGTGGTCCAGGCAATTGCCGCGCTTTTGCTCGATCAGAATGAGCAGGCTGGCATCATCAATGCCGAGATGGGGACAGGCAAAACAATGATGGCCATCGCTCTCGCTGCAGTCATGCATGGAGCTGGTTATCGCAGGACGATGGTCATCGCGCCTCCGCACCTGGTCTACAAGTGGCGGCGCGAGATCCTCGAAACCATCCCAGACGCTCGCGTCTGGGTGCTCAACGGACCGGATACCCTGGTCAAGCTGCTGAAGCTGCGCGATCAACTGGGTGATACCTACGACGGACGTCAGGAGTTCTTTATTCTCGGCCGTGTGCGGATGCGGATGGGGTTCCACTGGCGTCTGGCCTTTTGGCAGCGACGTGCCGGCGGTGGAAGGAGCCTGGCAGCGTGTCCAGATTGTGGGCGTCTGCTCCAGGACCAGGAAGGCAATCTGATCACCGCTGAGGAATTTCAGCGTGAAGAGCGACGTCGACGCTGCGAACACTGTGATGCCGCTTTATGGACGCTGATGCGCCCGGGCAAATCGGATGGCGGCAGCCGCCGTAACGCGATCCTAAAGTCGATGTGTCGCATCCCTACAATCGGACCTGTTCGTGCAGAACGGCTTCTATCTGACTTCGGCGAAGACTTTCTCGCCTCGATGCTCCTGGACAATGTCTCTGAGTTCATCAACCTGATGGACGCCAAAGGCAATTTCATCTTCAGCGACCGCCAGGCCAAGCGCATGGAGCGTGCGATGGCGAACATCGAGTTCGGGTTCGGCGAAGGGGGTTACCAACCCACCGAGTTCATCAAGCGCTACCTACCTGATGGGTGCTTCGACCTACTGGTCGTGGACGAGGGGCACGAGTACAAAAACAGTGGATCGGCACAAGGTCAGGCTATGGGCGTGCTCGCAGCCAAAGCACGAAAGACTGTGTTGCTGACCGGCACTCTAATGGGCGGGTATGCAGACGATCTGTTCTACCTCCTGTTCCGAATCCTCACCAGACGTATGATCGAGGACGGCTATCAGCCCAACGCGCGAGGAAGCATGGCGCCGGCGGCGATGTCTTTTATGCGGGATCACGGGGTATTGAAGGATATCTACACCGAGCGTGATGGCAGTTCTCACAAGACTGCCAAAGGTAAGAAACTCTCAGTGCGGACGGTCAAAGCTCCGGGGTTCGGCCCGAAAGGCATTCACCGCTTCGTTCTACCCTTCACTGTGTTCCTGAAACTCAAGGATATCGGCGGCAACGTGCTACCTGGTTACCGGGAGGAGTTCATTGACGTACCGATGTCTCCAGACCAGGAGGCGGCTCACCGTAAGCTTGCCCAGACATTGACCGCCGAGCTTCGACAGGCGCTGGCCCGTAGAGATACGACGCTGTTAGGGGTGGTGTTGAACGTGCTGTTGGCATGGCCGGACTGCTGCTTTCGAGCTGAGGTGGTGAAACATCCTCGATCCAGAGACACGTTGGCTTTCGTGCCGTCGGTCTTCGATGATGACGAGCTCATGCCGAAGGAACAGGCCCTTCTGGACCTATGTCTTGCTGAAAAAGCCCGGAACCGCAAGGTTCTGGCCTACTCGGTTTACACGGGTACCAGAGACACCACGAGCCGCATGAAGCGGGTGCTCGAGCAATCGGGACTGAAGGTGGCAGTGTTGCGTGCATCGGTGGACACCGCTAGGCGCGAGGACTGGATCCTTGACCAGGTTGATCGAGGCGTCGACGTACTGATCACCAACCCGGAGCTCGTAAAAACAGGTCTGGACCTGCTGGACTTTCCGACCATTGCGTTCATGCAGACGGGTTACAACGTCTACACGGTGCAACAAGCGGCGAGGCGGTCATGGAGGATCGGACAGAAGCAGGACGTGAGAGTGATCTTTTTCGGCTTCATCGGAAGCTCTCAGATCACCTGCCTGCAGCTGATGGCCAAGAAGATCGCGGTATCGCAGAGTACGTCAGGGGATGTTCCAGAGTCTGGGCTGGACTCGTTGAACCAGGATGGCGATTCCGTAGAGATGGCACTCGCCAGACAACTCATCAACGCTTGAACATGGCCACCTTCGGGTGGTCTTTTTTATTCCAAAACTGGGAGCCCATTTGATAGGCTGTGTGCAGTTTGTTTTTGCAGCTAGGAAGTCAGCATCAGTGCTGAACAGGGAGTCCCGCTTGGATCATATTGAAAGCATAAAGTTAACGCTTAAAAACTTCGCGACAGAAGAGACTAACAGCTCTATTGTGCTAAAAGGTGCTTGGGGAACAGGCAAAACTTTTTTGTGGGAACAGATCGTCAATTCAGAAGGAAAGCGCTTCAAGAATCGAAACTACAGTTATGTATCACTATTTGGTATCAGTACACTCAAAGATTTGAAGCGTGCGCTTTTTGAAAATAAGGTCTTTCGTGAAAATGCTAACGCAAAACCAAGCGCAGAGACTCTCAAAGAAAGTTTCCAAGATCTAGGTGTCAGAACTACCGGGTGGTTGAAAAAAGGTTCTTCACTCATGACTGATCTTACTGCATTTGGATTCCGTGGAGTTGGACCAGCGATTGAAGCCCTGCAATTCTTTCGCGTTACTGACACTCTTATTGTGCTTGATGACTTCGAGCGAAAGAGTGCATCACTTCACGATAAAGAAGTTCTCGGGCTGATCTCGCTGCTATGTGAGAGCAAGAGCTGCCGGGTGCTCATGCTGCTAAATGAGCAAAATCTTAGCGATGAGTATCTGACCTACCACGAGAAAGTTTTTGACTATGAGGTTAGCTTCCAGCCTACAGCAGAGGAAGCCGCGTCCATAGCCTTCGACGACGCAACCAACTCATTTGAAACGTTAAAAGCTAATTGTGTAGCTTTAGAAATTAATAATTTACGCTTGCTTAAAAAGATCAATCGTTACGCAAGCATTATTCTGAATTCAATCACCCATGCAGACACAAAAATTCTCGACCGAGCCTTTCAGATACTTCCTCTGGCAATCTTGGCAATCTACGGTGGCAAAAAGGCTATAATAGACTTGGACTATATATTACATGAACGCCTGAAGCCTCATCCAGACGATAGTGATGCGAACCCTTTAGTGCAAGAACAGCTTGCTGCCCGCATCAAAAAAGATGAGCTTTTCGCAGAATATGGGCTTGCAAATATTGACCAGTTTGACTTATCGATAATAAACCTGGTTCGAAATGGATACGTTGAGAAAACAAAGCTAGACGAGTTGATTAAACTGTTTGAAGAGAAGATTGAGCACGAAAAACACACCTACCAACTCAGCAACGCTTGGAGCCAGTACCACAAATCTTTTCTAAACAATGAACAAACTGTAATCGACACCTTTAATCATGCAATCAAATCAGGACTACACTTTTTTAGCTTGAATGAACTAGACTCGGTAGCTGGCCTCTACTACGAGCTTAACCGGGCGTCAGAAATCGAACCTGTCATTGATGATTACTTTCTTAATGTTATTGAAGCATCTGATCTCGAGGATGAGGACGATGTTTTCAACTGGCCTTCAAATTATTACCTTTCGCAAAAACTAAAAGAGCATTTCAATAGAGATACACACCTAAACACATTAAGCTTTAGCGCTATTATAGATCAAGCGTACAAACACAAACACGGCATGCAATCTAAAGGCGTGTTAGAAAAGATCTCTAGCTTCGATCAGATGGAGTACCTGTCATACTTTGAGCTCCTTGACACTCCAGATTACACCAAGATCGCAAGAATGCTACTAAAGTGTGGTCAAATGTCAACCTCCGATGAGAAGATACAGAAAATGTACGAAGCTACTTTTCTCAAGACATACAAGAGCTTCTTAGACCTAGCGTCGCGCTCGCCTTTAAATGAGTCAAGAATGAGCAAGTTTAGAAGCTATGAAAAGCTATATCGGAGCCTCGCTAAGGTTCACATTTGAACCGTCCAACTTCTGGGTGGGTTTTTCTCAAGGAATAAAGCGATTATTTCCTGAGTTGGCCATACCATTTCTTGTACCATAACGCTGCGGAGCGGGCTGAAATTCTCATGATATAGGCAGCGGCGATGGATGTAGCTCCAGCTTCGAACAGCTGGAAGATGCTTAGCATGCCCCGATGCGTCAAGGCTCCGTTGGCCTTCAGGTTCATCGGGTGCCTAGGCTGGGCACTATTAATGACACTAACGGGAATTTGGTCGATGACTGACTGGGTTTTTTCCAGCCCAGTCCTGTGTTTCTTCAAACCCGAGTTGATCTTATTTTTCAGCCGACGGATTTCAGCGAGGTATACACGCTCCGCAGCATCAAAACGTAATGCATTAAGACCTATTACTGAGCACAGTTTTTGAGACATCCCCGCACTTACTCTCTCAGCTAGGCTTGCTGCCGCCCGCGCAGCTGAGAAATCATACTTGTAGGCAAGCTGCAGGTTCTCGGCGTTCACCGTTCCCAACTCAGAGTAGGAACCTATATCAAAGACGAGTCGATGTATCTCATGCCCGATTGTGTTTCGATAATCAATAAGCCTGCGAAGTTCATCAGCATCAGCCTGAGTTATGCAACCCTCTGATACGAGAAGGCTCCTCGCTGCTTCCATCTTGTTTTTTTTGGCAATGATGGAAATTCGTTGAGCACGCGAGCCGTCATTTCCAGACTTTTGAGGATGTATTGCTTCAGCTCCTCCACGTAGAAGAGGACAAGCACCATTTCAAGAGCTCGAAGTTTCAAGATGTCGGCTTCCAATTTTGTTGGTGCCGGGCCGTAGGGCCGGTATGTTTTCATGAGTTCCCTGCACACGGTTGAGATGAGCGAGCCTCGTTCTCCCATCTAAACCCATTTCAGGTCAATAACGTTTTCCAGCTGCAAGGCTAAACCGGTTTTGCGAAAGTGCCTCACAACTTGAGTGAGGTCCTCCATGAAGCTGCCACTGCGCCCTTCTCTTTCCCGCGCCACCGTCCTGCAAATCCTGGCCCTGATCGTCCTGATCGGCATGCTGGTCTACCAGCAGTGGCAGATTCTCCACCTGAAAACAGGTTTTGAGTCAGCTGCAAACCTGGAAACCGTCAACGCCATCACCCAACGCATTAATGGCGTGGATGACCGGCTCGATGCCGCCAGCCAGCTGAAGTCCGTAACCATCGATGATTTCAGGGCCGCCCAGCAGGCGCTGTCCAACCGCATCGATGCCGTTCAAGTCCTACTGAAGCAGTTGCAGGAGGCGGCGAAGGACGCTGCTCAGCAGGGTGCCACAATGGAAGAAGTTGTGGTCATGGGCGCTCGTATCGAGGAGCTGCAGGTGAAACTCCAAGACCTGCGTGCGGCTAAACCAGCATCTGTTCAAGTCACGGCAGCCAAGCCAAAGACTTCACCCACCTCCCGCAAAACAACAGCACAAACCAAAGCACCGGAGGCACCTCCACCGTTTTCGGTCGTGGGTGTGGAGTATCGCGGGGGCGAACGTTTCTTGTCAGTTGCCCCGCCTGGCAGCACTCAACTGAGTCAATTGAACTTGGTACGCCCGGGCGACGTGGTCGCGGGGAGCAACTGGCAGCTCAACAGCCTGGATGACTCGCGCGCCCTGTTCAGCATCAACGGCTCCACCCGCATTCTGCCCCTGCGCCCTTAGAGGTTCACATGTCCATTTACACCTTGCGAATGTTCACACTGACGGGAGTCATCCTGCTCTCAGCAACTGGCATGGCCAACGCCGCCAGCAATAGTTCAGCGCAGTCCACCAGTAGAGAGCAGCAGAGCGCCTTGCTAGACAGCCAATCGCAATCGAGCGACGAGATGCTGGCACGAGATTGGAACCTCAGCCCTCAAGAATGGCAGCGCTATCAAACGCTGATGCAGAGTTCACGAGGTGTGTATTCCCCCGGGCTGGATCCGCTGACTGCGTTGGGTATCGAAGCCCGCAATGATGAAGAGCGCCGGCGGTATGCAGAGCTCCAGGTCAAAGCCGAGGCTCAGCGCACGGCAAAAGAATTGGCTTATCAACGCGCATATGACGATGCCTTTAAACGCCTCTATCCCAATCTGATGCCCATCGCCAGTTCGGCATCCCAAGGGGCGACCGCGAGCCCTGCTAACCAGGGCAATGGCCGATTGGCAGTGTTCGTCAAGGACGATTGCCCGGAGTGCTCAGTTCGGGTTAAGGCCCTTCAAGCTCAGAAGCAGCCTTTTGACGTTTACATGGTGGGTAGCCAGAACGACGATGAGCGAATTCGCAACTGGGCGATTGTCTCGGGGATCGACCCTGCGAATGTCAGATCCCGGCAAATCACCCTCAACCATGACGGTGGACGTTGGCTTGGCCTGAGCTTGGGTGGCGAGTTACCGGCCGTTGTGCGAGAGGTGAATGGGCAATGGCTGCGTCAGTGACGTGGGCAGGCCTTGCCCTGCTGTGCTTCGCGTTGACAAGCCATGCAGCCGAGCTTCCCCCACCGGCTTATCAGTTGGCTGCCCACGCCGCGAACATTCCGTCGGAAGTGCTCTACTCGGTGGCACTGCAGGAAAGTGGGACGCCACTGCGGGGCCAACTGGTCCCGTGGCCTTGGACGCTGAACGTTGCCGGCGCTAGTTATCGTTTTGCAACCCGTGCCGATGCCTGCACCGCACTTATCATCGCACTCGCGCAGGCGGGTCCCAAGCGGGTCGACGTCGGATTAGGTCAGGTCAACATGGGCTGGAACGGCCAGAGATTTAAATCAAGCAATCCGTGCGACGCGCTCAATCCCTACAAGAACCTCGATGTGGCTGCACAGATGCTCGCCGAACTGCGCGCGCTTGGCGGTGACTGGATCACCGTAGCCGGACGCTATCACCGGCCTGCCGGCGGCGCTCCAGCCGCCAATTACCGCAAGGCCTTTGCCAAACATCTCAGCCGGGTAACCGGCATTCAAATGCTGGTGACCAATCCATGACCCGATCAGTGATCCTCGGCGCAGCGCTCTGCCTGCCATTTATGATCAGCCAAGCTGCAGAGCTCACCGTGGTTGAAGACAAAGGGGGTGACTCAGCGCTGCCTTACTATCGATCTCTCAATCCCGAGCCGTCCTCTTCTGTCTCAAATGACCTGACCTCGCAACTGGATCCTGTAGCAGCACAGGGCTTGCCGGTACGCACCACTCGAATGACTCCGGGGACAGTTCAGGGCCGAATCATCAACGCGCCAGGCCTGCAGCCTTTGTTCCTGATCGGTGACGACGAAACTTCACGCCGATGGCTACAAGAACGCGGTGCGGTGCTGAAGCAGATGCAGGCCGTAGGACTGGTGGTCAACGTGGCCACACAAGAACGACTTGCCGTAGTCAGGAGTTGGTTGCCCGACGCGCTCGTGTCCCCCGCATCAGGTGACGAGCTTTCTCAACGACTCGGCCTGAATCACTATCCGGTGTTGATCACCCCAACCGCCATCGAGCAATAGGAGGTCGGGTTATGGCTCACGATTACGCCATTGAATCACTGCTCAGACCCGCCGTAGAGCTGTACACCGTGTGCGTGTGCGCTGCAGGTGCATTCCTGTGCGTGTTCGCTCCCTGGGCGTTTGCGCTTACTCCGCTGTTCGGCATCGTGACCTCCGCGGGCTTTCTCGCTTTGGGTTTAGTGCGTCTGAAACAAGCATGGCAGGTGCTGCGCTATCGCCGAAACATCCGTCGACTGCCTCATTACACGATGACCAGTAAAGAAGTGCCGGTCAGCAATCAACGTCTCTTCATCGGTCTTGGCTTTCGCTGGCAGCAGCGCCATACCCAGCGGCTGATGGACACTTACCTGCCGAAGTACGCCAGCTACGTTGAAGCTACCCCACTTTTTCGCGCAGCGCGTCGTTTTGAGGAAAGAGCTGAGTTCGCCCCATACCCGGTCCGGCTTCTGGCCAGAGCCACATCATGGGACGTGCCCATCAATCCTGTGCGACCTCTGCCCCCCGTCGGCGGTTTGCCAAGGCTGCACGGCATCGAACCATACGAGGAGAACGTCTCTCTTCCTTTGGGTGAGCGAGTAGGCCATTCAATTGTCCTGGGCACTACCCGTGTCGGAAAAACGCGCCTGGCTGAATTGTTCATCACTCAGGACATTCGGCGGAAAAAGCACGGCCAGCACGAGGTCGTCATCGTCTTTGATCCGAAGGGCGATGCAGATTTGCTCAAGCGCATGTATCTCGAAGCCAAACGCGCCGGCCGCCTGAACGAATTTTATGTGTTCCACCTGGGCTGGCCAGATCACTCGGCACGCTACAACGCCGTTGGGCGTTTTGGGCGGATTTCGGAGGTGGCCACCAGGATCGCTGGGCAACTCTCCGGGGAAGGTAACTCAGCAGCATTCCGTGAATTCGCTTGGCGATTCGTGAACATCATCGCAAGAGCCCTCGTCGCGCTGGGCCGTCGACCTGACTACCTGCAGATCCAGCAGCACGTGATCAACATCGAAGGGATCTTCCAGGAGTATGCCTCTAAATACTTTGATGAATATGATCCAAAGGCCTGGGAGGCGATCGTCGCTATTGAGGGCAAGCTCAACGAAAAAAACGTACCGTTCAACATGAAGGGCCGGCCGTTCCGTGTGGTGGCCATCGATCAATACCTGTCTCAGACGCGCGTGGCAGATCCAGTGATGGATGGACTGCGCAGCGCGGTCCGCTACGACAAGACCTATTTCGACAAGATCGTCGCCTCGCTGCTGCCACTGCTTGAGAAGCTGACAACAGGCCGCATGGCGGAACTGATCTCGCCGGACTATCAGGACGTGAACGATCCTCGACCGATCTTTGACTGGATGCAGGTGGTCCGCAAAAAGGCCGTGGTCTATATCGGCCTGGACGCTTTGTCGGACACGGAGGTCGCCGCTGCCGTCGGCAACTCGATGTTCTCCGACCTGGTCTCGGTCGCAGGCCATATCTACAAATTCGGCGTCGACGACGGACTACCGGGCGGCGTCCCTGGCACCAAGGTGCCTATCAACCTCCACGCCGATGAGTTCAACGAGCTGATGGGTGAGGAATTCATACCGATGATCAACAAGGGCGGCGGTGCCGGCATGCAGGTAACTGCGTACACCCAGACCATGAGCGATATCGAAGCAAAGATCGGCAACAAAGCCAAGGCCGGCCAGGTGATCGGCAACTTCAACAACGTGTTTATGCTGCGCGTCCGCGAAACGTCCACCGCCGAGCTGCTGACAAACCAGTTGCCCAAGGTTCAGGTTTTCACGGCCACTCCGGCCAGCTCGGCGAATGACAGTGCAACGGGCAATACCGCGTTCACGTCCTCCAGTCATGACCAGGTGCAACAGGTCAGCGTGCCAATGATTGAGCCAGCGCATGTCGTCGGCCTGCCCAAGGGCCAATGCTTTGCGCTCATGGAAGGCGGCAATCTGTGGAAAGTCAGAATGCCTTTGCCTGGGCATGATCCTGATGAGGTGATGCCGGCAGATCTGCAGGCCTTGGCGGAAAGCATGCGTCAGACCTATCAGGTGGGCAAGGTCGACGACACGGGTTGGTGGTCAGCGCCTGGTTATCAGACGCTCAACGAGTCCCTGCCTGCAGATCTGCTCGACGACTTCAAAAAAATCGCTGTTGCACCTGAGGATGCGGCATGACTCTCGGCGGGTTGAGCGATCGGCAAGGGGACATGTGATATGGCTGACGTTGCCGATCGCGCGAAACAGCAACAAGATCACGAACAGTCGTTCATAGGATCTCTTTTCACCCTGCCCTTCCGATTCGCGGCAGTGATGTTCCTCTCTCTGGGGGGAGCCATCATCGTCGAATGGATCTGCATGTACTTTTTCTGGCCGGAGGCCGGTTGGCAGCATGCTCGTGCAATGCTCGATCATGAACTCAGCTGGCTCTCCAAGGGGTTCCTGCAGAGTGTGGTTGTTCAAGAGCCAGGCCGAACGGCGACATGGCTGGTTCAAACCACATATGACTGGCTGGTGGTCAAGACCGGGCTTCAGGACTGGGTTCAACACACCTCTGATTATGCTGCGACAGGACAACGATCACGCGGTTTCGATATGCGCTACATGCTCGGCGTGGGAGTCAGCAAGTTTCAGGATTACGGCCTTGCGGCGCTCTACACGACACTGGTTTTTTGCGTGCGCCTGGTGATCCTGACCCTCGCAATCCCGTTATTTGTGATGACGGCGTTTGTTGGTTTTGTGGACGGACTGGTACGCAGAGACTTGCGGCGGTTCGGTGCCGGCCGCGAGTCCAGCTACCTATATCACAAAGCTCGAGCAACGATGGTGCCGCTGGTGATCATCCCCTGGAGCCTCTACCTGGCTCTGCCATTCAGCGTGAGCCCATTGTTGGTGCTCCTGCCGTGCGCAGCACTGCTCGGCCTGGCGGTCAGCATTACGGCGTCCAGCTTCAAAAAATACCTTTAGGTGCCCTCCATGCAATGGACAGAAGAACAACTGCCAGCTATTCACTCCTTCGCGAAGAAGCTACTGGTCCAGGCATTTGCCGGTACCGGGAAGACAACGACACTCGTCGGTTACGCCACGCATAATTCGTCGGTCAAAATGCTGTACCTCTGCTACAACAAAGCCGTTGAGATCGCGGCAAAGAACCGTTTTCCACGCAACGTGACCTGCAAAACAGCTCACGGCCTTGCCTACGCTGTCTATGGCAGCCAGTACAAACACAAGCAGGCTGGCAATCTGCGTTTGACCGACATCGCGAGGACGATCAATACCCAGGATTGGGAGCTGGCCAAAGACATCGTTTCGACCCTCAATGCTTTCATGGCCAGCAAAGATCTGGAGCTGCTGGAAGACCACTTTGTGCGATTCCAGAGCAACCGCAGACTGACCTCGGTCCAGCAGCAGTACATGAGTAAAGCGCTCAACCTGACCAGAGGCGTTTGGGAGAAGATGGTCGATATCAACGATCGCTCAGTCCCCATGACGCACGATGGCTATCTGAAGCTGTACCAGATGAGCCAGCCAGATCTGAGCCAGCGTTTCGGTGCGATTTTGCTCGACGAAGGGCAGGACGTGAACCCGGTCATCGCGAACCTGGTCCAGATCCAAACAATAACTCAAGTCACTGTAGGTGATCGGCATCAGCAGCTGTATCGGTTCAGAGGCGCTGTGGATGCTTTAAACAGCCCGGCGATGAAGGACGCAGAGAAACACTTCCTGACTCAGAGCTTCAGATTTGGACCGGCAGTTGCCTACGTGGCCAACGTCATCCTTTCCTTCAAGGGTGAAAAGATCCCCCTGCAAGGCCTGGGACAGCCGACGTTGGTGAAACGAGCCTTACCGGACGACCTCCCTCACCGCACCTACCTGCACCGTACTGTGAGCGGTGTGATCGAGAACGCGCTGCGCCTGGTCAACCAAAACCACCGCATGCAGTGGATCGGAGGGATCGACAGCTATTCCTTGCGCGATCTGGAGGACCTGTTCTATTTCAGCCGGCATATGAATGACCAGGTCCAACAGCGCAAATTGCTGACCGACTATGCCGATTACGACCAGTATGTCGTGATCGCGAAGGCCACGCAGGATCCTGAGATGCTGCGGTCGATCAAAATCATCGAAAACTATGCAGATCTGCCCCAACGCATCGAGCAGCTGCGTGCTGCATCTGTCACGTCGGAGCTCGATGCAACCGTGACCCTTACCACCGCGCACAGAGCCAAAGGTCTGGAGTGGGACTTCGTTGGACTTTATGACGACTTTTCTGCGGATCCGCTTTCCCCTGACATCGACGCAGGCAAACGCGACGATGAGCTGAACCTTCTATACGTCGCTGTCACACGAGCCATGAAGATTCTGGCCGTCAACTCGCTGGTGATTGACATCATGCAGCGCTTCAAAGACAACCGATCCGTAATCGCGGCCATAGCGTGAGGCTGACCCATGACCACTTTTGAATACACCCAGACCTTCGTCCCCCTCCCCTACAAAACCGTGACCAGCGGCGTGTTTATGTTCAAGTCGACAGATGAGACAACTCAACCGGATGTTGAGAGGTATCTGAGCGACCCGGGAACTCTGGCCGTATTGAATCGCCATGGCAGAGAAGGATGGGAGCTGGTCAGCGTTCAACAACTCAGTCGTGGCCATGAGCAGTTGGGCAATCAAAACGCCCAGGGCTGGGCACTGGGTTATGCCATCACCATCGGCTTTCTGTTCATTTTTAAACGGGTGATGTCAACCCAGACTAACGAAGTGGGGGTTCACTGATGATCCAGAACATTATCAGGCTGCGAAGGCAGTGATCACCGAGCATAACCACGCACCACTGAAAATCCTTGAGCGGGCTCAAAGGTCAGCTTTATAAAGTCTCCGTTCTTCATCCTTTTCTTGTGTTTTATCCTCGGAGTAAAGCCTGTGATCTCTACCGACCTTTGCGGGAGCTTTATCCATTGACCAAAAACTTCGACTACTTGAGTCTCGTTCTCTATAAACCGAGCAAATCTCCGCACACCTTCTGTTTCATCAAGCACCCCAATCTGATCAGCTTTTTCGTCATACGCCACATCCACTGTTATTGTTTTCGTCAACGACTCTACCGGCACCTGTCCTCTGCCTTCCAAAAGCTGGATAATCTCATCCAGCTCCGAAGATTCTTTATCACTGAACATTGCGGCCTTGGTGAAAAATAATTGCTTACCAAGTAACATTGACACACTTCGAGCTCTTGAAGTGTAAGTTAGAAATCTAACCACGTCGCGGATCTCGTTTTGGCAAGACTGAAAGCCCCCCCTACCGGCAAACATGGTCTCACCCTTGTGCTCTAACGTCATAGATACATCCCAGCCATCTTGCAACCGCCGGAACAGTGAAATCAACTTGCGAAGATACGGCAAGGACTTCAGCGGTTGCTTTTCCCATTGATCAAGATTCATATGCATGTTGATAGTGTGGACTTTGGGGGAGTCGATCAGATTATCTTGAGTGAACCCGATCGAAAGAATCCCGTCAAAAGCTTCCGCCACAAACCTAATAGACTTGCTACCGCCAGACACTTCACCAACAAGCTCGGCTACATGTTCGGAACTACCTGTTATCGGATTCACAACCTCTATCCTAGCGGAGACTGCATGCACGGCAGGACTGAAGACCAACTTCCCACCACCCTGAGCCTCCTCCATTAATATATGTGATAGCAAACGTGATCCATGAATAGAAACGTCCCCGACATCCAACTCGAGTTTCTTACCATGATCAAAAAAATCTCTAAACCCTTCCATATACCCACTTCCAGACTTAGCCTTTACCTGGAGCTGCATACTTACTGGCTCTTTAGCTCGTAGCTCTATACGTTGGCGCCCTTGAACAAACCCAGAGCTAACGCAAAATCTGCTATCCAACCCTTCAAGAAAACCTTCTTGGTCCCGATGAGACTTTGCAATAGCTTCTACCAAAGAGTGTTTCGAATATTGATGATCAATAATAGACTTTACATCGAATCCCAAACCACCAAGCCTTTTACCTAACCCATCCGCAGCCCTCTGCTCAGCCTCATATCTCCATTGCCGAAGCTTCTCGGCAGTATATACGTCAGCATCCCTGTCTATCATGATTGAGCAATTTGCGCACAGCCAGATACCATTCTCTATGGCCATGCGTTCTTCACTGGTCATGCTAGCCAAATAACGCTTCCCACCTGGAGCAGCCGCATGTATATGGGCACCTACACCAATGCTGGTAACCCTATCACGACCGCAAGGGCCGGCTGTAGAAACTTGGCACTTAGGATTGGAACAAACCTCACCAGCTCGCTGCCGCATGATCGTAGTGGTTTTGACAGTAAAGTTATCTCTATTTCTTTTACTCAACAACGACACCTCCATTAAAGTTTATGCAAATTTGGCAGACCCTAGGTGGCATTCTTTTCAATCAATGCGATCACTTTAGAATCGCAAATATGCCTAATCTCATCAAAGCCGACCCACACCTTTTGTTCTCCCGCTGCAAAGCATGCAATTTGGTACTCAGAGAAGGTGAATGTAATCCCATAGGACTCAATATTGAATAAAGAAAAGTTCTCAGCAATCGCTGCAGTGCCGGTCGCCAGCCAACCCAGATCGTAACCCCCAGTCCTAGCCAGCTTTTGACGTAGAAACTCAGAAAGCTCCGGAAGGCGCTCCATATTTCCCAGGAGGTACTCTAAAGTGATAGGATTAAACGGCTTTATTAGATAATTTACCACCTTTGTTTCACGCCCTCCGTGCGCCGCCCCGGACGGGTAGAAATCAACTGTATATTCAATACTAATGACACGTTCATCGCGCCTCACAACACGATAACTACCAAATAACTCGCTTTTGAGCGTCCCAAATGGATTATCTTCATTCGGATAGTCAATCTCAGCCTGTTCTTGAGAGTCCTGGAGTCCTGCAAGCAATTCGTAACCCCAAGCCTCTATATTACGAGATACGATCCTCTCGACAGTCGACGGAAAATCAGGAAAATCGAATTGAAATGTGAATCCAGGCTGGCCGCTATTTTCTTCGATCATGCGTCTACGACTTTCGACCACTGGGGCTTGAAAGGTCCCGGTGTCCTGCCTGCCAAATTCTTTGGCTAAATTCGCCTTATAGATCATTAAAGACTTCCGATCAATTTCACCTTTGTGTGTCCTGCGATGACATAAAGGGCAAAGAGCAATCAGATTGGCATAATCATGCGTACGACAGGTTTCCCAAGGAACTATATGATGCACGTCCAACTCTGTTTCATTGCAACGCGGAATAGCGCAACGATGCCCGCTTTCAACTAAAACAGCTCGCCTAACTTCTGCTGGTATTGCTGCTCTAGACACTCGTACCCCCTTCAATGAATTATTGTTGCGTTTTTTTATTTCATATAAATAAGAGCCGTAGCACCTGATAGCACTTCACCGTTCATCACTATTGCTCTACCTAGCTGGCCAGCATAACGCCAACGTACGTTTCTACGAAGAATATAGCTCAGCAAAAGCAATCTCACCTCATCAACCGAATGCACCTACCCGATTCAACCCTTCCCAGACCTAAAAAGGGTTTCATGCTGATTCCTTCCGGGCCGTTGGTCATGCTGTGGGCATAGATTCCTACAGCTTCCAAGGCCCGCGACGTGAAAATCAAACTCCCCGCGATCAAACCAGCGTTTTCAAGCATGCAGATCTGCCTGTCTGCAGTCCTCATATGCACACCGCTGCTTTCCTCGCATGCCCGAGCAGCCGGTACGGCTTCCGAGCAAGCCAATGTGGAAGTCATGATTCGCCAGCTCAATGCGCTAGAGGCCGTTGCGCAGCGCAGCGCTGACCTGCCAAGTGAATCGGCTCAGCGCTATCACCTGGATTACTCCAGGTTAGTCAGCGACATAGCTCGCATCCGCCAGGGCCTGCAGGACTACCTGTCGCCCTCCCGAGCTCAGCCCCGCGACCCCGTGGAGCTATCAGGCCATTACAACGTCAGCGGTGATCACACGCCATGACGATGTCCTCCACCCAGGTCAGTGCATTTCAGGCCGCTGCCGGCTTTTCACCGGCCAACAGCAACACGCTTTGGACGGGGATCGCGATGGGCGTCCTCACCTTATGGGGTGTCTGGGTCTTCCTAAGCATTTATCGGGGGTGGGCCACCCAAAACCTAGATCGAATGGTTGCTGGTGCCTCCGCAGTTCGCTGGGCAGTGCTGTTCATGATTATGACTTTCATGCTGTTGAGTTGATTTTTCCAAGGAGATAAAGATGACGCTGTATTCATTGTTCACTCAGGCACGTGCCTTTTTGAAACGCCGGCCTTTTTCGGTCCTGCTGATGGCCGCTACCCCTGGTACTAGTTTTGCCGCCCTACCGGGTGCCCAAGCCCCCACGCGCGGCACTGGGACCAGCTTCCTGCAGACCTTCCAAAACTATGCCTACGACGGCTTCATGCTGCTGGGTCTCTGTTTGTGCGCGTTCGGCATCGTTCTGGTGGGGCGACATGCGCTGGGCGTCTACCACGAGATCCACATGGGCAAAGCCAAATGGGCTGACCTGGGCAGTACCGCTGTAGTCGGTGTTTGCTTGATCGGCGTCACGATCTACCTGGTCACCACCGCTACCAACATCCTTTAAGTCGTAGAGGCTCCCATGACTGAGCTCCAGCAAGATCAGCATGAAGACGGCACCCTGCGTTTTCTGCCCAGTCGCTTGAATAACCAGCCCGTGGTGATTGGTGGTCTTACGGCAGATGAGATGTGGGCGACCGTATTCGGCTGCAGCGGCATAGCCTTTGTGATTGGTCTGCCGCTGGCATTCATCATCACACCGTCAATGCCCGTGGTGTGCGCCCTGATAGGAGGAGTTTTGGGACTGCTCATCGCATCTCGCGTCTTGCGACGCCTCAAACGCGGTAGACCGGAGACATGGCTCTACCGCAGGGTCCAGCTCCAGACGGCAATGCTCGGCCCGACCTCATTCAACAAAGCCAACCTGGTCCTTCGATCAGGCAACTGGACTTGCCGCCGGAGCGAGCAACATTGAGCCGTTTCTTGAAATTGGCCGACTCCCAACGTGCCCACATCAACAGCTTGAGGATAGCGATTGTCTTGATCGCGCTGGTGGCAGCAGGTCTTGGTTTCGGCTGGTGGAGTGCGCCGAAGCAATTGACCGTTCACGTTCCGCCAGATCTGCGGTCTGGAAGCACGCGAATGTGGTGGGATGTCCCTCCCCAATCCGTATACACATTCGGCCTGTACATCTTTCAGCAAATGAACCGGTGGCCGGTCGACGGCGAGCAGGATTACCAAGCAAATATCACCCGTCTGGACGCTTACATCACGCCATCTTGCAAGCATTACCTGCAGAGTGATTTTGAACTGCGCAGGTCTAGCGGTGAGCTACGCAAGCGCGTCCGAGGCGTGTACGAAATTCCAGGTCGAGGCTATGGAGATTCGCCAGAGATCAGGACGGTGACCAACTCTATCGACGATTGGACTGTGACGCTCGATATCACAGCAGACGAGTATTACGGCGGGCAGTTGGTCAAGCGTGCCCTCGCGAGATATCCGCTCCACGTTGTACGTATGGACGTCGATCCTGAAACCAATCCCTTCGGTTTGGCCTGGGACTGCTACAACGGCGCACCACAACGCATCGAGGGCAATGTTGAAGCTCCCGCAACTCCGTCGAAAGGAGTCTTCAAATGAGTGTTCTGCGAGTAATCACATGCTCGACATTACTGGCGGTGTTGGCTGGCAACGCCCAAGTCGCCTCGGCAGTCGAGATTCTCCGCTGGGAGCGGTTGCCGCTGGCCATTCCTCTGCGCATCAATCAGGAACGCATCATCTTCGTTGATCAGAATGTTCGTGTTGGACTCCCGCGTTCGCTGACTGAAAAGCTGCGGGTGCAGAGTACGGGCGGCGCGATCTACCTGTTTGCGAAGGAAGCGATTGAGCCCACACGGCTCCAGCTGCAGAACGCCAAGACCGGCGAGATCATTCTGGTCGACATCGCTGCTACAGAGGCCCCTACGGGCCAACCAGCTCTGGAGCCAGTGAAGATTGTGGAAGGTGAAACAACATCCGCACGCTATGGAGGGGCTGCTACAGCACGCTCAGCCAAGTCCACTACGAAGAGCACGGACTCATCCAGCCGTTCACGCGATGAAGACGATGAACCAGAGGAAGTGGTCAAGCGTGAAACTCCCGTCCCAGTCGTCCTCACCCGCTATGCAGCCCAGATGCTCTATGCGCCGTTGCGCACCGTTGAGCCTGTAGAGGGCATCGCCCAGGTGAAGGTTGAGCGCAGCCTTGATCTGGCGACCTTGCTTCCCACTCTACCTGTGAAGTCCACCCCCTTAGGTGCATGGCGTCTGGATGATTTTTGGGTAACTGCTGTGAAGCTGCAGAATCAGACGACGCAGCGCATCACGCTTGACCCTCGCGAGCTCATGGGTGAATTCGTCACTGCAGCGTTTCAACATCCTTACCTTGGATCACGCGGCGATGCCAGTGACACCACGACCCTGTACTTGGTCACGCGAGGACACGGGCTGACACAGGCGGCCGTATTCTCGGCGACTCAAGCAGATCCGCGTGCAGCGCAAGGAGCGAAGCATGAAAGGTAATCCGCTGCTCAAGTACCTGGTGATTCCATTCCTCCTGCTTGTGATTTTCGTCGGCATCAAATCACTGGGAAGTGCCTCCGCACCAAGTACCGAAACCCCTGCTCCAAAACTGACGGCTGAGCAAGCCAAAGCCCTTGGTGTGGAAGGCGACACGCCGAGCGACACGCTGCGCACGGTCGTCGCTGAAGGACGCGAGCTCAAGCAGCAGATCACCGACGTCATCGCACAGAACACTGCGGTCAAACAGGATAACGAGACCCTCAAACAACGACTGGCAAACATTGATCAGACCGTCGACCAGCGCCTTAAAAACGCCCAGGAGCAGTTCACGCTGGATAGTCAGCAGCAACAGCAGAGCGTGTTGGAGGGCTTGCGCAAACAGATGGATGAACTGACCCGAATGGGACAAAACAATAATTCCAATTCGGATTTACCGATTGGGTTGGGTGTTCAGCCTGGTGATGGCCAACAGTTCAAATCGGAAACAAACGGTTCAGACATCGTGTGGATCGATCCACAGGACGCGACGGCCCTGGATAGCAATGGCAAACCGATCACTGCCGGCAATAGCGTCCCCGCGAGCGCCTACAGCTTTCCTACAGCCTTCGGCGAGTCCGTGGACCGAGGACAGAAAGCGCTCACGACAGGTGCTCAGTCTGTCCGCGATGACATGGGTGGCCAGCAACAGGAGCGTAAGAAGGTACGACGTGCCTACACCCTCCCTCAAAACTCGACGTTGATGGGCTCGGTGGCCATGTCCGCGTTGATCGGCCGGGTTCCTGTTGATGGGACGGTTAATGACCCCTACCCGTTCAAGGTGCTGATCGGTCCGGACAACCTGACTGCCAATGGCATCGACCTTCCTGACGTAGCCGGTGCGGTGGCCAGCGGTACAGCGTCCGGCGACTGGACCCTCTCATGCGTGCGGGGGCAGATCAAAAGTCTGACCTTCGTGTTTACCGACGGCACTGTCCGCACGTTGCCGGCACCGGTTCAGGGTGGCAATCAACAGAACAACAACCAGAACAACTCTGGAGACCAACAACCCATCCAGGGTGGCCTTGGCTGGATCAGTGATCCATACGGCATTCCATGTATTGCGGGCGAGCGACGCAGCAATGCGCAGCAGTACATCGGTTCACAAGCCCTCATCACCGCAGCAGGCGCTGGAGCAGCATCGTTGATCAAGACCGAGGGAAGCACCTCCTCATACGTCTCCAACGCTTCTGGGACGCTGGGTAGCACCGGTTTGTCTGGTAACGAGGCGATGGGAAAGATCCTGACCCAAGGAGTCACGGACGTTTCGAGCTGGGTTAACAAACTCTACGGACAAGCGTTCGCGGCCATTTATGTACTGCCTGGTGCGCAAGTCTCGCTGCACATCGATCAAGAGCTGGAAATTGACTACGAACTCAAAGGCCGCAAGGTCAAGTACGCCTCAGGAGCGAACCATGCCAATGCCAACCTGGATTGAACACTTGGGGTCAGCGCGCTGCGCGCTGCTGTATTGCGCTCTCACCGCGGGCTTGCTGGCTGGATGCTCGACAAACAAAGAGCAAATGCTGCCACATGGTCAAAACACCATGATGGACGTCTGGAATCAAGGCACGACCGGTTCGGCCGGGAGCGCTAGTGGCCGGCAGTTGCTCGATGCACGTTCGGAGTTGCGCCGTCCAATCGATGTACGCGCTACCCAGCCCTTGCAGGACAGCGCGGCCTACACCCGTACCGCTCAAAACGAGATCTACAGCCAGTTCAAACGACTGCCCAATCCGGATCTTGTCATGTATGTGTTTCCGCACCTTGCGGGCTCCGATCCAGCACCAGTCCCTGGCTACACCACTGTGTTCCCTCTCTATCAGCGTGTGCAGTACGCCATGCCTGGCGAGCGGGTCGAGGACTACTGATGACTCTTTTTCAACGGCTCAAAAGCCGCGCGTCCCTCAATTCAGCTACGCAGACGGATATAGCGGGCGCCCCTCTGCTGAGCGAGCCTTCAGCGGTCGAACTTGAACAGCCTGATGATGATCTGGTTAAGGATTTGAAAGCTTCAGATCAAAACGATGTGGATGCTGCGCTTGAACGTTACCTGAAGCGACTGGAGGATCAGGGCATACCCGCGCCCGGCGATTGGAGAAACCCGAAGCAGAAGCCTGCCACAGTTGGCGACGTCGCCGCGCTGTACGACGTCAAGCCGAGCTTTGTCGACCTCCTTCCATGGATTGAGTACCTGCCAGCTGAGCAAGCGATGCTGCTTGAGGATGGCAAATCCTTGGCAGCATTCTTCGAACTGACTCCGATCGGCACTGAAGGCCGTGATCCCGAATGGCTTCGCAAGGTGCGCGATGCCCTGGAGAACGCGCTGCAAAACAGTTTTGACGAGCTCGATACTTCACCTTGGGTTGTGCAGTTCTACGCGAAGGACGAAACCAGCTGGGATGACTACCTTCGGAACTTGCGTGAATACATCCGACCACAGGCTAAAGGCAGCCCGTTCTCGGAGCTGTATCTGGATCTGTTCAAGCATCACCTCGATGCAATCGCCAAACCTGGTGGTCTTTTTGAAGACACCACAGTTTCAAAATTGCCTTGGCGTGGCCAGCAGCGCCGAGTGCGGGTAGTCGTGTATCGCCGGGTAGTCGGCGATGCAGCGTTCCGTGGCCAAACCCCTGCCATGCACCTGGACAACATTTGTCAGCGCTTCACAGGAGGTCTGGCCAACGCCGGCATTAAAAGTAAACGGATGGACGGTTACGACATCCGACACTGGCTCCTGCAGTGGTTCAACCCTCACCCCGATCACCTGGGAACGACGCTCAAAGACTTTGATCGCTTCTTTCAACTGGTGAACAAACGCACAGAGGATGCCGGAGAGGATCTCCCACTGGTCACTGGCGACGACTTCGCACAGGGACTCTTTTATCGAGAGCCAAAATCCGACAGTCAAAAAGGCTTGTGGTACTTCGATGGCCAGCCTCACAGAGTCATCATGCTGGATCGGCTGCGCGAAGCCCCGAAGACCGGCCACCTGACTGGCGAAACACGTAAAGGCGGTGATGCCTTGCATGCCCTGTTCGACAAGTTGCCTGAGGACACTGTGTTGGCCATCACGCTGGTCATCACCCCTCAGGACGTGCTGGAGGCTCATCTTGAGAAGCTGGCACGCAAGTCGGTGGGTGACAACCAAGCTTCACTACTGACCCGCGAAGCGGTAAACGATGCCAGGAAACTGATCGGTCGTGAGCACAAGCTGTACCGAGGCAGCATCGCCTTTTACCTCAAGGGAAATGACGAAGCACAGCTCACCGCGCGCAGCATGCAGTTGACCAACGCATTGCTGGGTGCCGGTATGGAACCCGTAGCATCTGACGACGAGGTGGCCCCACTCAACAGCTACCTCCGTTGGCTTCCCGGGAACTTCGACGTCAATCAAAAGCGAGCCATGGACTGGTACGTGCAGATGATGCTCGCCCAGCATGTTGCAAACCTGTGCCCTGTGTGGGGTCGCTCCAGTGGTACCGGGCATCCTGGCATCACGCTATTCAACCGTGGTGGGGCTCCACTGACATTTGATCCATTCAACAAGCTGGATCGTCAGATGAATGCCCACATGTTTCTGTTCGGCCCCACAGGGGCAGGTAAGTCCGCCACGTTGAATAACCTGCTCAACCAGCTCATTGCGGTTTACGCTCCCCGCCTGTTCATCGTCGAGGCGGGTAACAGTTTCGGTCTACTCGGGGATTTCGCGAAAAAGCTTGGGCTGACAGTCAACAGGATCAAGCTGGCCCCGAACTCAGGCGTTAGCCTGGCTCCGTTCGCCGACGCTATTCGCTTGGTAAACACACCGAGCCAGGTCAAGACCTTGGACGCTGATGACTTAGAGAGCTCTGACGAGGACATGAATGCCAAGCCCGATGAAGACGATGATGAACGGGATGTCCTCGGCGAGATGGAAATCGTAGCCCGTTTGATGATCACCGGCGGTGAGGAAAAAGAGGAAGCTCGGCTGACCCGGGCTGACCGCAGCGTAATCCGACAGTGCATCCTTGCAGCGGCCAGAATTTGCTCCGACGCCGATCGCACCGTCCTGACGGAAGATGTCCGTAATGCGTTGCGCGCGGCCGGGGAAGACACCTCCATCCCGGAGGGCAGACGCAATCGGATGCTTGAAATGGCCGAAGCCATGGACATGTTTTGCATGGGCGCCGACGGGGAGATGTTCAACCGTACCGGTACGCCTTGGCCTGAGGCAGATCTGACCATCGTCGACTTGGCCACCTACGCACGTGAGGGCTACAACGCCCAGTTGTCGATCGCTTACATCTCGCTGATCAACACCGTGAACAACATAGCGGAGCGTGATCAGTATAAGGGCCGTCCTCTGGTCAACGTGACAGACGAAGGCCACATCATTACCAAAAACCCCCTCCTCGCCCCTTACATTATGAAGATCACCAAAATGTGGCGAAAGCTCGGGGCCTGGTTCTGGCTGGCAACACAGAACATGGATGACTTTCCTCCCTCAACTGCACCAATGCTCAACATGATCGAGTGGTGGATCTGCTTGAACATGCCGCCTGACGAAGTGGAGAAGATCTCCCGTTTCCGTGAGCTCACACCTGCACAGAAGGGCTTGATGCTGTCAGCACGCAAAGAGAGCGGTAAATACACCGAAGGCGTGGTTCTTTCGAAATCGATGGAAGTCCTGTTTCGCGCTGTTCCGCCGAGCCTGTACCTGGCATTGGCCATGACCGAGCCTGAAGAGAAAAAACAGCGTTACGACCTGATGCAGTCCATGGGTGTCGACGAGTTGGGAGCTGCCCTGGAAGTAGCTGCAGATCTCGACCGGAAACGAGGTATTGAGCCCCTGAACATTACATTCCCAACACCCCGTGCATTGGAGAACCTGGCATGAGAGCCATGGATGCCCTGACTCAAAATCTGATCGACAGTCTGACCAAAATACTTCAGTGCCCGCAGGAAGACTCCCTGCTCGCATTGAAGATCTGCGCGCCGGTACTGATCGAGCACTTACAAGTCGTCAAACATGTAGCGGTAGATCGCCGAGAGATTCAGTCCCAACTGCACAAAGCACTGGATCAGTGGCTTGAGCATCACCCTCAGCCTGAAAGCGCTCAGAAAGCTCTTCTGACGCTGCTGGATCAGGAGCTGCTGGCAAAACAGATTCTCGACAAAGAGGCCTCCGCATGAAGCGACCGACGCGCCGGCAAATCCTCTACTGCATCGGTGCAGTCGCCTTGGCTATCTCACCTTTTCTGCTGACCGAGGCGATGCAGAATAACCCTGGCGTCACAGGTGACCCCGTGGCGCCGGCAGCCGATCAGAAGAGACATAGTGGCGGATGGGTATACGGGAGCCGTGGCGCCCGTTTCACCATCGTCGAATATGCAGATCTGGAATGCCCCTACTGCAAGGATTACTTCCCACAGCTCATAGCCTGGGTTGATCAGCATCCAGACGTCAATCTTCAGTGGCGCCATCTGCCCCTACCGATGCATGAGCCTGCAGCGAGCTATGAGGCTCGGTGGGCTGAGTGCGCAGGGATTGAGAGAGGCAATGACGCCTTCTGGCTCGCAGTCGAGCTCATTTATCAGCGTACTCGGTCGAACGGTGCTGGAACTGCTGGCAATCCGCAGATCCCTGGGCTTGAAGATCGACAGCACTTCATTGATAACTGCGCTGCGAGTAACCCGTCTGTGCAAAAGGCCGTCATTAGCCAGGCTCACAAGGCGAGCCAGGACGGCATCACAGCCACCCCTACGCTGGTCATTAAGGACAAGCAATCTGGTCGCTCGATCAAGCTGCAGGGAGCACCTGACGGTGACGTGCTGCTCTCCGCAATGGACTGGCTGGCCAGCACGAGGGATAGATGAATTAATCCAGCCTTTGAACAAGCTTTGCAAGCGCGATGCGAGCTGCCCTATGTAGTGGGTCTAATGATCCCACGCACTCATTTACACGACCTAAATTCCTGCGCGGTTTCAGCGAAACATTACCGCTGGGTATTTGATGTCACAACGAAAATTTACAATTATCAATCCTACGCTTTACTTTCCTGACTCGGTGATTAGAAGTGGCGTGCGATCATGCCAAAATTATTCACATTCATAAGCAATTTTAAGCCATTGATATTAAAAGACTTTTTTAGAAGCATACGACCAGCTCTTATCAAAAAACGACTTTTTTTTGGCGAAATCATTTCCTGAGATCATCAAGAATGTTACGTTATCGGTAGAAAGGACTCAAAGTCTTAACGTAGATGCGCAGTTGCTGAGTTGAAGACCGATGATTGAAGATATACGTTACTTGATAGTATTCGCAAAAATCGTAGAGGTCGGATCAATATCCGGCGGGGCTGAAGCACTAGGACTTGCAACAGCGACGGCAAGCCTACATCTATCCAAATTGGAAAAAAACTTAGGCAGCGCACTGCTTTACCGTAATACTCGTAAGCTTTCGCTTACTGACGACGGAGCTAAGCTTTTAGAGACTGCGAAATCCATGCTAGAGCTCTACGAAAAAGGCGTAATCGACTTCAAACAACGCTCCATTTCAACCAAAAACAATTTACGCATCTCTATTCCCGCCGTTTTCATAAACAGTGAGTTTACTAAACACATAGTAAATTTCATTGAAAAGCACCCTGATGTCTGTCTTAGCATTTCCTGCAACGACAGTCGCCACGACATAATTGCTGAGAGCATCGACGTTGCTTTCCGCATCGGCGAGCTACCTGATAGCTCACTGAAAGCGCGCCACCTATTTACATTGCCTCGCCAAGTAATTGCATCCAAAAGTTTTTTAGCCGAAAGCGAGCCAGTTGAACACCCTCGCGATCTCGAAGCTATGAAGTGGATTGGCCTTACTATGCGCCCAAACACAAGGTTGTTCCGACACGTGGGGAGCGGCGAGGTAGCACAAATAAAGTATACTCCTCACCTTCGCGTGGACAGCGTGGAGGCCTCCTACCGGTTTGCTCAACTCAAGGTCGGGCTCGCTGCTCCGCCGAATTTCCTAAGCAGCCAAGGCATTCAACAAAATGAGATCGTTGCGGTACTTCCAGAGTGGATACTGGACCCCTTGAAAGTGTATGCTGTATGGCCGCCAAACATTACAACTAGCAGCATCGCATATACGCTTATTAATAACATATACGACTCGTTCAGCTCCCGTTCGCTGGAGTAGAGGCGAAGAACTGCAGGTAGAGCATGTAAAAGGCGGTAGCTATTAACATACCGCCCATCAACAGGTTGAATATACGAATGCGCATGGTGCCGTTCAGCAGAACTGAAACTCGATCTCCCAGCACCGCCCAAGCAGCTAGCGATATGTAGCAAACTACAAAATAAATCGACATAAAGGTTATCAGCGTGGTGTGCGTGTGCGGGCTTGAGAAAAGCGCTGCGCCGGAAGCGCAGGCGATCCATGCTTTAGGGTTGAGCCACTGGAGCAAGAAACCCTGCATGAAGCTAGGGACATCACCCTTCTCCACCACCAACTCAGGACGCGACGAGGCGATCTTGTAGCCTACGTAAATAATGAAGACTGATCCGGCAACGCCTAGGTACTCAAAAAACACGGGGTAGCTCTCAATTACTCTGAGGAACCAAAACCCTACGAAGATCAGCAGCAGCGTGAACCCAATGGTCGCCCCAGAGACGAACGGAAAAGTCCTCCAGAAGCCGTGGTTCGCCCCGGAGGCGATTATGACCATATTCACCGGGCCAGGGGAGATGGACATACTTAGCGAAAACATGCTCATCGTCAAAATTAATGCAAACTCCATTTCATGTTCTCCGCAGCGTGATCAGAATCTAGGAACCCCAAGCTCAACAGCCTCGGCTAAATAAGCCGGGGTGACAAGCTCTTCAACCGAGATGAAATGGTCGGCGTATGCCGCACGCTCGACCGACCTAGGCTTATGGGCAGTCTCGGCATTCTTGCCGAAGCCTAGGAATGCAGTAATGATGGTATCGGGATTCAGAGAAAGTTTCTCGTGTAATCTCATGTTATATGCCCACTCTCCTGTCTTCCAATAGCATTTGTGGCCTTGTCCCTCGGCCGCGATGATCATGTTCTGAATCGCCGCGCCTGCGGATAGCACTTGCTCTACCTCAGGCACTGTGCAAGAGCGATTAATTTCTAGCAAGCAGATTACAATATGCGGAGCAAAGCTAAGCTTGCGCCGAACCTGCTCTACCTGATTCTCTCGCAGGTCCGCAGAGGTTTCCGGCAAGCTGGATACGATCAACCAAGTCAAGACCTCCTTGTGCTCAGGATGGCATACGATATAGCGCCAAGGTCTGAGCCGCTTGTGATCTGGCGCGGTTAAAGCGCAAGACAGAATACTTTGCAACTCGTCGCGGTCTATCTCGCCGCCGATCAGAGGCTGAGAGCGACGTCCGAGAATACTTTGAAAATTGATCATTGAGAGTCCTTACAGGTGTAGTCAACCACGACTGAAGCGTCGCTGGTGAGAAGGGAGCAACAGGACAAGACGTAACCGTCTTCAAGAATATGCCGCTCCGGATGCAATCCCCCGACCTCAAGCCGTACCTTGCAAGATCCACAGCGTCCGCGCCGGCAAGCGCTCCGGATCTGAAGCCCCATAGCCTCAATATTCTCCAGCAGAGTTCTTTGGGGGTCGCAGACTCCTGAGTGGCACACTCCGTTGAAGCGTACTTGTAACGTCAAATACCCGAGTGCAGGCGCCAAAGTCTTACTCATGCGATACCTCTAATCTGCATAGACGAAGCTTCTACGTCCGGAAAAAGCCCCTGCTCTCTAGGCTCAGACCGTACTGATCGGACAGCGAATGAGGCCCCTACCAAAGCTTGGGTGTAAGAGTGTGCGGGGCGATCGATAACATCTTCGACTGGTCCGACCTCAATCAACTGCCCAGAACGCATAACAGCGACTGTGTCAGCGATGTGTCGGACGACGGCGAGGTCGTGTGAAATGAACAAATAAGTCAACTTCATACGTTCCTGCAATTCCAATAGCAGGTTGACGATCTGTGCTTGTACCGAGACGTCCAACGCGGAAAGCGGCTCGTCCAGCACTAAAATCTCGGGCCTCGCCGCTAGCGCCCTGGCTATGGAGACCCGCTGCCGTTGACCACCGCTCAGATGGTCTGGATAGGTGTCCAGATATGCTGCAGGCAGCCCCACCGACGCCAAAGCCTCTTCTGCGGCTTCGCGAAGATCAGCGCGCGTGCGTTTCAACCCCAAGTAAGCCATTCCAGCGCTCACTATCTCCCATACGCGCCTACGCCCGTTCAGCGAACCGTAGGGGTCCTGAAATACCATCTGGACCCTACGATAGAAATCACTCGTAGCGATTTTAGCGATGTCACAGGCTACGCCGCCTTGATCTAAAAAAATCCGCCCAGAGCTGGGCGATTCGAGTTTCATCAGCAGACGCACTAGGGTGGATTTTCCGCTGCCGGACTCGCCGACAATCGCCAGCGTCTCACCACGCCTTACTTGCAAAGAAACTTCGCTCACGGCTTTTACTGCATCTGTAGCAGAAGCGGTTTCGAAAGTTTTGGTCACCCCCTCGAACGACAGCACATTTTGACTAGGCACTTTGCTTCTCCTCAATGAATGCAACGGACCATAACGTTCGTAGTACCGGGCGGACGACGAAGCGTTTGTTCCACGCCGCATTGCTCTCTAACCGATGGACAGCGACTGGAAAAACGGCAACCAATTGTTTCGCTATTAAGCGAAGGAACTTGCCCACCGATCGCAGGGAGGAGAGTTTTGCGCGCTCTGCCCGCGTGGCCAGGCTGAGACGAAATCAGGCCACGAGTGTAGGGATGCCTAGGTTGCTCAAGCAACTCGTTAGCAGGACCATGTTCGACGAGTTCACCGGCGTACATGACCTGGACGTGATCGGCGTAGGCACTGACCAAACCAATATCATGGGATATAAGCATCATGGCCATACCTTTCTCATCCCGAAGACGCAAGAGCAGATCCATGATCTGCCACTGGGTAGTGGAATCAAGTGCGGTAGTCGGTTCATCGGCAATTAGGAGTGCTGGCTTTAGCGCTAGGGCCATTGCGATCATCACTCGCTGCGCCATCCCGCCAGAAAGCTCGTGGGGATAGGCCGCAGCGCGCGCCGCTGGACGTGGAATGCCGACTTGGTCAAGAAGCGACAGCAACGTCTCGCGAACTGTAGCCCGAGAAGCGTCCGGATCGGCCAGCCACAAGGCCTCCGCCAATTGCGCGCCTATCGTCATTACGGGGTTCAAAGAACTCATCGGATTCTGGAAGATCATCGCTGCACAACTTCCGCGTACTTTCCTCCAGTCGCTAGCTCCTGACAATGCGAGTAGATTTCGACCGCACAAATCGAGGCGCTCGGCCGACACTTCAGCCCCTGTCGGCAATAGTCCCATTAGTGCGAGATTGGTCAGGCTTTTCCCGCATCCGGATTCACCTACAATGCCCAAGGTTTCGCCTGCGGCGACTGTGAAACTGAGATCGCGAACCATGTAGCGCATCTGACCTGCCAGTGGCAGGCGAATGCAAAGCTTCTCCACCGAAAGGATCATCGTCTGCCCCCCAACCGAGGATCAAGGAGATCCTGCAATGCATCGCCAAGCAGGTTGAAACTGATCACAGTCAGGAAGATACACAGCCCAGGGAATAACATTAGTTGTGGTTCGGAAGCAATGAAGGCGCGCGAGTCGGCCAACATTGCGCCCCATTCTGCGGTGGGCGGCTGTGCACCAAGCCCCAGAAAACCGAGGGCGGCAATCTCCAAGATCGCGTCGCTGAACCCCAGCGACGCCTGGACGATTATTGCTCCCCAACAGTTGGGCAGCACCTCACTCCAGATAATTTGTTGCGTCGATGCACCACAAGTTCGTGCGGCCGAGATGTACTGCTTCTGCATTTCCGCCAGCGCTACTGCACGAACGATTCTTACGAAACGAGGCATGGAGACAAGAGCCACGGCGAACATCGCATTTACAAGCCCAGGCCCAAGTACCGCAACGATTACGATTGCTAGCAAGATGCTAGGCAACGACATAATCACGTCGACAAGGCGCGTAATAGCTCGATCAACCGCACCGCCAAAGCAGGCGGCGTAGAGGCCGAGCAGCGAACCGACAGTGCAGGAAATAAGCACCACTACTACACCTATGGCCAGCGAGCTGCGCGCACCATATACCAGCCGTGCAAGCTGGTCGCGTCCCAAGTCGTCGGTACCCAGGACGCCGCCATTGCCACCTAGCCAGTTCGGAACTGAAAGTAGGTCGTCGCTCATCTCATAGGGTTCTAGCCCAAACAGAACCGGACCGAAGAGGCAGAACGCAATAATTATTAAGATCGTAAGCAGACCAAGGGATCCAGAACTACTTAGAGAAAAGGGAAACAATGGCAAGACGTTGCGCATCTCAGCTCCTCATTTTCGGATTGGCCATGCGATAGAGCCGGTCAACTGCCCGGTTTGTCACGACCACTAGCACCCCTATTAATAGGATGCAGCCTTGGATTACTGGATAATCACGGGCGTTAACACTACTGACAACGTAGCTGCCTATACCTGGCCACCCGAAGATAGACTCGGTAAGAATCGCGCCGGCTATAGCAGCGCTGATGAAGAACAGACCACCTACTGTGATGATCGGCAACAAAGCATTCTTTAACGCATGCTTCCAGATCACCTGTCGCTCGGCCAAGCCCTTGGCGCGAGCGGTTCGGATATAGTCTTCGCCGAGAACGTAAAGCATGCTGCTGCGAGTAATCCTAGCGAACACGGCCAACGGTACCGCCGCCATGGTTAAAGACGGCAAAATGAGGTGATGCATCGCGCTGAAGAACGCAGCCAGACCATAGGTCCGAAAAACATCGGGAAATACAGTGTCGATTAACAGGAAGCCGGTCCTAACAGGAACCTCATACTCGATTCCAAGACGGCCGGATACAGGGGTCCAGCCTAACAAGACTGAAACCATCAGGATGAGCACCAATCCCAGCCAGAAAATCGGCATCGAATAACCGATCAGAGAAATCACCGTTACCAATCGATCGAACCAGGTATCGCGCTTGACCGCAGCGAGCACTCCCGCTGGCACACCGACTATTAGAGCAATCGCTATCGCAGCGAACCCTAGTTCCATAGTCGCTGGCCACCTCGATAAGATTTCAGAAAGCACCGTGCGACCGCTGACCACGGATGTACCCAAGTCGCCAAGCAACGCGTTCCCAATGAAGTGCAAATACTGCAGCGGTAGCGCCTCATCGAGTCCGAGGCGCTCGACCATCTGTGCGTACTGAGCTTGGTCTGCACCGCGTTCGCCAATCATCAGTAGAACCGGATCGCCGGGCGCAAGGCGTATCACGAAGAAAGCGATTAGACTGATGCCGAGTAAAGTGGGCAACACCCCGAATAGCCCTTGCACACGAGCCATCCACCACCTCATTGATCACGCAACGACAGCTGGGAGAAGTAATCCATGTCGAATGGATTCATCTTATACCCTGCCAGCTTAGGGCTTAGCACCCTGTACACCTTCGAGTGTGCGATAGGAATTACCGGTACGTCCTGGCTCAATAGTCCTAACGCCTGTTGGTAGAGGCTAGCGCGCAACGCTTGGTCCGACTCGACACGTGCCTGGCTGATCAAGCGATCAAACTCTGCCGAGCAGTAGCGCGAGTTATTTGACCCCCGAGTGACTGAATCACAACTTAGCAGGGTATAGAGGAAGTTGTCGGGATCGCCATTATCTCCGGACCAACCTAACTGGACCATCTGATGCTCACCGCGTTTGACCTTGTCCAGGTAGGTACCCCAATCGAAGGTAGCAAGCTCCACCCGTATACCCACACGAGCTAGGTCTGCTTGCATCATCTCTCCCATTTTGCGCCCATTAGGGTTGTAAGGACGGCTAACGGGTAAGGTCCATAACGTGGTCTTAAATCCATCGGGATAGCCGGCTTCGGTCAATAGCTTACGCGCCATAGCAGGATCATAATTATAAGTGGAGACATTACGGGTATATGACCACAGGCTGGACGGATAGGGGTTAATAGCAACTTCACCTGTCCCTTGATAAACCGCATTGATGTAGTTCTGTTTATTCAGCGCATGGGCAATGGCGCGCCTCACTTTTACGTCGTTAAACGGGGCCTTTTGTACATTCATCGCCAAGTAGCCGACATTCATTCCCTCAGCCTCATCGAGAACCAGGCGTTTATCTTTGCGTATTGCGTCAAGGTCGGCCGGTGCCGGCGAAACAGCGATTTGACACTCACCAGTCTTCATCTTCTGAAGACGAACACTAGGGTCGGGAGTGATCGCAAACACGAGGTTGTCTATCTTAGCTGGCACTCCCCAATAGCCAGGGTGCGAGGCGAAACGTAGGACACTGTCTTTCTGGTAGCTACGATAGAGATAAGGACCTGTGCCGATCGGCAACTGGTCTATCTCATCAGGTGTACCGCGCACCATTAACTGTTCACCGTATTCAGCAGACAGAATGGACATGAAAGGCATCGCCATGTCTGCCAAGAAAGGCGCCTCCGGCTGGTTAAGAACAATTCGTACGTGATGCTCGTCAAGCTTTTCAACCCGATCAATCAACTTATCCATACCCATGCCCTGAAAGTACTGATAACTTCCGCCGCCAACGCTGTGGTATGGATGGTTGGAGTCGAATTGGCGGTTGATCGAGAAAATCACGTCGTCTGCCGTCAGCTCCCGCGTCGGGGTGAAATAATCCGTCTTCTGAAACTTAACCCCGCGGCGTAGACTGAATTCATAGACCTTGCGATCCTCGGAAATGGTCCAGCTTTCCGCCAGCGAGGGTACGACATTGGTAGTGCCAGGTTCGAAATCGACGAGACGATCGTAGATAGTGGTAGCAGTCGCGTTACGCGCTGTACCGGACAGAGTGCGCTGCGGGTTTAGTGCCTCTGGACTCCCCTCAGAACAGTAAACCAGCGTCTGCGCGGCTAGCGCTGGCAGTGAAAGCAATCCTGCTATACCGAAGGCCATATGCCTGAATAATCTCACTTTCATGCCTCCATTACCTGAACCGTACGAAGCCTTCACGACCACAATCCCAATGAACCATCTGCCTTTAAGCCGATGAATGAGGTCTGTGAGACACGATGACCGCCACTGCTGTTGCCTAAGATTTCGTGGAAGTTTTGCGTGTTGAAAATGATCAGGTCGCCCACTTTAGGTATAAGACTTATGCGGTCCTTGCTCTCCAGAACTTCGTAAGGAAAGTAGTAGTCCCCAGCCACCTTCATCGGCTCGTTCTGAGACGTATGAATGGTGTCGTAAATGACGAGTTCGCCTCCGCTGTCCAACTGCGAATAATAGAGATTCCAGGTCATCTGCCGGCTAATCTCAGTGACTGCCCAAGGCTTCAGTATGTGGGTGGGCGCATGATCGACGTGAAGTTTTCCGTGTCCGCGGAAGCTACGGAAAGCACCAGCAAAGTAGCTACCGAAACCGGGCTCTTCGAATATAGCAGCCTGACGGCCACTTCTTTGAGTGAGCGCCTCGGTGACCATCTTGACCGGATCAATGCTCAGTTTCTCATAGATGTTGTCGATCACCTGCTGGGCCTGATGTTTTTTTCCGAAATAGACGTCTTTTTGATCGTTCGCCCACTGGTTATGGCAAAGCCCAATGTGATTAACGGGAATCTCTTTAAGGTGGTCATAGTTTTCAAAACTTAGCGCCACAAGACTCTTTGCGACTTCCTTGCACAACTCAATGGGTAGAAATCCTCTGACAATGATTCCCGGGATCTTAAAATCGAGAAGAAGGTTCATATTCTCTTCATTCAGCTCGCACAACTCAGACGTAATCCAGTTACCCATTTCTGCCGTTCCTTCTTGGTTGTTCAGTTAGAACATTCTGTATTAATCCTGGACAGCAACAGCTGCAACATTCTGCTCAGGCCGCAATAAAAGTGCGACACACGACAAGTAAGCGAACATCAGCAAAGCGATGAGGTAAAAATAGTTATTACCGAAGAAATCCAATACGAAGCCAAGTAGCGTCGAAAGGAGACTAGCAAACAAGCAACCTAGAGCGAATGAGATGCCGAAGATAGAGCCCAGCCGGCCGGCGGGGGCGAAGGCTACGGTACCGGCATAGCCCATCATCCAAAGAAACTCGAAGACCACGATCATCAGCGAAAAGCATACTGCGCTAAGCAACGGAGTAGGTGCGCTAACAACGCCGACGTATAACGCAGCAGCAAGCGCTGAGCAACCTATCGCCAACATCCTAGAGTTATAAAAAGAGCGTTCAAAGAGCCTAAACTTTTTACAAAATAGGCTGAATGACCATGAGCCGATTACGATACCGATACTTGCCAGCACGTACGATATGGATACTGCTGACACATCCAATCCAAAACGAGACACAGGGAAGATCGGCTGCAGTACGCTGTAGGTCCCTTGGAAGAATGTTGCCGTCAAAGGCATCAACGCAGCGCAAAGGAGTAGACGAGGATCATTGGATAGAGCTTGACGATACTCCCGAAAGCGAGCGAACAAAGAGCCATTAGAAACCGCATCCGCCTTGACTAGTCCGGATATTGAGCGAGTTAGCCATATAAGTCCAGCTGAAAGCACAAAAGTAAACGCGTCGATTAGCACAACTATTTTAAGGTCGACATAGCTAGCGAAAAAAACTCCCGCCATGGCAGCTAGACCGATGCCTACATGATAGCTGGACTGTAAAAAGGACGCATAGTGAGTTACCTTTTCTTTGGGAAAAAGAACTCGCGTCGCGATAGTTTTGTTGATGCGGTTAATTTGGTCTACCACGCCACGGATCAGCAGAACAAACACAATGGCCCAATAGTTTTGCCCATCAGCGAGGAAAAATATTGGGAGTGTCAGCACGGCTGAGAGCAGATCGAGGAGATACCAGCGTGCACGTGGATCAAGCCCGTGCTCCCAATCACTCCGAAAGAGCACCACCAAGAACGCAGGTAACCATTGCAGCGACACAAACAGCGAGGTCAACAGCGCTGAACCTGTCTGTTTATAGACGGCCAGCGCTAGGACGATGTGCAACAGTACCGAGCCCGCCGAAGAGAGTGTAAACGCCGCGCTGCCTAATAGCAGATTGAGGCGCCCCCTATTGAGCCCAATCATGCCATTTCCTGCTGTTTTATAGAGGTACGCTGAGAGGCAAAGTCTATCACTTGGGCTGCGTTGCTCTTGGCCTCTTGCTGATCACGGCCTACGCACATGACCTGCAAGATCCAGCTGTAGTTGGAGTGCGTACCGTCTATGCTGTCACCCACTTCATGGTGCAGCCAAACCTCGCGTACAGACGGAAAACTTTGTTTTATCGACTCTACTGAAGGCAGGCTAGCTATTACACCCTCCAATTCACTGACTAGGCATTTCCAAGCCGCGCCCTGGTGCGCCTCATAAAGTGGGCGCAGAGGTACCAGACTACCTAAACAGAGTTCGATGCAGTCGCCAACGATAGAGCGGCCGCTCGCTAAGTCGAGCATGATAGAATGTCCGCTGCCGCCGACACGAGTGTTCACTTCGACCAAATGGGGGCCGTCGGCGGTGACTATAATCTCGATGTGGCTCGGCCCGAAGTTATAACCGATTGCGTCCAGAGCCGAGCACGCTTTAGACTGAATCTCGTGCAAGTGTTCGTTAAGTAGAGGGAAGGATGCGCCTATCTCAACGCTGCCATGCACGACATCACGGTCAGATACGCCGACTAATTGATGCTCTCCCGCTGACGTAGTAAGCATCTCTACACTCACCAAGTCACCAGAAAGAAACTCCTCGACAACGAAGGCCGTTGAAATCCAGTCTTCGGAAATCGTGCTAAGTCGAGCGACTACTGACTCAATATCGGACTTACTGGCGCATGATATAGCGCCAATGCTGGAGTGCCCTTGTACCGGCTTTAGGAAGCAGGGAAAGGTCATGGACTCGCCAAGCAAACGTAACTCTTCGACTGTTTCGATACGCACTGCCTTGACGCTATCCGCACCTCGCTCTTGCAGGACTTGACGGAATCGGTACTTGTCCTGTGCTATAGCGATGGCTTCTGGATCGGCCCCGCGAAGACCAAGATGTGCGCATAACTTGGCTGTGACTGCAGTACGTATCTCCGCAAAGGTCAACAAAGCATCAATTTGGCCTATCTGCGTCTCAATAGCAGCGCGTACTTGTTCGAAGTCGTTGGAATCGTCTACTGAAACTATCGCATCAGCCAAATCAAGCTTGTATAGAACAGACGCAGGGAACCACTTCCGAAAGCGCTCGACACTATCCGTCACCAATACAGAGCGGTAGCCCGCTTCGTTGCAATAGCGAATAGCATCGAGTCCACTGAAGTTTGTTTCGATGAATACGACAGTCTTCATATTGGAAATCTCCGGCGTGAGAACTGTCAATCAACCGGATTAAGTATCCGGTTGATTGATTAATTGCAGCGGGTGTAGGGACGAGCTCAGGCGCAGGAACGCGAATTCGCTTCGAGATTTACCAGGCGCGCGCACTGGTCCCAGAAACGGTGCCAGAAATCGATGCCTTGGTCGAAAGACACACGAAACTCTTCGCGAGCTCTTTCGGTCTTGCAAAAGCGAAGGAAGTTCGCAATAGAATGACGGATGTGCTCAGTCTCATCGGCACGGTGTATCTTGAAAAACGGCGTAGCGGCCAACGCTAACTCGCTCGCTTCGTCATAACAAAGACTCTGAAACAAAGCCTCAATATTTTCTTCTGCGATGATCTCAAAGCTGAGCAGAAGACCGACAATGCCGTACTGGCTCTTTGTGCCAACCAGCGTCTCGTCTAAGACCTTGAGAATCTCCTTGATAGAAGATGGAGATGAACTTGAAGCGAGCCTTATACCTGCCTTATCTAAGGCTTCCAAGAACAACTTCGAATGAATATAGTTCTTATCATTACCACCTAGTTCATCATAGGCGATCTGGATCAGATGGTGCTGCCGCTCAGGGTCGTCAGTCTGCGCCACAGCTTTAGTGATGAAAGTCGGCACATATCGAGTGAAGTCGTACCAAGCGGCAGCCATAGTCTCTGCCGCCATAAGCGAGCGATGAACATTCAATGTCGCTTGGATATTGGTAAACACATTGCGCTTTTCTGCTTCTGCCATGAAGTGCTTGGTCCAGTAAACCACTTCCGGATGATCATGCGCATAGGTGCTCTCCGGAATCAAGTAACGCGGATGGGCCGCTACATCATTATGGTTCTCATTCATATTGCATCTCCGTTGCAGATAGTAGGCTGATGACCTAGAGCATTTGGCTCAGCGTAGAAGGCCCAGGTTGCCAGTAAGTTTTGTTACCAACTTCTTGTTACCGATGATCCCAAGTCCTTGGTACTGAATTGCGTCATCTGGACCATGCGCTAGGACCTCGGCATACTCCTCGTAAGAGCGAGTTGTTCGAGTCGCACTAATGAGATCAACGACTATTATTTCTGGCTCGAACTCGCGCAACTGTTCCCGCAATTTCTTGAGTAGCTCTGCCGAGCCTTTTAGGATCGGCAATGCGATTGTAGTGATACCACCGTGTACATGTCCCTGCCAGTCGATAAGGCTTTCGCCCACCATCTGCGGGTAAAGTTTTCCAAAGCTGGCAGCGATAACCGCCGCGGTATTAGCGATGACCCCAAGCGGCAACGTTTCGTCGATGATGATGACGCACTTGTTATCGAGCATGCATTTTCCTCACGGAATCGTATCAATTTTCATCGTCGGGATCGTATTTGAGCCGCCGACAATTCAGGACTCTACAGGGTAAAGCGTCGCAGATTAATGGGGTATTATTTAAAGATACTTTTGATTTTTACTTGTACGTACATGTACCACTAGCCGGGTGGACCATGAATTTTAGGCTGCTTTTCACGGCTCGGGCACAGGGCAGCAGCCACACGAAAAGCCGGTTCAGTGGAGCTAGCTGCTTAGGATGGTATACCCCGCGCTGGGCAGGGCTCTGTGAGGCTCAGACTTTTAACAGTTCACTGCGAGAGCTTATCTATCGCCTTCTTCCCTTCTGGGAAGGTCGCGGTGACTTCCAAACTACTGCCTCCCAGTACATGGATGCACTCCCTCAGTGTTACGACGTACCGGTCAGCGACTTTCAGCGCAGCCTTGATCGTCGCCAGATGATCACCTTGGTTGCGCATAAACATGAGCGCCATTGCGTGTGCGTCCTCAAGCCTTCTATCAAAGAGCTGCTGCCTACGTCTGGCATCGGTCTGGCGCGCTTTAAGCTGCTCTTTCATAGAAACAACCTTTCCTTGTTCATCGGTCATGTTGAGCAGTCCTCCTTGGCCTGTAGGGCAAGTGTATGAGCTTTTCCGGAAAACCCAAGGTGCCGGTAGACGAATGGGGCGACCCGATGATTTCTGGTGAGGTCTGCCCGTGGCCGAGCTTCAAAAAGGTTACCACTTGCCGGCGGAATATTTATCGGACTTGCTGGTGGCCGACTCGGCTATGGTTGAGGTAATACCGGTCTGGTAATTTTACAAGCTCGCTGTCAGGGCGCAGGCTGTTCAACGTTGAGTCCGCAACACCACAGCCCTGCCAAAGCATGCCATTCACTCGGCGATATATAGCTCGCAACGCAGATCTTCCGCACCTTCGCGACACCGATGCAATCGTGTGCAACGTACTGAGCGTCGCTGGCAACGACACTTACGCTGCGCGGCTGCCACCGGTTAGGTGGTCAAAAATTACGGCTGCGTACTAATCGCTCCAGTTATGCTCCAGATCAGCTTCAGCCGTAAATCCGCGCTGATACCCACTTCAAACCCTATCCGTCCCGATAACGGTTTCCTACTGACGACAGTTCATTAATCGCGTTTTCTGTACCTGACACCACCTGCAGGTACTGCCTAATGCCCCCCTCCAGAACCTATCGCTTCAGCTGCAAGAACCGCATGACCATCCTGACTGTGATCGCGGCCATACAGGTCCCCCTCGCTAACGCGGAGACGTGGATCGTTACTGACCGGAACCACCCAGTCCAGGCACCGGCACATGTCCGGCTGATCATCCTGGACGAATCAGAACGGCTTGAGGCCAAGCTCTCTGAAGGACTGCCGGCTAATCAGCAACAAGCCATCGCAATCATGCAGCAACGCCTCAAGAGCAGCGATGCGCAGCGCTTGCAACGAGATCAGGCTTTAGCTCAACAAGACCTCGTAGACGCTTGGAGCATGGGGGTAACTAAGGTGCCTGCAGTGGTGGTCGACCGCAAGTTTGTTGTGTACGGGGAAACCAACGCTACGGCAGCCGAAAATCGCATTGCCCATTGGCGCGCCGCCGCCAAACCTCAGAACGCATCTGGCCAGGGAGACGCCCCGCGATGAACCTGCGAAAGCCTCCAGCCTGGGCAGCCTTGGCCTTGTCGATCTCAACCTGGCCGGCAGCAGCGGGCACGGTGACATCTGCCACCCTGGTCGCCTCAACCCTGTCGCCTGACTGCCTGGAGTATAAGGTGGTCGGAATCTGCTACTGGCTGCTCTGCACCCCGTTTGGATGCAAGGTAAAGACGTCGACCAAGGTTCGTCACTTCGTTCCAGACGCCGTGGTCTCAAGCTACTCGAATACCGGTGAAAACCCGTGGATTGAGGTCTCTTCGTTGAGCTCATCAACTTCGTTTGCCCAGGACGGCGGTGACGGAACCACCAATCACAACAATGAAGATAGCCTGGCTAAATTCAAAAACGCTGACGTCATAGGCCACCCCGGAGGAGCAACATTCAGTAAGTTTGCCAGCGCCTCGGGCTATGCCTGCCAGGGTGCTGCCACGCCCTACATGCCCTACCTGCTGAGCACTTTGGACACTGTCGCCTGGCGTTACGGCGTTCCAGAATCTGCGTATCCGGAAGCTCTGATTCCCGGCCGGCGAGAGGTGGGTGGCCTCACCTCAGGGGACATGTGGGGAAGCGTCTACCCTCGCAGTGGCTTTATCCATCAAGCCGACGATTACAAGGCAGCATCCGTGATCGCGCAGCGTGCCGGTGATGTGGTCACTCGCAGCGGTCAGGTCCACGTCTATCAACCGCTTCTGGCACAGCCGCAGCCAGGCTACTGGCCGGCAGGAGAATTGATCGAGACCGACGCTACCACCGGTAAGTGGCAAGAGCTCACGCCGACCCTCAGTCAAAGCTGCGCGGTATTTCCAAACTCCCAACCCCGTGTGCAGGCAACCGATGGTGGTTACGCCTGGGCGTTATGGCGCCCGTATTCCTGCTGCAAGCGGGAAGGACAAACCTTTCTTGGCAGTACGGACTTTCAATGATGATCAAGAGGACTTCAACTATGCGCCGCGCTGCCGTTCTGACTATTGCATTCATGAGCACCCTGACAGCCCATAGTGCTCTCGCCGAAATCCCGGGAATCAGTGCAAGCTCATCGGGCAGCGTGATCGGTGACGACGTGCTCTACAGCGTTGGAGGCGGCAACGCTGTGACAATGGGTACGGCGGGGAATATGGATAGCATCAGCATCGGCGGAGGTTGGAACAGCAACCTGGTCTGCGGAAACATGAGCATGAACAACACGCTCCAGAATCAGTTGAATGGAGCAACTTCTGGATTTCAGACGATCATGGGGTCGATGATTTCTAACGCAACCAGCGCCGTTTCATCACTGCCAGGACTGATTATTCAGCGTGCTAACCCGGCTTTGTACAACCTCCTCACAAACGGCATTCTGCAAGGTCGTCTTGACTTCGACCGCTCCAAAGGCACATGCCGCGCCATTGCCGACAAGATGCTCGATGTCGCTGGAGGTCAGATGGGCTGGAACAAGATCGCCGAAGGCCAGGCTATGAGTCAGGCGGTGAAAAACGGGAACACAGATGCTGTCTCAGCCGTTGCGCAGGTCGAAAAACAAGGAGGGAATGACGGGATCACGTGGCTCGGAGGAAATAAGGCCGGCGGATCTGGCCAGCAACCTATTAAGGTCGTAGGCGACGTTACTCGCGCGGGATACAACTTGCTGAACGGACGCAGTGCTGCCGATACATCCTCCATTAGTCCTTCGGCCTGCAACAACGGCATGGTGTGTTCCACCTGGTCCTCACCTCAGGCAGCTACCACGTTCGCCAACCGGGTACTGGGAGAGCAACAACAACGCACTTGTGAGGATTGCACCAAAACAACCTCCACTGCCGGCGTTGGCCTCACACCTCTCATACAGGAATCCTACGACTCCAAGCTCAAGGCGCTGCAGGAATTGATCTCGGGCAGCAAGGCCCTCACTTCAGAAAACTTGACTGCAGCGAGCAGCGATTCTCTGCCTGTTACCCGTGGAGTGGTCGAGGCACTCAGGACTGAGCATGACCAGGACATTCTCGCAAAACGTCTTGCTTCAGAGGTAGCGTTATCTGAGGTTCTCGGCAAAGCGCTACTGCTTCAGCGCACTATGTTCACCGGCAGCAAAGAACCGAACATTGCCGCCAACGATGTGGCCCTGCAGGCGGTCAGTCAGCAGAACAGCAGCCTGCAACAGGAAATTGATAACCTCAAGACCGAGTTGGATATGCGTCGCAGCTTGGCCAGCAACTCACCGACAGCCATCCTACAGAGGGCTCAGAGCCGCAAGGACAGCTCCAAAGGCATCTTTCAAGGGGATCCAACGCCCGACCGCCTCGATCAGCTGCAGAACCCTGAGAAAGGTAACTGATCATGAGTTCATTGCCGGTTGCCAAGGGATGGCTACGTAGGGGCGCAAAGGCGCTAGTGTCGTTCACCTGGCCGGTCTTGCTGACCATTGTTCTGGCTGTGATTTTCATGACAGCCATCGTACATTTCTTTGGAGATATTGAGCAGTTCAGGGAATGGCAAAAAGCGCACTACAACTACATGCTGGCCTGGCGGCTGTCGCTTTATGCGGCGATAGGGCTCGGCTGGTACAGGCTAAGGCGCACCCTTAAACAGCGAGCATTAGACACTAATCTATTCCCCTCGGGACTTCGTCGCTGCGAGGTCATGGCCATCTTCGTCATCCTCCTTTTCGAGCTTCGGCGCGCCGCCAATGTAGCGGGAGTTGACCTGCCATGATCTTGCACACGAATGACTACCTTGAGTATTACCTGACGCTGGTCGGATGGCTCATCAACGGCGGCATCTGGAACATGATCGAGGACAGCGGACTCTTCGCAGCCCCCTTTGCCGCCATTGTCATCAGCGAATGGCTCAGAGCCCGCGGTGAGGGAGCTGATGAGGGCAACAAGGGCGTCCTCTCGTTGGCCCGAGTAGAAAACCGGTTCTACACGGCAATCCTAGTCATCATCCTGGCTTGCATGCCTCTGGTGAACGTCAGCATCGATACCATCCAGTTCGACCGAAGCCGCTCTGATCAATGCCAATACTCGATACCTAATCCAGCTGACACAGGCTGGGAAACCTCCTTCAGTACGCTGAACGGCAAAAGCGCCACCGTGCCCGTCTGGTGGCTATTTGTGCATGCGATGTCCAAGGCAGCAACTGCAGCCTCAGTTGCAGCTATTCCCTGTGGAGTGGACTTGCAACAGGTCCGGATGGACGTCAACAAGGCTCGTATTAACGACCCGCTGCTTGCCCAGGAGGTCGCTGACTTCACGAACAATTGCTACGCACGTGCGCGCGCAAAGCTGTTCATGACCCAGCCTACCCTCAGCAATGATCAACTCAACGACGTCAACTGGATCGGTTCGCACTTCTTTCTGCAAACATCCGGCTATTACAGCGATGGTTTCTCTGGGTTCAGGTCACACACTCCCCGAACCAAATGGCCCTATGACGCAACCCGGGACGCGGGCCTGCCACAAACCACTGGTGGTGGTGGGTTTCCTACATGCACTCAATGGTGGTCGGATGAAAGCGTCGGGCTCAGAACCAGGCTGCTGGAACAGGTCAGTCCAGATCTGCTGAGCAAGCTTGCTCAGTGGGCAAAATTCATGACCCAGACCGAAGTGAGCGACTCGGTCATCCGGGATCTGGTCTCTCCGAGGAAGCAGCAACTGACCCAGGGTCAGGTTTATTCAGACTATGGCGGTCAAGTCGGTGGCTCTGTGCTAAATGACTTCACACGCCTTGCAGCTACAGCTGGTCAGGCAGCAGGATCTCTTGTGATGTATCCAGCCATGGACAGTGTAAGGCAAGCAGCGCCCATGGTGATGGCCTTCCTAAAGATGGCTCTCATCATCAGCATTCCATTTGTCATGGTAATCGGAATGTTTGATCTGAAGGTCGTGATGACGATTACTTTTGCGGCGTTCGCTTTGATCTTTGTCGACTTCTGGTTCCAGCTGGCCCGCTGGGTGGACAGCACGATTCTAGACGCCCTTTATGGAAACGGGATCGGCAGCAACGTCCCCCACTCCAATTTTGACCCAGTGTTTGGGGCCAGCAATGCCCAAGGAGACTTACTGCTGGACTTTGTGATGGGCGCAATGTTTATAGCACTTCCGGGGTTTTGGGTAGTCGCGCTGGGCTGGAGCGGGATGCAACTTGGTTCACTCATGACAGGACTTACCATCGGCACCAACGGGGCTAAAGATGCAGGAGGTAAAGGCGCTGATGTCGCAATTGGAATCGCGAAGGGAAGGATTTAAAATCTTGGACGTGAGACTGGTGTTGATCAGGTCCAATGATCAACACCGGGATCAATCTACGCGGACATCGTCTACGTATAGACCGCACCCTTCATACCCATCCTGCAGCTCAGCGTTGGAAGACTTCGTCTGCAAGGATCCGGACCCTGAGATAGATCCTCTACTGCCAGAGAGCAAAGCGAATGCAACAGACACCATTGCAAGCAAGCCTGCGGCGTAAAGAAGCCCCCATGCTGCGAATCCTACAGTGAGCACCATTGCTGAAGCGCGAGCGGCCCACTTTACTGGAGTCAAGATTGCATTAGGTACACCGGCTCGAACCAATGTGGTCCATATAGCTTTTTCAGTATGAAGAATCCCACCCACGCCTCGGCCGAGCACATGCCCTACGCGCATTGCAGCACTACCGTTTTTGCCAGCGTTTGTGGTCATAGCCCACCCCTTGAACCAGTCATAGAACATATCGTTCTGACATCATTTATAGACCTATCCCATCTTATATTCAACCTACTTCCCCTTAGAAATCAACCTCCCGGCGAATAGCCGACCAACTGATACAAACCGTTCAGATGTTCGGTTCGACAGTGTTTTCGAATGAAATACTGTCACAGTAATCCAAGTGCATCCGCGCCTTGATCCCTAACTTTACTGGAGATTTCCGCCAATTTCTGCCTGCGGATAACGTCCGCTTTGGGTCCAGAGTGTGTAAAAACGCTGAACCGTTCGCGAGAAGGCTAGAGCTTTCGCTAAGATGGGGTGTTCATCCATCAGGAGAGCAGCCGGATGCTTATTCGACATTTTTGTGAAGGCGACGAAGCAGCTCTGTTTCAAGTTTTCTCTTCAGCTATCCGTGAGGTTGCATCTCGTGACTACACCCCTGCGCAAATCGAGGCTTGGGCACCAAAGGATCCCGATTGGACAGCATGGAATACCCGCATTCGAGACATAAATCCGTTTGTAGCGGTATTAGATGATCACATCGTTGGTTACGCTGACGTCCAAGCTTCCGGGTACATCGATCATTTTTTTGTTTCTGGTTTCCATGCACGCCAAGGCATCGGTCAACGGCTAATGGATCGAGTTGTTCAGGAAGCCACGGACCTTAAATACATTGAGCTAACATCACACGTAAGCAAAACGGCGGAATCCTTCTTTATACGTAATGGCTTTGAAATAGTGGCGCGTCGGCATTCAGTATCTCGCGGAGTCGAGCTGCCCAATGTATTGATGCGAAGACGGATGTGATGCGAGACAGCAGTGCCTGTTACATGCTCCCTGAATCTACACATTGATGTCCTTCCGCACGGCAAACAAAGGACTTTTGATGAAGCGCTTCATCCAACGCGAACATCGCGGCCAAAGCACGCTGCTCCCTGAAAGCCTCGATGACTACGTCAGCGATACCAATCCAGTGCGCATAGTCGACGTCTTCGTCGACGAACTTGACCTGATCAATTTGGGTTTCGACGGTGCTATTCCTGCTGACACAGGCCGGCCTGCTTACCACCCTGAAGTCCTGCTGAAGATCTATATCTATGGCTATCTCAACCGCATCCATTCAAGCCGCCGCCTAGAGCGAGAAGCTCAACGCAACGTTGAGCTGATGTGGTTGACGGGGCGTTTAATGCCGGATTTTAAGACCATCGCCAACTTCCGAAAAGATAACAGCAAGGCCATCCGCGGCGTCTGTCGCCAGTTCGTAGTGCTGTGTCAGCAGTTGGGATTGTTCGGTGAAAATCTCGTCGCCATCGATGGCAGCAAATTCAAAGCCGTTAACAACCGCGACCGTAACTTCACCAGCGCCAAACTGAAGCGGCGCATGGAAGAAATCGAATCGAGCATCAACCGTTACCTTACGGCACTTGATACTGCGGATCGGCAAGAGCCCACATCCTCTGAAGCCAAGTCGGTGCGGCTGGAAGAGAAAATTGCCAAGCTGAAAGTGCAAATGAAGGAGCTTCAAGCGATTGAAATACGGCTCAACGAATCACCGGATAAACAGGTCTCACTGACCGATCCAGACGCGCGTTCAATGATGACGCGTGGTATAGGAATCGTTGGCTACAACGTGCAAACAGCAGTCGATGCTCAGCACCATTTGATCGTTGCTCATGAGGTGACCAATGTCGGTTCCGACCGTGATCAGCTCAGCTCAATTGCCAAGCAGGCGCGCGAAGCCATGGCATCGGATTCGCTTTCGGTGGTGGCTGACCGAGGCTATTTCAAAGGTGAGGAAATCCTGGCTTGTCACAACGCGGAGATCACCGCGTATGTGCCCAAGCCAATGACATCAGCAGCCAAAGCTGATGGGCGCTTCAACAACGATGCCTTTATCTATGACGCGGCGAAAAATCACTATGTATGTCCAGCTGGAGAGACGTTGATATGGCGTTTCTCCAGTGTCGAGAAAGGCATGAAGCTGCATCGTTATTGGAGTTCAAAATGTCAGGGCTGCGCCTTGAAAACGCAGTGCACACCGAGCAAGCAACGCCGTGTTCGGCGCTGGGAGCATGAGGCGATATTGGAAGAGATGCAGGTTCGGCTGAGCAACGCGCCGGACATGATGCGAATCCGCAAACGCACGGTCGAGCATCCCTTCGGGACGCTCAAACAGTGGATGGGCGCTACGCATTTTTTGACGCGAAGGCTGGAAGGCGTCAGTGCAGAAATGAGCTTGAACGTACTCGCCTACAACATGAAGCGGGTTATGAAAATTCTCGGCACCAACAGCTTGATGAAGGCATTGTCGGCCTGAAAGGGTTGGCTTTGTTGCCTACCTGGAACCATAGAGGCTTTATTGAAGCCTCCAAGACCCTAGTGACGACCCGCAGGACTTACCGAGAGCGACTACATAGCTAATAACCCGTCAGGGCTATGTGCCGACATTGCACTGCCCGTTTTTACACACTCTGGGCCAGAAGCAGCCATCGCAGAGAACCTCGAACCTTGCTTATCTCACGCCCGATGTGTGTAATCGGAATTGTTCTTAGGGAAAGAGCACTTCATGCATCGCAGCGCTTTTAACCTCCGGCCTTTAGAGGATGACATGTACGGCTTTGACAACGATCTGAAGTTAGAAGGCATTTTGGGGGCTGAGATACAGCAAATCTGGTTGGGAAGGTACGACGTCCAATTTTTATTTAGCTCAGGGAGCCGGATTGCCATCCAGTGCCTAATAGAGGTATTTCAGGAGGAAGAGCTGATTGCCACATGGGACGAGGAAATCAATTGGACGAGCACCCATTTCCAAAAGCTTCTGAACGTTACTGTGGCTAGCTATAGCGTGATTGATGAGGAAACTATGGAAATCCGGCTGCATGAGGAGCTACGGATACTCATACACGAATCAAAGCAGTTTGAAAGCCTTCAAATCTATCCCGAGGGCATCGTTATCTAAATATCGCCTTACTCAAGGTGTTTGCCATTTGGACAGCAGGGCACCGCGGCAAAGGTACATTTCTGGGTCGATAGCGGCGGCTCACCAGGTTGTCTCTCGAGTGTACGAGAATGACCACTTTCGACGCCGGACGAGCTGCAACAGGTTGGCGGATCGCCGGCGAAGGCCTGCAATCGGCCAGAAGCCGCCTAAAGGCTTAGACTACACCGAAGTCCTGTCAGAGATTATTTGTATGCTGATTGAGTGCCAAAGGTGCAGCCAAGGTTACGTTCGAGCAATGCGGGTGCGCTCCACAAATATTTCGCTGTGGGTGTGCGAGGAGTGTGAAGCAACGTGGACGAGCCAGGATGAGGTGAATACCAGTATTTTTGAAGACTACGGCACGTTAATGGTCGGCATTGGGCGAAGTTGTTTATGGTCAGAATTGGAGCCACAGTGAAAAATTCGTTACTGCGTACTTTCTGTCAAATGTCCGCTTTGGGTCGACTCCTGCCGGTCAAGGCGCGCCCATTGCGCGGGTCAGATCCGATGCAAACAATTGGTCAAGTCGAATGCAAATGGGTGGTCAAGTCCATGCGATTACGCACGTTACAGAGCTACTAGAGACTTTTCACCTCCCACAGCTGATCGAGCCTGGTCGTATAACTTTGACTCATCAGTACGCGACGCATAGCCCACTCCGGATTGGAAGGAACACTCCCAGCTCGTAAAGTCCCTCTGCCCCAGCGTGTATTGATCTCGTCCAGGACTCCCATCACCTTCTCTGAAGATGCCGGCTGCGAAGCTGCGAACATGTCATCCGTAAATTCGCCAGGCTGTCTCAGATCCAGCAACAGAACCTCAGCTTTGCTGTACTTGAACCCTGGTCGAAACAAACTATTCACTGCCTCAGTCGCCGCCCTGGTCATCAAGCGCACGTCGTTGGTGGGGTATGGCAATTCAACCAAAGCGCCGTTGGCGTACTTGGCTTCTTCCGGATTGAACATGCCGGTACGGATGCTGACGCGGATCTTCTTGCACAGCGAGTTTTGAGAACGGAGCTTCTCGGCCGCACGCTGAGTGTAGGTGGCCACCGCCTCTTTGATAGGCTGAATGGTGGTTAGCCGTTTGCCGAACATTCGGCTGCAACAGATCTCCTGCTTGGGTGGTGCAGCTTCGCCCAGCTCCAGGCACGAAGTACCTGCCAGCTCACGTGCGGTCTTTTCAATGACCACGCTGAACCGGTCGCGCAGAGTACGCGGGTCGGCGGTTGTAAGGTCCATTGCGGTGCGGATGTTCATAGCCTCCAGGTGGGCATTCATCTTCTTCCCTACCCCCCAGACCTCTGAGACCGCCGTATTACGCAGTACCCAGTTGCGGTTATGCAGGTCGCAAATGTCTACAACACCGCCTGTATGGGATAGCAGTCTCTTCGCAGTGTGATTGGCCAGCTTGGCTAGCGTTTTCGTAGGACCGATGCCAACACCCACAGGAATGCCAGTGCATTTGAGAATGTTCGCCCGGATGCGTCGACCGAACGCTGTGAGATCGCCAGGGACCCCGGTTAGGTCTGCAAACGCCTCATCGATGCTGTAGACCTCGGAGGCTGGCACCATCGACTCGATGATCGACATGACACGCTCGCTCATGTCGCCATAGAGCGCGTAGTTGCTGCTGAACACCTTTATGCCGTTGCGGCGCAACACCTCTTTGATCTGAAAATAGGGAGCCCCCATTTTTACAAACGGCTTGGCATCGTAACTTCGAGCGATGACACAACCGTCGTTATTGCTGAGTACCACGATGGGCGTCTTCTCCAGATCTGGACGAAAAACACGCTCGCAGCTGGCATAGAAGCAGTTGCAATCGATAAGCGCGAAAATGGGCTCACGCTTTTCCATGACGGCGCATGCTGTAGTTCACTACGCCCCAGATGACGAGGTTGTCACCCTCAAGGATGTGCTTGGACGGGTAGGCACTATTTTCGGATTGAAGTTTGACAACCCCATCCATCATGAAGAGCCGCTTGCAAATAGGGTCCGAATTATTGAGGGCTGCAACGACAATCTCACCATGCTCGGCAGTGCGGCTGCGGTCTACGACGATCAGATCCTTATCAAAAATACCTGCCCCAATCATGCTGTCTCCGAGAATTTTCGCCAGATACACATGCGGTGCCCGTACCTCGGCCAGCTCGTCCAGGGACACGTGCTTCTCGATGTAATCGACAGCGGGAGAAGCAAACCCAGCTGGCACCTGAAATGAGTAGAGCGGTAGCTTGATACCCCCTTCAGACAACGGACCAAGAATGACTACGCTCATGATGAAGACCTTTCGATAAGTTATCTGTATAGATATACAGTTAACTCTTCGGCCCGCGCGCGGTCAATCGTACTGAAAGGCATTTTCGACGAGTGACATTAGGGGCGACATCATGTGCGGACGCTACTCGATCTACGAATCCATGGACCACTACCTCAAGGAGCTTGCACCAGAGCAGATCGTGATCAATGGGTACGACCTCCTGCCCATAGAGCGCTACAACGTGGCTCCTAGCACTCGGGTTGAGATCATCCGTCCCACCGAGGAGGGTCTGAGTGTCGACAAGGTTCGGTGGGGGTGGGAGCCTTTCTGGGCGAAAGACAAGCGACCAGCCCCAATCAACGCTCGAGTCGAAACCGTAATGACGGGAAAGTTCTTCAAAGAGCTCTGGCCTACCGGACGGGCAGTTGCCCCAGCGAACGGTTGGTTTGAATGGGTGAAGGACCCGGATGACCCCAAGAAAAAGCAGCCCTACTTCATCCGTCTCAAGAGTAAAAAGCCTATGTTCTTCGCGGCATTGGCTCAGGTCCACAGAGGGCTTGAGCCCCATGATGGCGACGGGTTTGTCATCATCACGTCGGCAAGCGACTCGGGAATGGTCGACATTCATGATCGCCGCCCGGTGGTACTGACGGCAGAAGATGCGCGGGCATGGCTTGATTCCGAAACTACACCGCAGAAAGCCGAAGCTTTGGCAAAAGAGCACTGCAGGATTGTTGACGATTTTGAATGGTTCCCGGTTGATCGCGCAGTGGGGAACGTGCGGAATCAAGGACCGGAGCTCATCCAGCCCGTTGAGCTTTGACTGCCCCACGCCTTTGACTTCGACCCGACCAACGGCTGTCCGTATTCGTCTGCCCCCTGTAGTCCGCACCGAAAGGGCGAAATGGACTGAAGCAAATGGCAAAGCGAAGGGTTTGAATGGAATGGGGGAATAAGGGTAAGTGCCTTACCCGAAAAGGCCGGCGAGTCCGCCGGAAATGGATGACGAAAGGGTTCGAAAGCGGCCTCCATAAAAATGTATTTCAAAAAAATGTTACTTAACAGGTACTTGGAGACTACATTTTTCGACGCAAGCGTGGCAACATCCGATTACTGGCACTGTTTGGATCCCAACCAATCAAGTGACAGCTTGTGTATATAACCTTTCCAGGATGGATATAGGTTTCGACTTGTCACGCTGAGCCATATAAAGCAAAAGGCCCACCAATGACTTCATCATGGGTGCCTACATGCTTAGTTTCTTCACGCGAAGAAAAGTGTCTCCGATCTCGTCCAATACTGCTGCAGGCTTTTTCAAACCAGAATCTCCCGACGCGTTGCTGTCGACTTCCCGACGGCGCCAGTTGATTGAAAACATCTGGCAGCGGACCTCTCTGCCCCGTGAGCAGTTCGAGACGCTTTACATGCAGGCATTCAAGAGCTACGCAGCCTTGGTGCAGCATCTCCCTGCCTCTGAGAATCATCACCATGCATATCATGGTGGCATGCTGGATCACGGTCTTGAGATCGTCGCCTACGCGCTGAAGATACGGCAAATGTATCTGCTCCCCATCGGAGCACCGCCCGAGTCGCAGGCGGCCCAGTCAGAAGCATGGTCTGCAGCATCCGCCTATGGTGCGCTCGTCCACGACCTGGGCAAGATTGCGGTAGACGTCAAGGTTGAACTCGCAGATGGCACTATCTGGCATCCATGGCACGGGCCTCTGGATCAGCCATACCGATTCAAGTACGTGAAAGGTCGAGACTATCGGTTGCATGGAGCCGCTTCGTCGCTGATCTACTCCAATGTGATTCCGGCGAAGGCATTGGACTGGCTCAGCGGGTTTCCCGAGCTCTGGTCTCAACTCGTGTTCGCGTTCGCAGGTCAATATGAGCATGCCGATATCCTTGGTGAAATTGTCTCCCAAGCTGACCAGGCTTCCGTGGCACAGGAACTCGGAGGCAATCCAGGCCGAGCTATGTCAGCGCCCAAGCAGTCTATCCAACGGCAGCTGGCTGAAGGCCTGAGAATGCTCATTGCGGATAAATTCAAGTTGAACCAGCCCGACGGTCCCTCAGACGGATGGCTGACCCAGGAAGGCTTGTGGCTTGTCAGCAAGCCGGCCGTAGATCAGCTCAGAGCTCTTCTACTGTCTCAGGGTATCGAACACATCCCCTCATCCAACGCCCCGATGTTCAACCTGCTCCAGGATCAGGCGATCATTCAGCCCAACGGAGAGGGAAAAGCCATTTGGAAGGCCAGCATCGACAATGGTCGCGGCTGGAAGAACACGTTCACGGTACTGAAAATAGCGCCGGCGCTGATTTGGCCGAACACCACTGATAGGCCTGAGACCTATACCGGCACTCTGACAGTGGAATCTGCACCAGCGGCAGATGAAAACGAGCCAGCTCCTGCTGGAGGCGAAGAGTCTCAACCCGTGAACAGCAAAAATACGCCTGCAGTATCAGCAGCGCCCCCGACACCTAAGCAAGCGCCTGCTGCAGCAAAAGATTTTGATGCACTGGACGAGCTGCTCGATCTGTTCCCCGACCCGGTAGCGACAGCACCGACTCAACCAGCACCCGAGCCGTTAGACGATGATGATCAGATTCCCTTTTTGCCCCCTCCTCCGGCAGCTACCAGTCTTAGCCAACCTCGGCAGCTAGTGGGTATCAAGGCAACGAACGACAAAGCTCCGGTCGAAGAGCCGGCAAAAGTCTCGCCGGAAGGTAGCTCAAGCCACGGCTTGAATTTCCTCACCTGGCTGAAGGGGGGCGTGATCTCCCACAGGATCATCATCAATGACGCCAAGGCTCGTGTGCATACCGTGGATGGCACTGCGTTCCTGGTTAGCCCGGACATATTCAAACGTTACGCACTTGAGCACCCAGACATAGAGCGTGAGGCTAAAGAGCGGGATCTGGAAGCTTGGCAGGTCGTTCAGCGTTCTTTTGAGAAACTGAAAAAACATCGCAAGACTGGCGCAGGCCTGAACATCTGGACATGCCTGGTCAAAGGACCACGAAAAAGCAAGCAACTGCGGGGCTATCTGCTCATAGAGCCTACCGACGTTTTCAGCGAGGTGCCCTATGACAACCCGGTCATCAGCTTGGCAGAATTGGTAGACAAGGACACATCTGAATGAAACCGATGACGCTTCCGGAACTGACCCAGGAGTACATCCTCACCCATGACCTTCGTCCTGACACAGTAAAGATTTACAGAGCGGCTACAAAAGCGTACGTGAACTTTTTTGGCGAATGCCTAGCCTGCGAAACCACTCATCGAGACATGCTCGAATGGCGCCGATCAGAACTGGCACGGATCTCCAAGCGGAGCTGGAATACTTACTCAAGCCATCTGCGTACGGTGTACAGGTACGCAATGGAGCACGGGCTTGTCGAGCTGAAAGTGAATCCGCTAAAGGATACCCGTGTCATGCCTACCAAACGTCCGAAGAAGACGATTGGCAACGACGTCATTGTTCGGGCACGCAACTGGCTAAGGTTTCTCGTACAAGAGGAACTATCGACTGGAAAACGATCAGAGATCACTCCGGCATGGTTCTGGCTGGCAGTGTTTGAAACCTTCTATTACACAGGCATAAGACTCAACGCGTTGCTGTGCTTAAGGTACGAAAACGTAGATCTGGGACAGAGACTGATAAGAGTGAGGGGAGAAACAGAGAAAACGCACCGGGAGTTTATGATTCCAATACCTGATGGACTGATGCCGCATCTAGTGCTGGTGATGGACACAGCCAAGAAGGTTGGCTTTTCTAGTACTGACCAGGTTTTCAATATCAACAGATTCTCTGGTCATTACAAGCGGGAGCATATGAACTCTGATCAGGTGGAGGCCATGTACAAAAAGCTGACCAATATGACTGGCACGCGCATGACACCGCACCGCTTCAGGCACACGATAGCCAGCGAACTGATGAGGCAGCCAGAGCGCAATATTCACATCACAAAGAATCTGCTGAATCATTCAAATATAGCAACGACGATGGAGTACATAGAACCAGACTACGATCTGATGCGAGAAGTTATGAATGAAAGAGGTCAACAACAGGCCAAAATCAATTATCTAGTTAGACCGATAATCCCCAAAAGTTCAGGCCCTGCGGCTGGCAGCGCAGTACCGGGGGTGAGCTTGGTATCCGGGACAGAGCTGCAACCGGCGACGACCGAATCGAGTGAGGCCAAAAAAGCCGACGATACGGCCTCCAATCCCCCTGTAGCGGAGCGTCTCGAACTGATGTCGACCGCACCTTTGGTCAATGTATTAAAATCCACACCAGTTTCTGTTCATAGCGAGCCCGTCACCTCAAACGAGGCCAAAGCGCAGGCATTGAGTTTGATATCGGACGCACCGGAGATGGAATATGAGTTCGGCGAATTGGAGGATATTGCTCGCTGGATCAGGGAAAATGCTGCTGGCGAGATGGTTGTTCAGATTGCAGCCGGAGAAGACATAGGCACAATCAGCGAAGGCAAGGCATCTATTCAATCGCCCGACGGCTATTACAGGATCCCTTGGAGCAGTGGATCTGTAAAGTGAGTCGACGGTGCGGCGGATCCCTAAATGCCATCATCATGAGCGCTCGCCAGAGCATGTATTCAGTTTCAGTAAACGTGCAAGATAGCCGATAACAGCCACGCACTGCGTCAGGATGAAAAAATATGCGTGGCCTCCAGTAGCTCTGAAGCTGCACTCCGCCTTGCAATTTGACATCACGGCTTGCCGGCGCTATGTTTCGCGACAGACGGCTGCTTGTCTGGGTGCGCATCGCGCTCAAACGGTATCGCCTGCCTTCAGCTTCGAAAGACTAGCCAGCTGCCTTACAGATCGTTGCCTCAATGCCGTGACGGAAGCCCAATCAGCTACCCCACCTCAGGCCGGATAATCTGCAAGGCAAAAAAAAACTGGAAATCCGCATTTTCATGGGCCTTCCAGATTTTCGAAATGGTGGGTCGTGTGGGATTCGAACCTACGACCAATTGGTTAAAAGCCAACTGCTCTACCAACTGAGCTAACGACCCTCTGTTGTGTGGCGCGTATATTACTGATTTTTATCAGTAATTCAACACCTTTTTTAAAAAACTTTAAAAATAACGAGTCGGGTCTGCGATACCGGCAGCAGCAAAGCCCTCTGCGCGCAAGCGGCAGCTGTCGCATTTGCCACAGGCACGGCCCTGATCGTCAGCCTGGTAGCAGGAAACCGTCAGCGAGTAATCGACTCCCAACGCAGCGCCTGCCTTGACGATGTCCGACTTGCTCAGATTCTGCAGCGGCGCCCTGATGGTGAAGCCCTGCCCTTCCACACCGGCCTTGGTCGCCAGATTGGCCATGCGCTCGAATGACTCGACAAACTCGGGGCGGCAATCCGGGTAGCCCGAGTAATCCACGGCATTGACGCCAATGAAGATATCCCGCGCGCCCAGGACCTCTGCCCAGCCCAGAGCGAGCGAAAGGAAGACGGTGTTGCGTGCCGGTACGTAGGTAACCGGAATGCCTTCAGAAGGCGACTCAGGCACGGCAATGGAGCTGTCGGTCAATGCCGAGCCGCCAATACCGTTGAGGTTAAGGCCGATGACCTTGTGCTCCACGGCGCCGAGATCACCAGCAACGCGTGCAGCGGCATCCAGCTCGGCGCGATGACGCTGGCCATAATCGAAGCTCATCGTGTAACAGACGTAACCCTCGGCGCGTGCCATGGCTACGACGGTCGCAGAGTCCAGGCCACCAGACAGGAGGATCACGGCTCTTTTTTCAATCTTGGTCAATTCACTCATATCAGCGCCCCGGCTCGTCATCCCAAAGAATTTTATGCAACTGCATCTGCAGGCGTACCGGCAGGTTGTCAGCCACGATCCAGTCCGCCAGATCACGGCCCTTGAGCTCGTGGTGACTGGCCGAGAACAGAACTTCGCCCGCACGACGATCGAGGCCGTACTGAATCAGCTTGGAAACGGCCCAGTCGTAATCTTCACGCGAGCAGATCACGAATTTGACCTGATCGTTGGCCGTCAGCAGCTCCATGTTCTCGTAGCGGTTACGCGAGACTTCTTTTGACCCTGGGGTCTTGAGGTCGACTACGCGACTGACACGAGGGTCCACCGCCGAGATATCCAAAGCACCACTGGTTTCCAGAGACACTTCATAGCCCGCGTCGCAAAGACGCTTCAGCAATGGAATGGCATTGGGCTGGGCGAGCGGCTCGCCGCCGGTGACGCAGACGTACCGAGGGCGATAGGAAGCCACTTGCCCAAGAATGTCGTCCAGCGTCTGAATGGTGCCGCCGCTGAACGCGTAGGCACTGTCGCAGTACTGACAGCGCAACGGGCAGCCGGTAAGGCGAACAAATACGGTGGGCAGGCCAGCCGTACGGGTTTCACCCTGCAACGAGTGAAAGATTTCGGTGATGCGTAATGTGTCTTGCATATCAGCCACGGGCGTAACAGCTAAACAGGCCGTCCGCCTCCGTCAGGCACTTCAAGGGACTCGGCAATCGCGGAATCCAGAAAAGCGTAAGGTGTACCGGAATTTCGGGTGCGAGATTCTAACGAAAAAAGCCGCGACTAGCGCGGCTTTCTTGATCAGCGGGTCAGAACATCAAAGGCGCTGGAGATCTCGTTGCGCCAATTGTGCAGCTGAAGTGCCCGGATACTGGGCAACGACCTGCTGCAATATGCCTTTTACCTTATCGGTATGACCCAGACGGCGTTCGACATCAGCCAGCTTGTACAGCGAATCAGGCACCTTGGCATGCTTCGGATACTGCTGACTGACTTTGGCGAACGCCTGACCAGCGCCCTGGAGGTCGCCTTTGGCCAGGTTTACTTCACCCAGCCAGTATTGGGCGTTGCCCGCATACGAGCTGTTTGGGTATTTGCGCAGGAAAGCGGTGAAGGCCTGACTGGCCTTGTCGAAATCCTTTGCCTTGATCAAATCGAAGGCTGCTTCGTAATAAAGCTTTTCCTTCGCCGGATCAGGAGGCTCGGTGCCTGCTGCCGGTGCCTGTTGAGCCGCTGAGGCCGAAGGCGTCCCGCCGGCGTCGATAGCGCCACCAGCAGGTTGGGAATTATTGGTAGCCGGAGCGGCTGCGCCACTGGCTATACGTTGATCGAGTTCCTGATAACGCTCCAGAGCTTCCTGCTTCATGCGTTGGATGTCATTTTGCTGGACCTCGACAACACCGCGCAAACGCGCGATTTCGTCCTGCATTTGCTGCAGCTGCATGAACAGCTGACCTTGTGCCGAGGCAGGGGCCGTAACCCCTCCCCCGGCATAGGCGCCGGACGTGCCATAACCCGCTGGCGGATAACTGCTGCTGCCAGAGCCAGAATTGTTATCGACCACAGGTGCCGCACCCAACGCTGAAAGCGGAAGGGCGAGGGCCAAAACGGTTAGAGCACGTCGGCACGTTCGCATGTCAAATTACTTACGCAGTTCGACGCGACGGTTTTGAGCCCAAGACTGCTCGTCGTTGCCGGTAGCAACTGGACGCTCTTCGCCGTAGGAAACCAGTTCCAGCTGAGCTGGGGAAACACCTTGCAGTACCAGGTAGCGCTGAACGGCTTTCGCACGACGCTCGCCCAGTGCCATGTTGTACTCGCGAGTACCACGTTCGTCGGTGTTGCCTTCCAGAACAACGCGAGCGCCGTTAGCTTTCAGGTCTTTGGCGTGCACGTCCAGGGAGCGCATGGCTTCTGGCTTCAGGTCCGAACTGTCGTATTCGAAGTAGAAGGTGGTGATTGCGCGCAGAGCAGCTTCTTCGCTCAGGGAGCCGTCAACAGCACCCGAGTTGGCGCCGTAACCAGCGTTAGGATCAACAGCAGCACCGCCTGCACCGGCATTGTCGCCGCCTTTGGACGAGCAACCTACAGCTACAGCCATGGCCAGAGCCAGCGCAGCAAATTTACCAAACTTCAGCATTTCCATCTTGAAACTCCTAATGAACCCCAGTGTGTTAAGCAAATCGTGTAGCGCCGCGTCAGTTCAGGTAAGGGGACCAGGAAGGTTCTCTGACTTCGCCTTGAGCGGTAGGAAGCGGGAGCCTTACGCGTCCGTTAATGGACACGAGCATCAAGACTCCCCGGCCCTGCTGGCGGGTGGCGTAGATTACCATGGTGCCGTTGGGCGCAACAGTAGGCGACTCATCAAGGTTGCTATCTGTGAGGATTTTTACGCTACCGCGGGCCAAATCCTGCACTGCTACCTTGAAATTAGTGAAGCCGTCCTGCCGGTGAATCATTACCAGCGTCTTTTCATCGGCTGACAATTTCGGGTTGGCGTTGTAGTTACCCACGAACGTCACGCGTTCGGCACCGCCGCCATTGATATTGGTCTTGTAGATCTGTGGCTTGCCGCCACGGTCCGACGTGAAGTATAGCGTAGACCCGTCCTTACCGAAGAAAGGTTCAGTATCAATCGAAGAATCGTTGGTGACGCGGCTCAATTGACGCGACGCCAGATTGATCACATAGATCTCCGGGTTGCCATCCTTGGACAGCACGAACGCCAGCTTGCTGCCATCCGGCGACCAGGCAGGCGCGCCGTTCAGGCCTTCGAAGTTGGTGATCTGTTCGCGACGACCGGTGTCGATGTGCTGAACAAAGATGCGTGGACGCTTCTGTTCAAACGAGACATAGGCAATACGCTTGCCGTCCGGCGCGAAACGCGGCGACAGGATTGGCTCACGGGATTGCAACAGGGTTACTGCACGAGCACCGTCGTAATCCGAGCGCTGCAGGGTGTAACGCGTGTTGTTCTCCGAGAAGCGTTCGGCCGTCACGTAGAGCATACGAGTGGAAAACGCACCCTTGATACCGGTGAGCTTCTCGAACGACTGGTCGGCAATGTAGTGCGCCATGTCGCGCAACTGATCATTGGTACCCGACACGTTGCCGGTCAGCACTTGCTGCTCGGTGGCCACGTTGAACAGTGCGTACTGGATCTGCAGACGTCCGCCGGCAGGCGTGATGTTGCCGACCATGACGTACTGGGCACCCAGCGCTTTCCAGTCACGGAAAATGACTTCACTGGCCTGGGTCGGCAAGCTGATCATGTTCTGCTTCGGGATCGGCGCGTAGTAGCCGGAGTTGCGCAGATCGTTGCTTATGATTTCGGCCATGTCCTCAGGCAGGACGTTACCGCCCTGCCATCCGAAAGGCACAACAGCGATGGGCGCTGCACGGTCACTGCCGCTGGTGACCAGAATGTTCTTTTCTTCTGCCGACACCATTGCGGATGCGAAACAGAGAACGACCAGCAGTCCTCGAAAAAGGTTGATCACAAGGCTAGATCTCCAGGTGTGAATGTCATCTTGAATGAACGATAGGGCGCGAAGTCAGCCGGCTTCAGACCCTGCATTTCTGTCAAACGTCCAATGTTCTTCACCGCAGCAACCGCAGAGCTGTCAAACGGTCCATCGCCACTGGATTTGGCAATCGATACAGAGGCAATCGTACCGTCGGGCAACATCCCGATCTGCAACGTTACCGACATGTTGTTACGTGCCGATGGTGGACGACTCCAGCCTTCGGAAGCCCTGACACGAATCAGGTCATCGAAACTGCCAGCCGTTTCATCGCCCCGCTCGTCAGCCAAAGCCTGTTGCCGCTCCGGTTTGTCGGACAGCAAATCGGCCAGTGCCTGCGCCTTCTTGTCTTCAGCGGATTTGCGAGCTGCTTCCTGCGCCTTCTTGGCGGAATCGGCAGCGGCTTTTTTCTTCGCGTCCTCGGCAGCCTTTTTCTTGGCGTCTTCTGCGGCCTTTTTCTTGGCCTCATCAGCAGCCTGTTTCTTGGCTTCCTCGGCAGCAGCTTTCTTGGCGTCTTCTTCGGCTTTTTTCTTCGCCTCGTCTTCGGCCTTCTTCTTGGCTATATCAGCCAGCTGCTTCTCTTCAAGCTTTTTGGCGTCGGCAACCTTCTTGGCTTCATCGGCTTTCTTGGCATCGTCAGCCTTTTTGGCCTCCTCTGCTTTCTGTTCGGCCTTTTTGGCTTCGTCGGCAGCTTTCTGCTCTTCGGCTTTTTGAGCGGACTCTTCTTTCTTTTGTTCCGCAGCTTTTACAGCTTCCTGTTTTTGCTGCTCGATCTTTTTCTGCTCCAGCTGTTCGACTTCTGTTTGTCGCGCAGCAGTTTTCTTCGCCTCACCGGCAATCTTCTGGTTGGTCTGGGTAGTGGCCTGGCTCTTGGACTTGAGCTGATAGAGCGTTGCCTGAACGATAGGCTTGGCTTCGGGCAGATCCGGAGTCATGGCAAAGCTGACGAACAGCATGCCGAAAATCAGAATATGCAATGCCACGGCCCAGACACTGGGCCAGAAGTAGCTTTCCGAGGCGGACGGCTCTCGAATCGGCTGCATCAGGGTGCCTCGGTAATCAAGCCAACGTTCCCTACCCCAGCCTTCTGCAGCCCGCCCATGGTGCCCATGACCGAGCCGTAATCGACGGTCTTGTCACCACGAATGAAAACCTGGGTCTGCTTGCCTGCGTCACGACCGGCAGCGACGATCTTGGTCACTGCGGCAGTCAGCTGTGGCAGGGTCATTGCCTTGTCCATCTGCTTGTCGGTATCGACTTCGCTGCCAAGGTTCCAGTAATAGGTCTTGTCAGCCTTGATCGAAATGGTCAGGACCTGATTATTGTTGTCTTGCGGCAAAGCCTCGCTGGAGACCTTGGGCAAGTCGACTTTCACGCCCTGGTTGATCATGGGAGCCGTCACCATGAAAATCACGAGCAACACCAGCATCACGTCGATGTAGGGCACTACGTTCATTTCGGCGACCGGCTTGCGTTTTCTGCGACGATCTCGAGCGATTAAAGCCATGGGGAATTACCTGCTCACTCTTCGCTGGTGTGCACTTTACGGTGCAGGATGGCCTGGAACTCGTCAGCAAACGTGTAATAACGGCTGATCAAGGTCTCACTGCGCGCGGCGAAACGGTTGTAGGCAATAACGGCCGGAATGGCTGCAAACAGGCCGATGGCCGTTGCAATCAGTGCTTCGGCAATGCCCGGTGCTACGGTAGCCAGCGTTGCCTGCTGCGCAGTCGCCAGACCGCGGAAGGAGTTCATGATCCCCCAGACAGTACCGAACAGACCGACATAAGGACTGGTAGAACCGACGGTCGCCAGATACGGCAGACCGGCTTCGAGTTTCTCTTCCTCGCGGGAGATGGCAACACGCATGGCGCGCGCCACACCTTCCATGACCGCATCAGGATCGACGCCGGACTGCTGACGCAGACGCGAGAACTCCTTGAAACCGGCACGGAAGATCTGCTCGACGCCCGAATCCGGATCGGGATTGCTGCCCGCCTGACGGTACAGTTTGGACAGATCGATACCCGACCAGAAACGCTCTTCAAAGCTGTCCAGTGCACGTCGACCTGCGCGCAGCATGTTGCTGCGCTGAAAAATCACGATCCACGAAGTGACCGAAGCAGCTACCAGAATCAGCATTACCAACTGAACAACAATGCTGGCATTGCTGACCAAACTCCACATGGAGGAATGGTCGACGACGTTAGCTTCCACGCTTTATCTCCTGCTCTGAATGTATGCCCGCGCCGCCCTGGTCGGCGAAGGCCGCTCGCAGAGCTTCGGGAATGGCCCGGGGTTTAAAACTATCGGCGCGTACACACGCCACCAGGAACTGCCCTTCACAGAGCAGAGTTGCATCCGACGCCCGCCTGATCTGCTGGTTAAAGCGCAGGCTGACGCGATTCAATTCGGTTACTTCTGCACTGACGAGCAACTCGTCATCCAGCCGCGCCGGCTTGTGATAACGAGCCTCACTGGAGTGCACGACAAATAAAAGGTTTTCCTGCGCCAGTTCGGATTGGGCAAAGCCCAATTCCCGTAGCCGCTCGGTACGAGCCCGCTCCATGAATTTCAGATAATTGACGTAGTAGACGATGCCGCCGGCATCGGTGTCCTCGTAATAAACGCGACAGCGATGTGCGAACGACTGAACCCCGTTTTGCGCGCGCATACTCTAGAGCTTACTCCTCAGGTTGCCAATCGGGTCAGGCAACTGTTTTTCAACGTTTTGCCACTTAGTTACAGGTATCGGCGGCAGGACTGGCAATGTGACCACGCAGACTGCAAATAAATTGCAAAGCATCGCTATAAATCCACAGGCTCGTCGCCAAAATCATCCGGTACCGGTATCTCGCCCATCCTCGACGGGATATTCAGGCCGAAATGCAGATACGCATGCCGGGTCACCACACGCCCTCGAGGTGTGCGCATGATATAGCCTTGCTGGATCAAATAGGGCTCGAGTACGTCTTCGATCGTATGACGCTCTTCGCTGATGGCCGCCGCCAGGCTGTCCACGCCCACCGGACCACCGTCGAACTTCTCGATCATGGTCAGCAGCAAACGCCGGTCCTGATGATCGAAGCCGTGCTCGTCGACGTCCAGCAGGTTGAGGGCCTTATCGGCTGTCTGCCGGGTAATCTGCCCGTTGCCACGAACTTCGGCAAAATCCCGTACGCGACGCAACAGGCGGTTGGCGATACGCGGCGTGCCACGGGCGCGCCTGGCAATCTCGAAAGCGCCCTGCGGCTCGATGACCAAACCCAGAATGCCTGCCGAGCGCGAGACAATCGTCGAAAGATCAGCGATGTTGTAAAACTCGAGTCGCTGCACGATGCCGAAGCGGTCGCGCAACGGATTGGTCAGCATGCCGGCACGAGTGGTCGCGCCGACCAGCGTGAACGGCGGTAGATCAAGCTTGATCGAACGCGCTGCCGGACCCTCACCGATCATGATGTCGAGCTGGAAGTCTTCCATTGCCGGGTAAAGCACTTCCTCGACGATCGGCGACAGACGATGGATCTCGTCGATGAACAGCACGTCATTGGGTTCGAGATTGGTCAGGATCGCGGCCAGATCGCCGGGCCGCTCGAGGACCGGGCCGGACGTACTCTTGATCGACACGCCCATTTCCTGGGCGATGATATTGGCGAGCGTGGTCTTGCCCAGGCCGGGCGGACCGAAGATCAGCGTGTGGTCCAGCGCTTCGCTGCGACCACGGGCAGCCTGGATGAACAACTCCATCTGCTCGCGCACGGTCGGCTGGCCGATGTAGTCCGCGAGGCTCAGTGGCCGAATCGCGCGGTCCATCTGTTCATCACGATCACGGCCACCAGTGGCGGTTATCAGGCGGTCGGCGTCTATCACTTAACCCATCCCCTTCAACGCACGGCGAATCAGATCCGCACTGCTCAAATCTTTTTCCTTGATGGCGGAGACAGCCTTGCTCGCCTCCTGAGGTTTGTAGCCCAGCGAAATCAGTGCGCTGACCGCATCGGATTCTGCCGACGCTACAGGCTCAGCCTGATTGGGGCCATTGGAAACCAGCGTAAAGGTCCCTGGCAAGGACTCCCAGGCCTTGAAACGATCCTTGAGCTCGACCAGCAGACGCTCGGCGGTCTTCTTGCCCACGCCGGGAATGCGCGTCAGCGCCGACGTGTCCTGCGCCTGCACGCAACGCACCAGCTCATCGACTTCCAGACCGGACATCAGCGCCAGTGCCAGCTTGGGGCCGACGCCATTGAGCCGGATCAGCTCACGAAACAGCTCGCGCTCGCGCTTTTCGTAGAAGCCGTACAAAAGGTGCGCGTCCTCACGGACCACCAGGTGGGTGTGCAACGTCACCGTCTCGCCAACATGCGGCAACCGGTACAGGGTGGTCATCGGCACTTCCACCTCATAGCCGACACCGTTGACATCCAGCACCAGATGCGGAGGCTGCTTTTCGGCGAGAGAGCCGCGTAAACGTCCAATCACGTTTCAGATCCTTTCGTGTTGCCTGTCGCTCGCGCGAAGAAGTTGAACACCGTCATCATAGAAAATATGCGGACACATAATGCCAGTCAGAGCCGCAAGCGGCCGCCGCGACTGCGCGCAGTGGCCAACCCGTGAGGAATCAGACTGGAGCGCGTATGCGCGTGGCACAGGGCGATGGCAAGGGCATCGGACGCATCGATTTGCGGCTTTTGGGTAAGCTTGAGCAGATGCATGACCATCATCATCACCTGTTCTTTATTGGCACCGCCGGTTCCTGCAACGGCCTGCTTGACCTGGGTTGCGGTGTATTCGGCAATTTCCAGCGCTTCCTCGGCACCCGCCACGATGGCTGCGCCCCTGGCCTGCCCCAGCTTCAATGCCGAATCGGCGTTACGCGCCATGAAAACCTTCTCGATGCCCATCGTCACCGGTCCGTAGGTCTTGATGACCTCCCGCACACCGCGATAAACGATCTGCAAACGCTCGTGCAGCTCGCCGCTGCCAGTGCGGATGCAGCCCGACGCAACATAGACACAGCCGCGTCCGGTGTCGCGTACCACGCCATAGCCGGTAATTCGCGAACCGGGATCGATACCAAGAATAAGAGTCATAACGCCTGCAGCTTGAGAAGGTCACGCAAAACAATAGGTGCAGCATAAAGGCAGAAGCCGGGGGCCGATAGCTGCGCGTTGCTCACAGCTTCGTTCCCCCGGCTTCCGACCTGGTGTTGCCTGTGAGCGATCAGCCCAGCTGTTCCATCACTTCGTCCGGGATTTCCGCGTTTGAATAGACGTTCTGCACGTCATCCAGGTCTTCGAGCATATCAATCAGCTTGAGTACCTTTTCGGCGGTTTCCAGATCAAGCACAGCGCTGGTGGTCGGCAGCATGACGATCTCTGCATCTGCAGCCTTGAAGCCCGCTGCCTCCAATGCGTTACGCACCGCATAAAACCCGGAGAACGAGGTGAACACATCGATCGAGCCGTCTTCATTGGTCACGACATCGTCAGCATCGGCCTCCATGGCAGCCTCGATCAGCGAATCCTCATCGACACCGGCAGCGAAGGAGATCTGGCCCTTGCGATCGAACAGGTAGGCAACAGAACCGTCTGTGCCGAGATTGCCGCCGCATTTGGTGAACGCATGACGTACAGCCGCCGCAGTACGATTGCGGTTGTCGGTCATGGTTTCAACCATGACCGCCACGCCGCCCGGACCATAGCCCTCGTAACCCAGCTCTTCGACATCATCACCGTCGGAGGCCCCTACTCCTCGCGCCACCGCACGATCAATGGTGTCACGGGTCATGTTCGCACCAAGCGCCTTGTCCAGCGCCAACCGCAGACGCGGGTTGGAGCCGGGATCACCGCCACCCTGACGCGCAGCAACGGTCAGCTCACGGATCCACTTGGTGAAAATCTTGCCTTTCTTGGCATCCTGACGCTCTTTGCGGTGCTTGATGTTCGCCCACTTAGAATGACCTGCCATTTTTCGCTCCAGATTCTTTTTGAAACACCTTCACCTTTCGCCCTGAAAAACCGGGCAAAAAGCTTCACTCAATAAGGGCAGATACAGGGCGTATCGACGATACGCCCTGTCCGGCATCACTCGGCCTTCGGCTGCTCGCGCAGACGGATGTGCAGCTCGCGCAACGCTTTGGCATCGACAACGCCAGGCGCCTGGGTCATGACATCGGCCGCGCTCTGGGTTTTCGGGAACGCAATCACTTCACGAATCGATTGCGCGCCGGTCATCAGCATTACCAGACGGTCCAGACCGAAAGCCAGACCACCGTGCGGTGGCGCGCCGTATTTCAAGGCATCGAGCAGGAAGCCGAACTTCTCCTGCTGCTCGTCTTCGGCAATGCCCAGCAGACGGAAGACCGCCTGTTGCATTTCCTTGCGATGGATACGGATCGAACCGCCGCCCAGCTCGGTGCCGTTGAGCACCATGTCGTAGGCACGCGACAGCGCGGTCGCCGGGTTGGCCTCCAGCTCTTCAGGCGTGCACTTGGGCGCCGTGAAGGGGTGGTGCAACGCGGTGAAGCTGCCGTCGTCGTTTTCTTCGAACATCGGGAAGTCAACGACCCACATCGGTGCCCACTCGCAAGTGTGCAGCTTGAGGTCATTGCCGATCTTGATACGCAGCGCACCAAGGGCCTCGCTGACGATCTTGAACTTGTCCGCACCGAAGAAAACGATGTCGCCATCAACCGCACCAACACGATCGAGGATGACGTTCAGGTTGTCTTCCGGAATGAACTTGACGATCGGCGACTGCAAGCCTTCCGGCCCCTTAGCGCGCTCGTTGACCTTGATGTAGGCCAGACCCTTGGCACCATAGATGCTGACGAACTTGGTGTAGTCGTCGATCTGGCTGCGCGCCATGCTGGCGGCGCCCGGTACACGCAGTGCGGCAACGCGTCCCTTGGGATCGTTGGCCGGGCCGCTGAACACCTTGAATTCCACGCCGGTGAGCTGATCGGCAACATCCACCAGTTCCAGCGGGTTGCGCAGGTCCGGCTTGTCGGAACCGTAGCGGCGCATGGCCTCTTCGAAGGTCATGTGCGGGAAATCACCGAACTCCAGGTCCAGAACTTCCTTGAACAGCTGACGAACCATCTTCTCGGTCAGACCGATGATGTCCTCTTCATTAAGGAAGCTGGTTTCGATGTCGATCTGGGTGAATTCCGGCTGACGGTCAGCACGCAGGTCTTCGTCGCGGAAGCACTTGGCGATCTGGTAGTAACGGTCGAAGCCAGCCACCATCAGCAGCTGCTTGAACAGCTGAGGCGATTGCGGCAGAGCAAAGAAGCTGCCCGGGTGTGTGCGGCTTGGCACCAGATAGTCGCGAGCGCCTTCCGGGGTGGCGCGGGTCAGGATCGGCGTCTCGACGTCGAGGAAGCCGTTGTCATCCAGATAGCGACGGATACTGGTAGTGATGCGCGAACGCAGACGCAGCTTCTCGGCCATTTCCGGACGGCGAAGATCGATGAAGCGATAACGCAGACGTGTTTCCTCGCCCACGTCGGAATACTCATTCAGCGGGAACGGCGGCGTTTCGGACTCGTTCAACACCTCGAGCTCGTAACCCAGAACCTCGATGGCGCCTGACGCCATGTTCGCGTTCACGGCACCTGCCGGACGAGCACGAACCTTGCCCACGACCTTGACCACGTACTCGCTGCGCACGCGATCAGCGGCAGCGAAGCTGTCGGCACGATCCGGGTCGAACACGACTTGAGCCATGCCTTCACGGTCGCGGATATCGAGGAAGATAACGCCCCCGTGGTCACGACGACGGTGGACCCATCCGCAAAGGGTAATTTCCTGGCCTTCCAGACTCTCGTTCAGTTGGCCGCAATAATGGCTGCGCATCATGATGGTGTTTTCACTTCTCGTAATTCGAATTCGGTGGCGATTTCGCTCCTGGCTTGCGCTCAGAGGTACAAGGCACCGGCACAAGGCTAAAGCCGGCCCTGGCCCACGCAGAGTCACGCCCGCTAGCAAGACGGAGGATTATATAGAGTTAATTGGCACCGTGCAGCCGGACGAACCTATTAACGACCGGATAAGCTCATGATCACCCCGCGCAGCCGAGCCGTTCGCTCGCGCTGCGGGGGAAAGCGCAGGCCCACCTGAGCGAGCCCACAGGAATGAGGATAAAGCCACGCTAGACGTGAGAATTTTCCAGGCAGTCGCCCTTCAAAAGATGCGCCACACAGACAACACGAATCAAACCACTGAAATTCTTCACACCTCCGTACCGTAAGTGAACCTCCCGATCAATGTAGGACAGTACCGCATTGACGGAGCACTCATTACTACTGGCGATACCTGAAAGAATGTTCCAGTACACTTTCTCCAGACGCAGGCACGTCGCCAGGCCGTTAAGTCGAACGGATTTTGAGTGCGGCTGTGCCAGCGTCATATTGAAATCCTCGACAAAAGGATCATGGCGTATTTCCACCTCTCGGTGCAGCAACTTAAGCTCTCGCTCAGCACTTCGTAACATCATAACCGCCACCTTCGAATCATTGAATTTTAAACACCAAAAGAAATATTCAAAAACAAATAAATGTCCCGATGTATAAAACATGATTGGCGATTTTATAGCCAGAAGCCCCTACACGTTGTCACTGTAGGAGATGGCTACAGGAAACAACGGAATATCGTTATTAACCCTGAAGGGGACACCAATAAAAGCGAGGAGAGCTGCAGCGCAGCTGCGCGACTGCTGGGCTTCGGCTTGCCCGAGCGATTGCGCAATGAAAGCAGGTGCAGGAAGTGACAGGTGTGACGGGCGAAGAACAACTCAGGAACGGGACGAGTAGCACTTGAAGCCACTCGTCCCTGGCCGTTACTTGGACTCAAGCATCGAGCGCAGCATCCAGGCGGTTTTCTCATGAACCTGCATGCGTTGCGTCAGCAGGTCAGCCGTCGGCTCATCACTAACCTTATCCAGAAGAGGAAAGATACTACGAGCAGTACGGACAACAGCCTCTTGACCCTGCACCAGACTTTTGATCATATCTTCAGCACTGGGTACGCCTTCTTCTTCCTTGATGGAAGACAGGCGCGCATACGTCGAATAAGTACCCGGCGCCGGAAAGCCCAGAGCACGAATACGCTCGGCGATGGAATCAACCGCCAGTGCCAGTTCGTTATACTGTTCTTCGAACATCAAATGCAGCGTGCGAAACATCGGCCCGCTGACATTCCAGTGAAAGTTGTGAGTCTTGAGGTAAAGCACATAAGTATCCGACAGCAGATGCGACAGACCGTCCACGATCGATTTGCGATCCTCTTCACTGATACCGATATCGATTGCCATGTTTCATGCCCTTTTGGTGAGGATTGAAAAGCAGTAAAGACGACTACTCTATCAAGAGAACCCGAATGGCGCAGCTTTCCGTTGGCAGGACGATGTCTGCTGGCAGCGACTCACACCAGCCCCACGGCTATTCACAAGGGGCTAAAGCGGGCGCCTGGGGCAGAAAATCCTCGCGCGCCTGGAAGAATCATCAGCAAAATACGCCAGAGCGCTCTGTTTCGGCATCCGCAGACGTATTAAAGGACAGAGGACTGCCAGGGCCGGAGAGGCCCCCTTACCATTATCGATTGCTGATTTGAGTAGGATCAGGCTTTGCTGTTAAATACACGCCGTGTCGCCAACGAGTTGTCATCCAGCGCTGGCACATAGGCCGGCCCGGCGCCCGTGCATCACGCCTCATCTTGTTCAGAAGCGTACCGGGCGTTACCAGCTATTTCTTGTAATCCTTCTTGCATGTGAGCTTTTTAAAATGTTGAAAATCGTCCATCTGGTAACGGGAGCGGCAGCCCTGTTGCTTTCTTTCATACCGAGCCTGCGTAGTGAAGCGGCATCTCTCTACCTGCAAAATCCTGACGCGATTTGCCTGGCTTTTCTAGGACTGCTTAACCTGATACTCGCTCCGGTCATTCCTTACTGGAATCGAGGCCCGCGTCATAATCTGCAAAATCTGGTCAGTGCGCTGCTTGTCATCGCGGTAATCGTACAAACGTTAACCTTGCTTGTTCCTCTACCCGACATCGCCGGTCAACCTGCCATTCTGGTGAGCCTGGCTGTCGCCATCGTAGCCGTCGCTCTGCACCTGGGCGTCAGCTTTTACAGGTCTTACACCCCCTCGTCCGCGCCGCAAAGCCACGATATGGGAAATCGTGATACTGGCACCGTAAAGTGGTTCAACACCTCCAAAGGCTTCGGTTTCATCTCCCGGGATTCCGGCGACGATATTTTCGTGCATTTTCGCGCCATTCGCGGTGAGGGTCATCGCGTACTGGTCGAAGGACAGCGCGTCGAATTTTCCGTGATGAACCGCGACAAAGGCCTGCAGGCCGAAGATGTCATTGCAGCCCTGCCCCGCCGCTGATTGTTTCAAGCAACAAAAAACCGCGACCTCCTGACGGAAGTCGCGGTTTTTTTATGGCAGCCGATCAATAGTGAGGTGGCGGCGCATCTTCCTCGAAGGTCTCGAACTGACTGCCCATTTCCTCCTGACGCTTGAGCATCGCCGCCATCTGCAGTTGCAGATGATCAAGCTCGCGCCGCTGCTTTACCAGCACGTCATTGAGTGCCTGGATCGTATCGTCCTGAAAGGCCATACGGCTTTCAAGCTCCATGACTCGCTCTTCAAGGCTCATGATTACGCCTCCTCAAATCGAAAATCATTTGTCAGTACCGGCTTCAGCTGCCGGCGGATTGCCGAGAGCTGCTCGTCGGTATAAGCGATGGCAGCCTGCTTGCCCCACACGGGCGCAGGCCAGGCGGCATCGTCACGTTTGCGCACGATGACGTGCATATGCAGCTGGCTCACTACGTTGCCCAAGGCGGCAACGTTGATTTTATCCGCATCGAAGAGCTCGTTAAGCACCTTGGCCAGCGCACTCGTTTCCTGCCACAACTGCATCTGGTCTGCTGCACTCAGCTGAAAGACTTCGGTGATGTCTGCGCGGCGCGGCACCAGAATGAACCAGGGGTAGTGGCTGTCGTTGGAGAGCAGTAACCGGCACAGCGGAAAGTCGCCAATCGGCAAGGTGTCTTGTTGAAGACGGGAATCCAGAACGAACACGATAAAAAGCTCCTGATTGCCAGGTGAATGCACCTGCCCTGTCGGTAACAGGGTGCTGCGATAGACGGGCAGGATACTAGGCTTCGCGTGAGGCTTCACCTATGCACCAGAATGCACCAACCACAACGGTCGCCGCACCGATTTGACGCCACTGGCTGACGGCGGATCCTGCTGTAAACAGCCTCACCTTGAACCACTGCCTTACAATTGCCTGCCTCGCGTACATGAAAATGAAACATCCATTGCATCACCATGACCGCCATCCAGAGCAATGCTCCAGGTTCAGGCGAGCCCGATGGGGAATGCACCAAAATCACACACTGCTGTTGCGACAGCAACACAACGGATTCGTTTTCTACTCAATGTAAGCCTATACCGGTAACGTTTTTGGACGAGAGGGGCAGAAACCACCCTTGGTGCAGAAAAGCCAGAGGCATTTTCAAAAAATAAAAATAGTCAGTTAAAACAGCTAGATGGAGCAAAAATGCGATCTTGATTCTGATTTTTCACAAAATTTTTTCATTTTCGGAAACTTTGTGCACGCTTGTTGCTTTATCACCCATATGATCACGACATCCCTGGCGGAAAACAGGGGTGACAGAATCAAGGGAAAAACAAGGCTTGCGACCCTGAGGGACGCCGTGACGGACCGCACTTTGATCGATCCGACAAGGTGCAGAATGCCACTACAGGCTAGCTCGGCTGCGCGTCGTAAAGATTCTGAAAGGATAAGGCTGTAGCTATAGCAACCCAAGTCAGCGTGATATAGATTCCGCCGACAAAAATAGAAAGAGCCGCCCAGATAAAAAAACAGGTGGGACGGCAGACAAATCTTCTAAAAACCAAAGGAGCAATCACGATGAGAGTGATGAAGTGGAGCGCAATCGCACTGGCCGTTACGGCAGCCAGCGCCCAAATGGCAACAGCCGCACCTTTCGTCAGCGATCAGGCTGATGCCAAGGGCTTTGTGGAAGGCAGCACCCTTGACCTGAAGTTGCGCAATTACTATTACAACCGTGACAAGAAAGCTGGCGCTGACGACGATCGCGACTGGACCCAAGGGATCCTGGCCAACTTCAGCACCGGCTACACCCAAGGCACTATCGGTGTCGGCGTCGAGGCTTTCGCCTACGCTGGCGTCAAGCTGTGGGGCCCGGACAAATACTCGGGTTCCGGCAACCTGATCACCGACGCTGCTGGTAACAACGAAAATACCCAGTCCAAAGCTGGCGGCGCAGTCAAGTTCCGCATTTCGAAGACCGAGTTGAAAATCGGTGACATGCAGCCTACAAGCCCAGTGTTCGGGGTTGGCGGCTCGCGTCTGCTGCCTCAGACAGCTAGCGGTCTGAGCCTGCAAAGTAGCGAGATCGCAGGTCTTGATCTTGAAGCAGGGCACTTCTACTCAGGCACCAGCCAGGACGATACCAGCCATAATGGCAGCATCTGGGCAACTTATGCTGGCGTCCAAGCCAACAGTGCTGATTTCGCTGGTGGTAAATACGCGATTACCGACAGCCTGGGTGTTGCATTCTATGCCGCCAAGCTGGAAGACGTCTGGGATCAATACTACGGTAACGTGAACTACGCCCTGCCCCTGGGCAATGATCAGTCTCTGGCATTCGATGCGAACATCTATCGCACCGTTGACGAAGGCAGCGCCAAAGCCGGCTCGATCAGCAACACCGCGTTTTCCGGTTCCGCAGCCTACTCGTTCCTTGCTGCCCATACCGTGACCCTGGCGTTCCAGAAGATCAACGGTGACACGCCGTTCGACTACATCGGTATCGGTGACAACAACCGCGGTGGCGACTCGATCTTCCTGAACAACTCGATCCAGTACTCCGACTTCAACGGTCCGGGTGAAAAATCCTGGCAGGTCCGCTACGACCTGAACATGACCCCGTACGGCGTTCCAGGCCTGAGCTTCATGACCCGCTACATCAAGGGTACTGACATCGACGGCACCAAAACACCTACCGGCAGCGCTTATGCTGGCCTGTACGGTGCAGACGGCGAGCACCACGAAACCAACCTTGAAGCCAAATACGTCGTACAGACTGGCCCGGCCAAAGATCTGTCCTTCCGTATGCGTCAGGCATGGCACCGCGCCAACGCCGACCAGGGCGAAGGCGACGTCAACGAGTTCCGCCTGATTGTCGATTACCCGATCTCGATCCTGTAATCACCGCTCAGCACTCGTTAATAGAAGAAGCCCGGCACATGCCGGGCTTTTTCATGAGCCCATGAAAGCGCTTCAACTCCACCTGCAAGCCAGCCCCGCCCTGTACGCGACCGGCGCACCGCCGTACAATGCCAGGTCATTTCCTGTCTCAGCAACCGACAACGGCCAACCATGCGCACCAGTCAATTTTTGCTCGCCACACAGAAAGAAACCCCTTCCGATGCGGTCGTGGTCAGCCATCAGCTGATGCTGCGCGCCGGCATGATTCGCAAGCTGGCCTCCGGCCTCTACACCTGGCTGCCCATGGGCCTGCGCGTACTGCGCAAGGTCGAAGCCATCGTTCGTGAAGAAATGAACGCCGCAGGCGCACTCGAAATTCTGATGCCCGGCATTCAACCCGCAGAGCTGTGGCAGGAATCCGGACGCTGGGAGCAGTATGGCCCGGAGCTGATGCGTCTGGTCGACCGCCACAACCGTGAGTTCTGCCTGGGCCCGACCCACGAAGAAGTCATCACCGATCTGGCACGCAACGAGCTCAACAGCTATAAACAGCTGCCGATCAATATGTACCAGATCCAGACCAAATTCCGTGACGAGATCCGCCCACGCTTCGGCCTGATGCGTGGACGCGAGTTCGTCATGAAAGACGCCTACTCGTTCCACGCCGATCACGAATCGCTGCAGGTCACCTACGACCGCATGCATCTGGCGTACAGCAACATCTTCACCCGACTGGGCCTGAAGTTCCGCCCGGTCGAAGCGGATAACGGCTCGATTGGCGGCGCAGGCTCGCACGAATTCCACGTACTGGCCGAATCCGGCGAAGACGATATCGTGTTCAGCGACGGCTCCGACTATGCAGCCAACATCGAAAAGGCCGAGGCGATTCCTCGCGAGAAGACGCGCCCTGCCGCTACCGAAGAGCTGCGTCTGATCGACACGCCGAACGCCAAGACCATCGCCCAACTGGTCGAAGGTTTCGGTCTGCCAATCGAGAAAACCGTCAAGACGCTGGTGGTGCATGCTGCCGAAGAAGGCAAGCTGATCGCCCTGATCATCCGTGGCGATCACGAACTCAATGAAATCAAGGCCAGTCAGCTGGAACAGGTCGCCAATCCGCTGGTCATGGCGTCCGAAGCCGAGCTGCGCGACGCCATCGGCGCAGGCGCGGGTTCACTGGGCCCATTGAACCTGCCACTGCCGTGCATCATCGACCGTTCTGTCGAGCTGATGAGCGACTTCAGCGTCGGTGCCAACATCGACGACAAACACTATTTCGGCGTCAACTGGGAGCGCGATCTGCCGGTTCCGACCGTTGCCGACCTGCGCAACGTGGTTGCGGGCGACCCAAGCCCGGACGGCAAGGGCACGCTGGAAATCAAGCGCGGCATCGAAGTGGGTCACATCTTCCAGCTGGGCACCAAGTACAGCGAAGCGATGAAGTGCCAGGTGCTGGGTGAAAACGGCAAGCCGGTCAATCTGGCGATGGGTTGCTACGGCATCGGTGTTTCCCGAGTGGTTGCAGCCGCCATCGAACAGAACAGCGACGAAAACGGCATCATCTGGAACGATACCCTCGCGCCTTTCCAGATTGCGCTGGTCCCGCTGCGCTACGAAACAGACGCCGTTCGTGAAGCAACGGACAAACTGTACGCCGACCTGACGGCTGCCGGTTTTGAAGTATTGCTCGACGACCGCGACAAGAAGACCAGCCCGGGCATCAAGTTCGCCGACATGGAACTGATCGGTATCCCGCACCGCATCGTGGTGAGCGACCGAGGCCTGGCCGAAGGCAATCTGGAATACAAGAGCCGTACCGAATCGCAACCGCAAGCCATTGCAGTCGCGGACGTGCTGTCGTTCATCCAGGGCAAAGTGAACCGCTGAGTCAAAAGGCGCACCTGCTCGCAGGTGCGCCGCTCTTCACTCGCCCAATCCGCATCAGAGATCCCATGCTCAAACGAAGCACCTTAAGCCTCGGCAGCGCCGTTCTGTGCGGCTCATTTCTCGTCGGCGGCTGTGCCAACCAGCTCTCTCAGCGCAGCGAGCACGAGGAGCGAGTCGAACGCAAACTGCTCGAACATACCCTGCAAGTCGATATCGGCGAACCCAAGACACTGGAGTTGCCGCAACGCCGCGTGCGGATTCACGAGCACAAATCGTTCGAGGTCACCGACTTTGAAGTCACCCGCCACTATGACCGCTACACGCCTTACCAACCGTGGCGGGAGGTCTACGAGATCCCGCTCGGCGCAGTCGCTGTTGTCGCAGGTGTCGGGGCCAACGTGGTCAACGTGTTTGCGCTGGGCAATTTGCCGGAAAGCATGACCAAGGACTGGATTCACTATGGCGTGGCAGGTCTCAACCCGTTCATGAATGCCCCGTCCCACGGTCGCGCCGAGCAGAATCTGGCGAGCATCGACGAGGTTCAGAAGGACAAGCGGATCGAGAACTCCACCCTGCCCTGGAATGAACGCCCGGTGATGGTCAAGGCCGGCAATGAAACTCACGAAATGAGCACTGACCGCAACGGCATCCTGCGCCTGAACCTGCTGGACAGTCCGTTTGCCGAACAGGACCTGAGCCGCATCATTCGCATTTATATCAACGTCGAAGACGATCAGGACAGCGCGCACACGAGCGCCAGTTTGCCCATCAGCCATTCGCTACGCGGCAAGCTGCTGGAGGCGCACGCCCTGATCTACGACGACCTTGAAGATGATGAGGTCAGCCAGTGGGTGCATCGCGTCAAGCGTCTTTCTGATATGGGGCTGGAAGAAGAAGCCAGCGAGCTGGAACAGAACCTCATCGAACTGACGCGCAACGATCCACAGCTGCAGGGGGAATTTCTCAAGTCACTCGCCAGAGACGCTGGCCGCCTGGTCGCCGTTCCTGCCCAGAGCCAGTAACAAGTGCCCGTAACATGAAAGGCCGCGGCGTATAACCGCGGCCTTTCATTATCGAGAGAACAATTCCAGCTGTTCATGGGCTGCACGCAGATCGTGCAAACGTACGCCTATGCCCAGCAAGCGCACCGGCTTGCCACCGCGGGCGAACGCCTGAGCCAGCAGCTGCTCATAACTGCCCAGGTCCCTGCCGGCTCCGGACTGCTCCAGAGTCGTCTGCGTAAAGTCGTGAAACTTCACTTTGACGAACGGCTTGCCGGGCCGGTACTGCCCTTCCATTCTGGCCATGCGGCCACTCAGGGTTTCCAGCAGGTCGGGCAGCTTTTCCAGGCAGGCCGCCAGGTCGGGCAGATCCGTGTCGTAAGTATTTTCAACGCTGACTGACTGACGTCGGCTGTCATTCTGCACCGGTCGATCATCGATCCCGTGCGCCAGACTCCAGAGGCGCTCACCAAAGCTGCCGAACTCGCGAACCAGCGCGAGCTTGCTGCGGCTTCGCAGGTCGGCGCAGTCGACGATACCCAGCCGGCCGAGCTTGTCTGCGGTGACTTTTCCTACGCCATGAAGCTTGGTGACCGACAAGGAAGCGACGAAATCCTCGACCTGATCCGGCGTGATGACGAACAACCCGTTGGGCTTTTTCCAGTCGCTGGCGATCTTGGCGAGAAACTTGTTGGGCGCAACGCCCGCCGACACGGTGATGTGCAACTGATTCGAGACCCGACGACGGATGTCCTGCGCGATACGCGTGGCGCTACCGGAAAAGTGCCCGGCATCGGACACGTCCAGAAAAGCCTCATCCAGAGACAACGGCTCTATAAGGTCGGTGTAATCGCGAAAGATCGTGTGGATTTCCCGCGATGCTTCTTTATAGGCATCCATGCGCGGCTTGACGATGGTCAGGTCCGGGCAGAGCTTGAGCGCATGCCGGGACGACATGGCCGAACGCACGCCATAGGCGCGCGCCTCGTAATTACAGGTCGCAATCACCCCGCGCCGCTCCGCAGAGCCGCCTACCGCCAGCGGCTTGCCAGCGAGGTCGGGCTCGTCACGCATTTCAATGGCTGCATAAAAGCAGTCACAGTCGATGTGGATGATTTTGCGCTGCGTCATGACCTGATGGGATTTTGCAATCAATGGCCGCGCAGTATCTCATTCGTACCGCCAAGTAACATCCAATGATGCGAAAGGCCGCCATGAAAAGCAGTCAAAAGCCCATCATGTATGACCGAAACAGCTGCAAAGCCCCGTCATGCAAGCGCCGATACCGTGCAGACCGATCATCTGGATCCGCTAAGCATTTGAAGAAAAAGCACTTTTTTGAAACTAACCATTGACACCTCGTCATCTCTCTGTAGAATGCCGCCACACAGACGCGGGATGGAGCAGTCTGGTAGCTCGTCGGGCTCATAACCCGAAGGTCGTCGGTTCAAATCCGGCTCCCGCAACCAAACATCAAGAAAGGCTACTCGAAAGAGTGGCCTTTTTTGTGCGCGCCTGAAAAGCACCCTTCTCAAGCCCGGACATCGGGCCATGCCTCGCGCAGATATACAGCGCTCCCCGGCGCCCTGCGGTAAATCCTGACGGCCTGGCCTTACGCTTTCCTGATAATGCTCCACGCAGGCATGCTGCCCTGAAAACCGCGCATCCGATCCAATCGTGCAAAATCTGCACAATCTGCTACTCATTTGCATGCTTTACGGATTAAGGGTTGACACTTCAGCGTTCGGCTGTAGAATGCCGCCACACAGACGCGGGATGGAGCAGTCTGGTAGCTCGTCGGGCTCATAACCCGAAGGTCGTCGGTTCAAATCCGGCTCCCGCAACCAAACATCAAGAAAGGCTACTCGAAAGAGTGGCCTTTTTTGTTTCCGGTAAAAAAGCAGCGCGGGCAACGGCTAACTGTCTGACAAAAAAGACTATTTCCAAAGCCCTTTGAAACCCTATCATCACATCTGTAACGTAATGCGTGCATTTACGACAGTTTTTGCGTGCGCTGCCGATAGGTGTTACTAAGCTGAATCACGACTGAACCGTAGCTGAACAGCATCACCCGGCTCGATTCGCTATTCGCTCGTTAGACGTTGACGCGCTAACATCCTGAAATATTTTCTGCGTAGGGATTGGTAACTTGGCTGCATACCTCCATCCTGTCGCGCACGATCCAAGGAGTGATTGATGCGCGACAACATGTCCGATTCCAATGAAACCATTGATGCAGAGCAACCCGTCAGCCCACCGCGCCATAACTGGCGGGAGCTGCTGAGCAAATACCGACAGCCCATAGGGCTGGCGGTGATGCTGCTGTTGTTCAGCCTGGCCCTTATAGCCTGCCGCCACATGCTGGTCGAAATGGACTGGTATGCGCTGCACGATTCGCTGTTCGCAGTCCCCCTGCCCGCCCTGGGCGGTGCGCTGCTCGCGGCAATCGTTGGCTATATCATTCTGATGGGCTATGAACTGTCCGCCAGTCGGTATGCCAATGTCGACCTGCCAATCAAGACGCTGCTTCTCGGCGGATTCACCTCATTTGCCATCGGCAATGCGGTCGGCCTGTCGATGCTGTCCGGTGGCTCGGTGCGCTACAGGCTTTATTCACGCCACGGTGTAGGCGCAATCGAAATCGCCCGCATGACCGTGTTTGCCAGTCTGTCACTGGGTTGTGCGCTGCCGCCGCTGGCTGCACTGGCCACGTTGAGCAACCTGTCAGGCGCGTCACTGGCACTCAAACTTCCCGTCGACGTGCTGGCTGTAGTCGCTACAGCGGTGTTGATCGGCAGTCTGTTGCTGGCGGTGTTCGTCTACCGTCGGCGCCTGCCGGAACAGGACATCCCGCACAATATTCTGGTTCGTCTCGGTCGTCGCACCTTGCGCCTGCCGGATTTGAAGCTGACGCTGATTCAATTGGTGATCACCGCACTGGACGTCGCCGCCGCAGCGATGGTGCTGTACCTGCTGCTGCCGCATGCGCCGCCGCTGGGTGCATTCATCCTTATTTACCTGCTGGCGCTCGCGGCTGGCGTGCTCAGCCATGTGCCTGGCGGCGTCGGCGTGTTCGAGGCGATTCTGCTTGCGGCCTTTGCCAACGAGCTGGGTGCCGCCCCGCTCGCCGCTGCGCTGCTGCTGTACCGTCTGATCTACGTGATCCTGCCGCTGCTGCTGGCCTGCCTTACCTTGCTGTTTACCGAGGCCCAGCGCCTGCTGCCAACCCGGCAGGCCATGCGCGTCGCCTCAGGGCTGGCGGCACCGATTCTGGCACTACTGGTTTTCTTATCGGGGGTGGTGCTGCTCTTCTCTGGTGCCACCCCTGAAATTGATACCCGTCTGGAAAACGTTGGCTTCATGATCCCGCATCGACTGATCGATGCGTCGCACTTCGGGGCCAGTCTGGTGGGTGTGCTGTGCCTGCTGCTCGCCCAGGGCCTGCGTCGTCGACTGTCGGCTGCATGGATGCTGACCTCTATTTTGCTGCTGGTCGGTGCAGTGCTGTCGATACTCAAGGGCTTCGACTGGGAAGAAGCCAGCATGCTGCTGCTGACCGCCTGCCTGCTGCTGACCTTCCGCCGTTCGTTCTACCGTCCAAGTCGCCTGCTGGAGCTGCCGTTCTCGCCGGTCTACCTGATTGCCAGCATCTGTGTGGTCGGCGCCTCGATCTGGCTGCTGCTGTTCGCCTATCAGGACGTACCCTACAGTCACCAGTTGTGGTGGCAGTTCACGCTCGATGCAGACGCGCCGCGCGGCCTGCGTTCGGCGTTGGGCAGCGCAGTACTGCTGGTGGTGGTCTCACTGACCTGGTTGCTGCGTACTGCCAGACCGGTCATCAAGCTGCCCGACGCGGCAGACCTGGACAAGGCAGCCGAGATCCTCAAGGCATCCAAACAGCCGGATGGCGGTCTGGTGCTGACCGGCGACAAGGCGATCCTGTTCCATCCGGCCGGCAATGCGTTCCTGATGTACTCGCATCGCGGCCGCAGTCTGGTAGCGCTTTACGACCCGATCGGCCCCACACAGCAGCGTGCCGAGCTGATCTGGCAGTTCCGCGACCTGTGCGACGTGCACCATGCGCGCCCGGTGTTCTATCAGGTACGTGCAGAAAACCTGCCGTTCTACATGGACATCGGTCTCACCGCCATCAAGCTGGGTGAAGAAGCGCGCGTCGACCTGCGGCGCTTCGACATCGACGCCAAGGGCAAGGAGATGAAAGACCTGCGTTACACCTGGAACCGGGGTGGCCGCGACGGGCTTTCGCTGGAGATCTACGAACCGGGCCAGGCGCCGATCGACGAGCTGAAAGTGATTTCCGACGCTTGGCTGACGGGCAAGAATGTCCGTGAAAAAGGCTTCTCGCTGGGCCGCTTCAGTACTGAGTACCTGAAGTACTTCCGCATTGCCATCGTGCACTTCCAGGGCAAGCCGGTCGCGTTCTCCAACCTGTTGGAAACCACCAGCCCGGAACTGGCCAGCCTGGACCTGATGCGCTCTCACCCGGATGCACCCAAGCTGACCATGGAGTTCATGATGGTCGGCCTGATTCTGCATTACAAAGCCCAGGGCTACGCGCGCTTCAGCCTGGGCATGGTGCCTTTGTCGGGCCTGCAGCCACGACGCGGCGCACCCATCACCCAGCGTCTGGGTTCGATGATCTTCCGCCGTGGCGAACAGCTGTACAACTTCCAGGGGCTGCGTCGCTTCAAGGACAAATTCCAGCCCGATTGGGAACCTCGTTATATGGCCGTGCCTGCCGGACTCGATCCGCTTGTGGCACTGGCTGACACCGCCGCCCTGATTGCGGGCGGCCTGACTGGATTGGTGAAACGCTGATGATTCGACGCTCCTGGCGCCTTTTGCTCGCAGCTCTGGTAATTGTTCTTTTAATCGTGGCGCTGGGAGTGTGGGTCTGGACCCGCCCCGCTCCGCCCGCATCACTGGAACACTCGAACCTTGACGGTGGCGCGCCGCTGACCAGCGTAACGCCGGCCACCAGCATCAAGACCCGTATCGCACTGGCCGTCACCGCTGAAGACATGCTGAGCGACAAGCAATTGCTGGCGATCAGCAAGGATGCGTCGGCACGCATCATTCAGGTGGTGTTGCCCAAGGACGACTGCGTCCTGCAACAGAAGACCTTTCAGGACGCTCTGACGAAGCTCGACGGCCCGGCAAAGGTCGTCGGCGGCATAGGCCCTGGCGCGACACTGGCCTGGCGCTGGCTGGCCGGACAGACCGATGACAAGGCGCAGGCCATTTCGGTAGGTTTTGCGCTCGAGCATGCCTCGAATCCGCCGCCCGTTTTGGAAGAAGACGAGAAGCCGCCACAGATCTGCGACGTACCGCTGCCACAAAAGGCTGCGCACGGGCACTGGCTGGCCGCCTGGAACGACGCGCCGGATGATCCGAGCGCAGCGTTCGTGCGCGACCAGAGCAACGCCGACACCAGCATCAGCGACTACGACATCCCGCTGCCCCAGGTGCTCAATACCGAACTTCGTCATCTGCTGCTCGGCGAGAATGACAGCGGCGGACTGGGCATACCGACGGTCGAAGTCCCAGCCAGCCAGCCTTCAGACACCGTGACGCTGTTCATGTCCGGTGACGGCGGATGGCGCGACCTGGACAAAGTCGTGGCCGGCGACATGGCCAAGATGGGCTACCCGGTGGTCGGCATCGACGTACTGCGTTACTACTGGGAACACAAGACGCCGGAACAGACCGCCGTCGACCTCACCGACCTGATGAACCATTACCGTCAGAAATGGGGCACCAAGCGCTTCATTCTGGCTGGCTACTCGTTCGGTGCGGACGTCATGCCGGCGATCTACAATCGCCTGGCAGCAGACGATCAGAACCGGGTTGACGCAATCATTCTGCTGGCCTTCGCACGCACTGGCAGCTTCGAGATTCACGTCGACGGCTGGCTTGGCAACGCAGGCAAGGAAGCCACCACCGGACAGGAAATGGCCAAGCTGCCAGCCGCCAAGGTGTTCTGCGTTTACGGCGTCGAAGAGAAGAAAGACAGCGGTTGCACTGACACCACCGCCGTTGGCGAAGCGGTCCAGTTGCCAGGCGGTCATCACTTCGATGAGGACTATCCGGCGCTGGCCAAACGTCTGATCGACGCGATCAACAAGCGTCAGGGAAAGACTACCGCTCAGTAACGCTGCAGTCTGCGACCCAAAAAAATCCCGGCACCGTGAGGTTGCCGGGATTTTTTTATCTGCGCTGCCGGACAACCCGGCCAACGTTTACATCTCCACTTGGGTACCCAGCTCGATCACCCGGTTGAACGGCAGCTTGAAGAAGCGCAGGTTGCCGTTGGCGTTCTTGAGCATGAAGGCGAACAACGCTTCACGCCAGCGCGCCATGCCATCCATCTTGGACGGGATCACCGTCTCGCGGCTGAGGAAGTACGTGGTGCGCATCGGACTGAAGTCCAGCTCCGGCAAGTGACACAAGGCCAGTGCAGCCGGCACATCGGGCTCATCGATAAAGCCGAAGTGCAGGATCACCCGATAGAAGCCTTCGCCATAGGATTCGACTTCGAAGCGCTGAGCGGACGGTACACGCGGCGAATCTTCATACACCACCGTCAACAGCACCACTTGCTCGTGCAACACTTGGTTGTGCAGCATGTTGTGCAACAGCGCATGGGGTACGGCATCCGAACGTGCTGTCAGGAACACTGCCGTGCCCTGTACCCGATGCGGCGGCTGGACGCGAATACTGCCGATGAAGATCGGCAATGGCAGGCCGCCCTCGTCGATTCGCTCCGCAAGCAATTGCTTGCCGCGCTTCCAGGTGGTCATGAGGATAAACAGCACCGCGCCCGCCAGTACCGGGAAAGCCCCGCCCTGGAAGATCTTCGGCACGTTGGCCGCGAAGAACAGACCGTCCACCAGCAGCAGGCAGATCAGCAGCGGAACGGCCAGCAATGGCGGCCATTTCCAGAGCATCAGCATGACCGTCGACACCAGAATGGTGGTGCAGAGCATGGTCCCGGTCACCGCGACGCCGTAGGCAGACGCCAGCGCACCAGACGACTCAAAGCCGATCACCAGCAGAATCACGCCCGCCATCAGCGCCCAGTTGACGGCACCGATGTAGATCTGGCCTTGTGCGTCGCTGGAGGTGTGCTGGATGTGCATGCGTGGAATGTAGCCCAGCTGGATCGCCTGCAGTGTCATCGAGAAGGCGCCGGAGATCACCGCTTGCGAGGCAATGATGGTGGCCATCGTCGACAGACCGATCAGTGGCAGCAGCGCCCAGCCCGGCGCCAGCAGGTAGAACGGGTTACGAACCGTTTCAGGATTGCCCAGCACCAGCGCACCCTGGCCGAAATAGTTGAGCAGCAGCGCAGGCAGCACGAGGATGAACCAGGCGCGTGAAATCGGCTTGCGGCCGAAGTGGCCCATGTCGGCATACAGCGCTTCGGCCCCCGTCAGGGCAAGCACCACAGCACCCAGAATGGCCACACCAATGCCCGGATGGATGATGAAGAAATTCACACCCCATGCCGGATTGACCGCTTTCAGCACTTCCGGCGACTGCATGATGCCGTAGACACCCAGCGCGCCGAGCACCAGAAACCAGGTCACCATCACCGGGCCGAACAGCACGCCGATGCGCGCGGTGCCATGACGCTGAATCAGAAACAGCCCTACCAGCACAACCAGCGCCATGGGCACGATCCAGTGATCGAGGCCATCGAACGCCAGTTCCAGCCCTTCCATCGCCGACAACACCGAAACTGCCGGGGTGATCATGCTGTCACCGTAGAACAATGCGGCGCCGAACAGTCCGAACACCACCATCATCATTTGCAGCCGGGGATGCTTGGCCGACGCACGCCGCGCCAGGGCCATCAGCGCCATGATGCCGCCCTCACCCTGGTTATCGGCACGCAGGACGAACGCCATGTATTTGAAGGAAACCACCCAGATCAGCGACCAGAAGATCAGCGACAGCACGCCGAGAATCGCGTCATGGGTCACGTCCACACCGTACCCCCCCTGAAACACCTCCTTGAGGGTGTACAGCGGACTGGTGCCGATGTCGCCGTAAACCACCCCTACTGCGGCGATCAGCAACCCGATGGGCTTGGCAGCGCCTCCGGCCTCCGCATGACTGTTTGCTTGACTCATCCACTACTCCCGGAAACCAGACATGAGGTTCAACACTGAGAACATCACAAGGCGTAACAATTCAGATTCAGCCAGACATTGACATGCCTCGGCGCGATGGCGCGAAGCATAACGCAGCACTCGTCGTAATTCTTGGTGAAACGCAGATCATCGCAACGATCCGGCCTGCCTCCCTGCCTTGATCACTGCCTGTTGAGGGAGTTTTTCGAGGCAACGTTTCTCATGGAACGACAAAAATATCGGCCGGTCATTAGTTAAGCCTGCCGCATCAGGGGTCTACAAGAACCGCATCGACGCCCGGGCGCCCTGATTACCTCTGACCGAGATGCCCTGATGACTACACAAAACCTGACTGTCCAGCCCTTGCCCTTCCAGCCCTCCTTTGAAGTCGTTCCGGACGATGAAGCGCAGACCAGCAAAGAGCTGGTCGAAGCCATGCACTCCATCCTCGAGACCACTTATCAAGACACAGGGCACGCCATTCGCAGTGTGCACGCCAAGGCCCACGGCTTGCTCCACGGCCAGATTCAGGTCTACGGCGACCTGCCCGAGCCGTTGGCCCAGGGTGCCTTTGCCAGGCCCGGCAACTTCCAGGTCGTCATGCGCTTCTCGACCAACCCGGGCGATATTCTCGACGACAAGGTGTCCACGCCCAGAGGCCTGGCCATCAAACTGGTCGGTGTCGAAGGCGCGCGCTTGCCTGGCAGCGCAGAGGCAACCACTCAGGATTTCGTCATGCAAAACGCCAAGGCCTTTACCGCCAAGGACCCCAAGGCCTTCCTGAAGACCTTGAAGCTGCTGGCCAAGACGACCGACAAGGCGCCGAGCATGAAACGCGCGCTGTCTGCCGTCCTGCGCGGCATCGAGTCGGTGATCGAGTCTGCCGGTGGCGAAAGTGGCACACTGAGAAGTCTCGGCGGGCACCCGATGACCCATATCCTCGGCGAGACGTTCTACACCGTCGTACCGTTTCTATACGGCCCCTACTACGCCAAACTCAGCGTCGTGCCCGTCTCCGCCGAATTGATTGCGCTGACCGACAAGGCTGTGGACCTGAAAGACAATCCGGACGGTCTGCGCGAAGCGGTCAAGGCGTTCTTTCTTGAACACGATGCCAGTTGGGAAGTCCGCGTCCAGTTGGCCACAGACCTGGAGAAAATGCCGATCGAGGACGCCTCGGCGATCTGGCCGGAAGACCTCAGCCCTTACGTAACCGTCGCTCGAATCGATGTGCCCCGCCAGTCATCGTGGTCGGAGCAAAACGTCCAGGAAATCGACGAAGCCATGGCGTTCAGCCCGTGGCATGGCCTTGAGGCGCATCGTCCGTTGGGCGGCGTCATGCGCGTGCGCAAACCTGCCTATGAACACTCGGCGGGCTTTCGCAGTCAGCACAACGGCTGCCCGATGCATGAGCCGCGGCGCTGAAAGCAAGTGACAGCCAGTCCAGGCCTGCACAGGTGGGCCTGGACTTCATTCAAAATGTCACCGTCACCCGTTGCAACATCGGCCATCCTCCTCGATACACTGCGTGTAACCGACTTACTGTCGGTGATGATGCAATCGGCCAAGCACGCGCTGGCCCAGGCTGTGTCTCGCGTACGTCGTAATTCTCATGCAAACGCTGGTCATCCTGCCCACTCGCCGCTAGAATTGCGCACTTTTTGATCAGAGGCGCAGCAAGCGCCCAGTCAGCGCCTGCGCTTCGCGTCCGGGTGCCCTTCACGCCGAGGTTTGCCATGTCCACCGTCACCACGCCGTCCGCCCCCAAGGTTGGATTCGTTTCACTGGGTTGCCCAAAGGCACTCGTTGACTCTGAACGCATCCTGACCCAGCTGCGCATGGAAGGTTACGAAGTCGTTGCGACCTACGAGGACGCCGACGTGGTGGTGGTCAACACCTGTGGCTTCATCGATACGGCCAAGGCCGAGTCGCTGGAAGTGATCGGCGAAGCCATCAAGGAAAACGGCAAGGTCATCGTGACCGGCTGCATGGGCGTCGATGCGAGTGTCATTCGCAATGTGCATCCGAGCGTGCTGTCGGTGACCGGCCCGCAGCAGTACGAACAGGTGGTCAACGCGGTTCACGATGTCGTGCCGCCCCGCCAGGATCACAATCCGCTGATCGACCTGGTGCCGCCACAAGGCGTCAAGCTGACCCCGCGTCACTACGCGTATCTGAAAATTTCCGAAGGCTGCAACCACAGTTGCAGCTTCTGCATCATCCCGTCGATGCGCGGCAAACTGGTCAGCCGCCCGGTGGGTGATGTGCTGGACGAGGCCAAGCGCCTGGTCAAATCCGGTGTGAAGGAACTGCTGGTCATTTCCCAGGACACCAGCGCCTATGGCGTTGACGTCAAATACCGCACCGGTTTCTGGGACGGTCAGCCGGTCAAAACCCGCATGACCGAGCTGTGCCAGGCGCTGGGCTCGATGGGCGTCTGGGTGCGCCTGCACTATGTCTACCCGTACCCGCACGTCGACGAACTGATCCCGTTGATGGCCGCTGGCAAGATCCTGCCGTACCTGGACATCCCGTTCCAGCACGCCAGCCCGAAAATCCTCAAACTGATGAAGCGTCCGGCCTTCGAAGACAAGACCCTGGCGCGCATCAAGAACTGGCGCGAGCAGTGCCCTGACCTGATCATCCGTTCGACCTTCATCGTCGGCTTTCCCGGCGAAACCGAAGAAGACTTCCAGTACCTGCTGGACTGGCTGACCGAAGCGCAGCTGGACCGGGTTGGCTGCTTCCAGTACTCGCCGGTTGAAGGCGCGCCTGCCAATCTGCTGGACGCGGCCATCGTGCCGGACGACGTCAAGCAGGATCGCTGGGATCGTTTCATGGCTCATCAGCAGGCAATCAGCGCTGCGCGCCTGCAGATGAAGATCGGCAAGGAAATCGAAGTGCTGATCGACGAAGTCGACGATCGTGGTGCCGTGGGCCGCTGCTTCTTCGACGCCCCGGAAATCGACGGCAACGTGTTCATCGGCCTGGAAGACGGCAGCACCGTTCAGCCCGGCGACAAGATCATGTGCCGAGTGACCGATGCCGACGAATACGACCTGTGGGCCGAGATGCTCTAAGTACTCTCCCTGGTCGCAAACGAAAGCCCTGCCCTTTAACCGGCAGGGCTTTTTCGTCTCTGGCTGTTGTCTATCCAGGACCGGCTTAAAGGAGGACGCGATATGCAGCTATACACACCGGATACCCATGATTACCCGGAATTGACCGAGGTATGGGAACGCTCGGTGCGCTCGACCCATGACTTTCTGCCAGACGCCTACATCACCCGACTCAAGGGGCTGCTGCCGCAGTATCTGGGCAGTGTGACCCTGTTCTGTACAAGGGATGAGCAGCTCAACATCACCGGCTTTGCGGGTGCGCACAAAGACAGTCTGGATATTCTGTTCATCGACCCGAAGCATCGCGGCCAGAAGCTGGGCACGCAGTTGCTGACTCATGCAATCGAGCAGTTCAATATCCGCGAGCTGGACGTCAACGAGCAGAATACGCAGGCATTGGGGTTTTATCGCAGGCAGGGTTTCGAGGTTGTCAGCCGCTCTGAAATCGATGGTCTGGGCCAACCTTACCCCATGCTGAGAATGCGCCTGATCAGTCGTAACTGACACCGATTGCAGCGCAAATGCAATGTTGCCGCGATTAACCGTCGCCGGGCGGTTACAATGGCGACTTTATTTTAGCAAACGGCTTTTTTGTCATGACAGACCCCATTCGCCTTTCCAAACGCCTTATCGAGCTGGTCGGTTGCTCCCGCCGGGAGGCCGAACTGTTTATCGAGGGTGGCTGGGTCACTGTGGACGGCGAGGTCATCGAAGAGCCGCACTTCAAGGTCAGCACCCAGAAAATCGAGCTCAGCCCGGATGCCAAGGCCGATTCTCCAGAGCCTGTGACAATCATCCTGCACAAACCCGCCTCGGCAAGCGCCGAAGAGGCTTTGCAGATGATTACGCCGGGCACGCTCTCCGTAGAGCACAGCTACAGCAAGCGTCCGCTCAAGGGCCATTTCATGCGCCTTGAGGCGATTTCAAGCCTGCAGGCCAATGCCAGCGGCTTGATGGTGTTCAGCCAGGACTGGAAGATCCTGCGCAAGCTCACCGATGACCGCAGCAAGATCGAGCAGGAATACGTGGTGGAGATCTCGGGCGAGATGGTTGCTCATGGCCTCAACCGGCTGAACCACGGTCTGACCTACAAAGGCAAGGAGCTGCCAGCCGTGAAAGCCAGCTGGCAGAACGAGAACCGCCTGCGTTTTGCGATGAAAAATCCGCAGCCCGGCATTATCGCCCTGCTGTGCGAGGCCGTCGGCCTGAAGATCGTCGCCATTCGCCGCATCCGCATCGGCGGCGTGTCCATGGGCAAACTGCCCGAGGGCCAGTGGCGCTACATGACGGCCAAGGAAAAGTTCTGACCCTCGCGCCACCCACCTTATTACAGCGCGCATGGCCACCGTCATGCGCTGCCCTACGACTTATCAGGAAATACGCCTCATGATGAACAACGATGTACTGCGCAGCGTGCGCTACATGCTCGATATCAGCGACAGCAAGATTGTCGAGATCACCGCACTGACCGGCTTTGAAGTGTCGAAGAGCGATGTCATCGCCTTCATGAAAAAAGAGGAAGAAGAAGGCTACCTGGATTGCAGCGATGAAATCATGGCGCACTTCCTCGATGGCCTGGTCTACTTCAAGCGTGGCAAGGACGACAGCCGTCCGCCACAGGCGATCGATTTGCCGATCACCAACAATATCGTCCTGAAAAAACTGCGCGTGGCGTTCGAACTGAAAGAAGACGACATGCACGCCATCCTCAAATCGGTCGACTTCCCGGTTTCCAAACCAGAACTGAGCGCCCTGTTCCGCAAGGTCGGACACACCAACTATCGCGCCTGTGGCGATCAACTGCTGCGCAATTTTCTCAAGGGCCTGACCCTGCGCGTGCGCGGCTGAACCAGCCTCGATGAGCTACAACGTCTCCCCTGTCGGCTTCGTGCGCTCCTGCTTCAAAGAGAAATTCGCCATCCCGCGCCAGCCACAACTGGCCCCGGCGGCACGCGGTGTACTGGAGCTGGTGGCACCGTTCGATCAGGGTGAAGCGGTTCAGGGGCTGGAACAAGTCAGTCACGTCTGGCTGCTGTTTCTGTTCCACCAGGCGCTGGAAGACAAGCCCCGCCTGAAGGTGCGCCCGCCGCGCCTGGGTGGCAACCAGTCGATGGGCGTGTTCGCTACCCGCGCAACCCATCGCCCCAATGGCATCGGCCAGTCGGTGGTCAAGCTGGACAAGGTCGAGGCCGGACGACTCTGGCTGTCCGGCATCGACCTGCTGGATGGCACGCCGGTGCTGGACATCAAGCCCTACGTACCCTACGCCGATGCAATTGGCGATGCGACCAACCACATCGCCAGTGCTGCGCCAGCCCTGATACCGGTGCACTGGCAAGACGCCGCGCTGCAACAGGCTCGTGAACACGCGCTGCGCCTGAATGAGCCGCTGGTCGAACTGATCGAGCAGTGTCTGGCCCAGGACCCGCGCCCGGCCTATCAGCTACCCACGCCGGAACGTCGCTATGGTGCTCAGTTCTGGGATCTGGACGTGCGCTGGCACTACCCGCAGGCGGGTGTGATTTGCGTGCTGGAAGTGCTGCTCGCCTGAAGCCGCTGCTTGCCTGAACTGATTGGGGCGAAAAAACCCGCGCAACAAAAACCCGCCTGATCCACTCAAGGACGAGGCGGGTCTTGTGCAGCCGGCTTACTTCTCGACGAAAGCACGCTCGATCAGATAGTCGCCCGGCTCACGCATACGCGGCGAAACGGTCAGGCCGAAGCTGTTGAGCACTTCGCTGGTCTCGTCGAGCATGCTCGGGCTGCCGCACAACATGGCACGGTCATCCTGCGGGTTGATCGGTGGCAGGCCGATGTCGCTGAACAGCTTGCCACTGCGCATCAGGTCGGTCAGACGACCTTCGTTCTCGAAGGGCTCGCGGGTGACCGTCGGGTAGTAAATCAGCTTGTCACGCAGCGCTTCACCGAAGAACTCATTCTGCGGCAGATGCTCGGTGATGAATTCGCGATAGGCGACTTCATTCACGTAACGCACGCCGTGGCAGAGGATGACTTTCTCGAAACGCTCGTAGGTCTCGGGATCCTGGATGACACTCATGAACGGCGCAAGGCCGGTACCGGTGCTCAGCAGGTACAGATGCTTGCCCGGCTTGAGGTCGTCCAGCACCAGCGTACCCGTAGGCTTCTTGCTGATGATGATCTCGTCACCTTCCTTGAGGTGCTGCAGCTGGGAAGTCAGCGGGCCGTCCGGCACCTTGATGCTGAAGAATTCCAGATGCTCTTCCCAGTTCGGGCTGGCAATCGAATAAGCACGCATGAGCGGACGACCGTTTGGCTGCTGCAGACCGATCATCACGAACTGACCGTTCTCGAAACGCAAACCAGGGTCGCGGGTGCACTTGAAACTGAAGAGGGTGTCGTTCCAGTGGTGGACGCTGAGGACACGCTCGTGGTTCATGTTGCTCATGTACGTGAGGACTCCTGAAAAAATAGTGCGCGCAGAAGCACTGCGCTATTGCGCGACATTCTAGTGGCAGACACAATATCTGTTAAATGAATTATCAAGATATAGGTTATCGGTTATATAGATATGCGATTTACTCTCCGTCAGCTCCAGGTATTTGTGGCCGTCGCCCGGCAGGAAAGCGTCTCCAAAGCCGCGGTACTGCTTTCGCTTTCGCAGTCGGCTGCCAGCACCTCCATCACCGAGCTGGAGCGCCAATCGAGCTGCCAGCTGTTTGACCGCGCCGGCAAGCGCCTCAGCCTCAACGCCACCGGCAGGCAGTTGTTGCCGCAAGCCGTCGCGCTGCTCGATCAGGCCAAGGAAATCGAAGACCTGCTCAACGGTAAATCAGGCTTCGGCTCACTGGCGGTCGGGGCGACGCTGACGATCGGCAATTACCTGGCGACCCTGCTGATCGGCGGCTATATGCAGCGCCACCCGGAAAGCCAGGTCAAGCTGCATGTCCAGAACACCGCGCATATCGTGCAACAGGTTGCGCACTACGAGATCGATCTGGGCCTCATCGAAGGCGATTGCAGCCACCCGGACATCGAAGTGCAATCCTGGGTCGAAGACGAACTTGTGGTGTTCTGCGCCCCGCAGCATCCGCTGGCCAAGCGCGCGCAGGTAACGCTGGAAGAGCTGACCCATGAAGCCTGGATTCTCCGGGAACAGGGCTCCGGCACACGCCTGACCTTCGATCAGGCGATGCGTCATCATCGCAACGGGCTGAATGTCCGGCTGGAGCTCGAGCACACCGAAGCCATCAAGCGCGCAGTCGAATCCGGGCTGGGCATTGGCTGCATTTCCAGACTGGCGCTGCGCGATGCCTTTCGTCGCGGCAATCTGGTGGAACTGGCCACGCCCGAGCTGGACCTGGCCAGGCAGTTCTACTTCATCTGGCACAAACAGAAATACCAGACCTCGGCCATGCGCGAGTTTCTCGAACTGTGTCGCGCGTTCACCGCCGGAGTGCAGCGCAGCGACGAGATCGTGCTGCCCAGCCTGTATTGACGGTCTGTATCGAAAAGCGTTAGCCCAGCAAAATGATCGCCCACACCAGACCAATCATGCTCAGGGCGATGAACTGGGCAGCACTGCCCATGTCCTTGGCGTTCTTGGACAGCGGGTGCAAGTCCAGGGAGATACGGTCAATGGCCGCCTCTACGGCCGAGTTAAGCAACTCGACGATCAGCGCCAGCAGGCACACGGCAACCAGCAGGGCATGCTCGCCCTTGCTGACGTGCAGGAAAAACGACAGCGGAATCAGGACCACGTTGAGCAGCACCAGCTGGCGGAAGGCCGCTTCACCTTTGAAGGCTGCGCGCATACCGTCCAGTGAGTAACCAGCGGCGTTAAGAATACGTTTCAGACCGGTTTGGCCTTTGAAGGGCGACATAGAGAGACTGCTGTGTAAAAAGATGAGGAAAGCTAAGGCAATACAGGTCAAAAAAGCGTGAATGCTTGCAACCTGAAAGCCATCAACTGGACGAAATGGACTCAAGCTGCTGTAACAACAATGCTGCCTGGGTACGCGTGCGCACGCCAAGCTTGCGGAAAATCGCCGTGACATGTGCCTTGATGGTGGCTTCGGACACGCTGAGCTCGGAAGCGATCTGCTTGTTCAGCAAGCCTTCACAGACCATCGTCAACACTCGAAACTGCTGCGGCGTCAGGCTGGCAAGGCCTGCGCTGGCAGCCTTCGCTTCGTCTGAAACACTGATCACTTCATTGACCTGCGGCGGCCACCAGACGTCACCGTCAAGCACCGTGCGTACCGCCTGCTGAATGACTTCCAGCGAGCTGGATTTGGGAATGAAGCCACTGGCGCCAAACTCTTTGGAGCGCACCACGATGGAAGCTTCTTCCTGCGCCGAGACCATCACTACCGGTATCTGCGGGTACTGGCCACGCAACAGGACCAGCCCGGAGAAGCCATAGGCACCCGGCATGTTCAGGTCCAGCAGAACCAGATCCCAATCAGCCTTTTCCCCCAGGCGCGACTCAAGCTGGGCAATGCTTTCTGCCTCGACCAGCCTTGCGTCAGGCCCCAGGCCGATGCTCAGCGCCTGATGCAGCGCACTGCGAAACAGGGGATGATCATCAGCGATCAGGATGTCGTAGGTCATGTAATGATCCTGTTTTTATAGTGAGGGGCCGAAGAATCGGCCGCCCAGCGAGGCTGGCGAACGCTCGGTGCGAAACCCGTAGCGGGCTTCGGCGCACTGCCAGACCAGATGAATCGGCTTCCAGGCGGCGCCAAGCATGCCCAGCATGGCCATGACGGTCAAGCGCGAAGCGTCGATACCCGGGAACATAGATGGCAATTAGCCAAACCCGCGCAGTTCGACCACCCCTGATTTTCAAAAGCCTTCAAATGAACGCTTTCAAATGGGTATGCGCCACATCATCAGGATCAATCGGGTTCTGGAACTTGGCGCCCAGATAATGAGCGCTGAAGACGTCCAGATAAGCATCCAGCACGCCGCTGGCACTGGAGTCACCGGCCAGTTCCAGACAGAGGGCGGCCACTTCTGCCGTGCAGAAGTGGTCGTCGCGTCTTGATCGACGCAAGCGGTAGCGCGAGATCTGCTCGGGCTCCAGACTCAAGACCGGAAACCGCTCCAGATAAGGGCTCTTGCGAAACATCTTGCGCGCTTCGGTCCAGGTCGCATCCAGCAGAATGAACAACGGGCGCTTGCCATCCAGGCGCGAGACCTTATTGACCACGCGCTCCTCGGCGACAAATTCTCCGGGAAACACGATGTAAGGCTGCCACTGCGGGTCGTCCAGCAAGGCGAGCAGTTGCTCATCGACTTCTATCCGCGACCAGAGGAAGGCATGAGTGTCCTTGATCACATCGGCGATCAGCCAGCCGGTGTTGGTCGGTTTCAAGGGCTCGGTGTCATACATCAGCAGGCAGATGCCTGAATCGGCAGCGACGCTGGGGCGCCACTCGCACAGACAATAGCTGGAGATCACCCGGCATTCCGGGCAGCGCGGCGCGCGCGAGCCACGGGCAATAAAAGGCCTGGTACTGCGGGCCAGACGCTCATCGCGCAGGCGGGAAACGGCATGGCTCATTACAGGACATGCCTGCGGGGGGAAGACATCGACACCACAAAGACTCGGCAGGATTAAAGTCCGCGCAGTTTATCAGAGGCCCGGCACTTCAACGCGCTTTCGATCCGGCGGCCTCTTTTCATACAGAGCCTAGGCCCGATCAAGACTCCTGCTCTATACTGCTGCGCCATCGCACCCCGCCCTATCGGTGGGCGGCCCGGAACGCACTTTGAAGTCGCTGGTCCAACGGCCAGTGACTTAATCAGGAGAGTTTAATGCTGCGCCTTATCGTACCCACCCTTACGCTTTTGCTCGTTGCTCCACTGTGCGCCCAAGCGGCGTCGAAACAGGAGTTCGAACTCAGCAAGATGCTGGAAAAAGTCGCTAAGGAAAGCAGTGTCGGCACGCCGCGAGCGATCAACGAAGACATCCTCGATCAGGGCTATACCGTCAGCGGCAACCAGTTGATCAACCACCTGAGCGTTCGTGAAGGCCAGGCTCAGCAGATGCGCGCCAATCCGGACGTGATGCGCAACCAGCTGGGTAATAGCGTTTGCCACAACAATGGTTTCCGCCAGTTGATGACCAAGGGGGCCGTACTCAAGTATCAGTTCACCGAGTACAAGACCAACCGCCCGGTTGTGACGCAGACCTTTCAGGCTTCCGACTGTACTGTAAAGCCCAAGCAGTAAGCTACGCCCGACATGTAGCCGCCCCCCGCGCGCCTGTCCCTCAGGCGCGTCAGTCGAGCAATACTCAAGACATCCTGCAACTAATCCACCCTGATAATGAACAGGGTATGGGTAGCCTTTCTCTGCAAACCGGGACATCATCGATTCAACACGCCCCACCGGGCCATTGATCCAGCAGGAGGAAAAATCCCGAATGCCGTATGTACCTGACGATCTTTTATCCCGACACTTTCAAAGCGACGGTCTCGACCTGACCAGCAAGATTGAAGAGCACCTCAATGAGGTGGCTCCGGGCACGAAAAACCTGCCGCTGTACCGCGACATGATGCTCACGGTGCTGCGCATGGCCCAGGATGACCGCAACCGCTGGGACGTCAAGATAACGCTGCAAACCCTGCGCGAACTGGACAAAGCCTTTCGGGTGCTCGAGCGTTTCAAGGGCCGCCGCAAAGTCACTGTGTTCGGCTCCGCCCGTACACCAATGGAACATCCGCTGTACGCACAAGCCACAGAGCTGGGTGAAAAACTGGCCCGCTCCGACATGATGGTCATCACCGGCGCAGGCGGCGGCATCATGGCGGCAGCCCATGCCGGTGCAGGCTTGAAACACAGCCTCGGGTTCAACATTACCCTGCCTTTCGAACAGCACGCCAACCCGACGGTAGAAGGCAGCGAAAACCTGCTGCCCTTCCACTTCTTCTTTACGCGCAAGCTGTTCTTCGTCAAGGAAGCTGACGCGCTGGTGCTATGCCCAGGCGGCTTCGGAACTCTGGATGAAGCCCTGGAAGTGCTGACGCTGATACAAACCGGCAAAAGCCCGTTGGTGCCTGTCGTATTGCTGGACACGCCTGGCGGAAGTTTCTGGCAAGGTGCACTGGACTTCATCAAGCATCAGTTGCAGGACAATCACTACATTCTGCCAGCCGACATGAAGCTGATGAGGCTGGTTTACAGCGCCGATGAAGCGGTAGAAGAGATCGACCGGTTTTATGCGAACTTCCATTCCAGCCGCTGGCTGAAAAACAAGTTCGTGATCCGTATGCATCATGCGCTGAACGAACAGGCCCTGGAGCACATGCAGGAAGCGTTCGCTGACCTGTGCATCAATGAAAACTTTCATCAGCACAGTTATCAGGGCGAAGAGCACGATGAAGCGCAATTCAGCCACCTGACACGACTGGCGTTCACCTTCACAGGACGCAATCAGGGCAGGCTTCGGGAACTGGTGGATTACATCAATCAACAGGAAAACTGGGAAGACGCTTCAGTGACAAGGGACGCAGCTCGGAATCGGGCGCCACAGTAAGCACCCGGATATATCAGTCATCCCCGCCACGGCCGCTTAACAAGCGGCCGATCATTTCCAGCGGATAGCCGCGATAACTCAGAAAACGCCCCTGCTTGGCTCGCTCGCGCGCATCGACAGGCAGGGCACCGGCAAACTTGCGCTGCCAGAGCTCGTGAAGCTTCTCCTGCCAATCAACGCCGCACTCCCTGAGCGCCTGCTCAATGTCGGCACGTTGCAAGCCTCGCTGGCCAAGCTCTTCGCGAATACGAACAGGACCGTAGCCCGAACGTGCCCGGTAAGAAACGAAGCTTTCGAGGTAACGGGATTCAGAGAGCAGACCTTCCTCGACCAGACGATCAAGGGCTGCATCGATAAGCTCGGGGGGAGCGCCGCGCTGACGCAGTTTACGCGTCAGCTCGACTCGACCGTGCTCGCGACGTGCGAGCAGGTCCATTGCAGTGCACCTGACGGCGACGGGTGTATCGAGCACGGCAGGCATGGCTATCAGATATCGACATCTGCTTCAGACATGTCATCGGCAGCCACTGCTTCACGGGAGCCGACAGCCTTGGTATCAACGCCAGGGGTCAGCAGCTTGTCGCGGATCTGCTTCTCGAGCGCTTTGCAGATTTCCGGGTTATCTGCCAGGAACTTGGCCGAGTTGGCCTTGCCCTGACCGATCTTGCTGCCCTGGTAGCTGTACCAGGCGCCGGACTTCTCGACAAAACCATGCAGAACGGCCAGGTCGACGATTTCGCCATCCAGGTAGATACCCTTGCCGTAGAGAATCTGGAACTCGGCCTGACGGAACGGCGGAGCTACCTTGTTCTTCACGACCTTGACGCGGGTTTCGCTGCCGACAACTTCATCGCCTTCCTTGACCGCGCCTGTACGGCGGATGTCCAGACGTACCGAAGCGTAGAACTTCAGCGCGTTACCACCGGTAGTGGTTTCCGGGCTGCCGAACATCACGCCGATCTTCATACGGATCTGGTTGATGAAGATCACCAGGCAGTTGGCGTTCTTGATGTTGCCGGTGATCTTGCGCAGCGCCTGCGACATCAGACGCGCCTGCAGACCCACGTGCATGTCACCCATTTCGCCTTCGATCTCTGCCTTGGGTACCAGCGCAGCAACGGAGTCGACCACGATCACGTCGATGGCATTGGAGCGCACCAGCATGTCGGTGATTTCCAGCGCCTGTTCACCGGTGTCCGGCTGCGAAACCAGCAGGTCGTCGACGTTGACACCCAGCTTGCCGGCGTATTCCGGATCCAGTGCGTGCTCGGCGTCGACAAAGGCGCAGGTAGCACCCATTTTCTGGGCCTGAGCGATGACCGACAGTGTCAGTGTGGTTTTACCGGAAGACTCAGGACCGTAGATTTCCACGATCCGGCCTTTCGGCAGACCACCAATACCGAGTGCGATATCCAGACCCAGCGAACCGGTGGAGATGGCAGGGATCGCCTGGCGATCATGATCGCCCATGCGCATCACGGCGCCTTTACCGAACTGACGCTCGATCTGACCCAAGGCCGCAGCCAAGGCTTTCTTCTTGTTGTCGTCCATTGAAGTCCTCACGTAATCAAATTCAATTAGGGCCTTGATGGCCACAACACCTGTATAAGTAGACAGTATTATTCCACAGCAGTGAGCGCGCGCCTACCCCTGTTTTGGCATTTCTCCGCGCGCAAGCTGTATCAGCCCGTGCAGCGCGGCTTCGACCGTCTGTCGACGGACCTGATCACGGTCGCCATCGAAGTGGCAACGCCGGGCGATCAGCGCATCATCCTTGCCCCAGCACAGCCACACGGTACCGACCGGTTTGTCCGGCGAACCGCCGCCGGGCCCTGCGACACCGCTGACCGCGACGGCGAATCGTGCACCACTTTCACGCTGTGCGCCTCGCACCATGGCTTCGACAACCGGCTGGCTGACCGCCCCGACCTGTTCGAACAACACCTCGGGCACCCCTAGCTGGCGGGTCTTCTGGGCATTCGAATAGGTCACGTAGCCCGCTTCGAACCACGCCGAGCTGCCGGCAATGCGCGTGATCGCTTCAGCGATTCCGCCCCCCGTACAGGATTCGGCAGTGGTCACTTGCGCGTTCATTGCGCCCAGAAGCTTGCCAAGCATATCGGCAAGCCCGGTTATCTCATTCACGGTGTAATCGTTCATGCTGGAAAGCCTGTAAAGGTGAATCCTGAGGCGGCGCACCTGCCGCGCAACGGGGCTGAGCATGCTGCTTTACTTGTCATTTTTCCTGCGCCCGGGCTTTTTGACCGTTTCCACCGTGGTTTCTCTCGGCCTTTTTCTGGCTTCTTCCAAAGGGATGAAGCGCCCGCTGACAGAATCTCTTGCTCGTTTGTTCTTCATATAAAAGTCCTTTTTTATAAGTTACCGCCCGGTGATCGAGCGGCAGCGATGAAAGTCTATACGGCAAATCGGGATGCATGGCTGTCTGGAAACGCCCGGTCACCAATACGCAGGAAGCCACGCTGTCACTGCACCACCCGGTCGAGCGTGATAACCTTGCCGCCATCGCACATACCCGGCAGATGCCCCTTGCTTCAGACAAGGGCCACCCGTCGCGTCTCAAGGTTGCCTCACTCCTCTCAAGAACTTGCCTAAACCACTGATGAATAAAGCAATTTCCGACCTCTCCGCACACACTCCGATGATGCAGCAGTACTGGAAACTCAAAAACCAGCACCTGGATCAACTGATGTTTTATCGCATGGGCGATTTCTACGAGATCTTCTACGAAGACGCGAAGAAAGCCGCCAAGCTGCTGGATATAACCCTGACCGCACGCGGCCAGTCGGCAGGTCAGAGCATTCCCATGTGCGGGATTCCCTACCACGCAGCCGAGGGTTATCTGGCCAAGTTGGTGAAACTGGGCGAATCGGTGGTGATCTGCGAGCAGATCGGCGACCCCGCCACCAGCAAGGGGCCGGTGGATCGTCAGGTGGTGCGGATCATCACGCCAGGGACCATCAGCGATGAGGCCCTGCTCGACGAGCGCCGCGATAACCTGATCGCCGCCGTGCTGGGTGACGAACGCCTGTTCGGCCTGGCAGTACTGGACATCACCAGCGGCAACTTCAGTGTGTTGGAGATCAAGGGCTGGGAGAACCTGCTGGCCGAGCTCGAGCGTATCAACCCCGTCGAGCTGCTGATTCCGGATGACTGGCCACAAGGTCTGCCTGCCGAGAAGCGCCGCGGTTCTCGACGTCGCGCGCCCTGGGATTTCGAGCGCGACTCAGCCCATAAAAGTCTGTGTCAGCAGTTTGCAACCCAGGACCTGAAGGGGTTCGGTTGCGAAAACCTGACGCTGGCCATTGGTGCTGCCGGCTGCCTGCTCAGCTATGCCAAGGAAACCCAGCGCACCGCCCTGCCCCATTTACGCAGCCTGCGTCACGAACGTCTCGACGATACCGTGATCCTCGATGCAGCCAGTCGCCGTAACCTGGAACTGGACACCAACCTGTCCGGAGGCCGTGACAACACCCTGCAATCGGTCATGGACCGCTGCCAGACCGCGATGGGGACACGGCTGTTGACCCGTTGGCTGAACCGGCCGTTGCGCGACCTGACCATCCTTCAGGCACGCCAGACGTCGATCACCTGTTTTCTGGAACGCTATCGCTTCGAAAACCTGCAACCTCAGCTTAAGGAGATCGGCGACATCGAGCGGATTCTGGCGCGTATCGGCCTGCGTAACGCGCGGCCACGTGACCTCGCCCGCCTGCGCGACGCCCTGAGCGCCCTGCCCGAACTGCAACAGGCGATGACCGATCTGGACGCACCGCACCTGCAGCAACTTGCGCAGACGGCCAGCACCTATCCCGAGCTGGCCGACCTGCTGCAGCGCGCGATCATCGACAATCCGCCTGCCGTTATCCGCGACGGCGGCGTTTTGAAGACCGGCTACGATGCGGAACTGGATGATCTGCAGTCGCTGAGCGAAAACGCCGGTCAGTTCCTGATCGACCTGGAAGCCCGCGAAAAAGCCCGCACCGGTCTTGGCAACCTGAAAGTCGGCTACAACCGCGTGCATGGCTATTTTATCGAGCTGCCAAGCAAGCAGGCCGAGCAGGCGCCGGCAGATTACATACGGCGCCAGACCCTGAAGGGTGCCGAACGCTTTATCACGCCCGAGCTCAAGGAGTTCGAAGACAAGGCGTTGTCGGCCAAGAGCCGCGCGCTGGCTCGGGAAAAGATGCTCTACGAAACACTGCTCGAAGACCTGATCGGCCATCTTGCGCCGCTTCAGGATACCGCTGCGGCGCTGGCCGAACTGGACGTGCTGAGCAACCTTGCGGAGCGCGCGCTGAACCTGGACCTCAGTTGCCCACGCTTTGTCGCCGAACCGTGCATGCGCATCGAGCAGGGTCGCCATCCGGTCGTTGAACAGGTCCTGAGTACGCCTTTCGTTGCCAACGACCTGGCGCTGGACGACAGCACGCGCATGCTGGTCATCACAGGCCCGAACATGGGCGGTAAATCGACCTATATGCGTCAGACGGCGCTGATCGTGCTGCTGGCCCATATCGGCAGCTTCGTTCCCGCTGCCAGCTGCGAACTGTCGCTGGTCGACCGGATCTTCACCCGCATCGGCTCCAGCGACGACCTGGCGGGCGGACGCTCGACGTTCATGGTCGAAATGAGCGAAACGGCAAACATCCTGCACAACGCCACCGATAAAAGTCTGGTACTGATGGACGAAGTCGGACGCGGCACCAGTACCTTCGACGGCCTGTCGCTGGCCTGGGCGGCAGCTGAATGCCTCGCGCAACTGCGTGCCTACACACTGTTCGCCACGCACTATTTCGAACTGACGGTGTTGCCGGAAAGCGAGCCGCTGGTGACCAATGTGCACCTCAACGCCACCGAGCATAATGAGCGCATCGTGTTCCTGCACCGCGTACTGCCAGGGCCTGCGAGCCAGAGCTACGGACTGGCCGTGGCGCAACTGGCCGGTGTGCCGGGCAAGGTCATCAGCCGCGCCAAGGAGCACTTGCAGCGTCTGGAAACCACCAGCCTGCCGCACGAGCAGCCGCGCGCCAAACCCGGCAAGCCGGCTGTCCCGCAGCAGAGCGATATGTTCGCAAGTCTGCCGCACCCGGTGCTCGACGAGCTGTCGAAGGTCAAGGTCGACGATATGACCCCGCGACAGGCACTGGATTTGCTATACACATTGCAAACTCGCCTGTGACGTGAAGCATTACATACTGTTAGAATCCCGCGCGGTTTGGGACGCTCTCGGCTTTTAGCCTGGTCGAGGCGTTTTTCGAGCCGCGTGAAAATGCAGCGAACCGCCGGTAGGTAGCAGGGACAGGTAGTAGACGACGCAGTCTTACTGCCTCAAGGCCACCCACCAAAAGCACGTGTTTTCATAGGGCCGGGAAACCTCCCGAACCTGGCACCCCTGTCTGGAAGGGCTCTGCCGCAGCCGCCTGAGGAGAAAATTAGAAATGACCTTCGTCGTCACCGACAACTGCATCAAGTGCAAGTACACCGACTGCGTAGAAGTCTGTCCGGTGGACTGCTTTTACGAAGGCCCGAATTTCCTGGTGATCCACCCGGACGAGTGCATCGACTGCGCGCTCTGCGAGCCAGAGTGCCCTGCGGTCGCCATTTACTCGGAAGACGAGATCCCTGCCGGCATGGAAAACTTCATCGAGCTGAATGCCGAGCTTGCCGAAGTCTGGCCCAACATCACCGAAAAGAAAGATGCGATGCCGGATGCGGCAGAGTGGGATGGCAAAACAGGCAAGATCGCTGATCTGGAACGCTAGATTCCATACAGACAAAAGGCCCTCGAGAGGGCCTTTTTTGTTGAAGACGATTTTCTGCAGACAAAAAAAGGGGCGGTATGACCCGCCCACATTTTTCCTTGATCCCTGTATTCCCTTGTCATCGTCCTGATGAATCGCATCCCGCGATATCCTTGACCGTCATCCTTGATGGCCTGTGCCTGTCCGTCGGCACAGCTTCGATATTAGAGATTTAACCCTGGAGAGCAACACCCGAAACGCTCCAGAATATTTCCTGGACGGACGCCTTTCAGAATTTAAAACCCTTATAAAACAAAGTCTTGTGATGAAAAAACCGCCGAATTGGCAACAAGCCTCACTCCGCTTACCTGAATGACTTACAGCAAGCGTACGCAATGACTTACAGGCTTTGAAACCTCTGAGTACAAGCACCCCGTTATCGACCAGGCAGAACAGCGTCGGCTGACAAGACGCGCAGCAACATTGAAATTATGGAAGACATATAAAAAGGCCGATATACACACACTGTGTCATATCGGCCCTGGATGGATGCTGCGGAAGGGAATTACTGGAAGAGAGACTCGCTGGACAGACCGTTTTTCTCAAGGATCTCACGCAGGCGCTTGAGTCCTTCGACCTGAATCTGCCTTACACGCTCACGCGTCAGACCGATCTCAAGCCCTACATCTTCAAGCGTGCTGCTTTCATGCCCGCGCAAGCCAAAGCGGCGAATCACCACCTCGCGCTGCTTCTCGGTCAGTTCAGACAGCCATTGATCGATGCTTTGTGAGAGATCGTCGTCCTGCAGCAGCTCGCAGGGGTCTGTCGGACGGTCGTCGGTCAAGGTATCGAGCAGCGTCTTGTCCGAATCCGGACCCAGCGAAACGTCCACCGAGGAGACACGCTCGTTCAGGCCCAGCATGCGCTTGACCTCGCCTACCGGTTTTTCCAGCAGGTTGGCAATCTCTTCAGGAGAGGGTTCGTGATCCAGCTTCTGAGTCAGCTCTCTGGCCGCACGCAGATAAACGTTCAGCTCCTTGACCACATGAATCGGCAGCCGGATGGTCCGCGTCTGATTCATGATCGCGCGTTCGATGGTTTGACGAATCCACCAGGTAGCGTAGGTCGAGAAACGAAAGCCGCGCTCCGGGTCGAACTTCTCGACCGCCCGGATCAACCCCAGGTTGCCCTCCTCGATCAGATCAAGCAATGACAGCCCACGATTGACATAGCGTCTGGCAATTTTCACTACCAACCGCAGATTGCTTTCAATCATGCGTTTGCGCCCGGCCGGGTCTCCACTTTGCGACAGGCGCGCAAAATGCACTTCTTCTTCCGGGGACAATAGAGGAGAAAAACCGATCTCATTGAGGTACAGCTGGGTAGCATCGAGCGCCCGCGTGTAGTCAATGTACTTGTGTTGTTTGAGCGATGTTGAATGCTTGACCTTGGTACGTCCCGAGACAGCGGCTGGCTGCTTCTCGTTTGACGCTTCCTTCAGGACAATGCCGGCTTCCATAAGGAGCACTTCATCATCGATGTCAAACTCCGGCGCTTCGTTGCCAAGAGCCATTGTTTTAGTCCTTTGGTGAGTTCGACCTCAAGCTCCAGCATCGCCTGGTTCCATGGCAACGCTTGAGCCTGTTCCTATTACGCCAGGAACAGGCTGACAACTATCAACGACGTGGCAAGAATCCTAACGGATCTACAGGTTTCCCTTGGCGGCGAATCTCAAAATGCAGTTTCACCCGGTCAGTTCCTGTTGACCCCATTTCGGCAATCGTCTGCCCTGCCTTGACCTGTTGTCCTTCCCGTACCAAAAGCCTGCGGTTATGACCGTAGGCACTGACGTAGGTATCGCTGTGTTTGATGATGATCAATTCGCCGTAGCCCCGTAATCCACTTCCGGCGTAAACAACTGAACCATCAGACGCTGCCAAAACAGGCTGTCCCAAATCACCAGCGATATCAATTCCTTTATTCAAACTGCCGTTTGAGGAAAATTTTCCTATCAAAATGCCACTCGAAGGCCAGGTCCAACCCGTCGGAGACTTGCCAGCCGGGCCTGTCCCGGTGGTCGCCGACGGAGGTATAACCACGGGTACAACCGCAACGGGTTTGGACATCACCGTGGTTTTGACGGATCCGGAGCTGCTGGTCGTGGTCGATGTGGACGTCACTGGACGCCCGCCGCCCGACGTTGAAACCACGCTCGGCGTTGAAGAGGAGCGTCCGTCAAAGCGAATTGTCTGACCAGGCTTGATGGTAAACGGCTCGGGAATCTGGTTGCGGGCAGCCAGCGCCTTCCAGTCCCAGCCGTAACGAAATGCAATGGAAAAAAGTGTGTCGCCGCGCCTGACCACGTATTGGCCAGTGGTCACCGTCGGGCGCTGGGCCACGGCATTGCCGTTGCGATCAACGACGCGAACGCCGCCTGAAGGCGAGCTGGAGCAGCCGACCAAAAGGACACTGAGAGCAATGCCAATCACCAGACGCTGATAACTTCTTGAAGACCTGAGCTGCTGAATGACTGTGAGACTCACCCGCCACTCCCTTTACTGGTGACTGAATTCAAAAAAGATGCCTATTGTGCCGTAATAGCGACGGGCAGCCAGTGATATCCGCTGAAAAACGCTGTTAAGTATCAATCAGCTGCGTGGGAATGATGCCATCAGGCCATTTAACATTCCGGGCCGCGCGCTGTAGACCGATGACTGACGCCAGAATTCATTGTTACCGCAGACAATCTTCAAGCGATGGGCCCATTGAGCAGCGGCACGAAGCGCACAGCCCCCAGCACGTGCCGGGAAAAACCGAGTTCTTCACGGATGATCAGCATCAACTGCTGAACTTCCCCCGAGCCCACGGGGATGACCAATCGGCCTCCCGGTGCCAGTTGATCGAGCAATGCCTGCGGTACATCGGTGGCCACCGCCGTGACGATGATGCCGTTATACGGCGCCAGGGCTGGCCAGCCCTCCCAGCCGTCCCCCCAGCGGAACACCACGTTGCGCAGGTTGAGTTCGACCAGACGCTCCTTGGCGCGATCCTGAAGCACCTTGATGCGCTCGACGGAAAACACTCGCTCCACCAGCTGCGCCAGCACAGCGGTCTGATAGCCTGACCCGGTACCGATCTCCATGACCTTGTCCAGCGGCCCGGCTGCCAACAGCAGCTCGCTCATCCGCGCGACCATGTAAGGCTGGGAAATGGTCTGGTTGTGGCCGATGGGCAATGCGGTGTCTTCATAGGCGCGATGCGCCAGCGCTTCATCGACAAACAGATGCCGGGGCGTCTTGCGAATGACGTCCAGTACCCGCTGGTTGGAAATGCCCTCTTCGCAGAGGCGTTGAATCAGACGCTCGCGGGTACGCTGCGACGTCATTCCGATCCCTCGACGCAATAGATCATCCTGCTCGCGTGACATCAACGAAGTCCCTCCAGCCAGGTGTTCAGGCTGCTGAATCCGTCCTGATAGGTTCTATCCAGCTGCAACGGCGTGATCGATACGTAGCCTTGTACGACCGCATGAAAGTCGGTCCCGGCACCGCCGTCCTCGACATCGCCGGCAGCAGCGATCCAGTAGCCGGCGCGGCCACGGGGATCGACGACTCTGATCGGTGCTGCAGCGCGGGCACGATGCCCCAATCGGGTCAATTGAATGCCGCGGATATGCTCGAGCGGCAGGTTGGGAATATTCACGTTCAATACCGTGCGGGGTGGCAGGTCGAGTTGCTCATGGGCCTCGACCAGCAAGCGCGCGTAATGCGCCGCCGTCGCCAGATTATCCGGCTGACGTGACAGAAACGAAAAGGCAAACGACGGGCGCTGCAGAAAACGCCCTTCAAGGGCTGCAGCGACCGTTCCGGAATACAGTACATCGTCGCCCAGATTGGCCCCCAGGTTGATGCCTGAAACCACCATGTCCGGTTGACGCTCCAGTAGCCCGTGAATGCCCAGATGCACGCAGTCGGTGGGCGTACCGTTGACACTGATGAAGCCATTTTCCAGGGTGTGCGGATGCAGGGGCCGGTCGAGTGTCAGAGAACTGCTGGCACCACTTTTGTCCTGATCAGGCGCAATCACCACGCAGTCGGCGTAGTCCGCCAACGCCGCATGGAGCGCGACAAGACCGGGCGCATTCACCCCGTCATCATTTGATATCAGAATACGCATGAGCTGTCCGTCTGCCCAACCGGCACCAGATCGATGAGTTCGCGGACCAAAACGGTCGCGAAACATCCGGGCGGAAGGACGAATTCCAGTTGCAGAATGTCAGACTCGGGATAATGCCACGTCAGCCGCCCAATGGGCAGTCGCAGGATGCGACGTTCGTGCTCCATGCCCGCTCTGACCAGCCAGTCACGCAACACGGATTCGTCATCGGCAACGGTATTTTCCAGCGCTGCCGTCGCACCGCCAGCTGGCGAAGGGCCTTCACCCCATTGAGGTCCGGTGGGGTGCAGATCGAGGATCGCCAGACGAGGATCGCTGCATTCATCCACCCCGGCCGGGAAAAAGCTGAGGCTGTCGGTGAACGCGAGCAAATCACCGACCTGAGCCTTCTGCCAGCTGCCATCGGCAACCCGAGCGGCCAACACTCGGTTAAACAGGTAACTGCGCGCCGTGGACAACAGTCGCGAACGCACCGCGCGTTGCTCAGGCAGCGCCTTGCGGGCAGCGTAATCGCGTGCCTCGCCAAGGTTTCCGCCCTGATAGCCGAAACGCTGCGTGCCGAAATAATTGGGAATACCCTGCCGTACAATGGTTTCAAGACGCTGATTCAAGGCGTCCTTGTCTGCATCCAGCTGGGTCAGACGCAGCGTGAAGCCATTGGCCGCATGGGCGCCGCGTTGCAGTTTGCGTTTGTGGCGGCCACTTTTGAGAATCTGCAGCGTGTCGTCCTGCGCAGCGGACAGATCAGGATCGGCCTTGCCAGGCAACTGAATGCTGAACCACTGGCGGGTCAGTGCCTGGCGATCCTTGAGCCCGGCGTAGCTGACTGTGCGCAGCTGGACGCCCGCAGCCCTGGCCAGTCGGCGGGCCGCCTCTTCCGTGTTCAGACCGCGTTTCTCGACCCATAGCCACAAGTGCTCGCCATCCCCGGAAAGCGGAATGTCCAGCACTTCGTCGACCTGAAAGTCTTCGGCGGTCGCCTTGAGCACTGCACGCCCCAGTGCCTCGCCGTAAGCTCGCGGGCCCAGCAGTTCAAGTTCGTTCATGCGCGCAGCAACAACGCAACGGCATGCACCGCGATGCCTTCTTCACGCCCGGTAAAGCCAAGCTTTTCAGTCGTCGTGGCCTTGACGTTGACCTGGTCCGGCTCAACCTGAAGGTCTGCAGCGATCAATGCACGCATGGCATCGATGTGCGGCGCCATTTTCGGTGCCTGAGCGACGATGGTGGCGTCGACATTACCGACCTTCCAGCCTTTGCCATGAATCAACGTAAGGACATGACGCAGCAGTACGCGGCTGTCGGCGCCTTTGAACTGCGGATCCGTGTCGGGAAAGTGCTTGCCGATATCGCCCAGCGCTGCGGCACCCAGAAGCGCATCGCTCAAGGCATGCAGCAGGACATCGCCATCGGAATGGGCCAGCAGGCCGAACCCGTGTGCAATCCGCACGCCGCCCAAGGTAATGAAGTCGCCTTCAGCGAAACGGTGCACATCAAAGCCATGGCCAATACGCATAAAAAAACGCCCTGAAAAAAGTCAGGGCGTGATTCTACCTGCTTTGGCGCGCGTTAGCTGTTCAAGGCTGCAGCGTGATGCCTGAGATGGTCTTCGATGAAGCTGGCGATGAAGAAATAGCTGTGGTCGTAACCTGGCTGCATGCGCAGGGTCAGCGGATAGTCCGCAGCCTTGGCCGCCTGAACCAGCACCTCGGGCTTGAGCTGGTTGACCAGAAAATCATCACGATCGCCCTGATCGACCAGGGTCGGCAGCTTTTCGGACGCCTGCGCAATCAGCACGCTGGCATCCCACTCGCGCCAGCGAGAACGGTCTTCGCCCAGATAACGGGAGAATGCCTTTTGCCCCCACGGGCAATCGATCGGATTACTGATCGGCGAGAACGCTGATACCGACCGATAGCGACCTGGATTACGCAATGCGCAGACCAGCGCGCCGTGACCGCCCATCGAGTGCCCGCTGATGCTGCGCACCTGTGACGCCGGGAAATGCCCCTCGATCAGCGCCGGCAGTTCCTTGACCACGTAATCATGCATTTGGTAGTGCCGCGCGTAAGGCTGCTCGGTGGCGTTGAGGTAGAAGCCCGCGCCTTGACCGAAGTCCCATGCGCCGTCAGGGTCATCTGCCACGTCAGCACCGCGCGGGCTGGTATCAGGCGCCACGATGATGATGCCCAGCTCGGCCGCCAGTCGATGGGCGGCGGCTTTCTGCATGAAATTTTCATCCGTGCAGGTCAGGCCGGACAGCCAGTACAACACCGGCAGCTTGCCGCCCTGCTCCGCCTGTGGCGGCAGATAGACGGCAAACACCATGTCGCAACCGAGCACCTGAGAATGGTGCTTGTAGCGCTTGTGCCAGCCGCCGAAGCTCTTTTGGCAGGAAATATTTTCCAAAGGCATGTGATGTCCTCCAGCTGCAAGCTATAAGCCGCAAGCTACAAGCAGGTAAGAGACCTTCGTGCTTGCCGCTTGGAGCTGACAGCTTGCCGCTGCTCCTTAAAAATGAATGACCGTGCGGATGCTTTTGCCTTCATGCATCAGGTCGAACGCCTTGTTGATGTCTTCCAGGCCCATGGTGTGGGTGATGAACGTATCCAGCGGGATTTCACCGGTCTGCGCCATGTCCACATAGCTCGGCAATTCGGTACGGCCACGCACGCCGCCAAACGCCGAACCGCGCCAGACGCGCCCGGTCACCAGCTGGAACGGACGGGTAGCGATTTCCTGACCAGCACCGGCCACGCCGATGATGACCGACTCGCCCCAGCCCTTGTGGCAGGATTCCAGCGCAGCACGCATCAGTTGCACATTACCGATGCACTCAAACGAGAAGTCGACGCCGCCGTCGGTCATGTCGACGATGACCTCCTGGATCGGACGGTCGAAATCCTTCGGATTGACGCAATCAGTCGCGCCCAGCTGTTTGGCGATCTCGAACTTGGCCGGGTTGATGTCGATGGCGATGATGCGAGCCGCCTTGGCTTTGACCGCACCGATCAATGCCGATAGGCCAATACCGCCCAGACCGAAGATGGCTACGGTATCGCCAGGCTTGACCTTGGCGGTGTTGAGCACCGCACCGATACCGGTGGTGACACCGCAACCCAGCAGGCAGACTTTTTCCAGCGGTGCCTGCTTGTCGATTTTGGCCACCGAGATTTCCGGCAGTACGGTGTATTCGGAGAAGGTCGAGGTGCCCATGTAGTGGAAAATCGGCTCGCCCTTGTAGGAAAAGCGCGTGGTGCCATCCGGCATCAGGCCTTTACCCTGAGTGGCACGAATCGCCTGACACAGGTTGGTCTTGCCCGAACGACAGAACTTGCACTGACGGCATTCCGGGGTGTACAGCGGAATCACGTGGTCACCGACCACTACCGAGGTCACGCCCTCACCCACCGCCTCTACAATCGCACCACCTTCGTGGCCGAGGATCGATGGAAAGATCCCTTCAGGGTCAGCCCCGGACAGTGTGTAGGCATCGGTGTGGCAAACGCCGGAGGCCACTACTCTGAGCAGCACTTCTCCCGCCTTGGGCATGGCGACATCGACTTCAACGATCTCCAATGGCTTTTTGGCTTCAAAAGCGACAGCAGCGCGCGACTTGATCATCAATCTTCTCCGACGGGTAAAAACAAGGATTGCAGTGTAGTACAGTGCCAATTGACGAGTAATGCGGCTAAAAGCAAAACATTAATGCTGTACAGGGATAATCGATGTACACCAATCGTTGGGAAGGTCTGGATGAGTTCGTTGCGGTCGCGGAATGCGGGCAGTTCACGGCGGCGGCTCTGCGGCTCGGGGTCTCCTCGTCGCACGTCAGCCGTCAGATCGTGCGCCTTGAGGAACGCCTGCAGACCCGTCTGCTCTACCGCAGTACGCGCAAGGTCGCGCTCACCGAAGCCGGTCAGACCTTTCTGCATCACTGCCAGCGCCTGCAGGACGGCCGCGAAGAAGCTCTGCGCGCGGTGGGCGATCTGGCCAGCGAACCCAAGGGGTTGTTGCGCATGACCTGCGCCGTGGCCTATGGCGAGCGCTTCATCACGCCGCTGGTCACGCGTTTCATGGACCTGTACCCGCACCTGCGGGTCGATATCGAGCTGAGCAACGACACGCTGGACCTGGTTCATGAAGGCATGGACCTGGCAATTCGTCTGGGTCGGCTGCAGGACTCGCGTCTGGTCGCAACCCGCCTCGCGCCACGGCAGATGTACCTGTGTGCTTCGCCGTCCTACATCGAGCGTTACGGCAGACCGCACAGCCTTTCGGAACTCAATCGCCATAATTGCCTGATCGGAGGCAGCGATACCTGGCAGCTCCAGCAGAACGGGCGTGAATTTTCTCAGCGCGTGCAAGGCAACTGGCGCTGTAACAGCGGCCAGGCCGTGCTGGATGCCGCGTTGCATGGCGTGGGTTTGTGTCAGTTGCCGGATTACTACGTGCAGAAACATCTCAACGACGGCACGCTGGTTTCATTGCTGGAGGCGCATCAACCGCCCAACACCGCCGTGTGGGCGCTCTATCCGCAGCAAAGGCACCTCTCGCCCAAGGTGCGCAAGCTGGTGGATTATCTTAAGGCAGGGTTGGCGATGCGCGATGAGTATCGCCAGTAGCAGACGTGTTTAGCGGCCGAACTCGCTACGGCGTTGACGTAGCCATTCCAGGTCCTCGGGGCGAGTGACCTTGATGTTATCGGAGCGCCCCTCGATCAGGCGGGGCGACTGCCCTGCCCACTCGATGGCCGATGCCTCATCGGTGATGCTGACGTTGGAGACCAGGCTGTCCGCCAGGGCGCGATGCAGGGCCCCAAGACGAAACATCTGCGGTGTGAAAGCTTGCCAGATCAGGCTGCGATCCACTGTTTCCAGCACACGACCGCTGCTGTCGGCACGCTTGAGCGTATCGCGGGCCGGCACGGCCAGCAGGCCGCCAACAGGATCATCGGCCAGTTCGCCGAGCAGATTATCCAGATCACTGCGCGCCAGGTTCGGACGCGCAGCGTCATGAACCAGCACCCAGTCATTGTCACTGGCGCCCTGCGCATGCAGGTGCAGAAGCGCATTGAGCACCGAGCCTGAGCGCTCGCTGCCGCCGTCCACGCGCTGAATGCGAGTGTCATGCGCGCAGGGCAATGCAGCCCAGTAAGGGTCGTCCACAGCCAGACTGATCACCAGCCCCTTGAGCCGGGGGTGATCGAGAAAGCAAAGCAGGCTGTGTTCCAGAATTGTCAGGCCGCCCAGTGGCAGGTACTGCTTGGGACGGTCGGCTGCCATGCGAGCACCAATGCCCGCTGCAGGTATCACTGCCCAGAAGGCAGGAAGAAAGTCTTTCATCGCACCAACTTGATTATTGCGCGAGCTGGTAAAGGGTTTCGCCGTCCTTGACCATGCCCAATTCATGTCGGGCACGCTCTTCGACGGTTTCCAGACCTTTTTTCAATTCCATGACCTCGGCATCAAGCACGCGGTTGCGCTCCAGCAGCACCTGATTTTCAGCGTGCTGGTCGGCAATCTGCTGAGTCAGGCTGGCCACTTGCGCGAGGCTTCCGTTACCGACCCAAAGGCGGTACTGCAAGCCAGCCAGCAACAGGAGCAGGACGAGGAACAACCAGTTAGGACTGCGCATTGAAATATCAGGTACCCAGTAAAAAAGACAGCAGAGCCAACGTGAACAACAAACGACTGAGGGCATTGAGCCTGACATAAGCCAGGCTCAATCACTCCAGATTACCGCGGAGCGTCAGCATCGGAGCTGCACAGGCGAGTCAGGGGACTCGAATCCGTGCAGCACTCTGCGTCTTTTTACCATCTATGGCTCAGCCGCGAAACTCGGCACGACCACGATACACAGCCTTGGAGCCCAATTGCTCCTCGATGCGCAGCAATTGGTTGTACTTGGACACGCGATCGGAGCGGCACAGCGAACCGGTTTTGATCTGACCGGCAGAGGTGCCCACAGCGAGGTCGGCAATGGTCGAATCTTCGGTCTCGCCGGAACGGTGAGAGATGATCGCCGTGTAACCGGCAGCCTTGGCCATCTGAATGGCTTCCAGGGTTTCGGTCAGCGTGCCAATCTGGTTGAACTTGATCAGGATCGAGTTGGCGATCTTCTTGTCGATGCCTTCCTTCAGGATCTTGGTGTTGGTCACGAACAGGTCGTCACCTACCAGCTGGGTTTTCTCGCCGATTTTGTCGGTGAGGATTTTCCAGCCATCCCAATCGGACTCATCCAGACCGTCTTCGATGGAAATGATCGGGTGATTGCGGGTCAGCTCGGCAAGGTATTCGGCGAACTCGGCAGAGCTGTACTCGCCCTCTTCGCTCAGTTTGTACTTGCCGTTCTTGTAGAACTCGCTCGCTGCGCAGTCCAGCGCCAGGGTCACGTCGGTGCCCAGCTTGTAGCCTGCCTTGTGAACAGCTTCCGCGATCGCGCTGAGCGCCTCCTGGTTAGACGCCAGGTTAGGCGCAAAACCACCTTCGTCGCCTACTGCGGTGTTCAGGCCACGCGCCTTGAGGACCGCCTTGAGGTGATGGAAAATCTCGGTGCCCCAGCGCAGGCCTTCAGCGAAGGACTTGGCGCCGACAGGCTGGATCATGAATTCCTGGATGTCGATGTTGTTATCGGCATGCTCGCCACCGTTGATGATGTTCATCATCGGCACCGGCATGGAGTACACGCCCGGTGTGCCATTGAGGTTGGCGATGTGCGCGTACAGCGGCAGGTCCTGATCCTGTGCCGCCGCCTTGGCAGCTGCCAGGGAGACCGCGAGGATGGCGTTTGCGCCCAGGCTTGCCTTGTTTTCGGTGCCGTCCAGCTCGATCATCGCGTGATCCAGCGCCTTCTGGTCGACCGGGTCCTTGCCCAGAAGCAGGTCACGGATCGGACCATTGATATTGGCAACAGCCTTCAGAACGCCCTTGCCCATGTAACGGCTCTTGTCGCCATCACGCAGCTCCAGCGCTTCGCGCGAGCCGGTTGAAGCGCCAGACGGCGCGCAGGCGCTACCGATGATGCCGTTATCGAGGAGCACATCTGCTTCAACGGTTGGGTTGCCACGGGAGTCAAGAACTTCACGACCTTTGATGTCAACGATTTTTGCCATTGTTGTAAACACTCCAGGATTGACGAAAACGACGCAGCGGGAAAACGATGTTCACAGTCAGGCGCAAAAACCGGCAGCCCTGAATGCGACAACCCCGTCACGAATGACGGGGGAACGGCACTTTACCGGAGAACCCTGCTCAAGCGGTCTCTACGATCGGAAAACTCTTTACAAGTTCATCCAGAGACTTGAGCTGGGCCAGGAACGGCTCGAGCTTGTCCAGACGCAAGGCACATGGCCCGTCGCATTTGGCGTTGTCAGGATCCGGATGGGCTTCAAGGAACAGACCGGCGAGATTCTGACTGATACCGGCCTTGGCCAGATCCAGCACCTGGGCGCGACGGCCGCCGGCAGAATCGGAACGACCGCCCGGCATCTGCAGGGCGTGGGTCACGTCGAACAGGATCGGGTATTCGAACTGCTTCATGATGCCGAAGCCAAGCATGTCCACGACCAGATTGTTGTAACCGAAGCTGGAGCCACGCTCACAGAGAATCAACTGATCGTTACCGGCCTCTTCGCACTTGGTCAGGATGTGCTTCATTTCCTGCGGTGCAAGGAACTGGGCTTTCTTGATGTTGATGACTGCGCCGGTTTTCGCCATCGCGACGACCAGATCGGTCTGCCGCGACAGGAAAGCCGGCAACTGAATGATGTCGCAGACTTCAGCCACCACAGCGGCCTGATGAGGCTCGTGAACATCGGTGATCAGCGGCACGTTGAAGGTGCGCTTGATCTCTTCGAAAATACGCATGCCTTCTTCAAGGCCCGGCCCACGGTAGGAGTTCACCGAAGAGCGGTTGGCCTTGTCGAAGCTGGCCTTGAACACGTAAGGGATACCGAGCTTTTCGGTGACCTTTACGTATTCTTCACAGACCTGCATGGCCATATCCCGGGATTCGAGTACGTTCATGCCGCCGAACAGCACCATTGGCTTGTCGTTGGCGATCTCGATCGAACCTACGCGGATGATTTTCTGAGCCATGTCTGCAGTCCCTGTCAGGAATTTTTCTGATGTTGAGCCAGTGCCGCCTTGACGAAGCCGCTGAACAGCGGATGACCGTCACGGGGCGTGGAGGTGAATTCCGGGTGGAACTGGCAAGCGACGAACCATGGATGATCCGGTGCTTCGACCACTTCAACCAGCGCGCCGTCGCCGGAGCGGCCGGAAATCTTCAGGCCCGCCTCGATCAGTTGCGGCAACAGGTTGTTGTTCACTTCATAGCGATGACGATGACGTTCGACGATCACGTCCTTGGTGTAGCAGTCGTGGACCAGCGAACCGGCTTCAAGCTGGCACTCTTGCGCGCCCAGACGCATGGTGCCGCCCAGATCGGAGCTTTCGGTACGGGTTTCGACTGCGCCGGTGGCGTCTTCCCATTCGGTGATCAGACCCACTACAGCGTGCGCGCTGGTGCGGTCGAACTCGGTGGAGTTGGCGTCTTTCCAGCCCAGCACGTTACGCGCGAACTCGATGACCGCGACCTGCATGCCCAGGCAGATGCCCAGGTACGGAACCTTGTTCTCACGGGCGAACTGAACGGCAGTGATCTTGCCTTCGACGCCGCGCAGACCGAAGCCACCCGGAACCAGGATCGCGTCCACGCCTTCCAGCAGGCCGGTGCCCTGGTTTTCAATGTCTTCAGAGTCGATGTAACGCAGGTTGACCTTGGTGCGATTGGTGATACCGGCGTGGCTCATGGCTTCGATCAACGACTTGTAGGCGTCGAGCAGTTCCATGTACTTGCCGACCATCGCGATGGTCACTTCGTGTTCCGGGTTGAGCTTGGCGTCGACGACCTTGTCCCACTCGGACAGGTCGGCACCACCGCATTGCAGGCCGAAGCGCTCGACCACAAAATCGTCCAGGCCTTGCGAATGCAGAATGCCCGGGATCTTGTAGATGGTGTCCGCGTCTTCGAGGGCGATGACCGCACGCTCTTCGACGTTGGTGAACTGAGCGATCTTGCGACGCGAGGAAACGTCGATCGGGTGGTCGGAACGGCAGACCAGCACATCAGGCTGCAGGCCGATGGAGCGCAATTCCTTCACCGAATGCTGGGTCGGCTTGGTCTTGGTCTCGCCGGCAGTGGCGATGTACGGCACCAGCGTCAGGTGCATCAGCATCGCGCGGCGTGCGCCGACTTCGAAGCGCAACTGGCGGATGGCTTCAAGGAACGGTTGCGACTCGATGTCGCCAACCGTACCGCCGATCTCGACCAGCGCCACGTCGGCATCGCCTGCACCCTTGATGATGCGGCGCTTGATTTCATCGGTGATGTGCGGGATGACCTGAATGGTCGCGCCCAGGTAATCACCACGGCGCTCTTTGCGCAGGACGTGCTCGTACACACGGCCGGTGGTGAAGTTGTTGTTCTGGGTCATGGTGGTGCGGATGAACCGCTCATAGTGACCAAGGTCCAGGTCGGTCTCGGCGCCGTCGTGAGTGACGAACACCTCACCGTGCTGGAACGGGCTCATGGTGCCTGGGTCAACGTTGATGTACGGATCCAGTTTGAGCATGGTGACCTTGAGTCCCCGCGCCTCCAGGATGGCCGCCAATGAAGCCGAGGCAATGCCTTTCCCCAATGAAGAAACAACACCGCCCGTGACGAAGATGTAGCGCGTCATGAAAAACCCTAGAAGTCTGCGTTAAAGCGGTCAGAGCCGCCGGGGATAGCGAAGGAAGGCCGAAGCCCCCGATTACCGACAAAATTCACGGTGCACTCCCGAAACTGCTGCGTTGAAACCGACCGGCCGAAGCCCGTGTGGTGTGCGCTACATTTTAAGAATTACCCAGTAAATACTGGTTGGTAACCGGCAACTCATGTCGTTTCAAAAGAGCCGACAGAAGCTGTATCAAGAAGGGAGCGTAGTCTACCTGAAAGGGCCTTTCAGCTCAAACTTTGGTCGCCGGTCGGCGTAACCCAGCGCAAACGCCAGTTTTCATTGGGCGAACCGTCCAGTCCAGGCAGGTTGGCGACCGCCAGCAGCACGTTATCGAGGTACAGCAGCGGCAATCTGCCGCGCAGAAACGCCGGCACTGACTGCTCGTTGAGCAGACGCTTGAGATCACGGCTGCCGCGCCCGTCCAGGCGTAACACTTCACCGCCCTGCCGATAGCGGATTTGCAGACACCCCGACGGCGCCTCGCCTTCCAGAACCACCCGGCCATTGCCGGGCAAGTCCAGCGGCACACAAGGGTCCGGCCAGTCCATTGCCTGACGACAGAGCGGCTGCCAGTCAGCGGGCACCCACCAGATACAATTCTGCGCCCTGTGCAGCGTTCCATCAGCAAGCCGCCATAACGGACCTGCGTCCTGCGCCGCATCGCGCAATGCCTCCCAGCCAGCCCAGTGATCGGTGTCCGGCAGGCGCGTCAGTGGCGCAAGCCAGTGACGCAGTGCATTGCGCTGCCGGGCTGCGGACAATGCGGCAATCGGCCCAAGACTCAACACCGGCAGGCCAACCCAAGTGAACGACGTTGCAGCCTGCGCGTTGGCAATATCCTGCAGCGCGAGCTCGTCGAGCAATTGCTTCGCTTCGCCGAGGTGGCGCGCAGTACGCGCCAGACTGGCCGCTGCCTGCGGCCATCTGGAGGTCAGCAACGGCAATACCTGACTGCGCAAAAAATTGCGCGAGAACTGCTGATCGTCATTGCTGGGATCTTCGATCCAGTTCAGGCCGTGCCGATGCGCGTAGTCTTCCAGCTGCTTTCGCGACACATCCAGTAGCGGCCTCAGCAGATGCCCACGCCCCAGCACGCGCTGATCGGGCATGGCAGCCAGACCGCGTACGCCTGCGCCGCGCAGCAGACGGAACAACAGGGTTTCGGCCTGATCGTCGCGATGCTGCCCCGTCAGCAGCACCTCGCCCTCAACCAGCCGCTCACTGAAGGCGCTGTAACGCGCCTGCCGGGCAGCCTGCTCGAGACTTGCAGCGGGCTCGACCTGAACGCGAACAGACTCGAATGCCACCCCGAGCGTCTTGCAGACCTGCTGACAATGCTCTGGCCAGCCATCGGCAGCAGTTTGCAGACCGTGGTGCACATGGATGGCGTTGAGCGCAGGCAGGGTTTCGCGACTGGCGAGTTCAGCCAGAAGATGCAAAAGCACGGTTGAGTCGATGCCGCCGGAGAAACCGACATGCCAGACAGGCGCATTGCGCCATGGGGCCAGGACTTGAAGAAGCCTGGCAGAAAGATCATGACCGGTGCGTGAGGGAGTGGTCATGAATGTTTTTCACCGGCCTGGCGGGTTCGCACACTAAGTGCTGCAGTGCTCAAACCCGCCCTTTCGCGAACAGGTTCGCTCCCACGCCCTTCGGGCAGAAGCCCGCAAGACGTGGAAACAATCGGGGCGACGCAGCTTACAGACCGTAGCTCATCAGTCGGTCATAACGGCGCGCCAGCAGCTCGTCGTTATCGAACTCCTTGAGCATCGCCAGCTGACTGCTCAGCTCTGCGCGAATCAAGGCAGCGGCGGCGACCGGATCACGATGCGCGCCACCCAGTGGCTCGGCGATGACCTTATCGACAATACCCAAGCCTTTCAGGCGGTCAGCGGTGATGCCCATCGCTTCGGCAGCATCCGGAGCCTTCTCGGCGGTTTTCCAAAGGATCGACGCGCAGCCTTCCGGAGAGATCACCGCGTAGGTCGAGTACTGCAGCATGTTCAACTGGTCACAGACACCAATCGCCAGCGCACCACCGGAACCGCCTTCACCGATAACAGTAGCGATGATCGGCGTCTTGAGACGGGCCATCACACGCAGGTTCCAGGCAATGGCCTCGCTCTGGTTGCGCTCTTCCGCGTCGATACCCGGATAGGCGCCCGGCGTATCGATAAAGGTCAGGATCGGCATCTTGAAGCGCTCGGCCATTTCCATCAGACGGCAGGCCTTGCGATAGCCTTCGGGGCGCGGCATGCCGAAGTTGCGGCGAACCTTCTCGCGCACTTCCCGGCCCTTCTGATGACCGATGACCATGACTGGCTGGTTGTCCAGACGGGCAATACCGCCGACGATCGCCGCATCATCGGAGAAATGACGATCGCCGTGCAGCTCATCGAACTCGGTAAAGATGTTTTCGATGTAGTCCAGCGTGTACGGACGACGCGGATGGCGCGCCATGCGTGCGATCTGCCAGCTGGTCAAGTTGCCGAAGATGCTTTCGGTGAGCGTCTTGCTCTTGTCTTGCAGCCGGGAGATCTCGTCGCCGATGTTCAGCGAGTTGTCGTTACCCACCAAGCGCAGTTCTTCGATTTTGGCCTGCAAGTCAGCGATAGGCTGTTCGAAATCAAGAAAATTCGGGTTCATAGGCATCCGTCTTGGGTCGACGGCCAAGAGGCCGGCCGGTTGATCCGTCTGCGCCGTTCCTGTTCGGAACCGGCGCGTTCAGGTCGAAATTAAAATTCAGGGTTGAGCGCAAGTCGAGCCTGCGACGTTCAACGATACTGGAGAAAGACGTTCTCACGTCCGAACTGGTCACGCAGAGCTTGAATCAAGCTGTCCGCAGGATCAATCCGCCATGCTTCTCCCAATTGCAGCAATGCGCGGGCGTCCTGCCCCGTGTAGTCCACCGTGATCGGACAGGCACCGCGATGGCGCTTGCACAGATCGCCCAGCCAGCGCAGCCGGTCCCCCTTGAGCGCCTCGGCACGCACCGTCACACGCAGGCTCTCGGCCAGATTGGTGCGGGCATCCTCGATACTCATGACACGCTTGGCCCGCAAGCGCAGCCCACCGGAGAAGTCATCATTACTGACTTCGCCCTCGACCACCACCATAGCATCGGTCTGCAACAGTGACTGAGCCGAATGGAACGCTTCGGCAAACAGCGACGCCTCGATGCGCGCCGAGCGATCGTCCAGGGTAATGAACCCCATCTTGTCGCCCTTCTTGTTCTTCATGACGCGCAGGGCAATGATCAGGCCTGCGACCGTCTGGGTGTCTCTTGCCGGCTTGAGATCGATGATCCGTTGCCGGGCGAACCGGCGGATCTCGCCTTCATACTCATCGATCGGGTGCCCGGTCAGGTACAGCCCCAGGGTTTCCTTCTCGCCACGCAGACGATCCTTGAGGCTCAGCTCGCGGGTCTTGCGATGGTTGGCGTAGACATCGGCATCCGCTTCGACGAACAGACCGCCGAACAGGTCGGCGTGACCACTGTCATGACTGCGTGCAGTCTGCTCTGCCGCCTGAATGGCTTCTTCCAGCGCGGCAAGCAGCACCGAACGGTTACGGTCGATATTGGCCTGATAGGCCTTGGGCTCCAGCTCGAAGTACGGCCCGAGACGATCCAGCGCACCGCTGCGAATCAGGCCATCCAGGGTTCGCTTGTTGACCCGCTTGAGGTCGACGCGAGCGCAGAAGTCGAACAGGTCCTTGAACGGCCCGTTCTGGCGCGCGTCGGTAATCGCCTCGACTGGCCCCTCGCCTACGCCCTTGATCGCACCAAGGCCATAAAGAATGCGGCCATCGTCGCTTACCGTGAACTTGAACTCCGAGGTGTTCACGTCCGGCGCGTCGAGGCGCAGCTTCATCGTGCGCACTTCTTCGATCAAGGTCACGACCTTGTCGGTGTTGTGCATATCCGCCGACAACACCGCCGCCATGAACGGCGCCGGGTAGTGAGTCTTCAGCCAGGCAGTCTGGTACGACACCAGCCCGTAGGCTGCGGAGTGGGACTTGTTGAAACCGTAACCGGCGAATTTTTCCACCAGGTCGAAGATGTTACCGGCAAGGTCCGGGTCGATGTTATTGGTCTTGCAGCCATCGATGAAACCACCGCGCTGCTTGGCCATTTCCTCGGGCTTTTTCTTACCCATGGCACGACGCAGCATGTCCGCACCGCCAAGGGTGTAACCGGCCATGACCTGGGCGATCTGCATCACCTGTTCCTGGTACAGGATGATGCCGTAGGTCGGTGCCAGTACCGGCTTGAGGCCTTCGTACTGGTAATCGACGTGCGGATAGGACAGCTCGGCGCGACCGTGCTTACGGTTGATGAAGTCGTCGACCATGCCCGATTGCAGCGGGCCGGGACGGAACAGCGCCACCAGTGCGATCAAGTCTTCCAGACAGTCGGGCTTGAGCTTTTTGATCAGCTCTTTCATGCCGCGCGACTCGAGCTGGAACACCGCCGTGGTCTCGGCGCGCTGCAGCAACTGATAGGTCGGCATGTCGTCGAGCGGGATGAACGCGATGTCCAGCGGCTCTTCGTTGACCTTGGCGCGATCGCGGTTGATGGTCTTGAGCGCCCAGTCGATGATGGTCAGGGTACGCAGACCGAGGAAGTCGAACTTCACCAGCCCCGCGGCCTCGACATCGTCCTTGTCGAACTGGGTCACCAGACCGTCACCGGCCTCGTCGCAATAGATCGGCGAGAAGTCAGTCAGCTTGGTCGGGGCAATGACCACACCACCGGCGTGCTTACCGACGTTACGCACAATGCCTTCGAGCTTGAGCGCCATCTCCCAGATTTCCGCAGCTTCCTCATCGACCTTGAGGAAATCGCGAAGAATCTCTTCCTGCTCGTAGGCTTTTTCGAGGGTCATGCCGACTTCGAACGGGATCATCTTCGACAGACGATCCGCCAGCCCGTAAGACTTGCCCTGCACCCGCGCCACGTCACGCACCACCGCCTTGGCGGCCATGGAGCCGAAGGTGATGATCTGGCTGACCGCGTTGCGACCGTACTTCTCGGCCACATATTCGATCACCCGGTCCCGACCATCCATGCAGAAGTCGACGTCGAAGTCGGGCATGGAAACCCGTTCCGGGTTCAGGAAGCGTTCGAACAGCAGGTCGTATTCCAGCGGGTCGAGGTCGGTGATCTTCTGTACATAGGCAACCAGCGATCCGGCACCCGAACCACGACCCGGCCCCACCGGCACGCCGTTGCTCTTGGCCCACTGGATGAAGTCCATCACGATCAGGAAGTAACCGGGGAAGCCCATCTGGATAATGATATCCAGCTCGAAATTCAGCCGGTCGACATACACCTGACGCTTGGCTTCGTAATCTTCGGTCGTGTCCTTGGGCAGCAGGACAGCAAGACGCTCTTCGAGACCATCGAAGGAGACCTTGCGGAAATACTCATCGATGGTCATGCCATCGGGAATCGGGAAGTTGGGCAGGAAGTGCGTGCCCAGCTTGACGTCAATGTTGCAGCGCTTGGCAATCTCGACGGTGTTTTCCAGCGCTTCCGGCAGGTCGCTGAACAGCTCGGCCATTTCTTCCGGGCTTTTCAGGTATTGCTGATCGCTGTAATTGTGCGAACGACGCGGGTCGTCCAGCGCACGCCCTTCACCGATGCATACGCGGGTTTCGTGGGCTTCGAAATCGGCCTGTTTGATGAAGCGCACATCATTGGTCGCCACCAGCGGCGCGCCGTGACGCTCGGCCAGGGCCACCGCAGCGTGCAGATGCTCTTCGTCATTGGCGCGGTTGGTACGCTGCACTTCGATGTAGAAGCGGTCAGGAAAGACTTCCAGCCACTCGCGCAACAGTTCGTCGGCCTCGCCCGGATTGCCGCCGAGCAAGGCCATGCCGATCTCGCCTTCCTTGGCCGCAGAAAGCGCAATCACGCCTTCGCTGGCCTGCGCGACCCACTGGCGCTGAATGACGATCTGACCGTTGCGCTGGCCTTCGATAAAGCCTCGGGAAATCAGCTCGGTCAGGTTGCGGTAACCCTGGGCATTCATGGCCAGCAGGCTGATGCGGCTGAGCGCAGCATCTTCGTCCCTGCCCGCCAGCCACAAGTCGACACCGCAGATCGGCTTGATGCCGGAGCCCTGGGCGGCCTTGTAGAACTTGACCAGCGAACACATGTTGTTCTGGTCGGTCACCGCCACGGCGGGCATGTTCATGCCGGTCAGCGCCTTGATCAACGGTTTGACCCGGACCAGGCCGTCAACCAGCGAATATTCGGTGTGCAGGCGTAGATGAACGAAAGAAGCCGGCATGGTGATCCTATAAAACGCGAAAATACAAAAAACGAAGGGCAGGATTGTAGCTGGCCCGGAGTGAAACGTCAGTCCTGCAGCAAACCGACTGACGGCGCAAGCGAGCCGCCCATCATTATCGTTGCGCGCGCTTCGTGGGCGGCACGCACCGGTGCAAAGGAACGCCGATGAATGGGCGTAGGCCCGAGCCGGGCCAGTGCTTCCAGATGCACCGGCGTAGGATAACCCTTGTGCCCACCGATGCCATAACCCGGATAGATGAGTTCAAACGCCGCCATTTCCCGATCCCGGCTTACCTTGGCAAGAATCGAGGCGGCGGCGATGGCAGGCACCTTGGAGTCACCCTTTACCACCGGCGCCGAGGGCACCGACAACTGCGGACAGCGGTTGCCGTCGATAAGCGCCAGTCTGGGCGTGATACTCAAGCCTTCGACGGCGCGCTGCATGGCCAGCATCGTGGCGTGCAGGATATTCAACTGGTCGATCTCTTCGACTTCAGCCCTGGCGATGAACCAGCACAGGGCTTTCTCCTGAATTTCGACGTAGAGCTTCTCGCGCCTGGCTTCGGTCAGTTTTTTCGAATCATTGAGACCGAGAATGGGCCTGGTCGGGTCGAGAATGACGGCGGCGGTTACCACTGCACCGCACAGCGGGCCGCGACCCACTTCATCAACACCCGCCACCAGGTCCTCGACGAGGGTAAAATCCAGACCTGTTTGCATCATGGGCGACCTCACAGTGAAGGCGACCGTCCGAGCAGGCTCAATACCGCATCGGCGGCCTGATTGGACGCATCGCGGCGCAGGATCCGGTGAATGGCATCAAAACCGGCGGTTTGTTCGCGACCGTCTTCGATCAATGGCAGCAGCGTACGCGCCAGGGCTTCTGGCGTAGCGTCGTCCTGCAGCAGTTCAGGCACCAGCAGACGCTGGGCCAGCAGGTTCGGCAGCGACACGTAAGGGCTTTTGACCATTCGCTTGAGGATCCAGAAGGTCAGCGGCGCCAGGCGGTAGGCAACCACCATGGGGCGCTTGTAAAGCAAAGCTTCCAGGGTCGCGGTGCCGGAGGCGATCAGTACTGCATCGCACGCGGCCAGGGCAACGTGCGACTGGCCGTCGAGCAGCGTAACGGGCAGATCACGACCCTGCAGCAATTGCTCCACCTGAGCTCGCCGCTGGGGGCTGGCGCAGGGCAGGACGAAGCGCAGGTCAGGGCGCCGGGCAAGCAACAGCTCGGCCGTGTCGAAAAACAACCCGCCCAGACGCCCCACCTCACCGCCCCGGCTGCCCGGCATCAGCGCGACAACCGGCGTATCCTGCGCGAATCCCAGGCCAGCACGAGCCCCTGCACAATCAGACTCCAAAGGGATGGTGTCTGCCAGCGGATGACCGACAAAACGCACCGGTACGCCCTGCTCCTCGTAGAAACGCGCTTCGAACGGCAACAGGGTCAGCATCAGATCACAGCCTTCACGAATCTTCAGCACACGCTTCTGACGCCAGGCCCAGACTGACGGGCTGACGTAGTGCACGGTCTTGATGCCGGCGCGACGCAGCTGAAGTTCGATATTGAGCGTGAAGTCAGGGGCGTCGATGCCGATGAAGACATCCGGCCTTTCATTGATCAGGGTCTGGACCAGCAACTTGCGCCGGGCCAGCAGTTCGCGCAGTCGCCCGAGCACTTCAACCAGCCCCATCACCGACAGGCGTTCCATCGGGAAGGAGGACTGCATGCCTTCGGCTTCCATCAACGGACCGCCGACACCGATGAAGCGGATATCGGGATGGCGCACCTTGAGGGCACGCATCAGACCGGATCCGAGGATATCGCCGGATGCTTCACCCGCGACCAGAGCGACACAGAGTGGACTGGTCATGATTAGCGAATGATGCCGCGAGTCGACGTCTGAATGGACTGAAGAAATACCGCCACTTCAGGAAACTGCGCCGCAGGCTCTGCCAGATCGGCCAGCGCCTGGCCGATGGTCAGACCCTGACGATAAACCGTCTTGTAGGCTCTGCGCAGCGCATGAATGGCTTCTTCGGAGAAACCCCGACGGCGCATGCCCTCGAAGTTCATGCTGCGCGCCTCGGCCGGATTGCCAAAGACCGTGACGAACGCAGGTACATCCTTGCCGATCGCAGTGCCCATGCCGGAGAAGCTGTGCGCACCGATGTGGCAGAACTGATGCACCAGGGTAAAGCCGGACAGGATAGCCCAGTCATCCACGTGAACATGGCCTGCCAGGGCAGTATTGTTGACCAGAATCACGTGGTTGCCGATCACGCTGTCATGCCCGATATGGGCATAGGCCATGATCAGGTTGTGATCGCCCAGCGTGGTTTCGGCACGGTCCTGAACGGTTCCGCGGTGAATGGTCACGCCTTCGCGGATCACGTTGTGATCGCCGATGACAAGACGGGTTTCCTCGCCCTTGTACTTCAGATCAGGCGTGTCCTCACCCACCGATGAAAACTGGTAGATGCGGTTGTGCTTGCCGATTCTGGTTGGCCCCTTGAGGACAACGTGAGGACCGACGACTGTACCCTCGCCAATTTCCACACCGGGTCCGATGATCGACCAAGGGCCGACCTCAACATTGTCGGCCAGAACGGCCGTCGGATCGATGATTGCGCGAGGGTCAATCAAACTCATAGTTTGCGTTCCGCACAGATGATTTCAGCAGAGCAGACTGCCTTGCCGTCAACTGTAGCCTTGCATTCGAACTTCCAGATCTGACGCTTGCTGCTCAGGAATTTCGCCTCGAGAACCAGTTGGTCGCCTGGCAGAACCGGCTGACGGAAACGCAGTTTGTCCGAACCGACGAAATAATAGAGCGTGCCGTCCGACGGCTTGGAGTCGAGCATCTTGAACGCAAGAATACCGGCAGCCTGCGCCATCGCTTCGATGATCAGCACGCCCGGCATGATGGGATGCTCAGGGAAGTGACCGTTGAAAAAAGGCTCATTGACGCTGACATTCTTGTAGGCGCGAATGTTCTTGTTCTCGATATCCAGCTCGGTCACGCGATCCACCAGCAGGAACGGGTAACGATGAGGCAGGTATTCGCGAATTTCTTTGATGTCCATCATTTCGAGGGGAAGCCTGTAGTAAAGATTAGGAGTGCGTCGCGACTGCGCAGCACCCCTCTACATCAAGGAGGCAGTTTATCGACTGAGCACGCTTGATATTAAAAAGGTATCAGCCATCAGATGAGCGATTATCAGCGCAGGTCACCGTCTCTACAGCCTTTTCAAGCTTTTGCAGACGTCGCGCCATATCATCGATCTTGCGCAGACGAGCTGCACTCTTGCGCCACTCGGCAGCCGGCTGCATGGCCGTACCGGACGAGTACGAACCCGGCTCGGTGATGGAATGCGTCACCATCGTCATGCCGGTGATGAAAACGCCATCACATATCTCGATATGCCCCACCAGACCAACACCGCCCGCCAGCATGCAATGCTTGCCGATTTTGGTGCTTCCGGAAATGCCGACGCACGCGGCCATCGCCGTGTGGTCGCCAATCTGAACGTTGTGAGCAATCTGAATCTGGTTATCCAGTTTCACGCCATTGCCGATGCGTGTGTCAGCCAGTGCACCGCGATCAATCGCCGTATTGACACCGATCTCGACGTCATCACCCACGGTGACGCCACCGATTTGTGCGATTTTCTGCCAGACACCCTTCTCACTGGCAAAGCCGAAGCCTTCGCCGCCCAGCACGGCACCCGACTGAATGACCACACGCTTGCCGATGCGCACATCGTGATAAAGCGTCACACGGGGTGCCAGCCAGCCGCCTTCACCGATCTCGCAGCGAGCGCCGATGAAGCAGTGAGCACCGATGGTGACACCTGCAGCAATGCGCACACCGCTCTCGATCACAGCAAAAGCGCCAATGCTGACAGCAGGATCAATCAGTGCATCCTCGGCAATCACCGCCGTCGGATGAACGCCTGCGCTACTTTTAGGCTTAGGATCGAAAAAATGCGAAATACGTGCATAAGCCAGATAAGGATCCGGGACCAATAGCGCATCTCCGGTGTAGCTGTCGGCATCTGCGGGCTTGAGCAGCACGGCAGCAGCCTTCGCATCGACCAGGAATTGACGGTATTGGGGTTTTGCCAGGAAACTGATTTGACCAGGGCCAGCGTCTTGTAAGGAGGCTAGCCCGGTGATGTCCTTGTCCTTGTCACCACGTAACGTAGCACCAAGGAACTCGGCCAACTGGCCGAGCTTGATGGTTATGCTCATGGTTACTTCAGCTGGTTCATGCGCTCGATGACCTGGCGAGTCACGTCATACTGTGGCTTGACGTCGATCACCGCACCGCGCTCGAAAACCAGATCGAAACCACCTTTCTTGATGACTTCTTCTACAGCCTGATCCAGCTTCGGCTTCAACTGCTTGAGCATTTCGCGGTCAGCAACGGCCTTGGCTTCGTTCAGTTCCTTGGACTGGAACTGGAAATCACGGGCCTTTTGCTTGAACTCAAGCTCCAGACGCTCGCGCTCAGGCTGAGCCATCTTGTCGCCACCGCTGACCAGACGATCCTGAATGCCCTTGGCGCTGCTTTCCAGGCTTTTCAGCTTGGTCAGTTGCGGGCCGAATTTCTTCTCGGCGTCCACTGCGTAACGCTTGGCAGCGTCCGATTCCAGCAAGGCCATCTGATAGTTCAGTACCGCAATTTTCATGTCGGCGAATGCAGGGCTTGCGACCAGTACGGTTGCCAGCATTACCAGTTGAGTCAACTTACGCACAATACAACTCCTACAAAATTCGTTGCGTTATCAAAGATCAGACGCTTAGAAGGTCTGACCCAGGGAGAATTGGAAAACCTGCGTTTCGGCTTCGTCGTCCGGCTTCTTGATCGGCATCGCCAGAGCGAAGCTCAGCGGGCCGAGTGCGGTGATCCAGGTGACGCCGATACCCACAGAGCTGGCCATGCCGGAAAGGTCGATGTTGTTGCACTCTACGGTCTTGTTGCTGGCAGTGGTCTTTTTCGAGTCACAATTGGTGTCGAACACGTTACCCACGTCCCAGAACACAGACGTACGCAGCGAGCGCTGATCCTTGACGAATGGCAGCGGGAACATGACTTCTATGCCACCCTGAACCAGGGCGTTGCCACCGAACGGCAGTGGATCCTGGTCCGGATCGGCTATCGTTCCAGGCTTGCCACCTGGATTGCCCTCTCCGCGGCTTGGCGTACTGCGCGGACCAAGGGTGCTGTCCTTGAAGCCACGTACCGAGTTGAAACCGCCCGCATAGTAGTTCTCGTAGAACGGCAGACCCGAGGTCGAACCGTATCCGTCACCATAACCCAGCTCGGTGTGCAGACGCAGGGTGTAGTTGTCGGTGATCGGGTGGAAGTACTGAGCACGGTAATCCAGTTTGAAGAACGACAGGTCGCTACCCGGCAAGGTGGATTCAAACACCAAGCTTTGCGAGTGACCACGGGTCGCCAATACACCCTTGTTCAGGGTCGACTCAGACCAGCCAACCGAGCCCTTGAAGTTCAGGTACTTGTCGCCTTCCTTCTCGACGAAGTCAAAAATCTCGTCAACGGTGTACTTGCCGGTCTTGATTTCGTCCTGCTGCACGGTCAGGCCGTAGGTCAGGCGCGAGGTCTCGCTGATCGGGTAGCCAAGGTTGATACCGGCACCCAGGCTGTCAACCGCATAGCTTGCAACATCAACGTCGAGGTCATCGTAGTTGGTGGTGCGATAGAACGCGCTGTAACCCAGGCTGACACCGTCCGGCGTGTAGTACGGATCGACGTAGCTGAAGTTGTAACGGCTCTGGTATTCGCTGCGGGTCAGGCCGATGCTGACCTTGTTACCGGTACCCAGGAAGTTGTTCTGGCTGATCGAACCACCAAGGATCAGACCGGCGCTTTGCGCAAAGCCCACGCTTGCGGTGATCGAACCGGACGCCTGCTCTTCAACGGCGTAGTTCACATCGACCTGATCGTCGGTGCCAGGAACAGGTGGCGTTTCGACGTTGACTTCCTTGAAGAAGCCCAAACGGTCCAGACGGGTTTTCGACTGGTCGATCAGGTAGGTCGATGCCCAGCCGCCTTCCATCTGGCGCATTTCGCGACGCAGCACTTCGTCTTCCGACTTGGTGTTGCCGCGATAGTTGATACGGTTGACGTAGGCACGCTTGCCCGGATCGACGACGAAGGTGATATCGACCGTGTGGTCTTCGTTGTTCGGTGTCGGCACGCCATTGACGTTGGCGAAGGTATAGCCTTCGTTACCCAGACGGCGGGTGATCAGTTCGGACGTCGTGGTCATGACCTTGCGCGAGAAGACCTGGCCCGGCTGCACCAGCAACAGGGATTTGACCTGGTCTTCAGGGACCTTCAGGTCACCGCTGAGCTTGACCGACTTGACGCTGTACTTCTCGCCTTCGTTGATGTTGACCGTGATGTACACGTTCTTCTTGTCAGGCGTGATCGAGACCTGAGTCGAGGCGATATCCATGTTGATATAGCCGCGATCGAGGTAGTACGAACGCAGACGCTCAAGGTCACCCGACAGCTTTTCACGGGCGTACTTGTCGTCATTCTTGAAGAACGACAGCCAGTTGCTGGTCTTGAGCTCGAACAGGTCGGTCAGGTCTTCGTCGGAGAAGACCTTGTTGCCCACCACGTTGATGTGCTGAATGGAGGCTACGGTGCCTTCATTGATGTTGATCTTCAGGCCTACGCGGTTGCGCGGCTGAGGAACAACCTCGGCGTCAACCTCGGCAGAGTAACGGCCCTGGGCAACGTATTGACGTTGCAGCTCGTTACGCACGCCTTCGAGGGTGGCACGCTGGAAAATCTCACCTTCGGCCAGACCGGACTGTTTCAGCCCCTTCATCAGGTCCTCGGTGGAAATGGCCTTGTTACCCTCGATTTCGATACTCGCAACCGAAGGGCGCTCGACGACGTTGATGACGAGCACGTTGCCGTCGCGACCCAGCTGGATATCTTGAAAGAAACCGGTTTTAAACAGCGAACGGGTAGCATCGACCAAACGACCATCGTCCGCCTGCTCGCCTACGTTCAGCGGCAATGCACCAAAGACACTGCCGGCGGAAACCCGCTGCAGGCCGTTGACACGGATATCGGAGATGGTGAAGGACTCGGCGTGAACTTCAGCGATCATCAGTGCGGAAAGAACCGCAGTTAGCAGCAGACGTTTCATGAAGTCCTTTCTTATTCCAACTGGCAATAAACAAACTGCCGCAAAATGCGGCAGATTCGCAACTCGGCAACGCTTTACAGTCGGCCCAGATCGTTGACCAGCGCGAGCAACATTACGCCCACTACCAGACTGATACCGATCTGCGCCCCCCAACCTTGAACCTTTTCCGAAAGGGGACGACCACGCGCCCACTCGATCAGATAAAACAGCAAATGCCCCCCGTCCAGGACGGGAATGGGCAGCAGATTCAGAACACCCAGGCTAATACTCAGATAAGCGAGGAAGTTCAGAAAATCTCCGATGCCCGACTGGGCCGAAGCGCCCGCCACTTTAGCAATGGTTATCGGTCCACTCAAGTTTTTTACCGAGAGCTCGCCGAACAACATTTTCTTCAGCGAGTCCAGGGTCAGCACACTCATGTTCCAGGTGCGCTTCACGCCCTCGGCCATCGCCGCGAAAGGCCCGTAGCTGACCTCGCGCAGCATTTCCGGTGGCCAATCGACAGCTTTCACACCAGCACCCAGGTAACCCGCGGCAGCCTTGCCCTCGCCTTTGGCCGCCAGGGTCACCGGCACGTCCATTTGCACGCCATCACGCTCGATGCGCAGCGAAATCTTCGCTTCGGGGCGCTCGCGCACCCGATCGACAACCTGTTGCCACTCATCGAGCGGCTGACCGTCCATCGAAACAAGACGATCACCCGATTTAAGTCCTGCGCTCTGCGCCGGACCTTTCGGATCGATTTCTGCCAGCACCGGCAGTAGCGCCGGACGCCACGGGCGAATACCCAGCGATTTTATCGGATCAGGCTCTTCTGCGCCCCTCAGCCAGTCATTGAGTACCAGCTCACGAGATGTGTCGACCGTAGACCCCTGATCCCTGACCTTGAAAGCGATGGTACCGCTTTCACCCAGACGACGGACCAGCTGCAGGTTGACCCCGGACCACCCAGAGGTAGGCTCGCCATCGACAGCGACGATTTCCTGTCCGGCCGTCAGGCCTGCCTGTTGAGCGATACTTCCGGACTCGACTGCGCCGATCACCGGGCGCACCTGCTCGCTGCCCATCATCGCCAGCACCCAGAAAAATGCGATGGCAAGGAGGAAATTGGCTGTCGGGCCGGCGATCACGATCGCGATGCGCTGGCCTACCGTCTTGCGGTTGAACGACTGATCGGCGAGCTCGGGCGGCACATTGCCTTCGCGCTCGTCGAGCATTTTCACATAGCCGCCCAGAGGAATGGCAGCGACGACGTACTCGGTGCCCTGACGGTCATGCCAGCGCAGAAGAGGCGTGCCGAAGCCTACTGAAAAACGCAGCACTTTGACGCCACAGCGACGAGCCACCCAAAAGTGGCCGAATTCGTGGAAGGTCACCAGCACGCCCAACGCAATCAGGGTGCCGAGAATCATGTATAAAGCGCTCATCAGCCTTCTCCGGGTACCGACTGGTCGGCCAGTGTGTTAATCATTGCAGACCTCCAGGCCCGCCCTTGACGCACCACATCAACCCTTTCACTCACATCTTGTCGGGTTGTCAGATCGCTAGCGCCCGTTTCTTTCAAGCCATTGCCCCGCCAGCAAACGCGCTTTCGCATCGGCGGCGAACACCGCATCGAGTCCTTCGACCGCGGTGACAGGCTCATGATCCAGAACCTCCTCGATAATACCGGCGATTTCCAGGTAGCGGATACGCCCGTCGAGGAATGCAGCAACGGCCACTTCATTGGCCGCGTTGAGCATGGCAGGCGCACTGCCTCCAGCCTCTGCCGCCTGTCGGGCCAGCCGCAGGCAAGGGAATCGTGCTTCGTCCGGCGCCTGAAAATCAAGCTGACCGATACGAAACAGGTCCAGTGGCGCAACGCCAGAGTCTACACGTGCAGGCCATGCCAGCGCATTGGCGATGGGCGTACGCATGTCGGGATTGCCCAATTGAGCCAGCACCGAGCCATCGACGTAATCGACCAGCGAGTGGATCACGCTTTGCGGGTGAATGACCACCTCGACCTGATCCGGGCGCGCATCGAACAGCCAGCAGGCTTCGATCAGCTCCAGCCCCTTGTTCATCATGGTTGCCGAATCGACGGAGATCTTGCGCCCCATCGACCAGACCGGATGGGCACAGGCCTGCTCAGGCGTGACATTGTGCAACTGCTCCAGCGGCGTTTCGCGAAACGGCCCGCCCGAGGCAGTCAACATGATCCGCCGCACACCGACGGCACCCAGCCCGCGAGCGAAGTCGCCGGGCAGGCACTGGAAGATCGCATTGTGCTCACTGTCGATCGGCAACAGCACAGCGCCACTTTGCCGAACGGCCTGCATGAACAAGGCGCCAGACATGACCAGCGCTTCCTTGTTGGCCAGCAATACCTTCTTGCCCGCCTCCACCGCAGCCAGCGTCGGACGCAACCCGGCAGCTCCGACAATGGCGGCCATGACTGCGTCTACCCGAGGGTCCGCAGCTACTTCGCACAGACCGCCTTCGCCGACCAGTACCCGGGTATCGAGCCCGGCCGCCGCGAGGTCATCCTGCAGCTTGCGGGCGACCACCTGGTCAGGCACTACGGCGTACTGCGGCGTATGCCGGATGCACAGGGCCAGCAATTCGTCCAGGCGGCTGAAGCCGGTGAGCGCGAACACCTGATAAAGCGCTGGATGACGGGCGACCACATCCAGAGTGCTCAGCCCGATGGAACCGGTTGCACCCAGAATGGTGATTTGTTGCGGCCCACTCACATGACACCCCAGTCAGCGGCCCAGAGCAGAACGGCAAATACCGGAATGGCCGCCGTCAGGCTGTCGATACGGTCCAGCACCCCGCCGTGTCCAGGCAGCAGATTGCTGCTGTCCTTGACCCCGGACTGGCGCTTGAACATGCTTTCGGTCAGGTCGCCAATCACCGAAATGAATACGATCACCGCAGCGCCAAACAGCGCCGCGATGAACTGCGCAACCGTCCAGTCGCGGTAAAAGCCAACTGCTGCCGTGATGCCCAGACTGACCACCAGACCGCCATATACGCCCTCCCAGCTCTTGCCAGGGCTCACCTTGGGCGCCAGCTTGCGCTTGCCAAAAGCCTTGCCGGAGAAATAAGCACCGATGTCGGCGGCCCAGACCAGCACCATCACCGACAGAATCAGCCAGTTACCCAACGGCCATTGCTTGATCAGGACCAGCCCCTGCCATGCAGGCAGCAGAATCAGAAGCCCGATGACCAGCTTGCACGCTGCACTCGCCCAGTGGCTGCTCGAGTCCGGATAGGTAAGGACCAGAAAGGTCGCAACACCCCACCAGATGACGGCGGCAACCAGCACCCAGGGCTCCAGCCCCGGCAGCAGGTACATGAGGAATAGCAGAACAGCGACCACAGCCGCATAACCGATACGCATCGACTGCGCGGCAAAACCTGCGAGCCGCGCCCATTCCCAGGCACCCAGAACGACGACGACCCCGATGAACAGGGCGAAGTACATGCCGGTCAGCAGGAAAAACCCGCACAAGGCGATCGGCAACAGAATGAGTGCCGTGATGATCCGTTGTTTCAGCATTAAGCCCGGGCTCCAGCTTCTACCTGTTCGCTGGTTTTACCGAAGCGACGTTGGCGAGAAGCGAAATCTGCCAGCGCAGCGCGCATGGCATCGTGTTTGAAGTCCGGCCAGAACAGGTCGGAGAAGTACAGCTCGGCGTAGGCCAGCTGCCAAAGCAGGAAGTTGCTGATGCGGTGCTCACCGCCGGTGCGGATGCACAGATCCGGCAACGGCAGGTCGCCGGTGGCCAGGCAGGTCTGCAACAACTGGGGAGTAATGTCCTCAGGCTGCAGGTGTCCGGCCTGAACCTCACGCGCCAGCCGCTGGGCGGCCTGCGCGATATCCCACTGCCCACCGTAGTTGGCAGCGATCTGCAGCACGAAGCGGCTGTTGCCAGAGGTGCGCACTTCCGCCTCGCGCATGGCAGCCTGAAGCTCAGGATGAAAGCGCGAGCGGTCGCCGATGATCCGCAGGCTGATCTCATTCTCGTTCAGGCGCTTGGTTTCACGGCGCAACGCCGTGAAAAACAGCTCCATCAGCGCACCAACCTCTTCGGCCGGGCGCTGCCAGTTTTCACTGGAGAACGCGAACAGTGTCAGCACTTCGACCCGGGCTTCGGCGCAGACCTCGATAACGGCCCGCACGGCATCTACACCCGCCTTATGGCCTGCAACGCCTGGCAGCAGGCGTTTCTTCGCCCAGCGATTATTACCATCCATGATAATCGCGACATGGCGCGGCACCGAAGACGGCACGGCCGGTTTTATCTTTTCCATGAAAGCGTCCGAAACCTTAAACAGCCATCAGATCGGCTTCTTTCTGCTTGACCGAAACTTCGATTTCCGCCACGAACTTGTCAGTCAGCTTCTGTACGTCGTCAGCCGCACGGCGCTCTTCGTCTTCGCTGATTTCCTTCTCCTTGACCAAGTCTTTCAACTGGCTCAAGGCGTCACGGCGAATGTTACGGACGGCCACACGGGCATCTTCTGCGGCATCACGCGCCTGCTTGGTGAAGCCCTTGCGGGTTTCTTCGGTCAGCGCCGGCATGGAGATCAGCAGCAACTCACCCAGGTTGGTCGGGTTGAAGCCCAGACCGGAGCTCTGGATGGCCTTGTCGACAGCGGCCAGCATATTGCGCTCGAACGCCACGACCTGAAGGGTACGCGAGTCCTTGACGGTCACGTTGGCAACCTGGCTCAGCGGGGTATCGGCACCGTAGTAAGGAACCATGACACCACCCAGAATGCTTGGATGCGCCTTGCCGGTACGGATACGGGTGAAGGCATGGGTCAGCGACTCCAGGCTCTTCTGCATGCGGGTCTGAGCATCTTTCTTGATTTCGTTGATCATTATTGTGCTTCCTCGATCAGGGTCCCTTCGGCGCCACCATGGACGATATTCAGAAGAGCACCCGGCTTGTTCATGTTGAAGACGCGCAATGGCATCTTGTGATCGCGACACAGGCAGATTGCGGTCAGATCCATCACACCCAGCTTGCGATCCAGCACTTCATCGTAGGTCAGATGATCGAACTTCTCGGCATTCGGGTCCTTGAACGGATCAGCGGTGTAAACACCGTCCACCTTGGTGGCCTTGAGCACTACATCGGCGTCGATCTCGATTGCACGCAGGCAGGCAGCCGAGTCGGTGGTAAAGAACGGATTACCGGTACCGGCAGCAAAAATCACCACTTCCTTGGCGCTGAGATGGCGCATGGCCTTGCGGCGATCATAATGATCGGTCACACCCACCATGGAAATGGCCGACATCACGATGGCGGTGATATTAGCGCGCTCCAGCGCATCGCGCATTGCCAGGGCGTTCATCACAGTGGCCAGCATGCCCATGTGATCGCCTGTCACCCGATCCATGCCCGCAGCACTCAAGGCCGCGCCGCGGAACAGGTTGCCGCCGCCAATCACCAGACCGACCTGAACGCCGATACCGACCAGCTGGCCGACTTCCAGCGCCATGCGATCCAGCACCTTAGGATCGATGCCGAACTCTTCCGAGCCCATGAGGGCCTCACCGCTAAGCTTGAGTAGAATGCGTTTATAGCGAGCCTGATAACCACTGCCCTGCTGAGCCATTGCGAATCTCTCCTGCGGCGTTTTCTGAAAAAAATCTGTGCGGGCTATTTCAAGCCTGCGCTTACTTTAGCTTGACGCTTTGCGCGCGTCGGGAGAATGCAGCCTTGTGAGCACAATCTCCAAGGAAAATTTCCTTTCCTCTTTCGACAAAGAGGCCGCACGCGTAAGCGGGCAGCCTCTTTGGGGCGACAGTTGAAAAACCGTCTTACTGCTTCGCGGCAGCCAGCTGAGCAGCCACTTCGTCAGCGAAGTTATCAACTGGCTTCTCGATGCCGTCGCCTACCTTAAAGTAGGTGAAGGAAACGATTTCAGCGCCGGCTTTCTTGGCCAGATCACCGACCTTGACTTCCGGGTTCTTGACGAAGGCTTGCTCGACCAGGCTGGCTTCTGCCAGGAACTTGGTGATACGACCGCCAACCATTTTTTCAACGATCTCAGCAGGCTTGCCTTTGATCTTGTCTTCGTTCAGCTGCAGGAAGACATTCTTCTCGCGCTCGATCGCTTCGGCAGACACTTCCGAAGGGAACAGGAACTCGGGGTTGCTTGCCGCTACGTGCATGGCGATATCTTTGGCCAGCTCGACGTCGCCACCCTTGAGGGTAACAACCACGCCGATCTTGTTGCCGTGCAGGTAAGTACCTACCACGTCACCTTCGATACGCTTCAGGCGACGGATGTTGACGTTTTCGCCAACCTTGCCGACCAGTACCAGACGTGCAGCTTCCTGAGCTTCGATCAACGGAGCGACATCAGTCAGCTTGTCAGCGAAGGCTTTTTCGACGCTTGCAGCAACGAAAGCCTTGAAGTCGTCTTGCAGAGCCAGGAAGTCGGTCTGCGAGTTGACTTCGATGATGACAGCGGCTTTACCGTCGTCCTTGATGGCGATAGCGCCTTCAGCAGCCACGTTACCTGCTTTCTTGGCGGCCTTGATGGCGCCGGAAGCACGCATATCGTCGATTGCTTTTTCGATGTCGCCGCCAGCCTTGGTCAAGGCCTTTTTGCAATCCATCATGCCTTCGCCGGTACGCTCGCGCAGTTCTTTGACCAACGCTGCAGTAATCTCTGCCATTTCAAAATCCTCTTGGATAGGTCTTCAACCATTCCACCCGGCAGGCCGGGCGTGCAATTCTTGAAAAATCAGGGTGGCAGCAACACATGACAGCGAGGTCATGGTTACAGACCGACAAATCATTTCCTAGGTGGCAAAAAGGGGGCTAAGCCCCCTTTTCGCGTACTGAGTAAACGCCAGGCGTTTGTACTCAGCCTTCTACAGCAGCTGCAGCTGGAGCTTCTTCGACGAAAACGTCGGTGCCGCCAGCAACATTGTTACGACCACGGATAACAGCATCAGCCATCGAACCCATGTACAGCTGGATGGCGCGGATTGCGTCATCGTTGCCCGGGATGATGTAGTCAACGCCTTCCGGGCTGCTGTTGGTATCGACGACGCCGATAACCGGGATGCCCAGCTTGTTGGCTTCGGTGATCGCGATGCGCTCGTGATCAACGTCGATGACGAACAGAGCGTCCGGCAAACCGCCCATGTCCTTGATACCACCCAGGCTGCGATCCAGTTTTTCCAGATCACGGGTGCGCATCAGGGCTTCTTTCTTGGTCAGCTTGGCGAAAGTACCGTCTTCAGCCTGTACTTCCAGCTCGCGCAGACGTTTGATCGACTGACGGATGGTCTTGAAGTTGGTCAGCATGCCGCCCAACCAGCGATGGTCGACGTACGGCGAACCGCAACGTGCTGCTTCTTCAGCAACGATCTTGCCAGCGGAACGCTTGGTGCCGACGAACAGAATCTTGTTTTTGCCCGAAGCCAGGCGCTCAACGAAAGTCAGCGCTTCGTTGAACATAGGCAGGGTTTTTTCAAGGTTGATGATGTGAATCTTGTTACGCGCGCCGAAAATGTATTTACCCATTTTCGGATTCCAGTAACGGGTCTGGTGACCGAAGTGGCAACCAGCCTTCAGCATATCGCGCATATTGACTTGGGACATAAATAGTTCCTTGATAAGTCGGGTTAGGCCTCCACGTATCCCAATGACCAACCAATGGCATCTGCCAAGGGCACCCAGGTCATCGTGTCGACACGTGTGTGGGTTTGTGCTTCAAGGACGGACCTTGGAAAGCGGCGCATTTTATATCATAAAAGGGAAGAGAACGGAACTCCCATCAAGTGCTTGTTTTGCGGTGACTTTGCAGCTGCATGGACAGCCTATAGAAGGAAGCGATGATTACCCGGCACCGGCGGTCTGATAGAATTGCGCCTTTGCGCACCCACCGCGTGCCTGCCACGCCGAGAGAATTCGTATGACCATCACCCTCAAAACCCCGGAAGACATCGAAAAGATGCGCGTCGCCGGTCGCCTGGCCGCCGATGTTCTGGAAATGATCGCGCCGCACGTCAAGCCTGGTGTGACCACCGAAGAGCTGGACCGCCTCTGCCACGACTATATCGTCAACGAACAGAAAGCGATCCCGGCCCCGCTGAACTACAAGGGCTTCCCCAAGTCGATCTGCACCTCGATCAACCAGGTGGTCTGCCACGGCATCCCGAGCGACAAGAAGCTGAAGGACGGTGACTCGCTGAACATCGACGTCACCGTCATCAAGGACGGCTACCATGGCGACACCAGCCGGATGTTCCATGTCGGCACCGTTCCGGTATGGGCCGAGCGCCTGTCGAAGGTGACTCAGGAGTGCCTGTACAAGGCCATCGAAATCGTCAAACCCGGCACTCGCCTGGGTGACATCGGTGCCGTCATCCAGAAACACGCCGAAAAGAACGGCTTCTCCGTGGTTCGCGAGTTCTGCGGTCATGGCATCGGCAAGGTGTTTCATGAAGAGCCACAGGTCATGCACTTTGGCGAGGCCGGAACCGGTATCGAGCTGCAGGAAGGCATGACCTTCACCATCGAACCGATGATCAACCAGGGCCGCCCTGAAACCAAGATTCTCGGCGATGGCTGGACGGCGATCACCAAGGACCGCAAGCTCTCGGCGCAATGGGAGCACACGCTGCTGGTGACCGCTGACGGTTACGAAATCTTCACCTTGCGCAGCGATGACACCATTGCCCAAAAGGCTCCCTGACCCGATCATCCCCGGCTGAACGCCCGCCCGTCACTTGCACAGCCCGACACGAGGAATACTGTTCAATGCCGCAAGTAGATCCAGACTTGTTCGATCGTGGCCAGTTCCAGGCCGAACTGGCCTTGAAAGCCAGCCCCATCGCTGCGTTCAAGAAGGCCATCCGCCGGGCGAGAGACGTCCTTGATGAGCGCTTCAGGTCGGGCCGTGACATTCGACGACTGATCGAGGACCGGGCATGGTTTGTCGATAACATCCTGCAAAAGGCCTGGGATCAGTTCGAATGGAGTGAAGACGCCGACATCGCGCTTCTGGCAGTGGGTGGCTACGGGCGCGGCGAGCTGCATCCTTACTCGGACATCGATCTGCTGATCCTGCTGGACAGCGACGACCACGAAGTTTTCCGTGAACCCATCGAGCGGTTTCTGACGCTGCTATGGGACATCGGCCTGGAAGTCGGACAGAGCGTACGCTCGGTCAACGAATGCGCACAGGAAGGCCGCGCCGACCTGACCGTGATCACCAATCTGATGGAAAGCCGCACCATCGCCGGCCCCGAACGCCTGCGCCAGCGCATGCTGGAAGTCACCAGCACCGAGTATATGTGGCCGAGCAAGGAGTTCTTCCTCGCCAAGCACGCTGAGCAGAAAAAACGCCATCACAAGTACAACGACACCGAATACAACCTGGAACCCAACGTCAAGGGTTCTCCGGGCGGCCTGCGCGATATTCAGACCATCCTCTGGGTTGCGCGGCGTCAGTATGGCACGCTGAATCTGCACGCACTGGCAGGCGAAGGCTTCCTGCTGGGCAGCGAAAACGCCCTGCTCGCCTCCTCCCAGGAGTTTTTGTGGAAAGTGCGTTATGCGCTGCACATGCTGGCCGGACGCTCCGAGGACCGGCTTCTGTTCGATTATCAGGTGCGCATCGCCGGGTTGCTGGGCTATGAAGACAACGATGCCAAGCTGGCCATAGAGCGCTTCATGCAGAAGTACTACCGAGTGGTCATGAGCATCGCCGAACTCAGCGATCTGATCATCCAGCATTTCGAAGAAGTGATTCTTTCCGACGACAGCGGTACAGCACAGCCAATCAATTCACGCTTTCAGCTGCACGACGGTTATATAGAAGCTACTCATCCGAACGTCTTCAAGCGCACCCCGTTCGCCATGATCGAAATCTTCGTGCTCATGGCCCAGCACCCGGAGATAAAGGGAGTACGCGCCGACACCATTCGCCTGCTGCGTGAACATCGGCACCTGATCAACGACGAGTTCCGCAACGATATTCGCAACACCAGCCTGTTCATCGAGCTGTTCAAGTGCGAAATAGGCATTCACCGCAACCTGCGCCGGATGAACCGCTACGGCATTCTCGGCCTGTACCTGCCGGAGTTCGGCCATATCGTCGGCCAGATGCAGCATGACCTGTTTCACATCTATACGGTCGACGCGCACACTCTGAATCTGATCAAGCACCTGCGCAAGCTGCAGTACACCGAGGTGTCCGAGAAATTCCCGCTGGCCAGCAAGATCATGGGGCGCCTGCCCAAGCCGGAGCTGATCTATCTGGCCGGGCTTTATCACGACATCGGCAAGGGTCGTGGCGGTGATCACTCGGAGCTCGGCGCCATCGACGCGCAGGCCTTCGGTACGCGCCATCATCTGCCTGCCTGGGACACCCGGCTCATCGTCTGGCTGGTGAGCAACCACCTGGTGATGTCGACCACCGCCCAGCGCAAGGATCTCTCCGACCCGCAGGTCATTCACGACTTTGCCCAGTTCGTGGGCGACGAAGTGCATCTGGATTACCTGTATGTGCTGACCGTCGCCGACATCAATGCGACCAACCCGACGCTCTGGAACTCGTGGCGCGCCAGCCTGCTGCGCCAGCTGTACACCGAGACCAAGCGGGCCTTGCGCCGCGGCCTGGAAAACCCGGTCGACCGCGAAGAACAGATTCGTCGCACACAGACTGCCGCGCTGGATATTCTGGTACGCAACGGCACCGATCCTGATGATGTCGAGCAACTCTGGTCAGCACTGGGCGACGATTACTTCCTGCGTCACACCGCAGGCGACGTGGCCTGGCATAGCGATGCAATCCTGCAGCAACCGGCCGACGGCGGTCCGCTGGTGCTGATCAAGGAGACCACGCAGCGTGAATTCGAGGGCGGGACACAGATCTTCATTTACGCCCCGGATCAGCATGACTTCTTCGCGGTTACCGTGGCGGCGATGGACCAGTTGAACCTGAACATTCACGACGCGCGCATTATCACTTCCAGCAGCAAATTCACACTCGACACCTACATCGTCCTCGACCATGAGGGTGGTTCGATCGGCAACAATCCGGAGCGCATTCAGGACATCCGCGAAGGCCTGACCGAAGCCCTGCGCAACCCGGATGATTACCCGACAATCATCAAGCGCCGCGTGCCGCGTCAGCTCAAGCATTTTGCCTTCGCCCCGCAAGTCACTATCCACAACGACGCCCAGCGCCCAGTGACGGTACTCGAGTTGCTGGCACCGGATCGTCCCGGCCTGCTGGCGCGCGTCGGCAAGATCTTCCTGGAGTTCGACCTGTCCCTGCAGAACGCCAAGATTGCAACGCTGGGCGAACGCGTGGAAGACGTGTTCTTCATCACCGACGCCAACAATCACCCGCTGTCCGATCCACAATTGTGCCGCCAGTTGCAGGATGCAATCGTCAAGCAACTGAGTGTCAACTCAGAGCAAGGCGGCGATTTGCGGATCAGCATATGAACATTCGCTCCTACGAATCGACTCAACGCAGCTCATTGAGGAACACGTTCCATGAATAACGCCATGCAACTGCTTCAGCCTTACCCTTTCGAGAAGCTGCGCGCCTTGCTGGCCGGCGTAACGCCCAATCCGGAAAAGCGTCCGGTAGCGCTGTCGATTGGCGAGCCGAAGCACCGCTCCCCCGATTTCGTCGCCAAGGCGCTGGCCGACAATCTCGATCAGATGGCGGTTTACCCGACCACGCTGGGTATTCCGGCACTGCGCGAAGCCATTGCCGGCTGGTGCAGCCGTCGATTCGGCGTACCACAGGGCTGGATCGATCCGGCGCGCAATGTACTACCGGTCAACGGCACGCGCGAAGCGCTGTTCGCCTTCACCCAGACCGTGGTCAATCGCAGCGATGACGGCCTGGTGATCAGCCCGAATCCGTTCTACCAGATCTATGAAGGCGCTGCGTTTCTGGCCGGAGCCCAGCCACACTACCTGCCATGCCTGAGCGAGAACGGTTTCAATCCCGATTTCGATGCGGTCAGCCCGGACATCTGGAAGCGTTGCCAGATCCTCTTTCTGTGCTCGCCGGGCAACCCGACCGGGGCACTGATTCCGGTTGAAACCCTGAAAAAGCTCATTGCCCTGGCTGACGAACATGACTTCGTCATTGCTGCGGACGAGTGCTACAGCGAGCTGTACTTCGACGAACAAGCCCCGCCGCCGGGCCTGCTCAGCGCCTGCGTCGAGCTGGGCCGCAAGGATTTCAAGCGCTGCGTGGTCTTCCACAGCCTGTCCAAGCGCTCCAACCTGCCGGGCCTGCGCTCCGGTTTTGTGGCGGGTGACGCGGAGATCCTCAAGGCTTTCCTGCTGTATCGGACTTATCACGGCTGCGCCATGCCGGTTCAGACTCAACTGGCCAGCATCGCGGCCTGGAATGATGAGGAGCACGTACGCGCCAACCGTGATCTGTACCGCGAGAAGTTCGCTGCGGTGCTCGACATCCTGAGTCCGGTGCTCGACGTTCAGCGCCCGGACGGCGGCTTTTACCTGTGGCCGAATGTTGGCACCGATGACGCTGCATTTTGCCGCGATCTGTTCGTCGATCAGCACGTCACCGCAGTACCGGGCTCGTACCTTTCGCGCGAAGTGGATGGCGTCAACCCTGGCGCAGGCCGGGTGCGCCTGGCGCTGGTGGCACCGTTGGCCGAATGCGTAGAAGCGGCCGAACGTATCCGCGCCTTCCTGAGCAAGTAAAAGCCAAACCCAAAAAGATCGCCCCGCCGCATGCAATGTGCGGCGGGGTAATTAGTTACCACCTCCCGCACGGTGCGTGAACGTACTCTCAACCTTCATTTTTCATGCTTCCAGACACGAAGCGAACAACCATGAAGGCCAATCTCATGCCCGCATCCACTGCTCCCAAAGGCTTAAAACTGCCCGCATCCTGCTGCATGCGCAGCGCTGGAAATCACCAGGCTTCGTATGAAGCGGCGATTCGCGAAAACCCCGCCAACGCGGAAACCACCCCTGCTTACCAATCGGAAACCGGCAACAACACCGGCCAGTCAAGGCACCAGGCGCGCCTGCTGGTTTCGTTCAGCAAATACTGGGCTCGCGGGCGAACCCTGAAAGTTCTTTTCCTCAAGAACCCTCCAGCCACCCTCACAGCGCCCATCGTAGAAGCGGCAAGCAAATGGCTGCCGCACATAAACCTGAAATTCGAGTTCGTGACGGACGGAGCGAGCGATATCCGAATTGGCTTCAATGAACATTTGAACTGGAGCGCCATAGGCACCGACACCCTGCTGGCCGAGCCTGATGAGTCGACCATGGAGTTCAACCTCAAAGAACTGTACACGGCGGATCTGAAACCCATGCCGGACCTGACGCGCATCGTGCTGCATGAATTCGGACACGCGCTCGGTGCGGTTCACGAGCATCAGCATCCGCAGGCAAACATCCCCTGGAACGAACCGCTGGTGCGCTCACTGCTTTCGCAAACCGGATTAAGTGAAGAAGAGATCAATAGCAATTTTTTCGACAGGTACGAGGCCGCCGACTTCCACCACTCGGCTTACGACCGTGACTCGATCATGCATTTCGATATCCCCAACGGCCTGACCCTCGGCGACTTCGAGATCATCAATGTGGGCAAGACGCTCAGCAGCAATGACATCGCCGTGATGGGCGCTATCTATGCGGACCGTGGCAACTCGAAATTTGAAACGCCCTGACGGAGAGCGTCCGGGCACGTGTTGATCGTGCGGCAATCAACAGCGCGCCATACGTTTTCAACGTGTGGCGTGGCCGCCCGAAAAAAGTGCTGACTACTCTCGGGTTCGCAGTTTTTCAGCCACCCAGCCGACCGCCCAACTGACCGGATCATGAGACTGCATGGGCAGCAACGGCTTTCCTTCGCGGGCAGCCAGCCGGCCCTGGGCTTCGGCTTCACCGTGAATCCAGAGGGTACTTTGCTTGAATCCCTCGGCACGTTGACGCTCCCTGTAATAACGCTGCCGGACAAGCGCTTCCTGACGCTTCTTCTCTTGCTCAGACATAACGCACCCAAACTTCAAATGACGGGTAATAATTGCCCGCAGCAGCCAGCGACTCAAGCAGGAGCGGGTGAAGTTTTCTTAATGATGGTTATCCTTATTATCTAATTTCCGTTCAGTAACCGTACTGGCGCTGTCACGACACTGAACGGACTGACGTGGCATAATAGCCGGCTGAATTGCGAGGAGAAGACGTGGGGAGTATCGAGCAAGATCAGCCACCCCACCTTAAACAATGACTTACACTCTATTTGGCATCAAAGCCTGCGACACGATGAAGAAGGCTCGTACCTGGCTCGACGAGCATTCGGCGAGCTACGAATTTCACGACTACAAGACCCAGGGCATCGACCGTGAGCACCTCGAGCAGTGGTGCAATGAACACGGATGGCAGGTTGTGCTAAACCGCGCAGGCACGACCTTTCGCAAGCTCGAAGACGGACAAAAGGCCGATCTCGACCAGGCGAAAGCCATAGAACTGATGCTCGCGCAGCCGTCCATGATCAAGCGTCCAGTGCTTGATCTGGGCGATAAAACCCTGATCGGCTTCAAGCCTGACCTGTATGCAGCGGCTTTACAGTAAGCCAGAGCGCTACTGAAAGCCCCTTGATAAAGCCACGAGGTATTTACATGTCCACCACCCTGTTCAGCCTGGCCTTCGGCGTCGGCACCCAAAATCGTCAAGGCGCATGGCTTGAAGTATTTTATGCTCAGCCTCTGATCAATCCTTCTGCGGAACTGGTCGCGGCTATCGCACCGGTTCTGGGTTACACCGGCGGCAACCAGGCAATCACCTTCAATGTCGACATGGCCTACAAGCTGGCCGAAGCGGCCAAATCCGTGGACGCGACTCAAGCCGCACTGCTGACTCGTCTGGCCGAAAGCCAGAAGCCGCTGGTCGCGACCCTGCTGGCCGAAGACGCCACACTGACGTCGACTCCCGAGGCGTACCTCAAGCTGCATCTGCTTTCGCACCGCCTGGTCAAGCCGCACGGTCTGAACCTGGCAGGCATCTTCCCTCTGCTGCCAAACGTGGCCTGGACCAGCCAGGGCGCGGTCGATCTGGTCGAGCTGGCCGAGCGTCAACTCGAAGCACGCCTCAAGGGCGAGCTGCTGGAAGTATTCTCGGTCGACAAATTCCCGAAAATGACCGATTACGTCGTGCCGAGCGGCGTTCGTATCGCTGACAGCGCTCGCGTGCGTCTGGGCGCCTATATCGGCGAAGGCACGACCGTCATGCACGAAGGCTTCGTCAACTTCAATGGCGGCACCGAAGGCCCGGGCATGATCGAAGGCCGCGTTTCCGCTGGCGTATTCGTCGGCAAGGGCTCGGATCTGGGCGGCGGCTGCTCGACCATGGGCACGCTGTCCGGTGGTGGCAACATCATCATCAAGGTCGGTGAAGGCTGCCTGATCGGTGCCAACGCCGGCATCGGCATCCCGCTGGGTGATCGCAACACCGTAGAGTCGGGCCTGTACGTGACCGCAGGTACCAAGGTCGCGCTGCTCGACGAAAACAATGAGCTGGTCAAGATCGTCAAGGCCCGCGAGCTGGCGGGTCAGACCGACCTGTTGTTCCGTCGCAACTCTCAGACCGGCGCAGTGGAATGCAAAACCCACAAGTCGGCCGTCGAGCTGAACGAAGCACTGCACGCTCATAACTGATGCTGTGTGCGGGTTCAAGGCTGACGGCTTTGAACCCGCCTGCACACGCTGGACGAACAATGCCCCTCTTCTCTCCCTGGCGCGGCGACTTCCCCGCCATCGCCGCTCTGCAACGGCAAGGCCAGACCTATCTGGACAACGCCGCCACGACGCAAAAGCCTCAGGCGCTTATCGACGCCCTGACTCATTACTACGCCAACGGTGCCGCCAATGTGCATCGTGCCCAGCATCTGCCCGGCGCGCACGCCACTCAAGCGTTCGAGTCCAGCCGTGGCAAGGTCGCTCACTGGCTGAATGCCGGCGAGAACGGCCAGATCATCTTCACCCACGGCGCAACGTCTGCGCTGAACCTGCTGGCCTACGGGCTGGAACATGAATTCGCGGCGGGCGACGAAATCGCCATCAGCGCGCTGGAGCATCACGCCAATCTGCTGCCATGGCAGCAACTGGCTCAGCGACGCGGCCTGAAACTGGTGGTTCTGCCGCTGGACATCGATGGCGTGATCGACTGCGACGCGGCAGCCAACCTGATCGGACCGCGCACGCGCCTGCTCGCAGTCACCCAGCTCTCCAACGTGCTCGGCACCTGGCAACCCCTCGCCCGCCTCATCGCACTGGCCAAGACCCAAGGCGCGCTCACCGTCGTGGACGGCTCGCAGGGCGTGGTGCACGGACGCCATGATGTACAGGCGCTGGGCTGCGATTTTTATGTGTTTTCCAGCCACAAACTGTATGGCCCGGAAGGACTCGGCGTGCTTTACGGACGCAACGAAGCGCTGCCCAGCCTCGCGCATTGGCAGTTCGGCGGCGAGATGGTGCTGACGGCCGATTATCAACACGCGAAATTTCGTCCGGCCCCACTGGGTTTCGAGGCGGGCACCCCGCCCATTGCCAGTGTGATCGGTCTGGGCGCTACCCTGAGTTACCTGGACAGTCTCGACCATCAGGCAATTGCAGAGCATGAAGCCAGACTGCACCGTCGCCTGCTCGAGGGCCTGCAGCAGCGGGACGGCATTCAGGTCCTGGGCTCGCCGGATCTGGCACTGGTCAGCTTCGTCGTCGATGGCGTTCACAATGCTGATGTGGCCCACCTGCTGACCGAGCAGGGCATTGCCGTGCGCGCCGGCCATCACTGCGCGATGCCGCTGTTCAAGACCCTTGGCCTGCCCGGCGCGATTCGCGTGTCACTGGCGCTGTACAACGATTCGGACGATCTGCTGCAGTTCTTCAGCGCACTGGATCAGGCACTGGAGCTGCTTCGATGAGCCTGCCGCCCTTGGCGCAAACTGCGCTCGACAGTTTTTCCCGGCCGCAAGGCTGGGAACAGCGCGCACGCCTGCTGATGCACTGGGGTGATCAACTTGCGCCGCTGAGTGACGAAGAAAGGACCGACGACAATCTGGTACACGGTTGTGAAAGCAAGGTCTGGCTGACCGGCGCAGTCAGCGACAACGCCTGGCTGTTTCGGGCCGGCAGCGACGCGCGACTGATACGCGGCCTGGTGGCGCTGCTGCTGGCGCGTGTCAACGGCCTTTCGGAACAAGAGCTGGCAGCCGTGGATTTACCTGACTGGTTCAATCAGTTGGGCCTCGCCCGCCAGCTATCACCCTCGCGCAGCAACGGCCTCAATGCCGTACTGCAGAAGATGCGTCAGCTGACTCAAGCCTGATCGGGTGTTACAAGCGCTGGCTTGATCCGCTCCGAAGGCCGTCGCGTGCCCGCTACCAGTTTGTCCACCGCACGGGTGGCGGCAATCATGCCAAAGGTCGCGGTCACCATCATCACGGCACCGAAACCACCGGCGCAATCGAGCTTTACGCCCTCGCCGACGAATTTCTTTTCCAGACAAATGCTGCCATCCGGCTTGGGGTAGCGCAGTTGTTCAGTGGAAAACACGCAAGGCACGCTGTAGTGACGGTTCGGCGTGCGTGAAAAACCATAATCCCGACGCAGGGTCGAGCGCACCTTGGAGGCCAGCGGGTCGTTGAAGGTGCGGTTGAGGTCGGCGATCTGAATCAACGTCGGGTCGATCTGCCCGCCCGCCCCGCCGGTGGTGACCATCTGAATCTTGCGTCGTTTGCACCATGAAATCAGCGCAGCCTTGGCGTTGACGCTGTCGATACAGTCGATCACGAAGTCCATGTCCGGGGTAATGCACTCGGCCATGGTGTCGCGGGTTACGAAATCAGCCACGGCGTGGACAATGCAATCGGGGTTGATCGCGCGGATACGCTCGGCCATCACCTCGACCTTCGGCCGACCGACCGTGCTGTCCAGTGCATGCAACTGGCGGTTGCTGTTACTGACACAGACATCGTCCATGTCGAAAAGCGAAATCTCGCCCACGCCACTGCGCGCCATCGCTTCCGCCGCCCAGGAGCCCACGCCGCCGATACCCACCACGGCCACATGAGCCCCGCGCAGGCGTGCCAGCCCCTCGACGCCATATAGACGGGCGATGCCAGCGAACCGTGGATCTTCTGCACTCATGACCAATACCTCAAAAACCGGCGCGCATTATAGGGGTTTGTCGACGACAAGACACCTGACTTGTTCCCGGCGGGCAAGGTCATTGTCCGTTGACGAGTTGCCCCAGAGACTCAAGGGAAGTAAAAAATAATGATTTTAGAACGCAATCAACGCCCACTGCTTAAACGCCATTCCGTTTTTGGAAACGCCCGAGGAAAAGAGTCTAAGCATTGCAAACGGCAATGAACGAGGACGACTAAGGTTAATCAACGCGAAGGGAACTCGCGGCACCGGCGCACAAGCATGGAGCACATTGCAGACATGGATGACAATCTATCCAAGGGATACATATGGCCAGCCCATTCATTAACAACAATGGCCAGCGAGGTTCCGGACTGGCCTGAAAATATCCCGGGTGTCTCATACAGCCCTTTTCGTCCCGGGCAGAGTCCGTACACGCACCTCTATCCGACCCGCGAGCAAATCACCGAAGACCTGCTGCTGATCCGGCCTTTTACCCGGCACATAAGAACCTATTCAGTGGAGGGTACGCTGGCCTGTATTCCCGAGATCGCCGAGACATTGGGCATGAGCGTCACACTGGGCGTATGGATCACCTGGGACGAGAAACATAATGACCGGGACTTGCTGACCGGCGTAGACCTGGCCAATCGATTCTCCAGCGTTCAGCGCTTACTCATCGGGCATGAAGCACTGCTGCGCAACGATGTCACCGTCGATCAACTGATTGCCTATATGAACACTGCACGACGCTATGTCGATGTTCCGGTGTCGACCTCGGAAGGATGGAAGCAATGGCACGAGACGCCTGAACTGGCCGAACATGCAGACTTCATAGCCGCTCATATACTGCCGTTCAAAGAGGCTGTGCCGGTGACCGAAGCAAGCGCACGAGTACTTGCGCGGGCTGACGAACTGAAGCTGATGTTTCCCGACAAACCGCTGATCATTTCCGAAGTTGGCTGGCCCGGCAAAGGCAACTTCAGAAGGCGTATAACAACGTATCGTGCAGAACAGTCGATTTATCTGCGTCATCAGCTCGCTCTGCTCGAACAGCACGGCCACGACTACTTTGTCATGGAAGCGTTCGATCAGCCGTGGAAAACCTCGGAAGGTTTGCCAGGGCCGCACTGGGGCCTGTTTGATGCACAGCGCAAGATGAAGCTGCAACTGAAGGGTCCTGTGAAAACACGCGCCAGTTGGCAGTCGGAAATCCCGAGAGTAATAGCCGGTTTGCGGCCTGACTCCTGGCGAACAACAGCGGTAATTTTCGCCGTGGCCTATGGCGTGCTGGTATGGATCGGCATGAATTTCACGCAACCGCTACCCAGGTGGGTGGCTTTGCCGGTCGTCATGGTATGGGCCGCCAGTTTAATGGGCGGGTTAGGAATAAAAGTTTTTGAGTACCTGGAGTCGTACTGGGGACCGGAAAATCCGCGCTCCTTTCCGCCAATACCGGCTTATCCTGGTCCGTGGCCCAAGGTTTCCATACATGTGCCATGCTACAACGAACCTCCGGACATGGTGAAGCAGACCCTCGACGCACTGCAAAGGCTGGACTACCCGGACTTTGAAGTGCTGATCATCGATAACAACACGCAAGACCCGGAAGTCTGGGAGCCCGTTGAACAGTACTGTCAGCAACTGGGGCCTCGCTTCCGGTTCTTTCATGTCAATCCCCTCAGCGGATTCAAGGCCGGCGCTCTGAACTACCTGCTGGACTACACGGCTAAGGATGCTGAAGTCGTTGCGACCATCGATGCCGACTACTGCGTGCACAGGCATTGGCTCAAACACATGGTGCCGCACTTTTTGAATCCGGAGATAGCAGTCATTCAAGTACCGCAGGACTTCAGTGATGGTGACGAGAGCCTGTTCAAACGTTGCTGCCAGGCCGAGTATCGAATTTTTTTCACTATTGGCATGGTCATCCGCAACGACCACAACTCAATCACTCAACACGGCACCATGGCCCTGATTCGCAACTCGGTACTGCAGCGGCTGCGCTGGGCAGAGTGGAGCGTCTGTGAGGATACCGAACTTGGACTGCGAATACTGGAAAACGGTTTTTCCACCGGCTATGCCGCCATCGGCTATGGCAAGGGGCTGAGCCCCGATACGTTCATGGATTTCAAGAAACAGCGCTATCGCTGGGCGTATGGCGTAACCCAGATATTCAAGCGAAATATTGGAAGCCTGGTAGCAGGAACCTGCAAATCCTTGAAACCCATGCAGCGCTATCACTTTGTCGCGGGCTGGTTACCGTGGATGGCAGGAGGAGTGAGTTACTTTCTGGCTGCAGCAATGATTCTGTGGTCGATGGCGATGATTATTCGACCCGACACACTCGAGCCCGTGCCATGGATTTTTTCATTTTCGTTACTGCTGATGTTCGTCGTCGGTGTCTTTAAAATGCTTGTCCTTTATCAGCGACTCTCTAGCACTGACATCAAAAACGCCTTGGGAGCGACGCTCGCGGGCCTGTCGCTAGCCCCTATTATAGGTAAGGCAGTACTGTCAGGCTTGTTCACATCAGGATTGCCATTCTATCGAACGCCCAAGCAGACCGCTGGAAACCAGACAAGGCAGGCCATACTCGACGTAGTGAGAGAACTGGGCACGGTCTTGTTATGGTGGACTCTGATCGTAATGCTATGCGTCAGGAAAGACACCGTCGACGCAGACCTGGGATTCTGGATGGCGATGCTGTTCTTGCAATCATTACCCTTTCTGGCAGCCATGACCATGACAATCCTGTCCGCTCGCGCAACCCGCCCCGCCCCATCCACAACCTGACCTATCCACAGCGCACAATAAACGACGGCCTCAGGTCGTCGTTTTGCTCTAAAAAGCCTGGCACCTCAAAGCCGCCACCAGGGCTAATAGACGCGACAGGAAGTCGCGATATCGATACACCGCATGGAGCACATTTCAAACATGGATGAAAATTCAAACAATACAGGCAACTGGCCGACAAACCTTTTTAAAACCAGACTCAACTATCCGCCCAACTGGCCTGCAATGATCTCTGGCGTGGCCTACGCCCCTTTTCGACCGGGCCAAAGCCCCTACAAACAGATTTTTCCGACGCGTGATCAGATAAGAGAAGACCTGCTGCTACTTCGAAGCATGACACGGAATATAAGAACTTACTCTGTGGAAGGGACATTGATGCATATCTCCGAACTCGCCGAAGCACTGGGCATGAATGTCACGCTTGGCGTGTGGATAACAGAGGATGAAACGCACAATATCGAGGAAATAAATGCAGGGATCGAACTCGCCAACCGTTACTCCAGCGTGCAACGCCTGGTCTTGGGAAATGAAGTCCTGTTTCGTGATGATGTTCCCACCGATCTGCTTATTCTCTATCTGCAGACCGCACGACGCGCCGTCAATGTGCCTGTTTCGACCTCCGAGATATGGACACAATGGTACGAGACACCGGAACTCGTCAGGCATGTCGACTTCATTGCCGCCCATATTTTGCCTTTCTGGGAAGGCGTTTCAGCGCTGGACGCGACCGCGATCACTCTGGCACACGCGAACGAACTGAGAACGAGATTCCCCGACACTCCCCTCATACTTTCCGAGATTGGCTGGCCGAGCAAGGCCATCGCCAAGAGGCGGATGACGACCTCTGACGCAGAGCACTCGATATACCTGCGCAACCAGATTCCATTACTGGATCAGCACGGCCATGACTATTTCGTTATAGAAGCCTTCGATCAGCACTGGAAGACTGAAGAAGGTCTGCCCGGGCCTAATTGGGGTTTGTTCGATGCAAAGCGCAGATTAAAACTGCACATCAACGGCCCGGTAAAAATGCCGGTCAACATGCTCTCGGAAATACTCAGGCTTATCACCCGCCTTAAACCGGAGTCGTGGCCTACAGGCGCCTTGATAATCGTGCTGGCTTATTGCGTATTGTCAGGGTTCGGCATGCACTACTCACAGCCACTGCCCGCCTGGCTCGCGCTGCCTGTCGCCTTTATCTGGGCTGCCAGCGTGCTGACTTACATGGGTATCGAAACGCACGAATTCCTCGAAGCCTGCTGGGGACCGGACACCCCACGGTCTTTCCGCCCCGTCCATCGTCCTGTTGGTCCCGCCCCGAAAGTTTCCCTGCATGTTCCGTGCTGCAACGAACCTCCGGATATGGTGAAACGGACTCTCGACTCGTTGCAAAAGCTGGACTACCCGGACTTCGAGGTGCTGGTCATCGACAACAATACTCAGGACCCGGCCATCTGGAAGCCTATCGAGCGATACTGTCAGCAGCTCGGCCCTCGGTTCCGGTTTTTTCATGTCAGTCCACTTCCCGGATTCAAAGCGGGTGCACTCAACTATCTCCTGAGACATACCGCTGAAGACGCAGAAGTAGTGGCAGTCATCGACGCTGATTACTGCGTCCATCGACAGTGGCTCAAACATATGGTGCCCCACTTCACGGACCCGAAGGTTGCAGTCATTCAATCGCCGCAGGATTATCGCGACGGTCACGAAAGCCTGTTCAAGTGTTGCTGTCAGGCCGAGTACCAAGGTTTTTTTAACATCGGCATGGTGATCCGTAACGATCACGATGCAATTATCCAGCACGGCACCATGACACTGATCCGCCGATCAGCACTGGACCGACTGGGCTGGGCGGAATGGTGCATATGCGAAGACGCCGAACTTGGCCTGCGTATGCTGGAAAGTGGTTTCTCCACTGGTTACACCGCTATCAGCTATGGCAAAGGGCTGACTCCCGATACGTTCATGGACTTCAAGAAACAACGATATCGCTGGGCATATGGAGCTATGCAGATCGTCAAGCGGCACGCCGGAAGCCTGATTGCAGGAAACTGCGCGTCCCTGAGCGCGATGCAACGCTACCATTTCATCGCGGGGTGGATGCCGTGGGTGGCAGAAGGAATGAATTATCTGTTAACGCTGGCTGCGTTGGCCTGGTCGATGGCAATGATCCTTAAGCCCGAGACTTTCGGGCCGCTGCCATGGATATTTTCCACGTCGTTGATACTGATGTTTGCCCTGCGCTCGTTAAAGATGATTGTGCTCTACCGGCAGTTGGTCAGCACACACACCAAAGAGGCACTGGCGGCGATACTGGCCGGCATGGCGCTTTATCCGACCTTGGGCAAGGCAGTGCTGGCGGGGCTTTTCACCTCGGCAATGCCTTTCTACAGAACGCCCAAACATACCTCTGCAAACCGGATCGGACAAAACCTGCTCGATGTAAGGGAAGAACTGTCTACCTTGGCGATCTCCTGGATCGCGATTGTGCTTTTGCTCACAGGCAGGGCATCCATCGATACGAATTCCGGTTTCTGGATAGCCATGCTTTTCGCACAATCAGTCCCTTATCTGGCAGCCATTACCATGACAATCCTGTCCGCTCGCGCAACCCGCCCCGCCCCATCCACTGCCTGACATATCCAGCGGGCACGATAAACGACGGCCTCAGGTCGTCGTTTTGCTTTAAGATATCCGCCTTTTCGCGCCCAAAGTCTTGCTACCGGAGTTCTGTACATGACGGCCCCAGCCGACCTCTCGCCCACCCTCCAACTCGCCTGCGATCTGATCCGCCGTCCGTCAGTGACGCCGGTCGATGCCGATTGCCAGACCGTGATGATGCAGCGCCTGGGCGATGCCGGCTTCAAGCTGGAGCCGATGCGTATCGAAGACGTCGACAACTTCTGGGCCACCCACGGCACCACCGACGGCCCGGTACTGTGTTTCGCCGGTCATACCGACGTGGTTCCGACCGGTCCGCTGCAGAACTGGCAGAACGATCCGTTCGATGCGTTGATCGACGAGCACGGCATGCTTTGCGGACGTGGCGCGGCAGACATGAAAGGCAGTCTGGCGGCGATGCTGGTGGCGGCCGAGCGCTTTGTCGCCGATCACCCTGATCACAAGGGCTCGGTGGCGTTCCTGATCACCAGCGACGAAGAAGGCCCGGCGCATCACGGCACCAAAGCCGTGGTCGAACGCCTCGCAGCGCGTAATGAGCGTCTGGACTGGTGCATCGTCGGCGAGCCGTCGAGCACCACGCTGGTCGGCGATGTGGTCAAGAACGGTCGACGCGGTTCGCTGGGGGCTACGCTGACGGTGCGCGGCAAACAGGGCCATGTGGCTTACCCGCATCTGGCCAAGAACCCGATTCACCTGGCCGCGCCGGCCCTGGCCGAACTGGCCGCCGAGCATTGGGACCACGGCAACGACTTCTTCCCGCCGACCAGCTTCCAGATCTCCAACCTGAACGCCGGCACCGGCGCCACCAACGTCATCCCCGGCGATCTGGTGGCGGTCTTCAATTTCCGTTTTTCCACCGAGTCGACCGTCGAAGGCCTGCAGCAGCGCGTTGCCGATATCCTCGACAGGCATGAACTGGACTGGCACGTGGACTGGGCGTTGTCCGGCCTGCCGTTCCTCACCGAGCCGGGCGCGTTGCTGGACGCCGTGTCTTCCAGCATCAAAAGCGTCACCGGCCGTGAGACTAAAGCCTCAACCAGCGGCGGAACCTCCGACGGTCGCTTCATCGCCACCCTCGGCACGCAAGTGGTCGAGCTGGGGCCGGTCAACGCAACGATCCATCAGGTCAACGAACGTATTCTGGCCAGCGACCTCGATGTGCTGACCGAGATCTACTACCAGACTCTGGTCAAGTTGCTCGCCTGATGCTGACCTGCCCGATCTGCTCAGCGCCGCTCAGCACTGCCGACAACGGCGTGGTGTGCCCGGCCAATCATCGCTTCGACCGAGCCCGTCAGGGCTATCTGAACCTGTTGCCGGTGCAGCACAAGAACAGCCGCGACCCTGGCGACAATCAGGCCATGGTCGAGGCGCGACGCGACTTTCTCAATGCCGGGCACTACGCTCCGGTAGCCCGGCGTCTGGCTGAACTGGCCGCCGAGCGATCCCCCGCGCACTGGCTGGACATCGGCTGTGGCGAAGGCTATTACACCGCGCAGATTGCCGAAGCCTTGCCCCATGCCGATGGCTATGCGCTGGACATCTCCCGCGAAGCGGTCAAGCGTGCCTGCCGTCGTGACCCGACGCTGACCTGGATGGTCGCCAGCATGGCCCGTGTGCCACTTCCGGATGCCAGTTGCCAGTTTCTGGCCAGCGTGTTCAGCCCGCTGGACTGGCAGGAAGCCAAGCGCCTGCTGACCCCAGGCGGCGGACTGATGCGGGTCGGCCCGACCAATGAGCATCTGATGGAGCTGCGTCAGCGGCTCTATGATGAAGTGCGCGATTACGCCGACGACAAGCACCTGTCGCTGGTGCCGCAAGGTATGCAGTTGCAACACAGCGAAACCCTGCGCTATACGCTGAAGCTGATCGACGGCCAGTCCCGCGCCGATCTGCTGGCCATGACACCGCACGGCTGGCGCGCCAGCGCTGAACGTCGCGCAGCGGTCATCGAGCAACCAGGACCTTTCAAGGTCACCGTTTCCATGCGCTACGATTATTTCGTGCTGCAATAAGCATTCAACAGAGGCCCCCATGCGCCAACCCGATATCGAGATTTACCTGAAAGACGAAGACGTCGATCACAAGGCAATCGCCCAGTGGCTCGGCGACGCGCTGGGCTCCTGCAGCGAATGGAAGCAGAAAGGCCAGACCTGGAAATGCACAGCGGGCACTGTCGCCGTGACCTGGCTGCCCAGAGCGGTCGGCAAATGGAACAGTCTGCACTTGGACAGCGATCAGACCCCTTGGGAAGACGACATCGCCTGCGCCCGCGCCGCATTCAAGGCCTTGAACGTCGAAGTACGTTGCGCCCCGGGCACCTGGGTTGAAGAAGAAAGCGACGAGACGGCCGACCGCTGGATACGCGTCAGTGCCGACGGCGAGGAAGAGATTACCTGGCGAACCTCGTAGGACTATTCGCCGCGACGTTCCGGATGCGTGACGTCGCGAGGTAAACCCGGCTCGGCAAACGGTCATTCAGACATGACCCTTTCAGCGGGCGCACCGGCGCTTTTGCCGATCGCTTCGGGATACGTCACACTGGCGCCCATCCAGGGCAGCCGCCCGCCCCTCACTCAGCAGAAGCCGTATGACCCGCTCTCCATTCCGTCGTCTTGTGTTCGGCACCCTGCGCCGGTTGTTGTATCTCTGGGTTCGCTCGGAGACCATCAATCAATCGTCTTTCACGCTGAATCTGGACCGCAGTCGCCCGGTGTTCTATGCACTGCAATCGCCGTCAATCAGCGATCTGGCAGTGATCGATACAGAATGCCGCAAAGCCGGTCTGCCTCGTCCGGTGCTATCGGTGGCGGTCGGTAACCTGATCGAGCCCGCCGCATTCTTTTACCTGACCCCCTCCCCTGACTGGCTCGGTCGCCAGGACAAGCGTGGTGCGCCTCCGACGCTGGAGCGTGTGGTCGCAGCCGTCAGCCAGAACCCCGGCGAAGACGCGCAGATCATCCCGGTCAGCGTGTTCTGGGGCCAGTCACCTGACCGCGAATCCAGTGCCTGGAAGCTGCTGTTTGCCGACAGCTGGGCGGTGACCGGCCGTTTGCGCCGTCTGGTCAGCATTCTGATTCTGGGCCGCAAGACCCGCGTGCAGTTTTCCGCGCCAATTCACATGCGCGAACTGGTGGGTGAAAACAAAGGTTACGAGCTGACGCTGCGCATGACCCAACGTCTGCTGCGCGTGCACTTTCGCAACCTGAAAAGCGCCGTGATCGGCCCGGACGTTTCACACCGGCGCACGGTGGTCAAAGGTCTGCTGGACGAGCCGCTGGTCAAGCAGGCGATCATCGAAGAAGCCGAGCGTGAACATATCACCCAGGAAAAGGCCCGGGAACGGGCGCTGAGCTACGGCAACGAGATCGCCTCGGACTACACCTATTCGGTGATCCGCTTCATGGAAGTGGTGCTCAGCTGGTTCTGGAACAAGATCTACGACGGCATCAAGGTCAGCCACATCGAAGGCGTTCAGGAAGTTGCGCCGGGACATGAGGTCATTTATGTGCCTTGCCACCGCAGCCATATCGATTATCTGCTGCTGTCCTATCTGCTGTTTCGCAACGGCCTCACGCCGCCGCACATCGCCGCCGGCATCAACCTTAATATGCCTGTGGTCGGCGGCCTGCTGCGACGTGGCGGGGCATTTTTCATGCGCCGCACGTTCAAGGGTAACCCGCTGTACACGGCGGTGTTCACCGAGTACCTGCACACGCTGTTCATCAAGGGCTTTCCGGTCGAATACTTTGTCGAAGGCGGCCGTTCACGCACCGGGCGCATGCTGCAACCGAAAACCGGCATGCTCGCCATCACCCTGCGCAGCTTCCTGCGCAACTCGCGGATGCCCATCGTCTTCATCCCGGTGTACATCGGCTACGAGCGTGTGCTGGAAGGCCGTACTTACCTGGGCGAACTGCGCGGGGCAACCAAGAAGAAAGAGTCGATCTTCGATATCTTCAAAGTCATCGGCGCGCTGAAGCAGCGCTTCGGCCAGGTCTCGGTGAACTTCGGTGCGCCGATCAAACTGGCCGAGTTTCTCGATGGCGAACAACCGGACTGGCGCGAACAGCAACTGGACCCGCAATTTCGCCCCGAATGGCTGAGCGAGACCACGCACCGTCTGGGTGAGCGTGTGGCCCAGCACCTGAACGAAGCCGCAGCCGTCAACCCGATGAACCTGGTTGCCGTGGCGTTACTGTCGACGCAAAGACTGGCGCTGGACGATCAGGCCATGGAGCGGGTTCTCGACCTGTACCTGACCCTGCTACGCGCCGTTCCGTACTCCCCGCACACGACACTGCCGGAAGGTGATGGCCGCTCGCTGATCGAGCATGTCAAAGGCATGGACCTGCTCGCCGAGCAAAAAGACGCGCTGGGCAAAATTCTGTACCTGAACGAACAGAATGCGGTGTTGATGACGTACTACCGCAACAACGTCCTGCACATCTTTGCCCTGCCCTCGCTGCTGGCAAGCTTTTTCCAGAGCTCGTCGCGCATGACCCGCGAACAGATTCTGCGCTACACACGTGCACTGTACCCGTTCCTGCAATCGGAACTGTTCATTCGCTGGCCGCTGAACGAGCTGGATGAGGTGGTCGATCAATGGCTGGCTGCGTTCGTGGAGCAAGGTCTGTTGCGCTTCAAAAAGGACGCCTACGTGCGCCCGGAGCCCAGCTCGCGCGAGTTCGTCTTGCTGACGCTGTTGTCGCGCGCCATCGCCCAGACGCTGCAGCGCTTCTACATGGCGATTGCCTTGTTGCTCAACAGCGGGCAGAACACGCTGAGCCCCGAGCAGCTCGAAGACCTGTGCACGGTCATGGCCCAGCGCCTGTCGATTCTGCACGGCCTCAATGCGCCGGAGTTCTTCGACAAGAGCCTGTTCCGGCACTTCATCCAGACCCTGCTGGACCTGGGCGTACTGCGCAAGGACAGTGCCGGCAAGCTGAGCTATCACCCGATGTTGGGCGAACTGGCGGAAGGGGCGGCCAAGCGGGTATTGCCTGCCGAAATCCGTCTTTCGATACGGCAAGTGGCCTTGCACAGCAATGAAGAGGAGCAGGACGTGGGAAGCGATCAAGAGAAAACGTAGGGCTTTTCCTTAACCTGGCAGGGATTTTTAGACAGCGGTTTTCTGCTCTCTGGCCCCTGCTAGGGTTTGGTGGGTACCAATGACTGGTACTTAATCAAATAAGGAAATTGAAATGTCCAGCGAACCCCTAGTAAGCCTTCAGGGTGAAGTTTATTACCTGCCGCGTATTGCGTTGCCAACGGGCTGCAAGCTGATTGTCGCCCTGAGTGACATCAGCCTTGCTGACGCACCGGCCCATGTCATCGATGTCAGCGAAACAGAGACTACTCACCAGGTGCCGCTGCCGTTTGAACTGAACTACGCCGCCGACCGCTATCCCGTGCAGGGCCACAGCTATGCCCTGTCGGCACGAATCGAACACAACGGCACGCTGGTATGGATCAACGACACCGTTCATTCGGTCGAGCTGACCAAAGAAGACCAGAAAGGCCTGCTGATCAAGGTCATTCAGGCAGCCGGCTAATCCGTTCAACACTGATTGCTCCCTTCAACGGCGCGCCTCAACGCGCCGTTGTCGTGTCACAAGGCTTCATCCTCCTCGACATCAGTTGACGTCCATCGCTCACGGGTGCGAGTGCCTGTCGCGACTTCCTGATACGCTTGATCACGCACCGCACCACTATCGATCCGGGTTCAGGTCAGAACCCACTTCAACAAGGACGCTCTCATGCCTCGTTTTTCGTTCTCCCTGGCCGGCCTGTGCGCTGGCCTTCTGCTGTCGGCCAACGTCTTCGCCCTGTCGCTGAGCGATCTCTCGCAATCGGACGCAACCGGTGGGCTCAAGGATGCCCTGACTCAGGGCGCACAAGTTGCTGTCAAACAGCTCGGCGTTCCCGGCGGTTTCAGCAAGAATGAAGAGGTGCGCATCGAGCTGCCGGGCAAACTCGGTCAGATCGCGAAAAAGATGAAAATGCTCGGCATGGGCGCTCAAGTCGATCAGCTGGAAACCAGCATGAACCAGGCTGCCGAAGCCGCCGTGCCTCAAGCTCAGGCGCTGCTTGTAGATGCAGTGAAGAAGATGAGCGTAACCGACGCCAAGGCCATCCTCAGCGGCGGCAAGGACTCGGCCACCCAGTACCTGAGCAGCACCAGCCGCGAGCAGATCCGCGCCAAGTTCCTGCCTATCGTCAAGAAGTCCACCGATCAGGTCGGTCTGGCGCAGAAGTACAACGCCTTTGCCGGCAAAGCGGCGGCGCTTGGCGCGCTTGACAGCAAAAGTGCCAACCTTGAAGGCTACGTGACCGAACAAGCGCTGAACGGGCTGTTCGAAATGATCGCCAAACAGGAAGAAAGCATTCGCGCCAACCCTGCTGCTGCCGCTACAGGTCTGGCGAAGAAGGTCTTTGGCGCGCTTTGAGTGAGGGGTTTGCGCCTGTATTCACAAGCGCATCCGCGTTTGATTCGGGCTCGGGCCATCGACGATAGGCGCTATGCACCGCTCTCGTCTGTGGCTGCCTTGGGCTTCAAGGCCTTCTTCGGGTAGATGTCGTAGCGGCTGGATTTGCCGTCCAGCGCATAACCCGGCTTGAGGCCGTCGATACAGGGGGCCTTGCGCGGGCGTTTGACCACCACGCGGTGGGTGGCAAGCGCCAGTGCGGCTTCCAGCAACGCTGGCGCGTCCATGTCATCACCGACCAGCGGCCGGAACAGACGCATTTCCTTTTTCACCAGCGCGGTCTTTTCCCGGTGCGGGAACATCGGGTCCAGGTAAATCACCTGGGGCGGCTCCCCTGTCCAGGCGCGGATGATGTCGATCGAGTTGCCGGTCAACAGGCGCATCCGGGCAATGATGGAGCCGACGTCACGATCACCGCGCCCACGGGCCAGACCGTCCTCCAGCAATGCAGCGATAATCGGCTGACGCTCGATCAGGCTCATGTCGCAGCCCAGACTTGCCAGCACGAACGCATCCTTGCCTAGACCTGCCGTTGCGTCCAGCACGCTGGGGCGAACGCCTGGCTGAATACCGACCGCCTTGGCAATCATCTGCCCGGTCCCGCCGCCGAACAACCGCCGATGAGCCACCGCGCCCTCGACAAAATCGACCCGTACGGCGCCCGGAGCATCATCGCCCAACTGCTGCAATTGCAGCCCGCCGTCGGTCAGTTGCAGTGCAAAATCAGCGTGCGCATCGCTCAACGGCAGGCCCAGGCGCTGCGCCCACTGCGCCGCCTGCTCCTGTTCGCCAACGGCCAGGGCTTCGACCCGGATACGACTGCCTGCTTGCTGCTCAATCATTGCGCTTACACACTCAAAAATTGTTAATGATCGGCAAACTCTGCCGATAACCAAGTATCCGGCATTTTGCCAGACCCAAGGCCAGTACTGATCGCTATGTCAGAGATTGTTCAATCATCCATCGGCTATTTGTCGCACTCAGGCGACTTTAGCGTACGCAACAGCCGCACACTGGGTGGTGTGACGCAGCTGTGGTCGGATGCATTTGCCCGGGCGATGGCGGATCAGGTCAGTGAAAGCGCTTCAGTACCCGTGCACCCGACGGCTGTCGAGGTGGATGTAGAAACAGGCGAACCGGTCGCTGGCGCAAAAACCCTGAGCAAGATCGTCGAACAACGTACCTGCCCGGTCACCGACACCGAGGTCAAGCCTCCAGAGCCGCTGTTCCTTCCGATTGCCGAGTTCGACCTTGATCTGCTGCCTCCGCCTGCCGAGCCGTTCAGCATGGCTGAAATGATCGAACAGCAACGCCATCTGGAATTCGAGAGTCACTGGGTACGCCCTACCGTTCTGAACCCTTATGACGATAGCGTCAACCCAGGCCCTGGCCCGCAGCCACGCCCGCTGCATCTGCCGATTGCCGAATTCGAATGGGAACTGGCCGACAAGCCTGCCCAGCCGCTGGATGAGCAGACCATTGCCGCCCAACAGCGCCAGTTCGACTATGAGAACGGCTGGGCACGCCCACTGATCCTGCAAAACCTGCGGATGGCGGCATAAGCCCCGAACGCTTACCTGCACACCGACCAGCGCCCCATGTCGACGTGAAAATGATCGCGATGTGCCGCGTTGTACTCCGGCCCGAGCACCGTGCTGAAGTTTTTGCAGGCACCGTCACGTAACAGCCTCAGAAAACGCCCCTTGTCCCCTTCGTCGCCCCAATCCTTGAGCACACCGATGCGCTGACCGTCTGCCAGGCGAAAACCTGCCATGTCCAGCGCATTGGCTGTGGCGTGCTGGCTGAGCCGAGCGTTGGCGCGGTTGTAGATGTTGCGGCAGGCAAAGCTGCCCAAGTGATCGATCCGCGCTACGCGCTGGCCGAAAACGGCCTGAGCGGCAGGTTGCAATGTATGGATATCAAACAGCGCATAGGCGACCGCCAACGGGCAACTGGCCAGAAAGCTGCTGCTCAGCGCCACGTCTCCCCCCTGAATACGCAGGGTATTTTCCAGAGGACAACGAGCAGAAGGATCACTGTCGGCCTGGCGACTGAAACGCAACCCAGACGAACCCAGCACCTGATCGCACAGTGCGGGATCATTCTGCAATCGCGACAGCTTGTAAGCCGTCAGAAAGTTGGGCTCGGCCCGCACATCCAGTGGCGCCCATGGGTTCCAGCGCTCGGGTACATCGACCCAGCCACGCCAGACCGCGAACGCAGCCATTGCACAGAGCAGCAGGAATACCAGCAGCACGCGCATGCTCAACCCTTGGACCGGGCAACAGGTGCGAATCGGATGACGCGTTTACAAACAGGGGCAAAACAGCGCAGTTGCGAATCCATAAGCGGGCTCTCCACAAGGTCGGACTTCATCAGCCCACACCTGGAAGACCTCAGAGTAAGCCCAACTGTTCCACCTGAGGCCCGCGATCCAGCTCGAACAATGCCGGCAAGCCAGGCAATCGCGCCATCAGTTGCTGATGAAAACGCAAGGCCTGCTCGGCAGCCCTGATGTTGTCCGGGGTGTGCAGGAACACATACGGCGTGCGCCCCTCTTCGATCCACACGGCAACCTTCTCAACCCACTGCAGCAGAAACTGATCGTTGGCCTCCAGGTCCGGACCGCCGATGAAGCGCACTTGGGGAAACAGGGTCAGCGCAGCCGGACGAGGCGGCACCTTGGGCTTTTTCGATTGAGCGTGCAGGACTGCAGGATCAGTCGATACACAGCTGAACAATGCCCGGGAATCGAGGCAGATGCGCTCGACGCCTCGGTCCAGCAACAGGCGATTGAGTATGCGCTCTTCGTCACCCTTCATGAAAAACGCCATATTGCGCACTTCCACGGCCAGCGGCACGTTGAGCTCGTCGAGAAAACCGGCCAGTTCGGCCAGACGCTGCGGTGTGAAGCTGGCGGGCAACTGCAGCCAGAACGGCGCGATGCGACCGCCCAGAGGCGCAAGCAGCCGAATGAATTCCTCAGCAGCGCCCACCTGCTCACGAAGATCACCGTTGTGGCTGATGTCTTTATGGAATTTGGCGGTGAAGCGAAAATCGACGGGCATTGTTTCTGCCCAGCGCTGCACCGTGGTGGCGGCGGGACGGGCATAGAACGTAGTGTTGCCTTCGACAGCGTTGAATACCTGAGTGTAGAGATTCAGGAAATCATTGGGGCGGGCATCTTCGGGGTACAGCGAATCGCGCCAGGCGTTTTCACTCCATGACGGACAACCGACGTAGTAAGGCAGGCGAGACACAATCAAACGTGCAGATCGAGCCCCGATACTTCAAGGTCCCAATCGACAAAACTGGCAGTGGCCATATAGCTAGCCAGTGCGTGGGCGACACGAGAGCTCATGGAGCGCGGGAAAATGATGTCTTGCGGACGCGCAGGGACGTTGGCAGTGCTGCCAATCGTTGAATCACCCGTTTCACGGCGAGCGCGCGCTGGAGGCGGCGGCAGCTCGGCATCAACTACGACTTCCTCAAAAGAACCTTCGACAGTCGAAGGCGTTTTCTGCGGCTTTCGCTTGATGGGATACGAGCGTGATGAGGTTCCGTCTATGCGCATCGATTATGTACTCGGCGTCGATAGTGGCAATTTAGCGTTGCTGCCTTGTAGTTCGCAAATTGCGTAACGATAACTAGACCACATATCTTGCAACTTGTTATCGCCAAATGAGATTAAAGACCATTCAGACGATAAACGGTAGATGGCAAACTGACATTTTCCAGCACTGGCTGACCGGTTGGCGATGACTGAAAGACATTTTCCCGAAACGCGGCAGCCTTTTGCGCAAGCCCTGCCCCATTCAGTCAACGTGCCTTCGGCGTAGCCACCTTGTCGCGCAGGTAAACCGGCTGAGCATCATCTGCAGGCAGGGCTTCGCCGCGGTGCCAGGCAAAGGTCGCCAGCGTCAACAGATCCTGCGCGTGCGGCAGCATGGCTGCATCCTGGCCCACCAGGCTGACCGGCATACGCTCTGCGTAGCCCCAGCCCGTACCGGCGCCAAACCATTGCCCGCTGGCGTGCGCAGGCAGCGCGGCCAATTCGGGCGCCATTACAGCTTCGTCGCCCAACAGACGCATCTCGCCAGCGGTCTCGTGATAGCAGCCCCAGTACACCTCGTCCATGCGTGCATCGATGGCCGATGCCACTTGCGACACGCCGTGCTCGCGATGCGCGCGCTGCGCCAGTACGGCGAGGTTCGACACCGGCAGCACCGGACGTTCCAGGGCGAATGCCAGGCCTTGCACGACGCCGATGGCAATGCGCACGCCGGTGAACGCACCGGGACCGCGCCCGAAAGCAATGGCGTCCAGCGCCGACATGGCAATGCCCGCCTCGGCCATCAGGCTTTTGATCATCGGCAGCAGCCGCTGGGCGTGCAGGCGCGGGATCACCTCGTAGTGGCTCAGCACCTTGCCGTCATGCAGCAAAGCGACCGAGCAGGCTTCAGTGGCGGTGTCCAGGGCCAGCAAGGTGGTCATCGGTGTTTCCGTCGTGGTCAATGTGAAAAAGTGCAGCAGTATAAATGACAAATGGCCCGCAAGCGGGCCATTTATTGTTCAGCCTGCGAGCCTCAGCTCAAGGCTTTCAGTACTTTTGCAGTGATGTCCTCAACCGAGCCGACGCCCGGAATATGGCTGCACTTGGGCTTGCCGTTCTTCGCTTCCAGCTTGCTGTAGAACTCGACCAGCGGCTTGGTCTGGGCGTGATACACCGACAGGCGATGACGTACGGTCTCTTCGACGTCATCCTTGCGCTGCAGCAGCGGTTCGCCGGTCACATCATCGATACCTTCAACCTTCGGCGGATTGAAGATGGTGTGGTAGATGCGCCCGGAACCTTCGTGAACCCGGCGGCCGGACATGCGCTTGACGATTTCTTCGTCATCGACGGCGATTTCCAGCACATGGTCGATTTCCAGACCGGCTTTCAACAGGGCTTCAGCCTGTGGAATGGTGCGCGGGAAGCCATCGAACAGCACGCCGTTCGCGCAGTCCGGCTCGGCCAGACGGTCCTTGATCAGACCGATGATCAGGTCATCGGAAACCAGACCGCCCGAATCCATGACGCTCTTGGCCTTCAGGCCCAGCTCGGTTTCAGCCTTGACTGCAGCGCGCAGCATGTCGCCTGTCGAAACCTGCGGGATGCCGAACTTTTCAGTGATGAATTTTGCCTGAGTACCTTTACCGGCCCCGGGAGCTCCCAGCAGAATCACGCGCATCGTCATGCTCCTCAAATTTTTTATAGTGAAATCATCGGATTCGCCTCGGGGGCCAATCTAAAAAATGAATCAGGCCAATAGGCCGAAAGGCTGATCAAGATACACAGCAGACCGAGGCCGCACAAGCCGCCGAAAGTCGCAGTAAGCGCAGGCATACCGCCTTGTCAGCCTTGATTTCAGAGTGATATGACCTGTATCAAGGTTTACGGCAGGCCAGCCTGCAAATCCGGCGCTGGCCATCGCCGGACCGAAAAGGCCCGACGATGACAACGGCCTGATCCATCAGCCCGTGTTGCGCAGACCGGCAGCAATCCCCGCTACAGACACCAGCAGCGCCAGTTCCAGAGGACTGTCCAGACTGGCTTCACGATTACGCGAGCGCGACAGCAGCTCTGCCTGGAGCAAATGCAGCGGGTCAAGGTAAGTGTTGCGCAGGCTGATGAATTCCAGCGTTTCAGGGCTGTGGGCCAGCAGTTGCGTCTGCCCGGTCAACCCCAGAACCACATTGCACGCCTGCGACAATAGGTCGCGTAAATGTGCGCCCAAATGTTGCAGCTCGGCGCTGACCAGACGTTCGTCGTAGAGCCGGGCGATGTCCGCATCGGCTTTGGCGAGGACCATTTCCAGCATGTCGATGCGCGTTCTGAAGAACGGCCACTGTTCACGCATCTGTGCCAGCACCTCGCCTTCGCCGCGCTCCAGCGCCTTGCTCAGTGCAGCTTCCCAGCCCAGCCAGGCGGGCAGCATCAGACGCGTCTGCGTCCAGGCGAAGATCCACGGAATGGCACGAAGACTCTCTACACCGCCCTCGCGGCGCTTGGCGGGACGGCTGCCGAGTGGCAAACGCCCAAGCTCCTGCTCGGGTGTCGCCTGGCGGAAATACTCGACGAATTCCGGGTTCTCGCGCACCACTGCGCGGTATGCGCCGACCCCGTCGCCGGCCATCTGGTCCATCATCGTCCGCCACGCCGGTTGTGGAGGTGGCGGCGGCAACAGGGTCGCTTCCAGCACGGCGGCCAGATAAAGATTGAGGTTCTGCTCGGCGATGTCCGGCAGGCCGAATTTGAAACGAATCATTTCCCCTTGCTCGGTGGTCCGGAAGCGTCCGGCCACAGAACCCGGTGGCTGCGACAGGATCGCCGCGTGCGCCGGACCGCCGCCACGACCGACTGTACCGCCGCGGCCGTGGAACAGCAGCAATTCGACCTGCTGCTCGCGGCAGATCTCCACCAGTCTTTCCTGGGCACGATACTGCGCCCAGGCCGCCGCCGTCGTGCCGGCATCCTTGGCCGAGTCGGAATAGCCGATCATCACCTCTTGCGGGCCGTGCAGACGCGAGCGATAGCCCGGCAGCCCGAGCAGCGTCTCGATCACCGGTCCGGCGTTGTCCAGGTCGGCCAGGGTCTCGAACAGCGGCACCACACGCATGGGCCGCTGCAGCCCGGACTCCTTGAGCAGCAGTTGCACGGCCAGTACATCCGAGGCCGAGCCGGCCATCGAGATCACATAAGACCCCAGCGACGCCGCCGGAGCGGCCGCCACCTCCCGGCAGGTTGCCAGCACCTCTGCGGTGTCGGCGGCCGGCTTGAAATAGCTCGGCAGCAGCGGCCTGCGATTATTCAATTCACGCAATAGAAAGTCGATGCGGGTCTGCTCATCCCACTCTTCGTAGCGACCCAGCCCCAGATAGTCAGTGATTTCGGTCATGGCTGCGCAATGACGGCTGGAATCCTGGCGAACATCCAGACGCACCAGGAACAGGCCGAATGTGACGGCCCGACGCAGACAATCCAGAAGCGGCCCGTCGGCGATCACACCCATGCCGCATTCGTGCAGCGACTGGAAGCACAGCATCAATGGGTCAAGCAGTTCACGGTTGTCTTGCAGCACCGCTTCCGGCGCAGGCAGGGTTTCGCTCAGCGAGGCATTGGCCCAGTTGCGCGTCGCACGCAGGCGCTCGCGCAGGCGTTTGAGTTCCGCCCGATAAGGTTCGGCGCTGTCACCCACGCTGGCACGCAGAGCATCGCTGGCCTGCTGCATCGACAGTTCTGCGGCGAGATTGTCCACGTCACGCAAATACAGGTCAGCCGCCATCCAGCGCGCCAGCAACAGCACTTCGCGGGTGACCGCAGCCGTGACATTCGGGTTGCCGTCACGGTCGCCGCCCATCCAGGAGGCAAAACGGATCGGCGCCGCTTCCAGGGGCAGATGCAGGCCGGTGGCTGCATGCAGCGCATGGTCAGCCTTGCGCAGGTAGTTTGGAATGGCGTGCCAGAGCGAGTGTTCAATGACCGCGAAACCCCATTTGGCTTCATCGACCGGGGTCGGTCGGATGCGCCGGATCTCTTCGGTGTGCCAGGCCTCGGCAATCAGCCGCTGCAGGCGCGAAGTAATCTGTGTGCGCTCGCTGCTGTTGAGATCGCGATGATCGAGTGCGGCCAGCTGCGCAGCGATGGCGTCGTATTTCTGGATCAGCGTGCGACGTGCAACCTCGGTCGGGTGCGCAGTCAGCACCAGTTCGATTTCCAGCTTGCTCAGCTGGCGTGCCAGGGCGTCGGGTGAGTGGCCTTCGGCCTTGAGGCGATCAAGCAGCTCGGGCAGTACTCGCGATTCGAACGGCAGCGGCTGTTTATCGTCGCGGCGGTGCATGAGCTGATACTGCTCGGCAATATTGGCCAGGTTGAGAAACTGGTTGAAGGCACGCGCAACCGGCAGCAGCTCGTCATCACCCAGCCCGTCGACGCTGGAACTGAGCTGCTCGGCCCCTGCCGCGGAACCGCGTCTGCCCGCTTTGGCGCCTTTGCGAATACGCTCGATCTTGTCGAGAAATTCAGCGCCTCGCTGTTCACGAATGGTATTCCCCAACAGCTCACCCAACAGGTGAACGTCTTCGCGCAGACGCGCATCGATATCGGCCATCGTTCCTCTCCCGTTTTTTATCTGGGCTCAGTTGCGTACCCGCTCGGCAGCACGGGCGTACGTGAATTCAAATCCGCTGTGCCAACAGTGCACCAAAAGCCTGCAATTGGACAAATGCTTCAGCAAAAACCTGAACGCCATCAGGGTTATTGAACGTCGTTCGACGCGCCTTCATATGATGACCGACATATTGGCACTCATCTGAATGCTTCTGAAAAATCCTGACCGCTCAGTAGATATTTATCTGAACTATTCAAAAACCGCGAAGGTCGGAACGATTAACCATTACAGGAAAGCCCGAAAGGCAGTAGGCGGTTGTACAACCTGATGCCCGGACTTGATGCAACGACTGTCATGGATAACCACGTTGGAGTCAGACATTGGAGTTGATCAACATGAACACCCTAACTGCCAAAACCAAGTTCAAAGGCCTGCGCGGTCTCAAGCTGGCTGCGCTGGCACTCGGTAGCACCTTTATCCTGGCCGGTTGTGCCGGTAACCCGCCCTCCGAGCAGTACGCGGTTTCGCAATCGGCCGTCAACAGCGCTGTCAGCGCTGGTGGTACCGAGTTCGCGGCGGTAGAAATGAAGTCGGCTCAGGACAAGCTCAAAGCTGCTGATCTGGCCATGCAGGATCACAAATACGATGAAGCACGCCGTCTGGCTGAACAAGCCGAGTGGGACGCTCGCGTAGCAGAACGTAAATCCCAGGCCGCCAAAGCTGCCAAGGCCGTGCAGGACGCTCGTCAAGGCGTCAACGAACTCCGTGAAGAAGGCCTGCGCCAGGTGCAGTGATTGCCCTGCACACCCTTCTGTTTTCATGAATTCGTAACTGATTAAAGGACGACCCTATTATGCGCAAACAATTGATGATCCCTGCTCTGCTGGCCATGAGCGTTGCTCTGGCAGCCTGTGCAACCAAGCCGAACCCTAACCTGGAACAGGCTCGCAGCAACTTCACCGCGCTGCAGACCAACCCTCAGGCTACTCAAGTCGCAGCCCTTGAAACCAAGGACGCCAGCGAATGGCTGACCAAGGCAGAACAGGCCTTCCGTAACGATGACGACGTACAGAAAGTCGACCAACTGTCGTACCTGACCAACCAGCGTATCGAGCTGGCCAAGCAGACCATCGCCCTGCGCACCTCTGAAGCAGCGCTGCAAAACGCTTCTGCCGACCGCGCCAAGGCCCGTCTGGAAGCCCGCGACGCGCAGATCGCTGCACTGAAAAACAGCCTGAACGCCAAGCAGACCGAACGCGGTACGCTGGTGACTTTCGGTGACGTGCTGTTCGACTACAACAAGGCCGAACTGAAGCCAACCGCCCAAGGCGACATCGGCAAGCTGGCTGGCTTCCTGCAGGAAAACCCTGACCGTAAAGTGATTGTCGAAGGCTACACCGACAGCACCGGTTCGGCTTCCTACAACCAGTCGCTGTCCGAACGTCGCGCCAACTCGGTGCGCATGGCTCTGGTACGCATGGGTGTAGACCCAGCGCGCGTTGTGACCATGGGTTATGGCAAGGAATACCCGGTTGCTGACAACTCCAGCAACTCGGGCCGCGCCATGAACCGTCGTGTGGAAGTCACCATCTCCAACGACAACCAGCCTGTTGCACCACGCTCTTCGATGAAATAAGCGACTGAGCTGCTGCACTGAAGCCCCGCCTGCGCATACAGGCGGGGCTTTTTCATGAGCGAGGGTTTTTGCGGCTGTCTTATTGCCGGGGCGTTTGCTGGCCAAGGCAACGCACTGCCTGCCTGCGATCATCGATCAATACGCCCGACAGACCTTTTCGCGACGTATCGAACAACACTAGTACGCCATCAACGCACTGCGCCACCTCGGAGGCTGGCGTGGCAGCGACCTTGTAATCCTCGCCGGGGACGGTTTTGAGCAGGGTGAATTCACCGAGCAGCAGTGCATCCTCGGGCTTTGCGAAGTGCAGGTAGCCGTAAAACCACAGACAGCCCACCGTGCCGATGACTGCACCAATGGCGCTGAGGATCATGCCGTTGAGATTACGCTCGCGGCTCATGGCGCTGGCGGTGTTGCAGGGGTCGGGTAGTTGGGCACTTCCGCAAGGCGGCGCAGGCCGTTGAAATGCGTCGGGTCGTCCAGATAACGCAGCATCACCTGACGCCAGAGAGGGTCTGCGAACGTCTGCACGTGTTCACCCCGGGTCAATTGCAAGACGCGCGGAGGCGGCGCGGCCTTGTACAGCTCAATGCCGTTGGCGAGCGGCACCAGCGTGTCGTCCATGCTGTGAAAGATCAGCATCGGTGTGCCGGCCAGTTTTGGCAGGCCGTTGACCGCGCTGTCGGCCTCCGGGATAAACCAGGACAGGGGCGTTTTCAATGGCCAGGTCAGCCACGATTTGCTCAGCGAGTTTCGTGCGACGCTGCGGTAGCTGGCCGGCACGCTGTCCAGCACCAGCGCCTTGAGCCGCGAGCGCTCCTGCGGGTGTTCGGACAGGTAATGCACCGCCAGCGCCCCACCAATGCTTTGCCCCAGGACCACAAGCGGTTTGCCTCGCACTTGCGGCGCAGTGTTCAACCAGTCGAAAGCGGCCTGAACGTCCTCGTAGACCGCTGGCAGGCTCGGCTCGCCCTGCGACTCGCCATAGCCCCGGTAATCCAGCATCAACACTTGATACCCCTGCTCGGGCAACCACCAGACGCCACCCAGATGCCAGGACAGGTTGCCACCGTTGCCGTGCAGATGCAGCACCGTACCCTTCACCGGCACACCTTCCTTGGCGGGCAGCCACCAGCCATGCAGGCGCGTCCCGTCGGCAGCGGTGAGATTCACGTCCTGATAATGCAGGCGCGCCTTGTCGGGGGTGAACGGAACGCCCTGCTCGGGGTAGAACAACATCGAACTGCAACCGGTGAGCGCAAGGACCAGGGTGAAGATGCCGAGCAGTTTCAAATGAGCTTTCCTTGTTGTTTTCATCGCCACATCACTGCTGTGCTGGCGCGAGACTCAGATTCTCGTTCCCATGTTCCGCGAGCATTGGCCGATAGGCATAATCATGAGCTTTCGGAGAATGTACCTCTCCTTCGCGAACAAGTTCGCTCCTACGGCCTTCGGCCAGAGTCAAAAACAGGCTGGCGTACAGCGAAGATCGCTGCCTACAAAATATTCGAGTAGTCCGCTTCGATGCGGTCCAGGCTCAGGTGGTTGAGGAAGTTGGAGAAGCACATCCAGGCTGACAGGGCGTTCATGTCACGGAACTGCTCGGGCAGGTACTTGGGTGCAACCACCAGCCCTTCGTCCACCAGTTGGCGCAGGGTACGCATGTCTTCCAGCGTGGTCTTGCCGCAGAACAGCAGTGGCACCTGTTCGAGCTTGCCCTTGCGCACGGCGAGCTGAATGTAGTTGTAGACCATGATGAAGCCTTTCAGGTAGGACAGGTCCTTGGTGAACGGCAGGCCGTTGGGCACCGAGCCGCGGAAGACGCGACTGGCATTGCCGTAGCTCTCGGACATGCCAAAACCCTGCTCCTGGTAAAACTCGAACACCTGCAGAAAATCGGCCCCCTGCTCGGCCATGTGAATGGCGCGCGTGCGATTGGTCAGCTTGCGCAGGCGGCTCGGATAGGATGCAAAGGCGATGACTTCCATGAGAATCGCCAGGCCTTCCTGCGTCACCGTCGAAGATGGCGGACCTTTGGACAGGAACGTACAGATCGGCTGGTTTTGCCCGTTCAGCGTGGTGCCCACGTGCACCAGCCCTTCGTGCACTTCCAGCGCGCGTACATCGCGTTCGTTGAACATCGCGTCGGTGCGGATCTTGATGTAGTCGGCACCGGCAGCCGCATCGGCGACGATCCCGTCGGATTCGAAAACCCGGATGGTCTCTTCGGCCTCACCGAACACGCGGTTCAAACGCGATTGCAGCAGCGAAACGGCGTCCTTGGCGGTGAGCGTTTTTGGCTCGTCCTTCAGGTCGCCGCGTCCGGCAATGTTGTTCAGGTAATCCGAAAGCATCAGGCCAAGATCGGCCAGCGTCGGGTCACCCGCATGGAAAGCGTCGGATGCCGCGCCGTACAGTTCCTGAGAAATCAGCCCGAAGTCGGACGTACCGCGGGCCTCGAGCATACGCACCACCATGCGGTACTCACGGCACATGCGGCGCATGATCTGCCCGACCGGGTTGAACTGCCCCAGTTGACGCGTGACGTCGCGCTCAATGTTCTGGAACTCTTGCTTCAAGGCGGAAGAGTCGAAACCCAGCGGACGGTTTTCGTAATAAGCGCGGTCCACGGCAGGCAGTGCCTTGCCCTTGGCGGCCAGAAACTCCTTGCGGACGTTCTCATCCCATTTAACTGCATCCAGAATGCGAATCGGCGTCTGTGCAACGACGATCCGATCCGATAAAGCACGAATAGTCTGTTGATACTCGTCCACCGGTACTCCTTGGCTGGCTGTCACGCTACTGCTTGGCGGCGCGGAACAACACGCCACCGCTGGAAAATATCGAAACTGGCAGGCTCGTCAAACCGTCTGAGCAGCCGATCCGGGGCACTCGCGCAGCAGTATAGTCACCCTCGAAGCGGCTGCGGCGTCCCCAGGACCAGACGCATCTGCCGGGTCAGGATACAGAGCATTTCTTCGTCCGCCTGACGCTGCGGCCCATGCAGCAGGCCTTGATACTCAATGCGACGGATGAGCCCCGTCAACACCTGAGCATCCTGATAGGGCTGCAGGGAACCGATCACCTGAAAGAACTGACAACTGCCTTGCAGCAAAATTTCCTGGTGGGCCATGACCAATGGCGTCAGGCGCGGATTGATCAGTGCTTCGTGGTAGAACGCCTGCTCGGCGATCAGATAGTCACGCCGGGTCAGCAGTTGATGGCGGATATGCTCCATCACCATACGCGCGATGTCGTCCGCCAGACGAAAACGGTCGGTCGGACTCCCGGAGCTGCGGCTCATCATCTCGCGCAGAATGCCTTCGGTGTTCTGCCACAGCCGCGCCAGATAGTCAGCGCTGCGCTGTACATACTGGGCGAAGGCATCGGTCAGCAGATCATCGATATCCTTGAAGTAATAGGTGGTTGCCGACAGCGGCACACTGGCTTCAGCGGCCACTGCGCGATGGCGCACGGCGCGTACGCCATCACGCACCACGATACGCATGGCGGCATCGAGAATGACCTGCCTGCGCTGCTCACTGCCCTCGCGCGCAGCCTTGCGGCCCTGATACTTGACGCTTTTGGCCACCGCGCTGGCTACTCCGGCGGCCCCTTCTCTGGCAATCGTCACGACAGCTTCCTTATAAGTCGCTCTGAAATGAGTCGATCTGAAAAACACTTAAAAAAAAGCCGCCCAATGAAGGCGGCTGTTTTAACACTGATTACGCTTGCGGGCGCATATGCGGGAAGAGGATCACGTCGCGGATCGACGGCGAGTCGGTGAGCAACATCACCAACCGGTCGATGCCGATCCCCTCGCCTGCCGTCGGCGGCATGCCGTACTCCAGCGCACGCACGAAGTCGGCGTCGTAGTGCATGGCTTCGTCGTCACCTGCATCCTTGTCGGCCACCTGCGCCTGGAAGCGTTCGGCCTGGTCTTCGGCGTCGTTGAGCTCGGAGTAGGCGTTGGCAATTTCGCGACCGCCGATGAACAACTCGAAACGGTCGGTAACGTTCGGGTTTTCATCATTGCGACGCGCCAGCGGCGACACTTCGAACGGGTACTGGGTAATGAAGTGCGGCTGTTCCAGCTTGTGCTCGACCAGCTCTTCGAAAATCATCACCTGCAATTTGCCCAGGCCTTCGAAGCCCAGCACCTTGGCACCGGCCTTTTTCGCAATGGCGCGCGCCTTGTCGATGTCCTGCAGGTCGGCAGCGGTCAGCTCAGGGTTGTACTTGAGGATCGAGTCGAACACAGAGAGACGTACGAACGGTTCGCCGAAGTGGAACACCTTGTCGCCATAAGGCACGTCGGTGGTGCCCAGCACCAGTTGCGCCAGTTCGCGGAACAGTTCCTCGGTGAGGTCCATGTTGTCTTCGTAATCGGCGTAGGCCTGGTAGAACTCGAGCATGGTGAACTCGGGGTTGTGCCGGGTCGAAACACCTTCGTTACGGAAGTTGCGATTGATCTCGAAGACCTTCTCGAAACCACCGACCACCAGACGCTTGAGGTAAAGCTCCGGGGCGATACGCAGGAACATTTCCATGTCCAGCGCGTTGTGGTGGGTTTCGAACGGCTTGGCCGCCGCGCCGCCGGGAATGGTCTGCAGCATCGGCGTTTCGACTTCGAGAAAGTCGCGCTTCATCAGGAAGCTGCGGATGTGAGCGATGACCTGCGAGCGCACGCGGAAGGTCTCGCGCACTTCCTCGTTGACGATCAGGTCGACGTAACGCTGACGGTAGCGCTGTTCGGTGTCGGTCAGGCCGTGGTGCTTGTCGGGCAGCGGACGCAATGACTTGGTCAGCAGGCGAACGCTGGTCATCTCGACGTACAGGTCGCCCTTGCCGGAGCGTGCCAGCGTACCTTCGGCAGCGATGATGTCGCCCAGGTCCCAAGTTTTCACCTCGGCCAGGGTTTCTTCAGGCAGGGTCTTGCGGTTGACGTAGACCTGGATGCGCCCGGTCATGTCCTGGATCACCATGAACGAGCCACGGTTGAGCATGATGCGACCGGCAACCTTGACCGGGATCGCTGCCTCTGCCAGTTCTTCCTTGGTCTTGTCGACGTACTGTTTCTGCAGGTCATTGCAGTAGCTGTCGCGGCGGAAGTCGTTGGGGAAGGCCTGACCCTTGGCACGGCCTGCTGCAAGCTTTTCCTTGCGCAAGGCGATCAGGGTGTTTTCTTCCTGTTGCAGGGCTTGCGGGTCGAGTTGTTGGTCGCTCATGTCTTTAAATATTCCATCACAGGTTCGCCCTCGCCTTGCGACGAGGGACTTGAGGTGTCGGCTGACGGTTTACAGCCCTTGCTTGAGGCTCGCGATCAGGTATTCGTCGATATCGCCATCAAGCACCTTGTCGCAGTCGCTGCGTTCGATGTTGGTCCGCAGGTCCTTGATACGCGAGGCGTCCAGTACGTACGAACGAATCTGATGACCCCAGCCGATATCGGACTTGGTGTCTTCGAGCGCCTGGGACGCCGCATTACGCTTCTGCACTTCCTGCTCATACAAACGGGCCCGCAGCATTTTCATGGCGGTGTCCTTGTTCGCATGCTGGGAACGCTCGTTCTGGCAGCTGACCACGGTATTGGTCGGAACGTGGGTGATACGCACCGCCGAGTCAGTGGTGTTTACGTGCTGACCACCGGCCCCGGAGGAGCGGTAGGTGTCGATGCGCAGGTCCGCCGGGTTGATGTCGATTTCGATGTTGTCATCGATTTCCGGCGAAACGAATACGGCCGAGAACGAGGTGTGGCGACGGTTGCCGGAGTCGAACGGGCTCTTGCGCACCAGACGGTGAACGCCGATCTCGGTACGCAGCCAGCCAAAGGCGTATTCGCCCTTGATGTGCACGGTAGCGCCCTTGATACCGGCGACTTCACCAGCGGACAGTTCCATGATGGTGGCGTCGAAACCGCGCTTGTCGGCCCAGCGCAGGTACATGCGCAGCAGGATGTTGGCCCAGTCCTGCGCTTCAGTACCACCGGAGCCGGCCTGGATGTCCAGGTAAGCGTTGTTGGGGTCCATATCGCCACTGAACATGCGGCGGAATTCGAGCTTTTCCAGCGATTCGCGCAGGCGCTCGACTTCGGCGGCGACGTCATCGACGGCAGCCTGGTCTTCTTCTTCGGCAGACATCAGCAACAGGTCTTTGGCATCGGCCAGACCCGAGGACATTTCGTCCAGGGTTTCGACAATCTGCGCCAGCAGGGAGCGCTCGCGCCCCAGTTCCTGGGCGTAGGCCGGGTTGTTCCAGACGTTTGGATCTTCGAGCTCGCGGTTGACTTCGGTCAGACGATCATGTTTGTGATCGTAGTCAAAGATACCCCCGAATGGTTTCGGAGCGCTCGGACAAATCCTTGATGCTGTTTAGGATCGGGTTGATTTCCATGGTAGGCAGCACTCGCAGGCGAAATTTTCAAAGCCGACGAGTATACCCCAGGGCGGACCACGAAAGCAGCCCGTCGGGCAGGCGTTGTGCGGCCTATTTTACCGATCGCAGCCGGCGTCAGCCCGCCGCGACCTGATTGCGTCCGTTGTTCTTGGCCTGATAAAGCCCCTTGTCGGCATCCAGAATCAGCTGACGGCTGTGCATTCCGAGCTGTGGCGTCATGGTCGCCACACCGATACTCACGGTCAGGCTGGAGCCGGGCGCTGGCGCAATGTGCGGGATATTCATGCCTGACACGCTCTGGCGCAGTTTTTCAGCCAGCAGACGCGCCCCGCCCGGTGAGGTATTGGGCAGGACCATGGCGAATTCCTCGCCCCCGTAGCGAGCCGGCAAGTCCGACGGACGACTGCAACTGTTGCGGATGGCCTTGGCGACCTGGCGCAGGGCCTCGTCGCCCTCCAGATGCCCGAAGTTGTCGTTGTAGGGCTTGAAGTAGTCGACATCGATCATCAGCAACGACAACTGGGACTGCTCGCGAATTGCCCGGCGCCACTCCAGTTCCAGGTACTCGTCGAAGTGACGGCGATTAGACAGGCCCGTGAGGCCATCGGAATTCATCAGGCGCTGCAGCACCAGATTGGTATCGAGCAGTTGCTGCTGGCTGACGCGCAGAGCCCGATAGGCCTCGTCGCGCTGCAGCAGGGTCATGTACGAGCGCGAGTGATAGCGAATGCGCGCCACCAGCTCGATGTTGTCCGGCAGCTTGACCAGATAGTCGTTGGCCCCCGCCGTGAACGCCGCGCTCTTGATCAACGGGTCTTCCTTGGTGGACAGCACGATGATCGGGATATCGCGGGTCAGCGGGTTGCTGCGGTACTCGCGCACCAGCGTCAGCCCGTCGAGGCCCGGCATCACCAGGTCCTGCAGAATCACCGTCGGCTTGATCTGCACGGCCTGGGCAATCGCCTGATGCGGGTCGGCACAAAAATGAAAGTCGATAGACTCATGGCCGGCCAGGCCGCGTCGTACGGCTTCACCAATCATGGCCTGATCGTCCACCAGAAGTACCATTGCGCTGTTTTCATCCGGCGTCTTGAGCTCATCCGTTTGCAGGTCATTCATGATCTTTCTCCTGATCGCCGACTGCCACTGAGTTCAGCAGAGCAGTCATTGAGTAAATACCTCGATCAAGCGAGGTGCTATGGCGGGCAACGGACAGATTTCCACGGCAGCATCGATGGCTGCGGCAGCCTTGGGCATGCCATACACAGCAGAGCTGGCCTGATCCTGAGCGATGGTCAGAAACCCCCGCTCGCGCATGGCCTTGAGCCCCTGTGCACCGTCGCGCCCCATCCCGGTCAGCAGAACGCCGACCGCCTCACCACTCCAAAAACGGGTGACGCTCTCGAAAAACACATCAATCGAGGGTCTGTAAACTTCATTCACCGGCTCCGCCGTGTACGCCAGCGTGCCGTCCTTGAGCAATCGAATGTGATGATTGGTGCCCGCCAGCAACACCACACCCGGCTGTGGCGTTTCGCCTTCCCTGGCCAGACGTACCGGCAGGCCGGAGGCGGAGCTCAACCAGTCGGCCATACCGGCGGCGAAGACCTGATCGACATGCTGCACGAGGACAATCGCTGCAGGAAAACTTACCGGAAGCGCCTTGAGCAGAATTTCCAGCGCTGCAGGCCCGCCTGCCGAGGAACCGATGGCGACGAGCCGGTCACGTCTCGACGGCGCGGAAACCGGTGCAGCCGCGACCCGTTCAAAACCGACACGCTGGCCGATCAGCCAGTCGATATTGAGGATCTTGCGCAGCAGGGGCGCCGCCGCCTCTTTTGGATTGGGACCACCAATGGCCGGCGTGTCCACCACATCCAGTGCGCCGTGCCCCATCGCTTCGAACACGCGGCGCATGTTCTGCTCGTGGTCAACGGTCACGATGACGATGGCGCAGGGTGTTTCGGCCATGATCCGGCGCGTGGCTTCCACGCCATCCATCACCGGCATGATCAGGTCCATCAGGATCAGATCCGGGGTCTGCTCGACGCAACGCTGCACGGCGTCGGCACCATTGGACGCCACCCAGATGATCTGATGCGCGGGCTCGAAGGCCAGCGCACGGCGCAGGGCTTCGATGGCCATGGGCATATCGTTGACGATGGCAATCTTCATCCTTGCGCGTCTCCTATCAATTCGACGACAGCGTCGAGCAAGGCATCATCGTGGAAACTGGCCTTGGCCAGGTAATAATCGGCGCCGGCGTCCAGGCCGCGACGCCGGTCTTCTTCGCGGTCCTTGTAGGACACGACCATGACCGGCAAGGACTGCAAGCGGGTATCGCGGCGCAACAGGGTCACCAGCTCGATACCGTCCATACGCGGCATGTCGATGTCGGTAATCAGCAGGTCGAAGTCCTCGGCGCGCAGCGCGTTCCAGCCGTCCATCCCGTCTACGGCCACCGACACCTGGTAGCCGCGACTGACCAGCAGCTTGCGCTCCAGCTCGCGCACGGTCAAAGAATCATCGACCACCAGCACGCGCTTGCGTGACACCTGGTCTGCCTGGCGATCGCGTCGATCGATGCGTTCCAGGCGGCCGGTATTCAGGAGTTTTTCCACCGAGCGCAGCATGTCTTCGACATCGATGATCAGCACCACCGAACCGTCGTCGAGCAAGGCTCCTGCCGACACGTCCTGCACCTTGCCCAGGCGCGCATCGAGCGGCATCACCACCAGCGTACGCTCACCGATGAAGCGTTCGACGGCGACGCCATAAACCGCATCGCGCTCGCGGATGACCACGACCTTGAGCGTTTCTCCGGCCTTCTGCGCAGGCGGCCGGTTCAGCAGTTGACTGGCCGAGACCAGCCCCACATGCCGCTCTTCATCCCAGAAATGCTGACGCCCTTCCAGTTGCAGAATGTCGTCAGGCTGCAGGTCGCGCATACGTTCGATGTGAGCCAGCGGAAAGGCGTAGGCTTCGCCGCCCACTTCCACGACCAGGCTGCGTACCACTGAAAGCGTCAGCGGCATTTCAATTCTGAAGCGACTGCCCTCGCCCGCCCATTGCTGCAGCTCGACGCTGCCGTGCATCTGGCGAACCATATGCTGCACGGCATCGAGGCCGACACCACGGCCGGAAATCTGCGTGACCTTGTCGCGCATGCTGAAGCCCGGCAGAAACAGAAAACTCAGCAGTTCTTCCTCGCTCAACTGCGCAGCGGTTTCGGCAGGCGAAAGCTTGCGGTCAACGATACTCTGGCGCACACGTTCAAGGTCCACGCCACCGCCGTCATCGCTCAACTCAACGACCAGCAAGCCGGCCTGATGCGAGGCCTGCAGACGAATCAGACCTTCAGGGTCCTTGCCGGACGCCACGCGCTGCTCGGGCGACTCGATGCCATGGTCCACGGCGTTGCGCAACAGATGGGTCAATGGTGCATCGAGCTTTTCCAGCACATCGCGATCGACCTGCGTCTTTTCGCCTTCGATCTGCAAGCGGACCTGTTTGCCCAGCTCACGCCCCAGATCGCGGACCATGCGTGCCTGGCCGTTCAGCACATCGGCGAAAGGTCGCATGCGGCAGGCGAGTGCCGTGTCGTATAGCAACTGCGCACGTTGCGCCGACTGCCAACCGAATTCATCCAGCTCGGCAGTGTGCCGGGCCAACACCTGTTGCGCCTGGGACAGGAGGCTGCGCGCGTCTTCCAGGGCTTTTTGCACATCGGCCGAAGGACCTTCCTCGCCAAAACTGGCACCCAGTACTTCCAGCGCACGGTCGCTGCTGCTTTGCAGGCGCTTGAGCCGCTGCATACCGGCCAGCAGCGGTTTGAGGCGCTGGGTCTCGACCAGCGATTTGCTGGACATGTCCAGCAGACCGTTAAGACGCTCGGCAGTGACTCGCAACACGCGTTCGCCACCTTCGGCCACACGCCGTTCACGTAATGGCGTGAACGGTGCTTCAGGTTCCGGCATCGGCATATCGGCTGGATGGGCGGGCGCAGACGAGTCTGCGGCCGACGGCTCGGGCACAGACTCCGGCACAACTGCCGCGCCGGACGTTTCGAACTGCAGCATCGCGCTGGCGAGCAAAGCGTCCGAGGCCGGGTCCGGCAGGGGCGTACTGACCGCACGCGCTGCGCCAGCGCCGGAAGCCAGCAGCGTATTGAGCCTTTCGACGTAACTGTCGATATCAGGCTGACCAATACCGTCGCTGCCAGGCGTGGCAATACGCATCAACAGGTCGGTCCCCGACAGCAACGCGTCGATATGCTCGGCCTGAAGCAGCAGACGCCCTTCCTGGGCGCTGACCAGACAGTCTTCCATCACATGCGCGACGCTCACGCCGAAATCGACGCCGACGATTCGCGCTGCGCCCTTGAGCGAATGAGCGGCACGCATGCAGGCTTCCAGCTGATCCGCCTGGGTCGGGTTACGTTCGAGTGCCAGCAGGCCCGAACTGAGTACCTGGGTCTGCGCGTCGGCTTCCAGCGTGAACAGTTCGAACAGCGAGGCGTCACGCATTTGATCTGGCGTCATGTGAGGCTCCGATACACCGCCGACAACAACTCATCTTCGTCCAGCCAGCGCAGGCTGCGGCCCTTCCATTGCAGCACGCCACGGGTGAAACGGGCATTGGCGTGCGTGCCGGACGCCGAAGCGGCTTCCAGCTCGCGCTCGTCAATAGCGTGAATACCGTCTACCTCGTCGACCGGCACCACCACCGGGCCGCCTTCGACGCTCACGATCAGCATACGCGGCACCACCCGCGTCGACGGGGCATTCACAACGGTGCTGTCCAGCCCCAGCAGCTCGACCAGTGAAATGCACGCTACCAGAGCGCCGCGTACATTGGCGACACCCAGCAACGCACGCGAGCGCTGGTGTGGCAGTGAATGGATGGTCTGGCTGGGGGCGACTTCCGAGAGGCAGCGCGACGCCAGCCCCAGCCACTCTTCGCCAAGCCGGAATACCAGAATCGAACGAGTCTCGAGGTCGCGCAGCAGCACCGAGCCCTGAAAATGCTCGGGCGATTCCTGGGCCAGCGAATAGCGGTCCAGCAAACGGGTGGCGGCAGCCGAATAAACCGCGCAGTTGCGGCAGTGGATGTGCTCTGCAAGCAACGGGCAGGAACGATCGCCATGAATACCGATACGGTTCCAGCAATCATCGATATCCAGAGCCTGATCATGGGTCAGACTGGAAAAACCGGACACGCCCGCCATCAGTGGTTTCCTTGTTTATTCGCGCCACGCGCAACGCGGTCCTGCAGGCGCCGCGCGCCGGCAGTGTCACCCTGGGCAGCCAGCAATGCCGCCAGTTGGGCCAGCGATTCTGAGTGCTGCGGTTGCAGATACAGCGCCTTGCGATAGAAGCCCTGCGCCTGTGGCACACGGCCTTCCACTTCGCTGAGCAGACCCAGCCAGTAAAACACCTGCGCGACCGGCTCATGCTGTTGCAGGTAACGCTCGCATGCAGCCCGCGCCTCGGCACTTTTGCCTTCGTTGGCCAGCCCCGCAATCCTGTCGAGCAACGCCGACACCTCGCTGTTGCCCGCCGCAGCGTCTGGTTTTGCAATGGGCGCGAATGCGGCGGAGGTGCGCGGCGCAGGTCGTGGCGCGACCGCTCTGGCAGGTGCCTCGACGACAGGACGGGGCGCAACGGGTGCAGCGACCTGTTTTGGCACCGGGGCTGGCACCGCCGCATCGACAGGTGCGTGCCGGAAGGCGAACGACTGGGCGATCCCCGTCGAGCGCATGCCAATAGCGGCCAGCAGGTTGCCCTCCGCCGGGCCGATAAACAGCAGGCCGTCTTCACGGGTCAGTTGTTTGAGCACCTTGAACACATGTTGCTGGGTCTGCCGATCGAAATAGATCACCAGATTGCGGCAGAAGACGATGTCATAGGCCGCTTGCGAAACGAGTTTGGGGTCGAGCAGGTTGCCCGGCTGAAAACTCACACAGGCGCGAACACTGTCAGCGATTTCAAAGCCATCAGCGACCGGATTGAAATACCGCTCGCGATAACTGATGTCGCTGCCACGAAACGAGTTTTTGCCGTAAATACCGTGCTCGGCCTTGGCAATCGAAACGGGGCTGATATCGATGGCATCGACCTTGAATTGCCTGGCATCGACCCCGGCGTCGAATAGCGCCATGGCGATGGAATATGGCTCCTCACCGGTCGAGCACGGCAGGCTGAGTATGCGCAAGGGGCGCGCACCGGCAAGGCTGGCGATACGCTCACGGGCCAGCATGCCCAGGGTGACAAACGATTCGGGATAACGAAAGAACCAGGTCTCGGGAACGATCACCGCTTCGATCAGCGCCTGCTGCTCCTGCGCCGACGAGACCAGAAGATGCCAGTAGGCATCGCTGTCAGCGCAGTGGGCGGCCGCCGCACGCTGACGCAAGGCGCGCTCGATGATCGCTTCGCCGACGGACGTCACATCCAGGCCGATACGCTCCTTGAGAAAGCTAAAGAAGCGCGAATCATCCACCTTCATTGCGCGTCCTCAAGCAATTCGAGGTCAATCGGCGGCACCGGGTACAACAACTCGCGGACCGGCTCGCTCAACAGCTCGTGGACATGAATCCACTGCAACAGGCCCTGCTCATCCTCTCGCACCGGCCCAAGGTACGGCGACAGGCGATTGTCCAGCCCGTAGGCCTTGAACTGCGCAACCGGGCAGCGCAGCGTTTCGGTCGCCTGTTCCAGAATCAGCCCGAGCAACTGCGCCGGGTGCGTATCGTCGTAGCGATAATGCACCAGCACCATGCGCGTACTGGTACGCGAGCGCGCCGGCTGACCGGAATTCAGCGCACTGATGTCGATCACCGGGACGATCTCGCCACGATGGGCGAAGATTCCCGCCACCCAGTGAGGTGCACGGGCAATGGTCTTGAGCTTCACACGCGGCAGGATTTCGGCGATCTCGGTTGCATCCAGCGCATAGCGGTCTTCGCCGATGCAAAACAGCAGAAAGAGTTTGCTGGCGGTCAGTGGCGTGCCATTGCGCCTCGGCGAGTGATCGCTCATTGATCGTTCAGACCTTGAAACGCGAAACGCCACTGCGCAGCCCGACCGCGACCTGACTCAACTCGTCGATGGCGAAACTGGCTTGACGCAGTGATTCGACGGTCTGGCTGCTGGCATCCGCCAGTTGCACCAGCGCCTGGTTGATCTGTTCGGCGCCGGTGGCCTGAGCCTGCATGCCTTCGTTGACCATCAGCACACGGGGTGCCAACGCCTGAACCTGATGGATGATCTGCGACAATTGCTCGCCGACCTGAGTGACCTCGAACATGCCGCGGCGCACCTCTTCGGAAAACTTGTCCATACCCATCACGCCAGCAGACACCGCCGACTGGATTTCCCGCACCATCTGCTCGATGTCATAAGTGGCAACGGCAGTCTGGTCGGCCAGGCGACGCACCTCGGTGGCCACCACTGCAAACCCGCGACCGTATTCACCGGCCTTTTCGGCCTCGATGGCGGCATTGAGCGACAGCAGGTTGGTCTGGTCGGCGACCTTGACGATGGTGACGACGACCTGATTGATGTTGCCGGCCTTCTCGTTGAGGATCGCCAGCTTGGCGTTGACCAGATTGGCAGCGCCCATCACCTGATGCATGGTGTCTTCCATGCGTGCCAGGCCCTGCTGGCCGGAACCGGCGAGCACCGAAGCCTGGTCTGCCGCCGAAGTGACTTCGGTCATGGTCCGCACCAGGTCCCGCGAAGTGGCGGCGATTTCCCGCGACGTGGCGCCGATCTCGGTGGTGGTTGCCGCGGTCTCGGTGGCGGTAGCCTGCTGCTGGCGGGACGTTGCAGCGATCTCGGTGACCGAGGTAGTGACCTGTACCGAAGAGCGCTGCGCCTGCGCTACCAGCGCGGTGAGCTCGGAGACCATGTCGTTGAAGCCGGTCTCGACCGCATTGAACTCGTCCTTGCGCGACAGGTTCAGCCGGGTACTCAAATCGCCCTTGCGCATGACGTCCAGAATACTCACGATCATCTGCATCGGAGAGGTGATCGAACGCATCAGCAGCAGCCCGCAGGCAGCCGCCGCCATGACCGCGATCAGCAGAGAGAGCACCATGCTGATCTTGGCACCCAGCACAGCGTTGACGATATTGGTGGTGGACTGGTCAGCCAGTTGCTTGTTGGCAACGATCAGGTCTCTGAGCTGCAGACGGCCCTCGCTCCAGACCGGATTGAGCTCGTTGTAAAACTCATCGCGAGCGCCCGCATAATCACCGCGTTCGTACTTGGCGTGAACATCGGCAAGCATGCGCGAATAGACCTCGCGGCGCTTTTCGAACACCGCAAAGCTGGCCCTGTCCGTGTCATCGAAGATGGATTTCTTGTAGCCGTCCATCTGCGACTGAAGGGCGTCTTCAAACCCCTTGAACTGGTCCTTTTCCTGCTTGGTCAGCGGCCGCCCCTGCCCTTCGGCAATCAGCTCCAGCGTGCGGATGTAACTCTCGCCCCAGGCACTGCGCACCAGGGTGCTGTAGTAGACGCCGGGCAACGCATCGAGACGCACATCTTCCTCGCTGGACTCGATGGACAACAACCGTGAATAAGATACAACGACCATCAGTAGCATGATTGCGATGATGACGGCGAAACTCGCCAGAATCCGTTGGCGCAAGGTCCAGTTCTTCACAGTCAGCCCTCAAGAGTTCAACGACGGCGTCGGGCCGTGTTCAAGAAGCGGACCGACGAACGGTCCAAACGGCGTGAGTATAGCCCAGCCGTAAAACGTTACATGGGTAATACAGAACGAAGCCACGACCGCTATCGATCGCCACTCTTTCGTCCCGCTTCATGTCTTGTCGGCCATCGCCACCACTACTTGAGCAACGGTCTTCAGAAACAGCGGGAGTACATAGATAGTTAGCACTTGCACGGCAAGTCGCGGCCGTAAGCTTTGTCGCCTGTTCATTCACGACAAGGCACTTAAATGCTGGATCTATCTCCGTCGGGCAAGGCTCCTGCACTCCCGCATCTGCAACTGATAAAAGACAAATCCCCCGAGTGGCTGCTTCAGGCCGAGCCGGCAACCCATGCAGCCTTGCGCAAGGCTTCGCGACGCCCCGTGCAATGGCTGGCGAGCGCACGCAAGTCCAACCCTGATCAGCTCGCCGAGCTGCAGCGCCTGTACGCCGAGCACCGCGAGTACGAGCAACAGGTTCGTCCGACGCTGGATCGCCTGTCGACGCTGGAGGACTTCGCAAGGCCCCTGCTGACAGCCGCCATCAAGGATCGCTTCGGACTGCAGGTGGACGTCGCCGACACCTGGCTGTTCCATGCCAGTCGTGCGCGGGTCGACCAATCATTCAATACGGCATCCAGAGACCCGCTAACGCAGGCAAACATTGCCCTGAAGGCCGCGACCCAGAGCCTGCTCAAGGCCGCGTTGCAGAACTTCGAAGCCTGGGAAACAGTTCCGGGCGCAATGGATTCCAGTACCGGCCTCAAGGCCCAGGTGTTTTCTTCGTTTGAAATCATCGGCCCACAGATCAGCGGAAAGTCCCTGCCGCTCTCCCCGACCGGCTTTGCGGCGCTGTGCCGTGAGCTGGACCTGGGCGGCCAATATCAGGCGCATATCCAGGCCGCCTTCAGCGCGCCTTCGACCCCCGACGAAACGGCAGACGCTGCGGCATCGAGATTGCGCCAGAGCTTCATGCAACTGGAAGCATCGTCGATCCGGCTGCAGTTGCAGATTGCCTCCCTGCAACAGCAGGTCAGCCCGGGTTTGCAAGGCGCATTACTGGAGCTTCTCGACGGCAAACAGCATGTCCGACTCGATAACAGGCCGGTCAACTGTAGCGTACTGTGCCTGGGCGATATCGAACTAACCGGCCCTCTGGTGATTGGCAAGGACCGGGATATGGCAACGCAGACAGAACGGATTGTGGTGTATATCCCGGATGATCCCGTTGCGCCGCTGAAGGAGTACGACTCGGTCGAAGTGTTTATAAACGCATTGCGCGACCGGATGTTCATTAACGGCTACCTGAACTTCTTCATGCGCTTCATACCTGCGCGCCATCGAAGTGCCTTGTTTGAAAAGTTGTCCGAGCGCCTGCACCCCAAAGTCAAGAAAGGCGGCATTTTCGAACGTCAGTGGCTGGAGCGTGAGGCGGATAGAAACGCCCGACTCGACCTGAGAGAAACGCTGTTGCAAGGTCCGCTGCCGGACAACCTGTACGAGCGCAAACGTGCTGCCCTGCGCGACGACGCACTGTTTCATGGTGTGCCTACTGCGGCACAGGACCAGAAGACCTTCGATGAGCGCGTGCAGTACTTCATGGACACCGCCTTCAATGTCCTGAACATCGCCGGCTTCGTCGTCCCGGTACTGGGCGAAGTGATGATGGCCGTGACCGCCATTCAGCTGGCTCACGAAGTGTATGAGGGCGTGGAGAGCTGGGCCAAAGACGAGAAACAGCAGGCGTTCGCCTACCTATTCGATGTGGTCGAGAACGTTGCGCTGATATCGGCGCTTGGCGCTGCGGCGACGGGCGCAGCAGGCATCCCGGCGGTACAGGCGCCCGAATTCGTGAACAGCCTCAAGCCAGTGGATTTGCCGGGCGGCATGACCCGCCTGTGGAACCCTGATCTGACACCCTTTGCCCATGACATCGTCCTGCCCAAGGGGCTGCAGTCCGATGCTACAGGGCTGTACACATGGCAGGGCAAACAATGGCTGCCACTTGAAGGACGCACCTATTCGGTCAGCCCTGCCGCCAAAGGCGACGGTTACCTGATCGAGCACCCGACCCGCGCGGGCAGCTACCAGCCCGCCTTGCGGCACAACGGCGCGGGAGCGTGGCTGCATGAGCTCGACCAGCCGCTGGAGATGGAAGGCCTGACCTTGTTCCGACGGCTGGGCTATTCCAGCGAAACGTTTTCCGACAGCACCGCCAGGCGCATCGTCAACGTCAGCAACACGCCTGAATCGGTGATGCGCGAAGCACTGACCGATCAGCGTCGTCCTCCGGCATTGCTCGAGGACACGGCGCGCCGGTTCAGGCTGGACCAGGAGATCGAGCGATTCATCGAGCAACTGGAAGCCAACGATATAAACGCGGCGGCACCGCTTCAACTGGAGCTGTTGAGCCAGGACCGTGGCTGGCCGGGCAATCGTGCGCTGGTGCTGGTGGATGCCGAGGGCCACACGCTCCAGACATTCGCCCCTGCATATCAGCCGGTCGCGGCTGACACCCTGCACATCACTGTGCGTGCCGACCAGCCGGATGCCCTGCGCCAGGTGCTGGAAAAGCTGAGTAACAACGAAATCCGCACCCTGCTCAATGAAGAGTTCGGCGCCGGCCAGCTCGGCATGTCACCGCGACTGATCACGCTACGGGCGCAATTGGCGGCACGCGCCCGCGCCACCCGAGGCTGGCTGTTCGAATCCCGTTACCGCGCATTGAGCGTCGCCGAGGCTGACGGCGTGCAGACGCTGCAGAAGGCATTTCCAGGCCTGCCACCGTTGGTTGCCGAGGAACTGGCCAGCCACGCCTTGCCGGCAGAGCGGCTGCAAATGACGACGGAGCGCCGCGTGCCGCTGCCCGTTGCCGAAGAGGCCAGCGCCTATTTACAACAGGTAAGGCTGGCGCGGGCCTATGAGGGGCTTTATCTGACCTCGGTCTCCAGCGCCGACACCGACTGTCTTGCGTTGCACAGCCTTGAAGCCCTGCCGCAATGGCCTGCACAGGTCAGGCTGGAAGTCCGTGACCGGTATTTCGGTGGCCGGCTGATCGACAGCATCGGTGCCGAGGATGCGCCTGTGCGCAAAGTGCTGATCAAGGACGGCAATCGTTACGAGACCCGTGACGCTGACGATCAGCACCTGCATGGGCTCGACGATCTTTATTCGTCCGTGCTGCACGCCCTGCCCGATGCCGAACGCAACCAGTTGGGCTTTGCCCACACCGGTCAGGGCCAGGCGCTGGCCGCGCTGATCCAGGACAATCCCCTGCCCCGCCAGCACCTCGCGCGATGGCTGAACATGCAGGCGATCAAGCCAGGCTCGAAATCCCCCATGCGCCTGGCAGACGGTCGCCTTGGCTACCCGCTTAGCGGCAGTGGCAGGGTCGACTGGCACATGACCGACGAAAGCCTGCTGGACAAGATCCGCATGCTTGAACTGCAGGACGCGTTTCCCGAAGACATCCTCGGCCGCCTGCGCCACGCCGGTTGGGACAACAGAGCCATCGATGCGCGGCTCAACGACCTGCTGGGAGAGCAAATACAGCTGCGCGCAAGTCTCGACACCTGGGCCTATGAAACCGTGGCAATGCCTCCCATGAGTCAGGCTCACATCGGCAGTCGCGCGCGGATCAACGAAGCGATCTGGAGCCACTGGCGCCTCAACAATCTGCCCGAGATCGGACGCACGCTTGAGCCGCTGCGTCTGCAACGGGTTTCGCTGAGTGACTTTCCGCGACATCTGCCGGACTTCGTCTTCAACCGCGTGACCGCGCTGCATCTGGAAAACATCTCGGTCGAGCCCAGAGCGCGCCCGGGGGCAGTTGACCTGACGCCTGCCGGCATGAACCTGCCCCGGCAGTCGACCAACAGCATTGAACTTGGAGCCTTCCTGCAACGCTTCCCGCATACCCGCGCACTGAACCTGATCAGTGAGCCATCTGCCGGTCTGGCCCTCGAGACTTCGGTCTTTCTCAATCTGCCTCAGCAAGTGTCCCGTGTGCTGCCACAACTGACCGAACTGGGGCTGATCAACCAGGGGATTTTTCTGGATCAGACGCAGATGGACCATTTTCGCAGCATGCCTGGCCTGAGGATGCTGAACCTCAGTGGCAATCGACTGATCAGCGTGTTGCCCATGGATCTGAGCTGGCTGCACCTTGATCGGCTGGTGCTGGAGCGGGTCGGCATGCACCGCTGGCCGTCCTGGCTGACCGACATCATCCCGAACAACATCCGCGAGCTGTCGGTGGCCCACAACAACCTGACCGAACTGCCCGGCTGGATCCTCGACAATCCCCTCAGCTCTGGGCATAGGACCGTGATTGACTTGCGCGGCAACACCCTGTCCCGCCACACCGCGATGCACGCGCGTATCAATGAAGCGGTCGCCGGCAGTTCCTTCAGTTTTGTCATGGACACTCCGCTTGCCGTGCAGGCCGCTGTAAACAGGCAATTGAACGAAGGTGCCGAGTTATTTGCCGCCGTTGATCAGTGGACGCATGCCTCCAGTTCGATGGCCGTACCGAGCGAGCAGATCATCGAGTCACGCCGTCAGATCGGCAGGATCCTGATCGATCACTGGCGAACCTTCAGCCTCGGGCAAATCCACAGACCCCTGCGCCTGACAGATATTGCGTTGACCGACTTTCCGCGACAACTGCCGGATTTCTTTTATCGCCAGATACGCTATCTGCATCTGAGCAGAATCACCGGCACGGCCTCTGATCTTGATCAGCTGTTGCGCCGCATGACTGATCTGACCTCGCTGGAATTGAGCGGGCATGTCGCCCCGCTGCTGCAATTGCCGCCAGCGCTGCTCGAGCTTCGATCACTTCGTTCGCTATCGCTGATGGATCAGGGCATGCTGATTGATCAACAGCACATCGATTTCTTCGGCCGGATTGCCACGCTTGAGCGGCTGGAGCTGGACGGCAACCGGATAGGCGCCATCAGCGACCTGGCCAGCCTCAGTGGCACAGCGCTCAACTGGCTGTCATTGAACAATGTCGGAATGGTCGAATGGCCAACCTGGGTGGAGAGCATGGTGCCGGCGCAAATCAGGACACTGTTGCTGGAGGGCAATCTGATCAGCGAATTGCCAGAACACATACTCGCCAACCCCGGCAGCGAGTTTGCGCATACGGAAATAAGCCTGCTGAGCAATCCGCTTTCCGAAGACACCATGCGCCAGGCACATCTGTCAGAACGTTACGGACGCTCCTTCACCTTCGACATGAACCTGCCGCCCGAACTCAGTGCGATGGACTGGACGGAACACCACGACTCGGATTCATCGGTGGCAGAGTACCTGTCGTCAGAGGACAGCCGCGCATCGACACCGGAACCCGCCACCGTCGAGCCCTGGCTGGACGAAAGCAACCCGTTGAGCGCCGGGCGGCGTGAGATTTGGGAGCAGCTGGAAGCCCGTGGGGATACCCGTAACCTGCTCGACCTGATCAATTCACTGCGTCACAGCGCCGATTATCGCAACATCGCCAGCCGTACAGCGCTGCGCGAGCGCGTCTGGCGAGTACTGCTCTCCGTGAGTCAGGACCCTCAACTTGGACAGACCCTCAACGCCATCGCCGAAGAGCCGCTCAGGCTGTTTCGTGACAACAATACCTGCCCGGACGGCATCCTTCTGGAGTTCAACCAGATGGAAGTGCTGGTGTTTATCCGGCAGTCGTTGCAGGACGTCGTGGCGGAGCAGCGTGGTACCCTGTTGTACCGGCTGACCGTGCGGCTTTATCGCCTGTCGGAACTGGATGCCGCAGCCCGCGAACAGACCGGCAACCGTGATGAAGCCGAGGTACGTCTGGCCTATCGCACGCACTGGGCCAGCGCGCTGGACTTGCCCGTGGCGCCGGAAGGCATGCTGTACCAGGCCCACGCGGCCATCAGGCCGGGGGAATTCGACACGGCACTGCTTCGCGTGCAAAACGGCGAACGCGGCGAGCCCTTCCTGCATTTTGCCCAGCAGCAGGATTACTGGATCAGTTACCTGCGCGAAACCCACGCTGGACGCTTCGAAGCACTCGAAGGCGCCTACAGGACCGAACTGAACCAACTCACCGACGAATTCGAGCAACGCAATATCAGCCTCGAAGACCCGGAGTACGAAGGACGGATTCTAGAGTTCGAAGCCAGATTCAAGGAACAGCAGACAGCGCTGATCAGGGAGCTGACCAACGCTGAAGGAATGGAACATCACTGATTGAGCGGGAGCGCCAGTTTACTGAGCGTTCCGCACCTGGCCCTCAAGCTCGGTCTTGAGGCCGGGTTCCAGTTTCAACTCACGCGCCAACTCATCAAGGTAGGCGCGCTCCATGAAGTGCTCTTCATCCACCAGCATCACGCTGGCGATGTACATCTCTGCCGCCATTTCCGGTGTGGTCGCGGCACGGGCCACCTCGGCCGGGTCCAGCGGTTTGTTCAGCTCGGCGTGAAGCCACTGCTGAAGCGTCTGATCGTTGTTCAGCTTGGTGAACTCACCCTCGATCAGTTCGCGCTCACGCTCATCGACATGACCATCGGCCTTTGCCGCGGCGACCAGTGCGCGCAGGATTGCCTGGCTGTGCTGCTCGGCTTCAGCCTCGGGCAGCCGGTCGATGGTTTGCGGTTCGCGCTGAGCGGCGAGCCCCTGACTGGCCTGCCAGTTGTTGTAAGCCTTGTAGGCCAGTACGCCCAGCGCCGCCAGGCCTCCGTAGGTCAACACCTTGCCGCCCATCCCGCGTGAGCGTTTGCCGCGCAGAAGGCTCATGGCACCTGCGGCCAGCGCACCACCACCGGCGCCAGATAGCAGGCTGCCCAGTCCATTCTGGGAAACGCCCTGCCCTTTGCCACCGCCAAGCAGGCTGCCGAGACCATTGATCAATGAATCGCTGCCCGACGATTGCTTGCCGGATTTGCCTTTGTTCTTGTCCTGCAACATGCTTTGTCCGGACTTGAGCAATTGATCGAGTAAACCACGCGTATTCACAGAGAGCCTCCTACAAGGTTTGTCAGATAATTCATTGACCAACAACTTGAAGAGAAGTCGCTGTCTGGCTATTACCGGTGTGCTTCCGGATGTTACGGGTGTAAACCCTACCCGTTCGTCAATCTGCCCCGTGCAACGGCGAAATGCGTGCAACCCGCACCTGTGGCAAAGAGTCAATAATGTACAGGCTGCAGGTAAAAGCAGGTACGCAGACCCTTTCCTGAATTGACCAGGCAAAGACCCACATTCATACGAATACCATTGCACTTCCATGCAGATTTTCAGGAGCTTGTCTGACGTGACATCGCCCACTGGTTTCCCGACCGCCAACGGCAAAGCCGCCGGGATTATCCGATCCATGGACTGGAGCCAGACATCACTCGGACCGATCGAGCAATGGCCGGTGTCGCTGAAAAACACCCTGAATCTGATCCTCAATTCCCCGGAATCCATGTACCTGCTCTGGGGGCCGGAGCTGGTGTTTTTCCACAATGACGCTTACACCCCGATCCTCGGACCGCGCAAGGACCACGCCATCGGTGCGCTGATCCCGGATCTGTGGGCGGACGTCTGGGATCAAGTCGCGCCGCTGGTGATCGATGCGTTCGCCGGCAAGCCCTGCCGCTATACGGACATGCCGCTGACCATGGCGCGCTACGGCGAGGTCGAGCAGACATGGTGGTCATTCTCGTTTTCACCGGTAATCGACGAGTACGGTGTGGTGGTTGGCATGTTCTGCCTCACCAACGAAACCACTGCGCACGTGCTCAATCAGCAGGCGCTGCAGGAAAGCGAGCGCAAACGCCTGAAACTGATCGATGACCTGGTCAACCTGGAACGACAGCAGACCGCCAGACTTGAACAACGCACGCTGGAGCTGGACACGTTTTGGGAGATATCTCCTGACCCGCTGGCGATACTCGATTTCAACGGCATCTTTCTGCGCGTAAACCCGGCCTGGACAGCGCTGCTGGGCCACCCGGAACATGAGCTGCTGGGTACTTCCATCATGACCCTGCTGCATCCGGATGACGTCAGAAACACCCAGAATGCCCTGAAACACACCATCAACCATGTACTGCCGCTGTTTGAAAATCGTTATCAGCATGTCGACGGCAGCTACCACTGGTTCGGCTGGACCGCTGCACCCGGCAATGGAATCATTTTCGCGCTGGGCAAGCACCTGACCCACGAAAAGGACCGCATTAAGGCCCTGCGTATTGCCGAAGAGGCCTTGATTCAGTCGCAGAAAATGGAAGCGGTCGGGCAATTGACCGGCGGGCTGGCCCATGACTTCAACAACCTGCTGATGGGCGTCACCGGCAACATGGAGCTGCTGCTGTCGAGGATCAGACAGGAACGCTTCACAGAACTGGATCGCTACATCAACGCAGCCCTGGAAGGCTCAAGACGCGCGGCCTCCCTGACACACCGGCTGCTGGCATTCTCGCGTCGTCAGACACTGGCCCCCAAGGCCACGGATATCGATCTTCTGGTCGCGGGCATGGACGAGCTGATCCGGCGCACCGTGGGTCCGGCCATCGACATGCAGGTCAATGCCTCACGCGGGCTGTGGGCGACCCTGGTTGATCCGCATCAACTGGAAAACTCGCTGCTCAACCTGTGCATCAACGCCAAGGACGCCATGCCCGATGGCGGAAAACTGCTGATCCAGACAGGCAACCGTCACCTGACTGCAGTCACGGCGACCAGGTATCAATTGCCCGCAGGCCGCTATGTGGAACTGTCCGTCAGCGACACCGGCACGGGCATGAGCAACGACGTCATGGCGAGGGCCTTCGACCCGTTCTTCACCACCAAACCGACAGGCATGGGCACCGGGCTGGGGCTGTCGATGATTTACGGGTTTGCACGGCAGTCAGGTGGCGGCGTCTACATTACGTCAAAGGTTGGCGAGGGTTCGAAAGTCAGCATTCTGCTGCCGATGCACGAAGGTGAAGCTGAAGCGGTGGCCTTCGATGACAGCCCGCTGCAAGTCCCCGCCTCCAGCACCGGCGACGAAACCATTCTGGTCGTCGATGACGAGCCCGCCGTGCGCTTGCTCATTGTGGAGCTGCTTGAAGACCTGGGCTACGTCGTTTTGCAGGCTGAACGAGGCGCCGATGCGCTGACCATTCTGCAGTCCAAAGCGGCCATCGACCTGCTGATTACCGATGTCGGTCTGCCGGGCGGCATGAACGGCCGTCAGGTTGCAGATGCGGCGCGGGATGTCAGGCCTGATCTGAAAATACTGTTCGTGACCGGTTATGCTGAAAACGCCGCCTTGGCGCATGACACGCTTGAGCCGGGCATGCACGTGCTGCCCAAGCCGTTTGCGATTGCCGAACTGATCGGCCGCGTCACCGAGCTGCTGGAAGGCGAGTAATAAAAAAGAGCGCCATACGGCGCTCATTTTTTGGATGGTGCTTTCGATGAACCCACTGGCGATCAGTCGCGCAGGTCAGACTCATGAATCGGCTGATCACGGTGCGTCGCGCGTTGATACTGCGCAGGCCAGGTTGCCAGGCGGCCACCCAGGTCTTCATCGGCGCGCAGAGGCCAGTACGGATCACGCAGCAGCTCACGCGCCAGCAGAATGATATCGGCCTGCCCGGTGCGCAGAATATGTTCTGCCTGCGCCGGATCGGTAATCATGCCCACCGTGCCTGTCGCGATGTCAGACTCCTTGCGAACCCGCTCGGCGAAGCGCGTCTGGTAGCCAGGGCCGACCGGAATTTCCGCGTTGGCTGACGTACCGCCCGACGATACATCGATCAGATCGGTGCCGAGTGCTTTCAATCGCCGCGCCAGCTCGACCGTTTCATCGGCATTCCAGCCGTCTTCCACCCAGTCAGTGGCGGACACACGAACGAACAATGGCAGCTCTGCAGGCCACACCGCACGCACAGCTTCGGTGACTTGCAGGGTCAGGCGGATGCGGTTCTCGAATGAGCCGCCATACTCGTCGGTGCGCTGGTTGCTCAGAGGCGACAGGAACTGATGCAGCAAATAACCATGGGCGGCGTGGATTTCTACCACTTTGAAGCCCGCCTCCAAGGCACGCCGCGCGGAATCGACAAACGCCTTGATCAACTCCTGAATCTGCGTTTCGCTCAATTGCACAGGGGCGGTGTGCTGCGGATCGAAGGCAATCGCCGAAGGCCCGACCGGGGTCCAGCCGCCTTCATTCAGAGAAATACTGCCGTGCTTGCCAAGCCACGGGCGCCAGGTGCTGGCCTTGCGGCCGGCATGCGCCAGCTGGACGCCGGCAACCGCGCCCTGAGCGTTGATAAAGCGGGTGATGCGTTGCAGCGGTTCGATCTGTTCGTCGTTCCACAGCCCGAGGTCTTCGGGAGTGATGCGGCCGTCCGGCGTTACCGCCATCGCTTCGGTGATGACCAGGCCGGCACCGCCGACGGCGCGGCTTCCCAGGTGAACCAGGTGCCAGTCATTGGCCAGGCCGTCGACACTGGAATACTGGCACATCGGCGACACTGCAATACGGTTGCGAAGGGTCAATTGGCGCAGGGTATAGGGTTCAAGCAGCAGGCTCATGGCAACCTCTCGTAATGAAAATTCAGGTGCCCAAGCACTGTTCATTCACAGAACAGGTTTGGCAGACCGTGTAGTGTCGACAACCCGGTAGCGAGAGGGGTTCCTGCTATCGTCAGCGTGGTGCGATATGCACCACCATCAGCTGCACGGTTTCATTACCACGAAACTCGTTGAGGTCGAGTTTGTAGGCCAGCTCGACCCAGCGGATATTCGGATTGGGCCAGATATCGCGGTCGACGCCGAACGCAATGCCATCGAGCTTGACGCTGCCGCACTCGGTCTTGAGCACCATCTTCAAGTGACGCTCGCCCACCACTCGCTGCTCGACCAACTGAAACACGCCGTGGAACAAGGGCTCGGGGAAGTGCTGCCCCCAAGGGCCGGCATTGCGCAGCGCGCGTGCCAGTTCCAGGTGAAATTCCTCGACAGCCAGCGAGCCGTCGGACAGCAGACGCCCGGTCAGGTCCTGCTCATCGAGCTGACGACGCACCTCCTGGTCGAAGGCTTCGGCAAACGCCGGGAAGTTCTCTTCCGGCAGCGAGAGGCCTGCCGCCATCGCGTGACCGCCAAACTTGCTGATCAGATGCGGATGACTGGCCGCCACGGCGTCCAGCGCATCGCGAATGTGAAACCCCGGCACCGAGCGGGCCGAGCCTTTGAGCACGCCCTCCCCGGCGCTGGCGAACGCGATGGTGGGACGGTGGTAACGTTCCTTGAGCCGCGAAGCGAGGATGCCGATGACACCCTGGTGCCACTCGGCATCGAACAGGCACAAGCCGAACGGCATCGACTCCAGCGGCAAGTCCTTGAGCTGGGCGAGCGCCTCACGCTGCATGCCCTGCTCGATGGATTTGCGATCCTGATTCAACTCATCCAGTTGCACGGCCATTTCCCGCGCCAGGGTCGGGTCGTCGCAGAGCAGGCATTCGATGCCCAGGCTCATGTCATCCAGGCGCCCTGCCGCGTTCAGGCGTGGCCCGAGAATGAACCCCAGGTCGGTGGAGGTGATGCGCGAAGGTTCACGCCGGGCAACTTCCAGAATGGCGCGCAACCCCGGTCGGGCACGGCCGGCACGGATGCGCATCAGCCCCTGATGGACCAGAATGCGGTTGTTGGCATCCAGCGGCACCACATCGGCCACGCTGCCCAACGCAACCAGGTCCAGGAGCTCGCCCAGATTGGGCTGGGCACGCTGATTGCTCTCGAACCAGCCGGTCTCGCGCAGACGCGCACGCAAGGCCATCAGTACATAGAAAATGACCCCGACACCGGCCAGCGATTTGCTGGGAAAGGTGCAGCCTGGCTGGTTCGGGTTGACGATGGCGTCTGCGGCAGGAAGCTCATGACCAGGCAAATGGTGATCGGTCACCAGTACCTGCAAGCCGGCCGCCTTGGCCGCTGCCACGCCCTCGACGCTCGAAATGCCGTTATCCACGGTGATCAACAGCTGAGGTTCGCGCTGCAGCGCCACTTCGACGATTTCCGGCGTCAGGCCGTAGCCGTATTCGAACCGGTTGGGCACCAGATAATCCACATGCGCCGCACCCAGCAGACGCAAGCCCAGCACGCCCACGGTGCTGGCGGTCGCGCCATCGGCGTCGAAATCGCCGACGATCAACATACGCTGGCCCTCGCGCAGCGCAGTGACCAGCAGGTCTACTGCCGCATCGATCCCCTTGAGTTGCTGATAAGGGATCAGCCGCGCCAGGCTTTTGTCCAGTTCGGCCTCGCAGGCCACACCTCGTGCTGCGTACAGACGAGTGAGCAAGGGCGGCAGGTCGCCAAGGAACGGCAAGGTGTCGGGCAATAGACGAGGTTCGATGCGCATGCGGGTCAGCTGATTCTCTTTGCAGTGTCGATGAATGTGATTTCGATCGGAAGCGGCGGCTGTCAGCCGCGCTCGCCCGCAAGCCATTGCAACTGGACTTCATGCTGGCCGCGGTCGTCAGTGACGAACACCGTCCCTTCACTGATCATCACATCCCACTTGATGACCCGCGGCATGTCCTTGGCCAGCACTTCCAGCACTTCCTGCGGGACAGCGGCGATATTGACGTTTTTCAGGTTCTTGATCGCCGGGATGACCTTGCCTTCCCAGACGCGCAGGCTGCCATAGGCCAGCAGACTGGTGCGTTCGGTACGACGCGAGCACCAGGTCAGTCGATCGGCGTCCGGCTGCCCCACTTCGATCCAGTGCAGAACGCGGTCATCCAGGCTTTTTTCCCACAGAGCGGGTTCGTCGACATCAGACAGGCCGCGACCGAACGACAACTGTTCGTTGTACCAGAAGGCATAGGCCAGCAGACGCACGGTCATGCGCTCTTCGGTTTCCGAAGGATGGCGGGCAATGGTCTGCTTGACGCTCTCGTAGACGCCGCGATCAAGGTCGGTGAGGTTGAGTTCGAATTTGTAGGTCGTGGACGGCTGGGCCATGAACGGGCTTCTAGAGTCTGGAGGGAAGACGGCAAGTCTACCCGATGCCGGGCCTGTGAACGAACTTGCTCGCGCAAGGATGTGCTTGCCCCCCATTTTCAGGACGAACAAAAATCGATAGTTTGAAACAAATTTCTGATACATATCTGTGCTACAGACGATCTGCAGCGAGCACCCGGACTCCCAACCGGGGCACCTGAATGTGACGCCACTGGCGCAGCGCCATTCAAAGAGCTGCCAACCCTACCTCAGACCGTTGAACCTTTTTCGAGGATGACACCCGCGAATGCCCCTTCCTGCCTCGTACTGTACAACGGCTCGATTGATGCTCGCCCTGTCGCTGGCTGCCATGCCGTGTGTCAGCCAGGCCAGGGAGACGCTGACCTGGCTGATGCGCGACATCCCTCCTTCGACGATTTTTTCCGGTGCCATGCGCGGGCAAGGTGCAATTGATCAGCTGATGCCCTTGCTGACCGCGCAAATGCCCGAATACGATCACGTGCTGATGCGGGTCAACCGCGCCAGGGCTCTGCAAATGCTGAGCGACGACACGTCTCTCAGTTGTGATCCCACCATGCTGTGGACGGCAGAAAGAGCCAGAACCCTGCTTTTTTCCATACCGATCGGCGCGGTACTGAGCAGCGGCCTGATTGTGCGCAAGGAGGAAATGTCGAAGTTCGAGCCCTACGTCGCGGACGGAAAAATCGACGTCGCGGCATTGATGGCCAGCCGGACGATCAAATTGGGCATCGTTGCCGAGCGCAGCTATGGAGAAATGATCGACCACACGTTGCACGACGTCGATGAAGATGTCCTCGTGCCGCACTACGGTAACGATGCCGTCGGCAGCCTGCTGCAAATGGAGCGTCTGGGGCGTCTGCAAGCCTTTATCAGCTTCTGGCCGGAAGCGCGCTATCAGGCCATGCAACAAGGCATAAGGCCGGAGGAACTGGCCTTCTTGCCGATCAAGGGCAATCCTGCATACCAGTTCGTCTATGTCAGCTGCAGCAACTCGCCCGACGGCGAGCAGGCCATTGCACTGATCAACCGCGAGATGCGCGTGCTGCGCGAAACCCGCCTGATGGGCTTTTATGCGCAGTGGCTGGAACCTGCGCAACGGGCCAGCTATCTGGAGGACGTCAAGGCACTGCTGGACAAGGAATGACCGGACAAAAGAAACCCCGGGCAGAGGGGGACCTGCTCGGGGTAAACATGACCATTGTGGTCAGTACGTCAGCCCTTGATCACCGGAGCACAATGATCAAACCTGACGTAATGGATAAGAGTGCAGCGAACCCGTCAGGTTCCAGTATCGGAGACGTCGGTTAAGCAACTGTTAAGCAAATGATGGGGTGCCGACAAAGGTGCGGCTGATTGCAGCATTGCGCATGGCAGCAATGACGCAGGGTTCGATTCGACCCTCGGCAACCATCAGATCGCGACGCAGACCGTCTACCACGTCGGTGAGCTGACGCTTGTCGCTCAGTTGATCAGCGCCGAATGCGCGCTCGATCACACTGGTGCCCGCCTTGTCTTTCAGAGTCACCAGACGTTCGCCCCGAGAGCCGGCCGGGCCAATACTGGCCTGATAGGGAGCCAGCGCTTCGCTTAGCAGTAAGCTGATATTTTCCATCCGGATCACCACTCAACAGTTTGAATGCAAAGGTGCTAACCAATGACCATCGGCGACAGCAGAAAGTTCTTTCTATCGCCGGATCGCAGCACCTGTCTGTCATTTCGAGCATGCCTGTTGAATGTGACAAGGAAAAAACCGGACGCCAATGACAACAGAAAGTGAGCTTGTAGGACGAATCCAACATAATTCCGCTACGCGTCCTACAAGGTGCCTATGCTCTTGATCACTGCGTTAAACACCTCCATCGCATGCAATACCCGTATAGCCTTTTTCACGGAGCCACCTCTTGAGCGATTCCGCTGATCGCCCGTTGCGGGTCATCGTGGCTGATGACCACCCGATTTTTCTCATCGGCCTGCGGGTCGTACTGGAGCAGGACAATCTGGCCAGCGTCGTCGCCGAGGCCTGCAATCCGGACGAACTGCTCCAGGCACTCGAACGCCATGCCTGCGATGTGCTGGTGACTGACTTCATGATGCCCGTCGAACGGCAGAACGATGGCCTGCGTCTGCTGCAGCGCATCCGCCGGGACTTTCCGGCGTTGCCGGTGATCGTTGTCACGACCCTGAGCAATGCCGGACTGTTTCAGTCCATGCTTGACCTGGATGTCCGGGGCCTGTTGAGCAAGGCCAGCCTTGCCGGAGAGCTGCCTGCTGCCATCAAGGGGGTCAGGCGCGGTGAGCTTTTTGTCGCCGATTCGGTGCGCAGCGTGCTGAGCGGAGCCCGTCAGCATGGGCCCGACGCGCTGCTGCCGGCAGATCGCTTGTCGCCAAGAGAGCTGGAAGTGTTACGCCTGCTCTCGGCGGGCCATACGGTTGGCCAGATCGCGGCGCAACTCAATCGCAGCAAACAGACCGTCAGCGCTCAGAAAGTCGCCGCCATGCGCAAGCTCGGACTGGCCAATGACGCGGCGCTGTTCATTTATTTGCAGGAAAGCGGCATGTCCTGAGGCGGGTCTTCTCTGGAAACGGCTTGCAGGTCGCCGCCATCACGCTCGGCGACCCAGCGCATGAACGCCGAGGCCGGCATCGGACGGGCGATGAAATACCCTTGAATGGCGGGATCGCCCAGCGCCAGCAGACTGTGGACGTCTTCAATCGTCTCGACACCTTCAACCACGACCGACATCGACAGCCGCTGCGCCATGAGCAAGGCACCGGCCACCACCGCCGATTTACGCGCGTCGTCGGCCATGCCGCGCACGAACTCGGTCGGTATTTTCAGTTCGCTGAAAGGTAATTGCAGAAGCCGGTCGATATTCGAAGCGCCCATGCCAAAGTCATCAATGGACAACTTGCAACCCTGCATGCACAACCTCAACAGGCCTTCGAGCTGCCAAGTTTCCGGACGCGCGGCGTCCTGCTCGAGAATTTCCAGGGTCAGCGCGGTGGCCGGTACGCCATGACGGGCAAGCGCTTGCGTGATCTGCTCGGCGAAATCCAGCTGTTGCAGCACTTGGGGGTCAATGTTGACGGCAACCGACAACGGCTCGCCCTGCTCGCCCATGACTTGCGCAGAGAACTGCAGGGCCTGATCCAGCACCCGCCAGGTCAACGCCACGGTCAGCCCTTCAGCCTCGATGGCCTCGATGAATCGCCCGGGTGCCAGCAGGCCATACACCGGATGCTGCCAGCGAACCAACGCTTCGGCCCCCAACAACTCGCCCTGCAGACTGACCTTGGGTTGAAAATAGGTGATCCATTGTTCGGCAATGGACGCCACGTCTATCGGTCCGCTGCCTGTCGGGTCAAACAATTCGATGGCGGAAAGAGCTCTGAACGCGCTGCCCGGCGATGCCTGCTCTATACAGTCCGAGCGGCCAGGCCCATATGCCTCAAGCAACTCGTACAACGCCCCGGCAGAGGCCGGTTTTTGCACATAGCCCAGAACGTTCAGGCCTTGGGCAAGCGCCAGTTGCGCAGCCCCTTCCAGCACGCAGGCGGCAGAACAGCTGACAATGATCAGCGCTCGCGCCAGGCCGTTCTCAGCCATGAAGCGGATCAGTTCCAGACCATCAGGCCCTTCCATCTGCAAGTCGCAGATCGCGATGTCGACAGGGCCGCGGCTTTGCAGGGAAAGCCTGGCAACCTCGACGCTGTCGGCCACCAGCACATCGAACACCTGATTGGCGTTGAGCATCTGATGCAGAGCCATCAGCTGGAAGGGATGGTCTTCGAGAATCAGAACCTTGAGTGAGTGCACGATCACGCCTGCGGAGTCAGAGCCATCGGCCCGGGATAACATTAACTGTAGCTCGTCCAGGGCACCGGCCCCATAGGACATGTCCTAAACCCGTCACACGTTGTCGGAAGCATTCAACTGCCTGGCACCGCCGTCTCGGGCACGACCACCAGTTGCAATTCGATATCAGCGCGCAGACCGGTCATGGCCAACTCCAGTGCCTGCCAGCGGTCGGCCAGACTGGCCGTGCTTTGCAGCCGGACACTGTCGTCCAGCGCGGCACAAGCCTTGGCGAGCGGCACTGCGTCGACCAGACTCGCCGCGCCCTTGAGCCGATGCAGACAGGCGCTCAGGGTCTTCCAGTCATTGGCCGACACAGCGGGCTCCAGCAAAGCGTGCTCATGCCTCAGGTTCTTCCATAACTCACCCAGCAACCGTTGCATCTGTTGCGGGTTGGCCTGAGTCATGGTTTGCAACGTGCCGATGTCGAACGTCGGCTCACGTACCCGATCCGCCAGCTCCTGGGCCAGACGCGCCAGTGACAGCGGCTTGATCAGCAGGCCGTCCATACCTGCCTGCTCGCAACGTGCCGCCTCGTCACTCATCGCGTTGGCGGTACAGCCGATCACCGGGCAGCGCTGACGCTGCTCTTTCTCTTCGATCTGGCGAATGGCCTGGGTCAATGCGTAGCCGCTGATACCCGGCATGTTGCAGTCGGTGATGACCGCATCGAACGCCCCTTCACACCAGCTCGACAGGGCCGCCCTGCCGTCTTCGACCGCCATTACCTGATGGCCAAGAAACTCCAGCTGCCGGGTCAATACCAGACGATTGGCGGACATGTCATCGACCACCAACAGATGAAGGCTACGCGTGTCGACAGGCGTATCGGTCACCTCGTCCGCGGGCAAAACCGGCTCGCTCACCCTGGTCAACGGCAGGTCGATGGTGACCAGGGTCCCCTTGCCCGGCTCGCTGTGCAGGCTGATGTCGCCTTTCATCAGCTCCACCAGTTGCCGGGTAATACTCAGCCCCAGCCCGCTGCCCCCGTAGTGTGCAGCCGTGTCATCGCTTGCCTGGGTGAAAGGTTGAAATACCTGCTGCTGACGCTGCGGATCGATACCTTCGCCACTGTCCTGAATACCAATGCGCACACGCGTGGACTCAGGCGAGTCATGGGTCACATCGAGCATCATGACCACCGCACCTTGCCGGGTGAACTTCAAAGCGTTGCCCAGCACGTTGTGCAGCACCTGGCGCAATCTCAAGGGATCCAGCCAGTAGTCGCCCCGCGCCTGCGCGGAGAATTCCAGGCGTAGTTCCACACCCTTTTCCCCAGCCTGCGCGGAAAAAAGCTCCATCACACCGTCGAACAGCTCTTGCAAGGAGGTGACAGCCAGTGACAACTGCATGCCGCCCGCTTCGATTCTGGCCAGATCAAGACTTTCGCCAATCAGCGCGACCAGCTCCGTAGCCGAGCGGTGGGCCACTTGCAGGCCCTGCGATGGAATCTTGCCCAGGCGCAAGGCCTGTTCGCATTCCAGCTCCAGCAAGCCGGTGATTGCCCCCATCGGCGTGCGAATTTCATGGCTCATGCTGGCCAGGAAAGCGCTTTTTGCCTCGTTGGCCTGAGCGGCCAGTCGCATGGCTTCCTGAAGCTGCTGTTCCAGTTGCTTGCGCTCGGTGATATCGATCCAGCCGCCGAGCAACCCCTGCAACTGTCCATCAGCGGCGAAGAAAGGCACCGTCCATTGCCAGACGTCCATACGTTTGCCCGGCAGTTCGATGGTGCGATCGGAAAACACCGGCTGATGATTTTCCAGCAGATTGAGGTAATCGGTGTGCATCTGCTCGGCTAACGCACGCGGGATCAGATTGACGTCCGTGAGGCGTCGGCCATTCATCTGTTCGAAACTGATGCCCAGACTCTGCTCGTAGCTGCGGTTGCAGGAAATCAGGCGCCCCTTGAGATCGCGCACATAAATCGGATTGGGGATACCGTCGAGCAGAGCATGTTTGAAGGCCAGTTGATCATTGAGCTGTCTTTGCGCCCTCTGGCGCTGGCGAATCTGCACCTTGAGGCGACTGCTCCAGGTCAGCGACACCAACCCGGTCAGCAACGCCAGGCACACTACCCAGAATACCCACTGCGGTATGCGCCCCCAGAGCGACGGCTGAGGCAGCGCCGATCCCAGCCACTTCAGGCGGATCGAACGCAACTCGGCCACCGGGAACTCTTCCAGCGCCTTGTTGAGAATCCCCAGCAGCTCGGGCTGGGTCTTGATCACTGAAAATCTGTCGGGCGACCACTGGCCTTCGACACTTCTGGCGACCTTCAGTTGTCCGGAGGGAAACAGGTAAGCCCCCACTTCATTCTGAATGGTCGCGTCGGCAGCGCCGCTTTCCACCAGCGCACGGGCCTGATCGTAGGTGTCCACCAGTCGCAGCTGGATCAAGGGATGCTCGCGCCTGATCAGGTCCTCGAGCGCATGTCTGGCCGGAAGGGCCAGTACTTTCCCGGCCAGACTGTCGAGCGATATGCGCGACGAGCGGTCGGAGCGCACCACGAACATCCAGCTATTGCCGCCGAACGAATAGGTAAAATCCAGAAACCGTCGGCGCTCGGTGTTTTCCGCGAGCGTCGTATTCATGTCGGACTGACCGGCGCGCAGCATGTCGATAGTCTGCTGCGTGGAGGATGATTCCTGATGGACGAACTGCAATCCGGTCATGCGCGAGATACGTGACAGCACATCTGCGTTCAACCCCACCCAGTGGCCGTTCTTGTCTTTGTAGATATACGGTGGGTGCTGCACGGTCGCGATGGTCACACTCGGGTGCTTGAGCAGCCAGCGTCGCTCGGCACTGGTAAGGCGAATGCGCTGCCCTTCCACGTCAGCGCCCAGTCCCATGGTCCAGCGCCCGAGCACTTCACGACTGGTCGAAGGTGCGATGCTGTCCAGCGCCCGATTGATGAAGGTCAGCAAGCGCTGCTCGTCATCACGCACCGCAAAGGAAAACCCCACCGGAGGCAAACGACTTTCGAATTTGATCTGCAAACCGAGATAGGGCCGCAGCGCGGTGTAGGCACGGACTATGACTTCGTTGCCGATGAACACGTCCACTTCACCCTGGCTCAGGGCTTCCAGAGCACTGTAGAGGTTAGGCGCGATAATGATCTGGCTGTCAGGATAAACGCGGTGCAGCACGTCCGAATCGGCATAGCCATCAAGCAGCACGACCTTCTTGCCGGTCAGATTCGACGACAGGCTCAGATCGTTGCCGCGGCCAACGGCTACCGATCGATCGGGCATGTATTCGGTTGAGAACGACAGCCCTTTCACACCGCGTTCGAAACCATTGGCACTGGTCAGCAGGTCTATCTTGCCGTCGCGCAGCGCCTCGATAGCCTCGTCACGCTTGGCATACCCGGTGACCTGCACCGGAAGGTTCAACTGGTCGCTGACCAGCCCCAGGTAATCGGCACTGATGCCCTGATAACGGTTGCGGTCACTGGTGATATCGATCGGCTCGTAGTCTGCGATCGCAATGCCGACCCGAAGTACCTTGCGCTGGTCGAGCCAGGTCCGGTCCTGATCTTCGAGGTTCAGATCCGCTGAAGCCACAAAAGGGGCTGTCAGTGAAAACGGCAAGCTTTGCGCCGCATTGGCTGCCCCGGCAAAAATCAGCGCCAGCAACACCCATACCCTGCGCCATGCGCGGTACCTCGATGTACTGCCTGCCTCCCTGACTACGCTCTGCATACTTGCCTGCTTCACTACGAATGACCCAACTCTATGGTTCGAAAAACCAGCGAAGTTTGGCACGTAGAAACAGAAAGGCCCGCCAGATGGCGGGCCTAAAGTTGTTACACGACGCTTCTGTCAGAGCGGTTTTCCGCGATTGCCGTGCTGGCTGACAAACGCCTGTATGGCTTTCAGGTCATTTGGCAGAACAGTGCAGCGCTCGTCCCGCTCGAACAAATCAGACAAATGTGCAGGTAGTTCAAGCGCTTTTCCTACACCGGCTTTTTCCACCGCCTCCGGGAACTTGACCGGATGCGCCGTGCCCAGAATCACCATCGGCGTGTCCAGACTGCGGCGGCATTCGCGCGCAGCCTTCACCCCGATAGCGGTATGCGGGTCGAGCAACTCGCCGGTGCTGGCGAACACTTCGGCGATGGTCGTGCAGGTGTCCTCGTCACTGACCGCCAGCGAATCGAACAGTTTGCGGGTCTCGGTCCAGCGCTCTTCCTCGACGCTGAAACCGCCACCCTGGCGGAACGTGCTCATCAACTCGGCAATCGCAGCGCCGTTGCGACCGTGCATGTCGAACAGCAGGCGCTCGAAGTTGGAGGACACCATGATGTCCATGGAAGGCGACAGCGTGGCGTGCAGGGTTTCCTTGACGTACTGATTGCCGCTCATGAAGCGGTGCAGGATGTCGTTGCGGTTGGTGGCGACGATCAACTGGTTGATCGGCAGGCCCATGTTGCGCGCCAGATAGCCGGCAAAGATATCGCCGAAATTACCGGTCGGCACCGAGAACGACACCGAACGCGCAGGTCCGCCCAACTGCAGTGACGCGTGGAAGTAGTACACGATCTGAGCCATGATCCGCGCCCAGTTGATCGAGTTGACCGCGACCAGCGGTGTGCCCTTCAGGAAGCTCTGGTCAGCGAAGCTGGCCTTGACCATTTCCTGGCAGTCGTCGAAGTTGCCTTCGACTGCGATGTTATGGATGTTGTCGCCGAAGATGGTGGTCATCTGCCGACGCTGTACATCCGATACCCGGTTATTCGGGTGCAGGATGAAGATGTCGACGTTGTCGCAGCGACGGCAGCCTTCGATGGCCGCAGAACCGGTGTCGCCCGAGGTCGCGCCGATGATCACGACACGCTGGCCACGCTTGGCCAGAATGTAGTCCAGCAGGCGGCCAAGCAGTTGCAGTGCGAAGTCCTTGAACGCCAGCGTCGGACCATGGAACAGTTCGAGTACCCACTCGTTGCCATGCAGCTGGCGCAGCGGCGCGACAGCGCTGTGGGCAAACACGCCGTAGGTCTCTTCGAGAATCTTTTTGAAGTCGGCATCCGGGATGCTGCCAGCCACGAAGGGGCGCATCACCCGGAAGGCCAGTTCGTGATAAGGCAGACCTGCCCAGGAAGCGATCTCTTCCTGCGTGAAGCGCGGCAGGTTTTCCGGCACGTAGAGGCCGCCATCGCTGGCCAGACCAGTCAACAGCACGTCTTCGAAATTCAGGGCCGGCGCCTGGCCGCGAGTACTGATATAGCGCATGGGATCAAACCTTTGGTCTGGGCTGAAAGCCAGGGCTCCAAGGCTGCAAGGTCGAAACGATCGGCTTGCGGCCTGGAGCTGACAGCTTGCAGTTGATGTTAATTAAGGTGCTCGACGCGGATACGAACCACCGGGCCAACGACGTCCTGCAGGGCTTCCAGGGCTTGAATGGCGTCATTGATACCCTGCTCCACTACCCGGTGAGTCAACAGGATCATCGGCACCAGTCCATCGTGTTCTTCGACATCCTTCTGCATGATCGATTCGATGTTGATGCCGCGCTCGGACAGGATGCTCGCGACCTGAGCCAGCACGCCCGGGTGATCCTTGGCCTGAATGCGCAGGTAGTAGGCGCTCTCGCAGGCTTCGATCGGCAGGATCGGGTGGGCAGACAACGAATCGGGCTGGAAGGCCAGATGAGGGACCCGGTTTTCCGGGTCGGAGGTCATCGCACGGACCACATCGACCAGATCGGCCACCACCGAAGACGCGGTAGGCTCCATGCCGGCACCTGCGCCGTAGAACAGCGTCGAGCCGGACGCATCGCCATTGACCATCACCGCATTCATGACGCCGTTGACGTTGGCGATCAGGCGATCGGCCGGGATGAGCGTCGGGTGTACGCGCAGTTCGATGCCTTGAGCCGTGCTGCGTGCAACGCCCAGGTGCTTGATGCGATAGCCCAGCGCTTCGGCATAGTTGACGTCTGCTGTCGTCAGTTTGGTAATGCCTTCGGTGTAGGCCTTGTCGAACTGCAGCGGGATACCGAAGGCAATGGAGGCCAGAATCGTCAGTTTGTGCGCCGCATCGATTCCTTCGACGTCGAAGGTCGGATCGGCTTCGGCATAGCCCAACGCCTGAGCCTCGGCCAGAACATCGGCGAAGGTACGGCCCTTCTCGCGCATTTCGGTGAGGATGAAGTTGCCGGTGCCGTTGATGATGCCGGCAACCCAGTTGATACGGTTCGCCGACAGGCCTTCACGAATGGCCTTGATGACCGGGATGCCACCGGCAACAGCTGCTTCAAAAGCGACGATCACGCCCTTCTCACGCGCCTTGGCGAAAATTTCGTTGCCATGCACCGCGATCAGCGCCTTGTTGGCGGTCACCACGTGCTTGCCGTTTTCGATGGCCTTGAGCACCAGTTCGCGGGCAACGGTATAGCCGCCGATCAGTTCCACGACGATGTCGATTTCAGGGTTGGTCGCAATGGCAAACACATCGCTGGTGGTCGGCGTACCGGTAATCTGGCAATTGGGATTTGGTGTACGAACCGCAATTTGCGCAACTTCGATTCCACGTCCGGCACGGCGGGCAATCTCCTCGGCGTTACGCTGAAGTACGTTGAAAGTACCGCCACCGACAGTACCCAGCCCACATATGCCTACTTTGACCGGTTTCACTGATGATCTCCCCGAAAAACAGCCGAACCTGAATCGGCTGTGGAAAAAACTGCCGCATGGCGCCATGCGGCTGAAATTTTGACGACACTCCGGCTACTTGCGCCCTGTCTGCACAAGGCGCGTCTGAAAACACCGGCTTATTTGGCGCCCAGTGCCAGCTTGGCAACCTGAGCTGCAGGCTGATAACCCGGAATCACCTGACCGTCGGCCAGGACAATCGCAGGCGTGCCGTTGACGCCGATCGACTGGCCGAGCTCATATTGCTTGCTGACCGGATTGTCGCATTTGGCGGCCTTGATGTCCTTGCCATCGACCATGCGGTCCATCGCGCCTTTGCGGTCCTTGGAACACCAGACGGCCTGCAACTGCTCGTCACCCGGAGAACCAAGCCCCTGACGCGGGAAGGCCAGGTAACGGACTTCGACACCCATCTTGTTCAACTGGCCGACTTCTTCGTGCAGCTTGTGGCAATACGGGCAGGTCGTGTCGGTGAATACCGTGATGTGCGACTTGGTCTCGCCCACCGCCGGATAGATCACCATCTCGGAAGCAGGAATGGCGTTGATGGTCTTGGAAATAGCCAGACGCTCGGTCTTCTCGGTCAGGTTGACCGGCTTGCCGTTCTGCACTTGAAACAGATAGCCCTGCATCACGAACTGACCGTCGGCGCTGGCGTACAGGACGCGGCCGCCCTTGAGCTTCACTTCATAAAGGCCATTGAGCGGGCTCGGCGAGATGCTCTCGACCGGCAGTTGCAATTCCAGTGAGTCGAGCGTCTTGCGGATAGCCTGATCGGGGGCTGCATCAGCCAGGGCAGACATACTGAAGGTGCCGGCCAGCATCAAAGCGGCGGCAGCGAAAATCTGTGGCAAACGCATGAAAACTCCTATGACGGCGGACAGGCTGGCAACTGTCGAAAAAAGGCGTGCCAGCCTTGATAGGCGAAACCGGCAAAGCCTACCACATAAGGGTCGCGGGGCCGACTCGGAGCGACATAAGAAGCTTCGCAAAATACGTCGCGAATCAACCGCGCGGATGATGCTTGGCATGCAATTCCTGCAACCGCGCTCGCGCCACATGGGTGTAGATCTGCGTCGTCGAGAGATCACTGTGCCCAAGCAACATCTGCACCACGCGCAAGTCAGCGCCGTGGTTGAGCAGATGGGTGGCGAAGGCATGGCGCAGGGTGTGCGGCGACAGGGATTTGCCGATGCCCGCAACAGTCGCCTGATGCTTGATACGGTGCCAGAAGGTCTGGCGGGTCATCTGGTCGCCGCGGGTGCTGGGGAACAGTACGTCGCTGGGCTTTCCGCCCAGCAACTCGTCGCGGGCACCGCGCAGGTAACGCTCGACCCAGACAATGGACTCTTCGCCCATGGGCACCAGTCGCTCCTTGCTGCCTTTGCCCATCACGCGCAGCACGCCCTGACGCAGATTGACCTGTTCCAGGGTCAGGCTGATCAATTCGGTTACGCGCAGACCGCAGGCATACAGCACCTCAAGCATGGCGCGGTCACGCTCGCCGATGGGCTCGCTCAGGTCGGGAGCAGCAAGCAATGCTTCGACGTCAGCTTCGGAAAGCGATTTGGGCAGCGGTTTGCCCAACTGAGGCATGTCGATCTGCAGGGTGGGATCGACGGAAATCAGCTTTTCGCGCAGCAGGTAGCGGTAGAAGCCACGTGCGCCGGACAGAAAACGCGCCGTAGAGCGCGGCTTGTAGGCATTTTCAACGCGCCACGCAAGATGATCGAGGATGACTTCACGCCCGGCACTGATCAGATCAACGTTGCGCTCCTGCAGCCAGCCGTTGAACAGCGCCAGATCACTGCGGTAAGCATCCCGGGTGTTGTCGGACAGGCCCTTTTCGAGCCAGAGCGCGTCCAGAAACCGGTCAATCAGCGGGTGGTCGATGGCAGCCATATTCACTCAGTGCGTGTGTCGATAGACAAGGGAGGAATCATCAAACAGCAGGCAGCAAAAAGGCAGCCCTGAGGCTGCCTTTTTTATGCATCGAAAAACTGTATCAGGACAGTTTTTCCTTGATGCGCGCTGCTTTACCGGACAGGTCACGCAGGTAGTACAGTTTGGCCTTGCGAACGTCACCGCGACGTTTCACAGCCATGCTGTCGATTTGCGGGCTGTAAGTCTGGAAAGTACGCTCAACGCCAACACCGTTGGAGATTTTACGAACAGTGAAAGCACTGTTCACGCCACGGTTACGCTTGGCAATTACAACGCCTTCGAATGCTTGCAGACGAGCGCGGTCGCCTTCCTTCACTTTAACCTGGACGACGATGGTGTCGCCTGGTGCAAAGGTAGGGATCTCTTTGGTCATCTGCTCTGCTTCGAGGGCAAGAATGATTTTGTTAGTCATGCTGGTGCTCCTAAGGTAATCCGTCTGGATCGACCATCGATACGTTAACTATCGTCCCGCTCGCGGATGTATTCCGCCAGCAGCTTCTTCTCTTCTCCAGAAAGCGAGCGGCTTTCCAGAAGATCAGCGCGTTGTTCATAGGTCCGCCCAAGGGACTGCTGTAAACGCCAACGCCGGATGTGCGCGTGATTGCCACTTAGCAACACGTCGGGAACACGCTGATCCGCATACACCTCAGGTCGGGTGTAATGCGGGCAATCCAGCAGACCGTCCGTGAAGGAATCTTCCTCCGCGGAGTCCACATGCCCTAAAGCTCCAGGCAGCAGCCGCGTAACCGCGTCAATCAGGACCATCGCCGGCAGCTCGCCACCGGAAAGAACATAGTCACCAATCGACCACTCTTCATCGACATGAGCATCAATAAAACGCTCGTCAATGCCTTCATAACGACCGGCGATGAGGATAATCGCTTCCTCCTGCGCCAGTTCGCGTACCGCAGACTGATTCAGCTGGCGGCCTTGTGGCGACAGGTAAATCACCTTCGCCGCATCCCCTGCCGCTTGCCTGGCCTGAACCAGAGCATCTTCAAGGGGCTTGATCTTCATCACCATGCCCGGACCACCGCCAAATGGGCGATCATCCACAGTGTGATGGCGATCAGTGGTGTAATCCCGCGGATTCCAACAAGTGAGCTGCAACAGCCCTTGTTTCACCGCACGGCTGGTAATGCCGTATTCGCTGATGGCGGAAAACATCTCGGGAAACAGACTGATGACTTCTATGCGCAGGCTGGCCATGGCATTCAGAAGTCCGCGTCCCAATCCACCTTCATCTCGCCAGCAGCCATATCGATTGCCAACACGCATTGCTCTGTATAGGGCAACAGGCGTTCACGATCATCCAGGCTACCCGCGCAGGGCTTTACAACCATTACATCGTTCGAACCGGTTTCGAGCAGGTGATCGATTTTCCCGAGCAATTGCCCGAGTTGGTCGATGACCTTGAGGCCTTCAAGCTGGTACCAGTAGTACTCGCCATCGTCCAGATCAGGGAACAGGTTACGCGGCACGCAGATTTCGTAACCGGACAGAAGACGGGCTTCTTCACGATCATCGAGACCCTTGAGCTTTGTGACCAGAAACTTGCTTTGCAAGCGTCCGCTGACCAGCTCCACCTGTTTATCAACGCTGCCTTCGCGCCGAAGCGTCCAGGTTTTGTAGTCCAACAGGTTTCCAATCGGATCAGTAAAGGAATAAACCTTCACTTCGCCGCGAACGCCATGAACCGAGTAAATCTTGCCAATGACGATCAGATCGTCGGCAGATGCAGGCGTCGCGCTCATAAGACTCAGGCCGCGGCCTTGGTCTTGTTGTGCTCTTTGAGCAGCTGGGCAACGCGCTCGGAAGTTTGTGCACCCACGCTCAACCAGTAGTTGACGCGTTCTTCGTTAACGGACAGACGGATTTCCTGACCACGGGCAACAGGGTTGAAGAAACCGACCTGTTCTTTGTGGGAACCGTCACGAGCATTGCGGCTGTCGGTTACGGTCAGGTGGTAAAACGGGCGCTTTTTGGAGCCGCCAAGGGCAAGACGGATGGTTAGCATTGAACATCGTTCCTGTAGTCGGTGCTGCAAATCTAAGATGCACAGCGGGCATAGGTGCCCGAAAGGCCGCATATTCTAAGGAATATCCCGACTTTTGCAAATGTCTTTTTCCGGCGCCTATCGGCATGCCTTCCAGATTTGCGAGGGAGCTGTCGGTATGACAGCCGGCAAAAGCCCGCATAGTGCGGGCTGACTGGGGGTCGCCCCCCAGATGGGACGCGTGCAAAGCGTCTTGCACGCGACGCAATTACATTTTTGGCATGCCGCCGCCGGGAAGCATTCCACCCATGCCGCGCATCATTTTGGCCATTCCGCCCTTGGCGGAGAACTTCTTCATCATCTTCTGCATCTGCTTGTGCTGCTTGATCAGACGCCCGATGTCCTGAACCTGAGTGCCCGAACCCATCGCAATGCGGCGCTTGCGAGAGCCACTGACCAGATCCGGATCACGGCGCTCGGCAGGGGTCATCGAGTTGATGATGGCTTCCATCTGCTTGAACTGTTTTTCCGCTGCGCCCTGTGCGTTGCCCATCTGCGACAGGTTGACGCCGCCGATGCTCGGCAGTTTGTCCATCAGGCCGCCAAGGCCACCCATGTTCTTCATCTGCTGCAGCTGGTCGCGGAAGTCTTCGAGATCGAAGCCTTTGCCCTTCTTGAGCTTTTTCGCCAGCTTGTCGGCCTTGTCCTTGTCGAGGGTCTGTTCGGCCTGCTCGATAAGGCTGAGCACATCGCCCATGCCGAGTATGCGCGACGCGATGCGGTCCGGGTGAAACGGCTCCAGCGCCTCGCTCTTCTCGCCCATACCGATGAACTTGATCGGCTTGCCGGTAATGGCACGCACCGACAGCGCCGCACCACCGCGGGCATCACCGTCGACCTTGGTGAGGATCACGCCGGTCAGCGGCAATGCATCACCGAAGGCCTTGGCGGTATTGGCCGCATCCTGGCCGGTCATGGCATCGACCACGAACAGCGTCTCGGCCGGTTTGACCGCCGCATGCAGCGCCTGGATCTCGCCCATCATCTCGACATCGACGTGCAGACGACCGGCGGTGTCGACGATGACCACGTCAATGAACTTGAGCCTGGCTTCTTTAATGGCCGCCTGGGCGATGTCCACCGGCTTCTGGCTGATGTCGGAGGCGAAGAACGTCACGCCGATGTCGTTGGCCAGGGTTTCGAGCTGTTTGATGGCTGCGGGACGATAAACGTCGACCGACACCACCATCACGGTTTTCTTCTTGCGCTCTTTAAGGAAGCGCGCCAGCTTGCCGGCAGTGGTGGTCTTGCCCGCGCCCTGCAAACCCGCCATCAGGATGACGGCAGGTGGCGTGACATTGAGCACCAGGTCTTCGTTGGCGGCGCCCATCAGGCTTTCGAGTTCGGCCTGGACGATCTTCACGAACGCCTGACCCGGGGTCAGGCTGCGCGACACTTCGGTGCCGACGGCGCGTTCCTTGACGTTGTTGACGAAGTCTTTGACCACCGGCAAGGCGACGTCGGCTTCGAGCAACGCCATACGCACTTCGCGCAAGGTATCTTTGATGTTGTCCTCGTTCAGCTTGGCCTTGCCAGTAACATGGCGCAGCGTCTGCGAGAGGCGGTCAGTCAGATTTTCAAACATGCGCGATCCTTTCAGGCTCTCGTCGAACCCCGGTTGATGCGGCCCGGCCCGTAATGCAGAAATGGCGCTCGGCGAGCCTGCGGCTTGAGCAGGTCGCAGATTATAGCGAAGACTCCGTCGCACGGACACCACGCAGACTGCTTCTGTGGTCTTTCGTGATTTACCGGTTCTATGCCAAACTCAGCGTCTTTTCAGGCCCGTCCATCAGGATCTATGTCCCCTTTGCCACCCAGCCTGCTTCCCAGCCTCGCCGCCGCCATCATTTATGCCGCTGCGACCGTCTATCAGAGCCTGCGCCTGAGCCAGGCCGTCAAGCCCGACAAGCGGCTGCTTTGCCTGCTCGGTACGCTGGCGGTCATTGCACATGCCATTGGTCTGTTTTCCCAACTGACGCACTCGGTCGGCCTTGGCCTGGACTTTTTCAACTCCGCCAGCCTTATCGCGGCTTCGGTAATCGTCGTCACCCTGATCGCCACGTCGCGCATTCCGGTGGAAAACCTGCTGGTGCTGTTGTTCCCGCTGGGCATGGTCACCGTACTGCTTGCCCAGTTCGCTCCTAGCGGCACCGTGCAGCCGATCATGGAAGAGCCTGGCATCCTCAGCCACATCCTGCTGTCACTGCTGGCTTACGGGATGTTTACCATTGCTGCATTCCAGGCGCTGCTGCTGCTGTTGCAGGATTACCGCCTCAAGCACAAGCACCCTTCCGGGCTGATCAAGAACTTCCCGCCGCTGCAAACCATGGAAAGCCTGCTGTTCGGCTTCCTGTGGGCTGGCTGGTCGTTGCTCTCACTGTCGCTGATTTCCGGCTGGCTGTTCGTCGAAAACCTGTTTGCCCAGCATCTGGTGCACAAGACCCTGCTCGCCTGCCTGGCCTGGATCGTGTTCAGTGTGCTGCTGTGGGGGCGTAACCGCCTTGGATGGCGTGGTCACAAGGCCATTCGCTGGACGCTGGGCGGTTTCTGCCTGCTGATGCTCGCCTATTTCGGCAGCAAGCTGGTACGCGAATTCATCCTGCACATCTGACGGGCCCTGATCATGGATAATCTGCCCCTGGGCCCGTTGCTCGGTGTCCTCGCCCTACTGCTGCTGTGGGCCGGCCTGCTGACCGCGGTTGAAGCCGCTCATCACCAAGTCAAGGCGATGCGCGCCGCCAGTGGCCCGGAAAAATCGGCGCCGCTTCCCGAGCTGGCGTTCAACCTGAACAGCCTGATTCTGGGCAATACCCTGATCAGGGTACTGATCACTGTCATTGCGACGCTTATCGCCGCCAATTACTGGTTCTACAACGGCCCGACCGTGGCCTGGCTCGCTACCGTGAGCATCATGCTGGTGTTCGCCGAATACATGCCGCGCCGCCTGGCGAACCGCCATCCCGTCTCGACACTGCTGCTGGGCAACGGTGTGCTGCGCATCCCGATGAAGATCATCTGGCCGCTGGCCTACGTGTTCAATGTTCTGGCCAAGACTCTGCTGCGTCCCTTCCTGTCTCGCGCCGTACAACAGCAGGATCAGGCTTTCGAAGACGACACGCAAAATACCCCGCGCAGTGATGCTGCCCGGGAATATTCGCCGCGCGCCAGCGTGCTGTCAGGCATTCGTGCGCTGGACAGCATTACGGTCAACGACATTCTGATCCCGCGCAACGAAGTGGATGGCGTCAACCTTGATGACCCCATGGAAATGATCATCGAACGCCTGATCATTTCACGGCACACGCGCCTGCCGGTCTATCACAACGACATCAATCAGGTGCAAGGCGTCATCAATACCCGTGACATCAGCCACCTGCTGCCCAAGGGCACGTTGACCAAGGAACAGTTGCTGGCGGTGTGCTACGAGCCTTATTTCGTGCCGGAAAGCACCCCGTTGCAGTTGCAGTTGCTGAACTTCCACAAACAGCAACGCCGTCTCGGCGTGGTGGTCGATGAATACGGGGAAGTGCTGGGCATCGTCACCCTCGAGGATATTCTCGAGGAAATTGTCGGCGAGTTCGAAAGCGAACAGCGACTGGATAACCCGCACGTCAAACAACAGGACGACGGGCGCCTGGAAGTCGAAGGCGCAGCGTCCATTCGCGACTTGAACAAGAGCCTTGGCTGGCACCTGCCCTCAGACGGTCCGAAAACTGTCAACGGGCTGGTTACCGAGGCACTGGAAACCATCCCGGACGCTCCAGTGTGCTTGAAGATAGGGCCTTACCGACTGGAAATCCTCGAGACCGAGGACAACCGCGTCAAGCGAGTCGCCATGTGGCAGAACACGCTGGTCCGCACCTTCAAATAGATGTCTGCTTTCAAATAGATCCCCGCTCTACCCTTGCCTCTCGACCCATTCGGGTTACTCTGCTCGACGCTGCACCCACAATCACAATAAATGCATGCTTGCCGGAATACGGTCGTTGCCGACCGGCAAGTCGACTGTCAGGGAATCCGCATGACCAGCACCCCGCTCTCTCGCGAAGATCACGACGCGCCCGCAAAGCCGGTGAATTCGACGACCCGCGTCGCTACGGCCAGCTTCATCGGCACAGCCATCGAGTTCTACGACTTTTACGTTTATGCCACCGCCGCCGCCCTGGTGATCGGCCCGGTATTTTTCCCGCAGACCTCGGGCACCGCCCAGATGCTGTCGTCATTTCTGACCTTCGGCATCGCCTTTCTCGCTCGCCCTCTGGGGTCTGCGCTGTTCGGTCACTTCGGCGACCGGATCGGGCGCAAGTCGACGCTGGTGGCCTCGCTGCTGTTGATGGGGATCTGCACCACACTGATCGGCGTATTGCCCGGTTACGCGACGATCGGGGCGTGGGCGCCGATTCTGTTGTGTGTGCTGCGCTTCGGTCAGGGGCTTGGCCTGGGTGGCGAATGGGGTGGCGCGGCGCTGCTGGCGACCGAGAATGCCCCGAAAGGCAAGCGCGCCTGGTTCGGTATGTTTCCGCAACTGGGCCCTTCGATCGGCTTTCTCGCCGCCAACGGCCTGTTTCTGGCGCTGGCCATGACCCTCGATGACGAGCAGTTCCGCTCATGGGGCTGGCGGATTCCATTTCTGCTCAGTGCCGTACTGGTCATGGTCGGGCTGTACGTGCGACTGAAGCTGGAAGAGACGCCCGTCTTCGCCAAGGCCATGGCTCGCCACCAACGTGTCAGCCTGCCAATCGTGGAAACCTTCAGCCAGCACTGGAAACCCATGCTGCTCGGTGCGGCGTCGATGGTGGTCTGCTACGCACTGTTTTATATCTCGACGGTGTTTTCGTTGAGCTACGGCGTGGCCACTCTGGGCTATACCCGTGAGACATTCCTGGGGCTGCTGTGCTTTGCGGTGCTGTTCATGGCGGCGGCCACACCACTGGCCGCACTGGCGAGTGATCGCTTCGGGCGCAAGCCAGTGTTGATTGCGGGTGGTGTGCTGGCGATCCTGTCAGGTTTCACCATGGAGCCGCTGTTGACCCACGGCAGCACCTGGGCTGTGGCGCTGTTTCTGTGCATCGAACTGTTTCTGATGGGCATCACGTTCGCGCCGATGGGCGCGCTGCTACCGGAGCTGTTCCCGACACAGGTCCGCTACACCGGGGCATCGGCGGCCTACAACCTGGGTGGAATCGTCGGAGCGTCGGTCGCCCCCTTCTTCGCCCAGAAACTGGTGGCGATGGGTGGCCTGAGCTGGGTGGGCGGGTATGTGTCTGCTGCAGCGCTGATCAGCGTGCTGGCGGTGTTGAGCCTGAAGGAGACGCGGGACAGTGAGTTATAGCCTTTACGTCATGTTGAATGCAGGCGGCAAGAATACGCGCAGCGTTGTTTCTTGCCACCTGCGGTGGGAGCCTTACAACTTGACGTTAACTGCCTGCGAGGCACGAGTGGCCTTAGCACGGGCGGCTTCGATGGACTCGTCACGCGCCAGGGCAACGCCCATACGCCGCTGACCGTTGACTTCCGGCTTGCCGAACAGACGCAATGCAGTATCAGGCTCGGCCAGTGCAGCGCCGAGGTTGGCGAAAGCGGTTTGCGTGGACTGGCCTTCGACCAGAATCACTGCCGAAGCCGAAGGGCCGAACTGACGGATCAACGGAATGGGCAGGCCAAGAATCGCCCGCGCGTGCAGGGCAAACTGCGACAGGTCCTGAGAAATCAGCGTCACCAGACCGGTGTCGTGCGGGCGCGGCGAGACCTCGCTGAACCACACCTGATCGCCCTTGATGAACAGTTCGACGCCAAACATCCCGCGCCCACCCAATGCCTCGGTCACCGCCTTGGCAACCCGCTCGGACTCTGCCAGCGCAACCGGGCTCATGGCCTGCGGCTGCCAGGATTCCTGATAGTCGCCCTTTTCCTGACGATGCCCAACCGGCGCGCAGAACGTGGTGCCACCGATGTGACGCACGGTCAGCAGGGTGATTTCGTAATCGAAGTCGATGAAGCCTTCGACGATGACGCGACCCTTGCCAGCACGACCGCCCTCTTGCGCGTAATCCCAGGCTTTCTGTACGTCATCGGTGCTCTTGAGCAGGCTCTGCCCTTTGCCCGAAGAACTCATGACCGGCTTGACCACACACGGGAAACCGAGGTCTTCGACCGCCTTACTGTACGCCTCGAAAGTGTCGGCAAAGTGGTAAGGCGAGGTCGGCAGCTTCAGCTCTTCGGCTGCCAGACGACGAATGCCTTCGCGGTTCATGGTCAGTTGCGCGGCGCGTGCGGTCGGGATCACGGTGAAGCCTTCGGCCTCAAGCTCGACCAGCGTCGCGGTGGCGATGGCTTCGATTTCCGGAACGATGAAATGCGGCTTTTCGGCCTCGATGACTGCGCGCAGTGCCGCACCGTCGAGCATGTTGATCACATGGCTGCGATGCGCGACCTGCATGGCCGGCGCGTTCTCGTAACGGTCAACAGCGATCACTTCAATGCCAAGGCGCTGCAGCTCGATCACGACTTCCTTGCCCAGTTCGCCGCTGCCGCAGAACAGTACGCGCGTCGCAGTGGGCGACAGTGGAGTTCCGATTTGAGTCATCTCAGGTCCTCGTGAAGCAGATGTCGAGGGCTGCCCGCCGTATGCAAGCAACCGCTGTGGAGAAAGGCGCGCAATTTACCACGAAGCCCCGGCAAATGGGCGCTCAGCCTGGACACGCACTGTTGCGCGCCCGCCAGGCCATGATCATCCAGACAATGGTCACGCCAGCGAACTTCGATGCCAGCGCGGTGAGCACGACCGGCGCCGTCAGGGCGTCGATCATGCCGAAGAAGATAAAGGTATCCAGCGGAATGCTGAGTGCCGAGCTGATCCACAACCGATCACGTAACGGGCGTCTGGTAATGCTGAACACCAGCCAGTCAATGCATTCGGAAACCGCAAACGCCGTGGCGCTGGCCAGGGCGATGGTGGGGTCGCTGGTGACATAGGACAGGACCAGCGCCACCAGCATGGCAATGATCGCGCCGTGGCCAAAGCGAATCTGCACCATGTCCCGCAACACGAACACCAACCCGCCCCAGGCAGACCAGATCATGTCCAGATGCGGCGCACTGGAAAAGGCGAAGTTGATCAGCACGACACTGCTGATGTAGGCGATCAGGAAAAGCATGGAGGGTTATATGCTTGAGGAAACGGATGGCAATGATAGCAAACGCTGGCCGCTCACACGCTTCGCACTCAGTCTCAACTATCGTGCGACGCTCTGCGTCGCATGCCGTTCTGGACGCTGTGCGTCCTCTTAGCGACGCAGAGCGTCGAGAACTGCATTCCCACACCAGAGCGTGAGGAACGATCATCGTAACTATCGTGCGGCGCTCCGCGTCGTATGCCGTTCTGGACGCTATGCGTCCTCTTGGCGACGCAGAGCGTCGAGAAATGCGTTCCCATGCTGGAGCGTGAGGAACGATCATCGTAACTATCGTGCGACGCTCCGCGTCGCATGCCGTTCTGGACGCTCTGCGTCCTCTTGGCGACGCAGAGCGTCGAGAACTGCATTCCCACGCTGGAGCGTGAGGAACGATCATCGTAACTATCGTGCGGCGCTCCGCGTCGTATGCCGTTCTGGACGCTGTGCGTCCTCTTGGCGACGCAGAGCGTCGAGAACTGATCAGCGTGCTTCGCCCACTGTCCACATCAGGCCGCTGGCTCGAGCGCGCTCGTCGCACAGGCCGAGCACCACGCGGCGCTCGTCGTTGCTCATGCGGCTCCAGCGGGTGATCTCGGTGACGGTTCGCTGGCAACCGGTGCATATATCTTGCTCATCCAGTGCACAAATACTCACACACGGGGAACGGACCGGTTTTTCGATCGGGGTATCAGTACTCATCAATCTTCCTGCACCGCCAGGTCACGGGCGTAACGCTGGGCATTGTGTACGTAATGGGCTGCGCTGGCTTCCAGCATCTTCTTCTGCACATCAGTGAGTTCGCGCACCACTTTACCCGGTGACCCCATGACCAGCGAGCCATCAGGAATGACCTTGTTTTCTCCGATCAGCGAATTGGCGCCGATGATGCAGTATTTGCCGATCTTCGCCCCGTTGAGGATGACCGCATTGATGCCGATCAGGCTGTAATCATCAACGCTGCAGCCATGCAGCATGGCGTTGTGGCCGATGGTCACGCCCTTGCCGATACTCAGCGGCGACCCCATGTCGGTGTGCATCACCGTACCGTCCTGCACATTACTGTTTTCACCGATGTGAATCAGCTCGTTGTCGCCCCGCAATACCGCGTTGAACCACACACTTGCCCCCGCCTCGAGCCTGACATTGCCAATCAGCGTTGCATTGGGAGCCACCCAGCTCTGCGGATCGGTCTGGACACGGGATTCTCCCAGGCGAAATTTCATGCGGCCTCCTCGGGCGGGTCGTACTCATGGGGACGAACTATAAACAGTGATGCTTAAGGTGCCAGCGGCTCAGATCGTCGACCGTTCGGGCGGATGATGCAGGCTGATTCTGGTGTCGTACAGCACGTTGACCAGCTCGACGATCATGATCGCGGTAAGCCCCCAGATCTTGTACTCGCCATAACGGTAACTGGGCACGTACCAACTGCGGCCTTCGTAATCGATGCGATGAGTGTGCTCGCGCGCGTCCTGACGAAAGAATTCCAGCGGCACGCTGAACACTGCAGCAATCTCGCCGTCGTTGGGCTGGTATTCGACGAAGTCAGGTATCACCCCTACATAAGGCGTGACCTTGATACCGTGCTTGGAGATCAGCGGACTTAACGGCCCGATCACCTCGACCAGCCCGGGAGGCAGGCCGATTTCCTCCTCGGCTTCGCGCAACGCGGTGAAAATCAGATCGGGGTCGCCCGGGTCGCGGCGGCCACCCGGAAACGCCACTTCACCGCCATGCGTCGACAGGCCACTGGCGCGCAGGGTCAGAATCAGCTCGGGTTGCTCGCTGCGGGTAATCGGCACCAGAACAGCCGCCTCGGGGAATTGTCGATCCGAGTCGAGGGTTTCTGGCGTGTGCCTGACTACACGGCGAAGTAGCTCATCCAGCATGGGAAATCTCGATCTGTTGCCTGTCTGGCATCATGCACCAAAGCAACGCTGCGCCCAAGCCCTTGTAGGACAACTCCTGTCACACAGAGGGTTGCCGAGCCGCTGCACGACAGGCCAAGATAGCGACTGCGTTCACTATCGACTAATCCCATGAAATTTTGCAGCCAGTGCGGCAACCCTGTTATCCAGCGCATTCCCGAAGGCGACAGCCGTTTGCGCTATGTCTGCGAGCATTGCCACACCGTTCATTACCAGAACCCAAACATTGTTGCGGGCTGCCTGGTGACGCTGGGCGGCAAAGTGCTGCTGTGTCGCAGGGCCATCGAGCCGCGCCTGGGTTTCTGGACGCTGCCGGCCGGTTTCATGGAAAACGGCGAAACCATCGAACAGGCTGCACGACGCGAAACCATGGAGGAAGCCTGCGCTACCCTGAGCGAACTGCATCTGTACACCTTGATCGACGTGCCGCATATCAATCAAGTACATGTGTTCTATCGTGGGGAGATGGCGAATGAGGCATTCGCCGCAGGCACCGAGAGCCTGGAAGTGCAGTTATTCGACGAAGCAGACATTCCATGGTCGGACCTGGCTTTCATGACAGTCGGGCGTACCCTAGAATACTTCTTTGCGGATCGGCGTCGGCAGGCCTACCCGGTTCATACCAGCGCCCTTCCCCCGTCACGTCCGTTGCTGGACACCTGAACGCCAGGGTCGCACACAACATCGGCGCTTTTTGTCAAAGAAGTATCTTCAGGGAAATCGTAATGCGCTGGTTGCTCGCACTCTTTTGCATGTCGTTCATGCCGCTTTCGCAGGCCGCGTTTACTCAAACCATCGTGCCCAAGGGCAGCGAACAGAAAATCATCAATAACAAGGTCATCAATACCGAGAGTATCGCCAGCAAGCCTATCGATAAGGTGCTGGTGCTCAAGTCAGCGCGCCAATTGCAACTGATCAGCGGTGGCGAGGCCTTGAAGACCTACCGAATCTCGCTGGGCAAGAACCCCAAGGGCACCAAGCTGCAGGAAGGCGACCAACGCACGCCGGAAGGTTTCTACTGGATCGACTGGCGTAAACCCAGCAATAACTACAACCTGTCGATGCACATTTCCTACCCGAATGTCTCGGACTCGGCACGCGCACGTTCCGAGGGCGTGAAACCGGGCAGCATGATCATGCTTCATGGCACACCGGTGGATGAAGAGTATCCGGAATGGTATTTCCACACGCTGGACTGGACCAACGGCTGCATTGCGCTGAAGAACAACGACATGCGGGAAATATGGGATCTGGTGAAAGACGGGACGATGATCGAAATTCGACCTTGAATGTGCGGCGTTGCGCATTCGCGAGCAAGCTCGCTCCCACGAGATACTCTGAACGATGTTTATCGTCCCCACGCTCCAGCGTGGTGACGCATTTCCGGACGCTCTGCGTCCGACTTCAGAACTCTGCCAGCCGCCATACTTCGTAAGCAGGCGTTTCGTAAGGATGGCTCTGCTTGAGCGCCACCACCACGTGCTGAATCAGCTCGTCAGCGACGACAAGCTCGACCTTCCACTCTTCCACCGACTCGACCACACCGCTCTGCCCGATAAATGGCTGACTGCCATCCAGCGGGCGGAACTGACCCTGGCCGAGCACTTGCCACGAGCAGTGATCGTAAGCGCCGATTCGCCCTGCACCAGCAGCGAATACGGCGTTCTTGACCTCGTCCACATGGCTCGATGGAACAAAGAAGGCGAGCTTGTACACGCGCCTTAGTTAACCCAGGCCCGCGCGTTGCGGAACATGCGCATCCAGGCACCGTCCTCGTTCCAGTCCTCGGGACGCCACGAGTTCTGCACGGCACGGAATACACGCTCCGGGTGCGGCATCATGATGGTCACACGACCGTCGAGGGTGGTCATGCCGCCGATACCGCGTGGCGAGCCATTCGGGTTGGCCGGGTAGGTTTCAGTGACCTTGCCGTGGTTGTCGACAAAGCGCAGCGCCACGGTGCCGGACACGTCCGCCTCGAGCAGTGCATCGTCATTGCGGAACTCCGCGTGCCCTTCGCCATGCGCGATGGCGATCGGCATGCGCGAACCGGCCATGCCCTGCAGGAAAATCGACGCCGACTCCTGAACCTGAACCATGGCCACGCGCGCTTCGAACTGCTCGGAGCGGTTACGCACGAAATGCGGCCAGAACTCGCTGCCCGGAATCAGCTCGTGCAGGTTGGACAGCATCTGGCAACCGTTGCACACGCCAAGCGTGAAGCTGTCGGAACGCTCGAAGAAGCCCTGGAACGCATCACGCGCACGGCTGTTGAACAATGCCGATTTGGCCCAGCCTTCGCCGGCACCCAATACGTCACCGTAGGAGAAGCCACCGCAGGCGACCATACCCTTGAAGTGGTTCAGGTCGACACGACCGGCCAGGATATCGCTCATGTGCACGTCGATTGCGTTGAAACCGGCACGATCAAAGGCTGCAGCCATCTCGACCTGACCGTTGACACCCTGCTCGCGCAGAACGGCAACCTGAGGACGAACGCCCGTCTTGATGTACGGCGCGGCGATATCTTCGTTGACGTCGAAGCCCAGCTTGACGGTCAGGCCCGGGTTGTCTTCTTCCAGCAGCGCATCGAATTCCTGATCCGCGCATTCGGCGTTGTCACGCAGGCGCTGGATCTGATAGCTGGTCTCGGCCCACTGACGTTGCAACAGACGGCGCTGGCCAGTGAATACCGGCTCGCCATGGAAGCTGATCGAGACTTCATCGTTGTTGATCGGCTGACCGATCACCGCCACGCAGTCCTCCAGACCGGCCGCGCTGAATTGCGCCAGCACCAGTGGAGTAGCGTCCTGACGCACCTGAATGACCGCGCCCAGCTCTTCGTTGAAGAGGATCGCGCTCAGTTCGGAGACGTTGTCGGCCACACCGTCGAGGTGCAGGTTCAGACCGCAGTGACCGGCGAAGGCCATTTCCAGCGTGCTGACCAGCAGACCACCGTCGGAACGGTCGTGATAGGACAGGATATGACCGTCGGAATTGAGGCCCTGAATCACCGCGAAGAAGGCCTTGAGGTCTTCAGCGTCGTCGACGTCCGGAGCGACGCGGCCGAGCTTGCCGTGAGTCTGCGCAAGAATCGAGGCGCCCATGCGGTTCTGGCCACGACCCAGATCGATCAGGATCAGGTCGGTGATGCCCTTGTCCATGCGCAGCTCGGGCGTCAGGGTCTGACGGATGTCGACCACTGGCGCAAAGCCGGTCACGATCAATGACAGCGGCGAGGTCACGCTCTTTTCGGTGCCCTCTTCGCTCCAGCGGGTCTTCATGGACATCGAGTCCTTGCCCACTGGAATGGTGATCCCCAGTTCCGGACACAGCTCCATGCCGACCGCTTTCACGGTGTCATAAAGACGCGCGTCTTCTCCAGGGTGACCAGCCGCCGACATCCAGTTGGCCGACAGCTTGATGTCAGAGAGTTTTTCAATACGCGAGGCCGCGATGTTGGTCAGCGTTTCGCCGATTGCCATACGGCCCGACGCCGGAGCATCCAGCAGCGCCAGCGGAGTACGCTCGCCCATCGCCATGGCTTCGCCGGTGTTGACGTCGAAGCTGGTGGCGGTAACGGCGCAGTCAGCCACAGGCACCTGCCATGGACCGACCATCTGATCGCGAGCGACCAGGCCGGTGATGCTGCGGTCGCCGATGGTGATCAGGAAGCTTTTGCTGGCAACTGCCGGGTGGCGCAATACGCGCTGGACACTTTCTTCGATGTCCAGTGTGCTCGGGTCGAAATCATCGCCGATCTCTTCTTCGCGGGCGACCGAACGGTGCATGCGCGGCGCCTTGCCCAGCAGGACTTCCAGCGGCATGTCTACCGGACTGTTACCGAAATGGCTGTCGGTGACGGTCAGTTGCGGCTCTGCAATGGCTTCGCCGACAACCGCAAACGGGCAGCGCTCGCGCTCGCAGATAGCCTTGAAGCGCTCGAAATCCTCGACGCCCACGGCCAGCACGTAACGTTCCTGGGATTCGTTACTCCAGATTTCCAGCGGGGCCATGCCCGGTTCGTCATTGGGTACGTTACGCAGTTCGAAACGTCCGCCGCGATCGCCATCGTTGACCAGTTCGGGGAAGGCGTTGGACAGACCACCGGCACCCACGTCGTGGATGAAGCTGATCGGGTTACGGTCACCCAACTGCCAGCAGCGGTCGATGACTTCCTGGCAACGACGCTCCATCTCGGGGTTTTCACGCTGAACCGAAGCGAAATCCAGGTCTGCAGAGCTGGTGCCGGTCGCCATCGAGGAAGCCGCGCCGCCGCCCAGGCCGATCAGCATCGCCGGGCCACCCAGTACGATCAGCTTGGAACCTACAGTGATCTCGCCCTTCTGGACGTGATCTTCGCGGATGTTGCCCATACCGCCCGCGAGCATGATCGGCTTGTGGTAACCACGCACCTCGTCACCGTGCGGTGTGGTGATGGATTGCTCGAAGGTACGGAAATAGCCGGTCAGCGCCGGGCGACCGAACTCGTTGTTGAACGCCGCGCCACCCAGCGGGCCTTCAATCATGATGTCCAGCGCAGTCACGATGCGCTCGGGCTTGCCGTACGGCACCTCCCAAGGCTGCACGAAACCGGGGATCTGCAGGTTGGAGACGGTGAAACCGGTCAGCCCGGCCTTGGGCTTGGCACCGCGACCGGTTGCACCTTCGTCGCGAATCTCGCCGCCGGAGCCGGTCGCTGCACCAGGAAACGGCGCAATGGCGGTCGGGTGGTTGTGCGTCTCGACCTTCATCAGAATGTGCACCGGCTCCTGAACCGCGCCGTACTGACGGGTTTCAGGGTCCGGGAAGAAGCGACCGGCGACGTTGCCGACGATCACCGAAGCGTTGTCCTTATAAGCGGACAGCACGCCTTCGCTGTGCATCTGGTAGGTGTTCTTGATCATGCCGAACAGGCTTTTTTCCTGGCTCTGGCCGTCGATGTCCCAACTGGCGTTGAAGATCTTGTGGCGGCAGTGCTCAGAGTTAGCCTGGGCAAACATCATCAGCTCGATGTCGTGCGGGTTGCGCCCCAGACCATTGAAGCTGGTGATCAGGTAATCGATTTCATCTTCGGCGAGGGCCAGGCCCAGCTCGACGTTGGCTTTTTCCAGCGCCGCGCGGCCACCACCCAGAATGTCCACGGCGGTCAGCGGCTTGGGCTGAGCGTGGCTGAACAGGTTGGCAGCCTGCTCGAGGTCGCCCAATACCAGTTGCGTCATGCGGTCGTGCAGGCTGTCGGCGATTGCCTGGGCCTCGGTCTCGCTGAACTGGCCTTCTACATAGAAGGCAATCCCGCGCTCGAGGCGCTGGATTTTGCTCAGACCGCAATTGCGAGCGATGTCGCTGGCCTTACTCGACCAGGGTGAAATGGTGCCAAAACGCGGCAACACCAGAAACAGACGGCCGCTCGGCTCTTGAACCGGCACGCTGGGGCCGTATTTCAGGAGACGGTCGAGAACCTGCTGTTCTTCGCTGGTCAGAACGTCGTTGACGTCAGCGAAGTGGGCGAATTCGGCGTACAAGCCACTGACAGCTGAAACTTTTTGTTTCAGTTGTTCTAGTAATTTGCTGTGGCGGAAAGCAGAAAGGGCAGGAGCACCGCGCAGGATCAACATCTTCGGGACAGCCTCGAGAAGGGGGTGTGCTTTGAGGCCGCGTATTCTAGCCTAAACCGGGCATTTGATCACCCAAAACGGCGTCATCCGCTGCGCCCGAATGTCGCCCCACGCAAAAAAACTCCGGAAATGCCGGTAAAAGCCACTCGCCTATCAGACGCAAGCTTCACTGTCGAGATATGGCGCCCGGTGCGCTTTGCGTATACTGCACCGATGTTCTTCAAACCAGATTTCCGCCCACGTTGCGCCAAATGGCTCATCGCAACCGGACTCTTCCTGATGCTCGGCGCCTGTGTGGAAAAACCCACCACACTGGAACGAGTCAAGGAGGACGGCGTACTGCGGGTGATCACCCGCAACAGCCCGGCGACTTATTTCCAGGATCGCAACGGTGAAACCGGCTTCGAATACGAGCTGGTCAAGCGCTTTGCCGAGGACCTGGGCGTCGAATTGAAGATAGAAACGGCTGACAATCTGGACGATCTTTTCGACCAGATGAACAAACCGGGCGGTCCGGTACTCGGTGCCGCCGGCCTGATCGAGACGCCAAAGCGCAAATTGCAGGCGCGTTTCTCGCATTCCTATCTGGAAGTCACCCCTCAGGTGGTCTATCGCAACGGCCAGTCGCGGCCGACCGATCCCGGCGATCTGGTGGGCAAGCGCATTGTGGTGCTCAAAGGCAGCGCGCATGCCGAGCAACTGGCGGCGCTCAAGGCGCAGAATCCCCGCATTGAATATGAAGAATCTGACGCGGTCGAGGTCGTTGATCTCCTGCGCATGGTCGACGAAGGCCAGATCGACCTGACCCTGGTCGACTCCAATGAGCTGGCAATGAACCAGGTCTACTTCCCCAATGTGCGCGTCGCCTTCGATCTGGGCGAAGCCCGTGCACAGCGCTGGGCCGTCGCGCCGGGTGAAGACAACAGCCTGCTCAACGAAATCAACGCCTACCTCGACAAGGTCGAAAAGAACGGCACGCTGCAACGCCTGAAGGACCGTTACTACGGCCATGTCGACGTACTCGGCTATGTGGGTGCCTATACCTTTGCCCAGCACCTTCAGGAACGCCTGCCCAAATACGAGAAGCACTTCCAGACATCGGCCAAGAAAGAACAGGTCGACTGGAGACTGCTGGCCGCCATCGGCTATCAGGAATCGATGTGGCAGCCGACCGTGACCTCGAAAACCGGCGTGCGCGGCCTGATGATGCTCACCCAGAACACCGCGCAAGCCATGGGCGTATCCAACAGGCTGGATGCACGCCAGAGCATTCAGGGCGGGGCGAAGTATTTTGCCTACATCAAGGATCAGCTGGACGACTCGATTAAAGAGCCGGATCGTACGTGGCTCGCTCTCGCTTCCTACAACATTGGCAGCGGCCACCTCGAAGATGCGCGCAAATTGGCCCAGAACGAGGGGCTGAATCCTGATAAATGGCTCGACGTGAAAAAAATGCTGCCGCGTCTGGCACAGAAGAAGTGGTACAGCAAAACACGATACGGCTATGCCCGAGGCGGTGAGCCGGTGCATTTCGTAGCCAACATTCGCCGTTATTACGACATTCTGACCTGGGTGACGCAGCCACAGCTTGAAGGGAGTCAGGTCGCCGATGGCAATCTGCACGTTCCTGGCGTCGACAAGACCCAACCGCCCGTCCCGCCAGCCTCTCCCGTCCCCTCGTCCAACAGCACGGACGAATCTGCGCTCTAAACGTTGCCTTGGCCTTTGCCAGCGTCCTTGGCTGCACGTCGCATTCTGAAAAACTCGCTCAACATCGTCCCGCACTCCTCGCCCAGCACGCCGCCTTCGAACAGCACGCGGTGATTGAGAAATGCCTGACTGAAAAACTGCCCCTGGCTCTGCACGATGCCCGCTTTGGGTTCGAGCGCCCCGTAGACCACGCGCGCCACCCGTGAATGCACGATCAGCCCCGCGCACATGCTGCACGGCTCCAGCGTCACGTAGAGCGTGCTGCCCGGCAGACGATAATTGTCCAGCACCTTGGCGGCGTCACGAATCGCGACCATTTCGGCATGCGCGCTGGGGTCGCTGCCGCTGATCGGGCAGTTGTAACCGCGACCGATGATCTCGCCGTTCTGCACCACCACTGCCCCGACGGGCACCTCACCCAGCAGCGCGCCTTGCGCGGCGAGCGCCAGCGCCTCGCGCATGAAGTACTGATCCTTGCTGCGGTCGATGATCTGCGGTTGCCGCATCATGCCACCTCGATGGCGGCCATCAGGCCGGTTTCCATGTGATCGATCACGTGGCAATGGAACATCCATACACCGGGGTTATCGGCAACCAATGCAACCCGCGCCCGCTCGTTACGACCCAGCAAAAAGGTGTCGGTAAAGTACGGGATGATCTTGCGCCGATTGGAAGCGATCACCTTGAAACTCATGCCGTGCAGGTGAATCGGGTGCTGATACTGAGTCATGTTCTTCAGTTCGAAGATATAGCTCTTGCCCAGCTTCAACCTGGCGATAGGCCGATCGGCGCAGGTCTTGTCGGTAATGTCCCACGCTTCGCCATTGATCTGCCACAGGCTGGGCGGCTTGCCATTGTCGGTGTTGACCGACATCGAGCCCACCCACTCGAAGTTGAAATTGATCTTCTCGGCGTTATCCATATCAGGCTCGGCCACCGGATTGGCCGGCAGCTCGGGCGGCCACTGGCCGGGCGCGTCGTTATTGACGACTGAGCGAAACGTACCCAGGCGCACCGGACCGTTACGCAGCGAGATCTCCTCGCCCGCCGGCGGAGCCTTGATCGCCAGACAAATGCGCATGCCCGGCCCCAGCCAGTATTCGTCGCCGAAGGGACGCGGTTTCACCGGGTTGCCATCCAGCGCATAGATCTGCGCCTCGGCGTCCGGCAGGTTGAGTCGATAGGTCACGGTATTGTCGAGATTGAGCAAGCGCACGCGAGTGATCTGCCCGGCAGGCAACTCAATTACCGCCTGCGGAATGCCGTTCAACGTTGAAAGACGCCCCGCCGTGCCCTCACGTGCCGCTTCACGCAGCACACTGAACTCGGTGAACGCACCCACTTCGTCCACATGCCAGCTTTTCAGGCTGACCGTGCGCTCATGGGCAAAACCGGTCGGCTCGCGCTCTTCGACAATCAGCGGCCCGACCAGCCCGCGGCCCAGCTCTTCGCTGCTGCTGACGTGCGGGTGATACCAGTAGCTACCCGCGTCCGGCACACGGAATTTGTAATCGAAGTATTCACCCGGCTTGACTGGCAACTGCGACACATACGGCACTCCGTCCATCTCCAGCGGCAAGCGAATGCCATGCCAGTGAATGGTCGTCTCGACCGGCAACTGATTGATGAAACGCAGCCGCAGCCACTCGCCCTGCCGTACGCGCAACTCCGTACCCGGCGCAGAGCCGCCGAAGGCCCAGGCAGGCGTCTTGTGGCCAGGCACCAGTTCCACATCCAGCGGCGCGGCGATCAGCACAAAGTCCGTACCCGCTTCAGACTCGCGACGCCCCATCCAGTAACGCGAAGCACCACCCGCGCCAAGACCGACTACGGCCAGACCGGCGATGCCTGTAAGGATTTGACGGCGGGTAAAGGACATGAACGGCGCAACCTCGAAAACGACGACTGAGCGCATCTGCGAGCAAATGCGAGGGGCGAATACGATACACCTGCATTTGCGTAAAGATAAGGGTGGATACCACGAACTGAAGTCGAGGCGTAAAAAAGCCGGGCAAGGCAGTGACGCTCGCTCCGGCTTTTTGCATCAATCAACCGCTATGCCTGGCCCACCCGCTCCAGCCATTCGATGTAGGCCAGCTCTGTATCAGGCGGAAGATTGGCGCGGTAGTCCTCCAGCTTTGCCTGCATGCCAAACGCCTTCCACACCAACGGTGCCAGGCGCGATGCAGGGCTGTTAACGGCAGTATTTCGGCGGTGGGCTGCTGGTAAAAAGCACCAGTGGCTGCTCGCGCTGGCACTTCGAACGAATATTCAGACTCATCTGCAGGACTATGACAACGCCACTATCGCACTGGGCGTTATCACAACGTTTCACAACTTTTCACAACTTTTCACAACGATTTGCAGGTGATCGCAGTAAGAATCGGAGAACTCCTTTTTTCGCTTTCTTGCGGCCTTACCTTTCAAGGCTCGCCTTAACTGACGAGGCGCTCATGAACATCACGCCCAAAAACGACACGCTCCCCCGCGAAGGTCTTGCAGATTTCGAGTCGAGGCTTAAGCGCAGCATTGTCTCCGCCAAAGGCGATGAGCAGAAAAAGCCAGACCGCACCGCGACCGACAATGAGCAATGGCCGCCGATTGAGGGCACCACTGTTTCGGTCACGGACAAAGGTGACATGCGTTACGAGCGTGATGGGCAAGGTGTTGTCGTGGCGGCGTCGACCAATCCGAAGTTGTATCAGTTTCTCAAACAACTCGATGACCTGAGCCAGTCTCCGACACAGAAATCTCAGGTCGAAAAAGCTATCGCCGACGGGACCCCGATCGCAGATCGAAACACCGAGCTACCTGCTTGGGGCGATATCAAGAATTTCGAATGGCAAGGTCAGCTGGAAACAGCCGAGGTGGTCACTTACGTCAAACAGGATGGCGAGAAGGTCACTGTTTCAAAAGCACTCACACCGGAATTGTTCACTGCGGCGCAGCAAATGGGCCTCTCGCGCGTTACCGTGGAAAACCGCGTCAATAACAACGGGCGCGAAGTGGCAGATGAGAATGTCTATGTCGCGGATCACGACATCATCAAAGCCGGCACCAAGGACGAACTGGGTAACGGCGTGATCGAGTTCGAGAGCCGCGATGGCAAGCAATACGTGGTCTCCGAATATCAGAACAAGGAACTGTATGACCGGGTTGCCGACAAGAGCAGTTCCGGGGTTCAGGGCGACGTGCAGAAGATCCGTGACGAACACGGCCTGGGCAATCTCGATGAACTGGATATTCTCAGTAAACCCACAGGCGTGAAGTCTGACGAGAAAGACAAGGACTCCGAAGACCTGACCGTGGTCGAGCTGGCCACCAAAAACCTGATGGACAAGTATCAGAAGCTGGTCGATGACAAGAAAGTCGACAAAGACAGCGACGTTTACAAACTGGTCATGGCGATCCAGGCCAAGGCCGGGATGGAAAGTGGACGCACCATCACGCCTTATATCGAAGAACCCCGCGGCGCCGAGTCCTGGCGCAGGTTCGACAGCGAAGGCGAAACCCTGACAAGCGCCGATATGCAGGACATCCTCGACGGCAATAACATCGATAAAGCGTTGACGGAGCTGTTTGCCAATGGCAATGGCGAGAAGGACAAGATCGGCAAGGAATACCAGGCCGAGATGGACTCGGCCATCGAGAAAGTCAGCGGTGGCGATAAGGAAGCGTTGGCCAAGGACCTGCACGACAAGTTGGTCAGCAGGGAGTTTGTCGACTACCTCTCCGATCTGGATAAAGCCGGTAAAAAGTCCGAAGGACAATCCGATGTAGCCCGCCTGCTTTCCAGTCTGGAACTGCTCGATCCGCAATTGGCAAAAGACGCCCAGAATGAACTGCAGAAAAACAGCGTCATGGCCGAAGTCGACAAGTTGATGGCCGACCCTGGCGGCATCCCGGATGAATATAAAGAACTGGCCCTGAAGGACATTTTCTCTGCACTTAAGCAGGGAATCAAAGGTATGGCGGATATACCCCGCCGTACTCAGGAGACGATCGAGAAATTCATCAACGAGTTGCTACAAGACAAAACCAAACTCAGCGATTTTTCGGACCAGATGGCCAAGGTCAAATCAGGCGAAATGACTCAGGCGCAGCTCGAGGAAAACCTGGCAGGTAAATACGTGGGTGCCGAGGACAAGGAAGGCTTCAAGAAAGCCATCGGCAAGCTTAATCAGAGCGGCGTATTCGGCACCGCTGCGGGCTTCACCTCTCTCGGTGGCGCTATCTATATGCTGACGGCCAAGAACGGCCAACTTGCTGATGATCCACTGGAACGCCTGGCTATCGCCAAGGACTTCATCACCTTCCTGGGCTCCGGTGCGCAGTTTGAAAAGACTGGCATCTTTGATTTGATGACCCACACCAAAACTGCGGATTTGCTCGGGCTGAGCAAGAGCATCCCGGAGATCTGGGGCAAGGAAGGTTTGTGGGGCAAAAAGATTGAAACGGCGCAGGCTGCCAATAACGTGCCAGACGTTGCGGACGGTCTGGAGAACCGACTGGCCAGCGTTTATGAGCTGGACAGCATCAGAGCAGGTAGCAGTATCGGCGACGTAATGGATCAGATTGGCCTGATCAATGAGGTCAACGACGCCGGCTCGCTTTCCGAGGACGTCAGTCGCGAATTGCTGGACGAGATCGTGACCCGATCTGGCGGCACTCCGCCCGCAGATTATTCGAAGTACGGCAATCTGAACGAACTGGCCGAAGATCTGAGGCTGAATATCGATCAGGATGCGGTGGTGCAGAGCATCAATTCTCAGCGCGCATCAGTCGACCTCCCCGCCCTGGATGCTGAAAGCCTGAACAATATGGCCGTCGAGGTGGAGCGTGCTGCCAGCACGCCGGTTCCGGACTCTGCTTCCGGCTCCGGTTACGCCAGCTACAGCGACTCGTTGTACGAACTCTACGACGATGCCGTGCAGCGCTTCGTCGCACAAGACATCACCCCGCCAACCCGTGAAGCGTTTGCTGCCGGCATTGAGGACCAGCTGGAGCGCAACGGTCAGCCGGTCCCGGCGGAAAACGATCGGGTCAACCTGAGTGAAATGCTTGGCAGCGACGAGATCGATCGCGAGTCGATCAACGTGATGCTCGAAGCCGATAATCAACCAATCCCGGCTGATGACATCGTCGATAACATGCGCAACTCGGTCGGCCAGGCCGTGGCGGGTAATGCAGGGGGGGCGGGCCTGGTAGACCCACAATCTGTTGCACAAGGCGTTCAAAGTGCCGCACCGGAAGGAGCGGACAAAGTGGTGTCCGGCGTCTCTGCGCGCATTGCCGGTTCAGTGGTCAAGGTACTCGGCGTAGCACCGGACATCATGAGCATCGCCGACATCGTCATGGGCGGGATTGCCATCAAGGATGGCATCAAGTCCGGCAGCGATCTGGCAATTGCCAATGGCAGCCTGCAAATTGTTTCAGGTGTGGCGGGCACAGCCGCCGCCGGGATCGGGATCGCCGGTTTGCTCGGCCCTATTGGAGCGATCGCAGGTGCAACCGCGCCGCTATTTCTGGTGACGGCGGGCCTGGGGATCATTACCGGCATCATCAGCGTGTTCGTGGACCATCAGAAGAAACAAAAGGCCACCGACAAGGAAGGCCAGTGGTTCAAGGATCAGGCCGAACTGGGCTTCGCGCAGGACGACTGGGGCGACAAGCTTGAATACGGGCGTTACAGCTTCTACGAATATGAAGGCCGGGATGCACCGGACGATCAAAGCATCTTCGACTACCAGACCGAAGAGTGGAAACACTTCCAGGAAACCCCGCAGGATCAGGGCTCCTCAATGATTCGTCTGGACGAAAGCTCGCACAAGGATAAAAACGGCATCGTCGGCGAGAACACCAACGGCTTGCCGATGGACGTTTACAACAAGGCGTACTACGACGCGCACAAGGAAGAGATCGAAACCATCCGCGAGAAGTGGGACGAATGGAACGGCAAGGACGATATCGTCAGCAAAAAGGACTTCGAGAAGATTCTGAGTGGCGGCGACGAGAAGGAAAAAGCTGCGGCCGAGTTTATTCTTAGTGACCAAGGCTTCTTCGACTTGCTGGATAACCTCTGGAAGAAAGACAAGCGCGATACGAAGATCAGCACGGATGATCTGGATACCTGGCTCAAGCTGATTGATGTGATGGATCGAACACCGGGTGAGACGGTGTTTTATGAGAAGCCCAAGTCGACTGTTTTTCCGGGCAGATGAGTTATTGATTGATGGGATGGATGTGGTGTCGCTTCTGCAGGATAAATGACTGGCCGGTGGAGGCAGTGGCTGAGACTTTCTGAAAAGACAGTCTCAGCCATGTCACGATGCAGGCGACTGTACACTCCTCCGTATGCTCGCGGGCGCGAAAATCACGCCCTTCCAAGGCCTCACAGGTTCGTGTCATCGGCGGCAGCGTGACCCGCCTTTGATCAGTCTCGCACCAGCTTCAGCAGTCCGCCGTCATACCAGGAAAGAGCTAACGACCCGTCCTGTGCCAGGAAAAATGCCGGCGTTTCTTTATCAAAAGGACCCCAGCTTCCAGATTTGCATTCAACGCTATAGCGCACAGCTTTTTCGATGCCAAGCTTGTGGAGTTGCGGCTCCAGTTCAGCTCCAGTCATCGCCGGAAGCTTATGAAAAACAGGCCCCTTACACACATCTTCCGTAGAGTCTGTGGACGCTTTCCAAGCAAGCTGGTCGTGATTGAAACTGAGACGTCGCCCCATAAAGCTCGGATCATCATCCCCCAGTGCCTGCACGCCAGAGTCTGATACCGCTACACCTGCAACATGCCAATTGCCGTAAAGCGCGCTTTCTCCAGGCTGATCGTGCTTTGGAGCATGCATATTCGCTGCGCATCCTGTCAGCGACAACATGATCAGGAAAGATGAACTGAAAGAAAATCGGGATTTCATGAATGGGGTCCTTGGTTTTTGCGGATGCGGATATCGATTTTTTTTGCTGGGCTACGCCGGCGTTGAAGCTAGGGGCTTGGTGTGCCTTTGAGCGGATTTTCTGTAACGATTTTCCTCGAACTTCAGATCAGTTTCAAATGAGGTGGTTTGCGGATTGCCCAATGTACCGGCCTGCTCACCTTTGGTAGTTTTAGAGAGCCTGCTGATACCCGGCCTATGAACCCCGGAGTTGTGCGATGAATTCAAATACCGTGCCTACGCCTACCCCCGGTGCCATTCGCTGGGAGGCCCATGCCTGCCTGCCGTTGCTGCCCAACCAGGACATGTCTGCGCTGCTGCGCTACCGCGACAGCGGCTTTCACCACGTCTCGGTCAATGTGGGCATGGACATGACCCCGTTCGGCGATGTGATGCGGGTCATCGCAGGCTTTCGCCAATGGCTGGTCGAGCATCCCGAAAACATCATGCTGGCCGGTACCCTTACCGACCTGCAAAGCGCCCGCGAGCAGGGCAAGCTGGCGGTGTCTTTCGACCTGGAAGGCTCTAACATGCTGCTGCGAGACCCGGCAATGGTCCGCTTGTATGCCGACCTCGGCGTACGCCAGATGCTTCTGGCCTACAACCGCGACAACAGCTGTGCGGGCGGTTGCCACGGCAGCGGCATGGGATTGACCCCTCTGGGACGCGAGGTCGTGGGGGCGATCAATGCTGCGGGTATCGTGATGGATTGTTCTCACACCAGCAAGCGCGCAAGTATGGAAATAATCGAGCTGTCACAGCGGCCGGTTATTTTTTCACACACTAATATCAAGGCTGTGTATGACCATCCACGCACGGTGGATGACGAGCAGATCATGGCCTGTGTTGAATCGGGTGGTGTGATCGGGCTGACCGGTCTGGGTATTTTCCTGGGCGATCCGCAGGCGTCGGTCGAAGCCTTCGTGCGCCAAATCGATTATCTGGCCGAGCGAGCGGGGACGGCGCATATCGGCCTGGGCCTCGACACCGAGCTGCATCCTGATGTTAAGGATTTGTCCGAGGACGTGAACGAAGAGGATTGGTGGCCCAAAGAGTTCTATGGCGGTATCACTGGACATCGTCAACTGCAACCGGAAGCGCTGGGGCAAGTGGCAGATGAATTGCTGCAGCGTGGCTATGATGCCGCGCAGATCGACGGCATTTTTGGCGGCAACTTTATGCGGGTCGCTCAGGCCACCTGGCCGTAAGCGTCCGGTGATCACGCCTGCGAACGGTGCTGTCGGCGCGCTAAGGAAAAATGAATTGTTTCATGGCTGCCATCATCGCGATCATCAGAACGGCGAACCCCACCGCAGAAGTCCACTCGGACTCCGGTGTATAGGCAAACCAGGAACCCTTCGATGGATATTTACCTCGCGTAAGAAGCTTCACGATGGGCCAGCCAACAGGAAAGCAAATGGTGCGAAAAATCGCTTCAATCAGTGCATCAAACACGCTGGTACGTCCTTTTGCTCGGCGATAGTCGACAGGCAAGTATTACGTGCCGGGGATTATTCGACAATGGCGATGCAAAACGATGTTTGCACAAGGTAACGCCCCCCCGTCAGGGCGTAGATAGTTTGCAGAATGTGGGCTATGAGCCGGCACAGCCGTTGCCGCTCTGCTGCCAGCCATAACATCTTCAGAAGAGTAATTAGCAGTCTCGATACAAGGTCGACTTCGCTTCAACCCGGCGAAACTCTAAGACTTTTATCTGGAGCAGGCGGTGTCCATTGATCCACAAACGCCGCGACCTTTTCTTCAATATGGCTCTCGATAGTGCGTAGACGGAGCAAAGGAATGCCGCACTTTTCCAGAATGCTGTTTTTTAAAGCGTCTCGTTCAATCTGTAACGGATCGTCATGGTGACCACCATCGACTTCAATCACGCCCAATGGGGTCTTACCCACCTTGAAATAGAGCACGAAATCGCATCGCGCAGCGTTTCTCATAAACTCCAGCTCTCTCTCCGTGAAGGTTGCGCGGGCCACCGATGCCAGTTGCATCAGCCGGATCTCACGGTGGAACATGATCCCTCGGCGGGGTTCCTGAGCCAATGCCTCGCGAAGTATCTGCGCCACAATCTGTTCGGACTTGAATAACGAGTCATTGGAATTGAGCCTTTTATTGAGGCGCTCAAGTGATCGGTCGTACTCTTTATAGAGCAGGTCGAATGCCGAGATAACAGGCGCTCGATGGACCTGCCCGTCTTCTGCGTAATATTCCATATAGCGGATCAGCGCAGCGATATGCCCATTGCTGGCTTTGAAAACATTGTCGCCTGTAACCAGCGTAAACCTGTTCTTGGCTCTGGACACCGCCACATTAACCATCCGCGCATCATCTACAAAACTCAGGCGGTCCGGGCTTTTGTACTTGTCCAGCACAGTAGAAAAAACGATTTCGTCGCACTCCCTGCCCTGAAATTTATGCACGGTGGCTCTGACGAAATCAGCTGGCAGGCAGGAACCTGAAAGCATCGCCTGATTCTTGAAGGGGGCAATGAACCCTCTGCCATCTTCGCCCTCCCAGAGGCTTTCCCCGTCACCCTCAAGCACTGCCAATATAGAGTCGAGCTCTCTGAGATTGGAATTGTTGCGCGTGTGATTTCCCTTGGCAGTCACCAGCAGCGTCAACGGCTTTTCGCCATTGTCTATTGTCATCGGCACGAGTTGATTATCGTAAAACTGCTGATTGCAGAACTGAATAATCCGAGGATGACACCGATAGTGCTCTTTGAGCAACGTCACCGGGGTCGAGTTGCCGAACACACTGACGCATGAGTCCAAAAGGCTGTACTTCTCGCAGTCATACCAGGGCGCGGGCGCTTCCAGCCCGAGTTTTTCCGGGATGTGTGCAAGTTGCTTCCTGTCCCCCACGATGATCAGATTTTTCGCACAACTGAGCGCCAGTACACCTGGGACAATGTCCTGTTGCGAAGCCTCGTCAATAATCACGTAATCGAGAACAGCCTTGCCGCCAAGGGAGTTGACGATTGAATGCGTACCGCTGCCAATGACCGGGTAGCGCTTCAGGAATGCATCAAGCCGCTTTCTGTAAGTGGTGTCGAAGGTATCGTCATCCGAGATATGACGATACAGGTGGTGTTTCAGGTGAAGCATGGAAGAAGTGGTCAACTCCTCCAGCAGCGCCTTGAAGTTACCGACGCGCAACGCCTCTTCATGGGCTGCCAACTCTGCCTTCTTACCTTGCAAGACCTTATCGTAATAGTGGAGCTGCAGGCTGTAGAAAGCAGACATGCGCTTGTCCCAATTATCGAAGGGTCGGGTGCGCAAAATTCTGAAATTGAACAAGAGCTCGATACGGTCCTTGATTCTTATGCGCTCGCTCGCAAGCTGCTCGAGGTAAGCCATCAAGTCCGTCGTCTTTTGTGGCGACAGTTTATATCTGTCCAGAGAAGGACCGGCCACACCATTATCCTGTTGCCACTCTGTCAGGTAGCGTCTTTCTATCTCCAGCTCGTTAATCTCGATCTGCAACTGCGCCACTGCGTTACGAGCGCCCAGGTAGCCTTTCAGCCGTTGCAGGACACTCTGGATGTTCTCCATGGCAGGCGCTGGTGAAGGATCTGTGGAGGGGCGCGGAGGACGGTTGGCAAAAAACTCCTTCTGGTTGTCGTTTTTACCAAGCCTCGCGACCAGATAATCCAAGCCGCACTTGCCTAGCTTTTCATAAACATTCTCGACTGCAGAATTGTTGTTGGACACTACCGCCACTGTTTTTCCCTGCAAAAGGATGTTGGCAATGATGTTCAGGATAGTCTGCGTCTTGCCCGTGCCGGGAGGACCTTCAATCACGCTTATCTGTGAAAGGAACGCTTGCTCCACCGCCTGGAGCTGACTTTCGTTGAGGCCGAAAGGAAAGATAAAATTGCCTGACGACTCCAGCGTTCCATGCTGCCCTTTGCAGTAGGCATGCAGCGCCGTGGTCGGGGACAATGAAAGTGTGTCCATTTGACGGTCAATATTTTCGGCTATGCCCTTTTTATCACCGGCAGCGGCAGTGCTGACCCTGGCTGCGGCCACTGATCGAAAATAAGTGAATACGGGCTCATCAGTGATCGAGGTCGGGGAAACGAACTCAACATTGTCCATGTTGAACAGGTATTTTTTCGGTTTTCCCTGATATTGAACGAGGGCGTGTTTCTCACCGTATATCTCCACCGTATCGACGGGGTTGAATTCCGAGCTTCCTTTTCTCACAAGAAGCATGTCCTTCAATTCCAGGGTAGGCACGACCATGCACTCACTCAGCGGGCGGGAATAAGTTTTTTGAGAGGGGTAGTGGCACGTCAGGGTGAACTCGCCCTTGCCATCTGGTTTTATATCCCAGCCGCTGATCTGCCGGGTCTTGTCCTCGCCACGTACATAGATGGAAACCATAAATCCCTTAAACAGGCTTGATCACCGCCTGTACGCATCCGTGCCATAAGAATCCGAATCTGAGGATTCGGCGTATTGGTACCCTTTGAACAACGGTGTTTTGGGTACGCCACTCCACTTGGCGGCGTCGAGAGATCGCTCCTAAAGAGGAAAATAATAGCCCCACTAGCGTCAATTATTTGATCTCGTAACCTCTGCGTTGATCAAACTGCTCGTATTTTTGCGATATTTCAGGGTCACTGAACTCCCCGTCAACAATATCTGAAGAAGCTATCCCATCAAGTCCACGAATAGTTTGAATAGCAACCTCCCAACCCGATGGGTCGAGAGGAGGCAATATGAATTCTTTGAGATATGCATCTAGGATACCTTTGTCGGGCGTCTCGATTTCCGCACTAAGAGCGGCCAGGTATTTTGATTTGCCCGTTCCCGACCAGTTAATTGAAAAACCAGCACGATGACATAGCACCGTGTGAACGATGAGCATGGTACGGCCATTACCATCCAGAAAGGGATGTGCGTAAGCAAACAGTCCCATAATTACACCCGGCGATCTTTTCAGCGTTGCCCCATCCTGAGCAAGCTTGAGGCCCTGTTCTACAGCTCGCTGCGCATCCTTCGGATGACAAAAAAACGTGTCGGCCTTTGAAATAGCTTTATTCGGCGTGGTGTGCAGTCTGTCCTGACCTGCCCAAGGATAAAACTCTCCAAACAGAATCTTGTGGACGTATAAGAAATCGTTGTAATCAATGAAAGGCTTGCTGGCAAGATATGACATTGCTTCCGACAGATTTGCAGTAAAAAGGTCATGCTCAAGCCGTTTGACTATGTCAGGATTTTTCTCACCCTCGACATTCTGCAAATAGCCTCTTTTTTCAAAATCGTTGAAAGGATCAAACAACCTCTTTCTCCCTAAGATAACGAGTCAACAGCCTTACCATCTCTCTGCCTGTGACCTTTTTTTGTTTTTTTAGCGCAATAACCAATTGCTCGACGGCGTCGGTTTTTACCTCGTCTCCCGCCAATCTGGAGACGTCCTCAGCCCATGTGTCCGCAAATGTTTTGACGTGGGTAACCTGATAACACTCTGCTAGTTTCAAAACGTAATCACGAATACCAGTTGCGGGGATAATCAGATCGCCTGTTTCAGGGTTACGTATTAGCGTGGGTTTTCTACCCTTCCTGGCAGCATTTTCATAGACATAAACAACCGTCTTTCCCTCGATAGACAGCTTGCGCTTTATATGTCGCCCGCCTGCCACACGCACCGTCACCCCGTGCTCAAGCGTGAGCAGAGATGACTCTCCAGATACCTCCTTTTGAGATATCCAGGCTGTATAACCGAGCTTTCTCAAAGCTTCCACAGCGAGATGCTGAACGTCCGCAGCGAGGCTTATTCTTCCCGTCGCTGGATCTTTAGACGACTTGGCATACACACCTATTCCTATTCTGGTGATTTCCCCCCCTCTTACTAGCTGATCCAATACTCGATTAATTCGAGAGGGGCTACCTAACCCCGAGAAATCGGCGCGCAGCAATACATTGCCTTCTTTGCGAGCTACGACTCTGCGCACTTTATCTTCAATCATCACGCAATCTCCCGGAATCTCCCGAAGACTCTATCATCTTCCGTGAAAAGCGTCCCACATCCGAAAGTCACCTGCCATAAACAAAAGCCCCCCGCCCATTGGAGGGCGGAGGGCTTTGCGATGCCTTAGACAATGCCTACAAAGGCTATGCCATCAGAATCACGTCAAGCAGATCACTCCCACTCAATAGTAGCCGGCGGCTTGCTCGACACATCATAAGTCACCCGCGAAATCCCTTCGATCTCGTTGATGATCCGGCCGCTCACCGTCTCCAGCAGCTCATAAGGCAGGTGTGCCCAACGAGCAGTCATGAAGTCGATGGTTTCCACCGCGCGCAGCGCGACGACCCAGGCGTAGCGGCGGCCGTCGCCGACGACGCCGACTGATTTGACCGGCTGGAACACGACGAACGCCTGGCTGACCTTGTGGTACCAGTCGGCCTTGCGCAGTTCCTCGATGAAGATGTGGTCGGCACGACGCAGGATGTCGGCGTATTCCTTCTTCACTTCGCCGAGGATGCGCACGCCCAGGCCTGGGCCTGGGAATGGGTGGCGGTAAACCATGTCGTAGGGCAGGCCGAGTTCGAGGCCCAGGCGGCGGACTTCGTCCTTGAACAGCTCGCGCAGTGGCTCGACCAGCTTGAGGTTCATTTCTTCCGGCAGGCCGCCCACGTTGTGGTGCGACTTGATGACGTGGGCCTTGCCGCTTTTCGCGCCAGCCGACTCGATGACGTCCGGGTAGATGGTGCCTTGCGCCAGGTACTTGATGTTGTCCAGCTTGCAGGACTCGGCATCGAACACGTCGATGAAGGTGCGGCCGATGATCTTGCGCTTCTTCTCTGGATCGCTCTCGCCTGCCAGGTTGTTCAGGAACTGCTCTTCGGCGTTGGCGCGGATCACCTTGACGCCCATGTTCTCGGCGAACATGGCCATCACTTGCTCGCCTTCGTGCAGGCGCAGCAGGCCGTTGTCGACGAATACGCAGGTCAGTTGATCGCCGATGGCCTTGTGCAGCAGCGCCGCAACCACGGAGGAGTCAACGCCCCCGGACAGGCCCAGCAACACGTTGTCAGTACCGACCTGAGCGCGAACCTGAGCGATAGCGTCTTCAGCAATCTTCGATGGGGTCCACAGTGCTTCACAGCCGCAGATGTCGAGGATGAAGCGCGACAGGATGCGACCGCCCTGCTTGGTGTGGGTCACTTCCGGGTGGAACTGCACGCCGTAGTAACCGCGAGCGTCGTCAGCCATACCGGCAATCGGGCAGCTCGGGGTGCTGGCCAGAATGTGGAAGTCTTCCGGCAGTTTGGTGACCTTGTCACCGTGACTCATCCATACGTCGAGGCCAAACAGGCCGTCGGCGTCGATATGGTCTTCGATACCATCAAGCAGACGGCTTTTGCCGACTACGTCAACGCGAGCGTAGCCGAACTCGCGCAGCTCGGAACCGGCAACCTTGCCGCCCAACTGCTCGGCCATGGTCTGCATGCCGTAGCAGATACCGAAAACCGGCACACCCAGGTCAAATACCGCTTGCGGGCAGCGCGGGCTGTCGGCTTCGTGTACGGACTCGGGGCCGCCGGCGAGGATCACGCCTTTTGGAGCGAATTCGCGAATCGCTTCGTCGTCCATGTCAAACGGATGCAGCTCGCAATACACGCCGATTTCGCGCACGCGGCGGGCGATCAGCTGGGTGTACTGGGAACCGAAGTCGAGGATCAGGATACGGTGGGCGTGAATGTCGAGGGCCATGACTCATTCTCGTCAAAAAACAGAAACGACACGGGGCTGCGTCAACAGCCCCGGCTATGAAACTTGTTGGCCTGCATCGAGGCAAACACCCCGATGCAGTCCGGATCAACCAACGCGATAGTTCGGCGCTTCCTTGGTGATCTGCACGTCATGGACGTGGGATTCAGCCATGCCGGCACCGGTGATGCGAACGAACTCGGGCTTGGTGCGCATCTGCTCGATATCGGCACTGCCGGTGTAACCCATGGAGGAACGCAGGCCGCCCATCAACTGATGGATGATGGCCGACAACGGACCTTTATAGGCCACACGGCCTTCGATGCCTTCCGGCACCAGCTTCTCGGCACCTGCGGACGAATCCTGGAAGTAGCGATCGGACGAGCCTTGGGCCTGGGACATCGCACCCAGCGAGCCCATGCCGCGATAGGCCTTGTAGGAACGGCCCTGGAACAGTTCGATCTCGCCTGGCGCTTCTTCAGTACCGGCGAACATCGAGCCCATCATCACGCAGGAGGCGCCAGCCACAATGGCCTTGGACAGGTCACCGGAGAAGCGGATACCGCCGTCGGCGATCATCGGCACGCCAGTGCCTTCAAGGGCAGCGGAGACGTTGGCGATGGCGCTGATCTGCGGCACGCCGACACCGGCAACGATACGCGTGGTGCAGATGGAGCCCGGGCCGATACCGACCTTGACTGCATCGGCGCCTGCGGCAACCAGTGCCCTGGCTGCTTCGCCAGTGGCGATGTTGCCGCCGATGACCTGCACCTGAGGGAAGTTTTCCTTGACCCAGCGGACGCGGTCGATCACGCCTTTGGAGTGGCCGTGAGCGGTATCGACGACCACGACGTCAACGCCAGCCGCGACCAGTGCGGTGACACGTTCGGCGGTGTCCTTGCCAGTACCGACTGCAGCGCCGACACGCAGGCGAGCCTGATCGTCCTTGCTGGCCAGCGGGTAAGCCTTGGCTTTTTCGATGTCCTTGACGGTCATCATGCCCTTGAGCGCGAAATTGGCATCCACGATCAGGACTTTTTCCAGACGGTGCTTGTGCAGCAGTTCGCGGACTTCGTTCTTGTCGGCGCCTTCGCGCACGGTGACCAGACGCTCTTTGGGCGTCATCACTTCGCGGACAGGGACATCAAGACGGTTTTCGAAGCGTACGTCGCGGGACGTCACGATGCCGACCAGGTCGCCATTGTGCAGGACCGGTACGCCGGAAATGTTGTGCATGCGGGTGAGTTCGAACAGATCGCGGACAGTGGCGTCGGCTTCGATCGTGATCGGGTCCTTGACGACACCGGCCTCGAACTTCTTGACCTTGCGCACTTCGGCAGCTTGCTGCTCGACGGTCATGTTCTTGTGGATGATACCGATACCGCCTTCCTGGGCCATGGCAATTGCCAGACGGGCCTCGGTGACTGTATCCATTGCAGCAGAGACCAAAGGTATATTCAGCTCGATGCCACGGGTCAAACGGGTTTTCAGACTGACTTCGTTAGGGAGTACCTCGGAATAACCGGGCACAAGGAGAATGTCGTCGAATGTAAGGGCTTCTTGACTGATACGCAGCATCGCGGGGGCTCCCGGGCGGGAAATTGGAAGCGCGCCATTATACCCACAGACCCCGCCCGGCTCAATGTAAACCTCAGCCTATTATCAAAGCTGTTTATAGACGCACATTAACGCAGGAGACCGGGCGATCCAGTCGTTCGGCGAAGTCATCCAGAAACGCCTGCGTGAACGACGCATCCAGCCAGTTGTTGAAGATGAAACCGAGGTTGGAAAACCCGCAGGCGTCGAGAAAAAGAAAGCCGTTGATGTCATCTTCGTGGCGGCATTCGGGGCAGGTGAAATTATCGGTGTGACCGGGCATCCAGTCTTCCAGGCTGTCGAACAGCGCCTCCCCCACTTCGCGGCGACACTCCGGGCAACCAGCCTCTTCGGCAAAGTCGTTCAGCGGGGTATAGATGCAGCGCTTGGTGACGATTTCCAAGCCGTTGATGACCTGTCCGAACGGCAACGCATCGGGATTCTTCACCACCCGCTTCGCTCCGGGAGCCACTGCGTAGGCCATCTTGTTATAGGTACGCCCGCACGTGGTCAGCTCTGGCTCGACCACATTGAGCTTGACCAGCCAGCGCAGGATCAGCCGCGCCCTGGCCTCGTGCCCGGGAAAGGTGGAGATTTGCGGGACGATGATGCTTTGGGTGTTCATAACGGAGCGTCGCTTAAAGCTGTTCGAGGCCGCAGCTTAATAGGCTGGCCATCCAGGTCAAGAAGCAATACTGCCTTTACCGACGAGACAGACCTGTGCGCCAGACCGGCATTGCCATTATGATGCCGGACATGATCAAAGACCCTTTCGCAAGACTCGGCCTCGACCGGGAAGTCCTTACTGTCAGCCAGCTCAACGGCCGTGCCCGTGTGCTGCTGGAAGACGTGTTCAGCAGCATCTGGGTCGAGGGCGAGATCTCCAACCTCTCGCGCCCGGCGTCGGGCCATGTGTACTTCACGCTGAAGGACTCTGGCGCGCAGGTGCGCTGTGCCTTGTTCCGGCAGAGCGCGGCGCGTGTGCGTCAGGCGCTCAAGGACGGCTTGCAGGTCAAGGTGCGCGGCAAGGTCTCGCTGTTTGAAGGCCGCGGCGACTATCAGTTGATTCTCGACACGGTGGAACCTGCCGGTGATGGTGCATTGCGCCTGGCATTCGATGCGTTGAAAGCCAAGCTCAGCGACGAAGGCCTGTTCAGCGCCGAGCGCAAGGTCGCGCTGCCGCTGCACCCGCAACGCATCGGGATTATCAGTTCTCCGACCGGTGCGGTGATACGCGACATCATCAGCGTGTTCCGCCGTCGCGCGCCGCGGGTCGAGCTGACCTTGATTCCCACAGCCGTTCAGGGTCGCGAGGCGATCAACCAGATTGTCCGCGCACTGAAGCTGGCCGACAGCAGAGGCTTCGATGCGCTGATCCTCGCCCGTGGCGGCGGCTCGCTGGAGGACCTGTGGTGCTTCAACGAAGAAGCTGTCGCCCGCGCCATCGACGCCTGCGTGACGCCGATTGTCAGCGCTGTCGGGCATGAAACCGATGTGTCCATCAGCGACTTTGTCGCCGACGTGCGTGCACCGACGCCCTCAGCTGCCGCCGAACTGCTCGCCCCGGATTCAAGCGACCTGCATCGACGCGTCGACAACCTGCACCGGCGACTGGTCAGCCGCATGCAGGACCGACTGATGCGCGAGCGGTTGCGTCTTGAGGGTATTTCCCGGCGTCTGCGTCATCCTGGCGAGCGCTTGCGTCAGCAGTCGCAACGGCTGGACGACCTGGACATGCGCCTGCGCCGCGCGTTTGAACAGAACATGCATCAACGTCAGCTGCGTCTGTCGCACATGCAAAGCCGCCTTGCTGCCCAACACCCGGGCCGAACCCTGGCCTTTTTGCGCCAGCGTCTGGATGCCCTGGCCGAGCGTCTGCCGAGAGCCATTCGCGAACAGATCAAGGCGCGCAAGCTGCAACTGCAAAGTCAGGTGCAGACCCTCAACGTGGTCAGCCCGCTCGCCACACTGGGACGCGGTTACAGCATTTTGCTCGACGAGCGCGGTCACGCGATCCGCAACGCTGCACAGACGCAAACGGGCCAACGGCTTACCGCCAGGCTCAGCGAAGGCGAACTGCACGTGCGCGTCGAAGACAATCACCTCACACCCGTGACCCTCTCCCTTCTGGACTGACTGCCTGATGCTACGTTTTATCGCCCCGCTGTTCGCCCTGCTGCTCTGTCTTCCGGCCCACGCCGACAGCTTCATCACTCGCGCACTCGACAAGCCGGTGCCCGGCGGCGTGGCGGTTATCGATCTGGGCACCGGCGTTCAGGCACCGACCGCCACCTATCAAGGCAAACCGGTGCTGGTGGTCAAGGAACAGGGCACACGCTGGCTGGCCATCGTCGGCATTCCGCTGACCGTCAAACCTGGCACCCAGCAAGTCACGTCCGGCGGGCGCACGCTCAACTTCACCGTTGGCAGCAAGAATTACCCGGAACAGCACATCACGCTCAAGAACAAACGTCAGGTCAATCCCAACCCCGAAGACAACAAACGTATCGAGGGCGAACTGGCCGAGCAACTGCGCGCCTACCGCAGTTTCAGCCCAGGCACGCCAAGCAACCTGATTCTGGACAAGCCGGTCAACGGCCCGCTGTCGAGCAAGTTCGGCGTGCGTCGCTTCTTCAATGGCGAAGAGCGCAACCCGCATTCGGGCCTCGACTTCGCGGTGCCGGCCGGCACGCCGATCAAATCCCCGGCGGCGGGCAAGGTCATCCTGACCGGCAATTACTTCTTCAATGGCAACACGGTATTCGTCGATCACGGGCAAGGCTTCATCAGCATGTTTTGCCACATGTCGAAGATCGACGTGAAAGTCGGCGACCTCGTCCCGCGTGGCGGAGTGGTCGGCAAAGTCGGCGCGACCGGTCGCGCAACCGGGCCGCACATGCACTGGAACGTCAGCCTCAACGATGCGCGCGTGGACCCGGCGATCTTCATCGGCGCGTTTCAGCCGTAAGTCTGTTGGTGAGCGAGTGTTACCCCGCTCGCTCACCTGCCCCCTCATTGCGCACATCGCTTTCGTCCAACAACAACCTGTACATAAAGCGTCATATCCCGCTATAAAAAATCGCCAAAGACGCCTTTTCGAGAATTTATTCCAATCTTTTTCAAATGCTTGCCATCATCCATGCCAATGGTTACGGTTGGCCTCATGAATACCTCTCAAACCCTTATTCTGTTGCGCCAACACCGGTGCGTCAGCCTGGTCAGCGCCCGACTGCCTGGCTAGCATGCTGTGCCTCGTCCCTGTGTTCGCAATTCCCTGTGCTATCTATCCAGAACGGCAGGCCGCCCTACCCCGGCCCCGTGAATACAAAAGGATTTCCTGATGACCATGCTCAAAGACCCGTCGAAGAAGTACCGCGCGTTCCCGACCATTGATCTGCCTGACCGCACCTGGCCTTCGAAGACCATCGATGCAGCGCCGATCTGGTGCAGCTCCGACCTGCGCGACGGCAACCAGTCGCTGATCGAGCCGATGGACGCGGCCAAGAAGCTGCGCTTCTGGAAAACCCTGGTCAGCGTCGGCGTCAAGGAAATCGAAGCATCCTTTCCATCGGCTTCGCAGACTGACTTCGACTTCGTGCGTACCCTTATCGAAGACGGCCACATCCCGGATGACACCACTATCCAGGTACTGACCCAGGCTCGCGAAGACCTGATCGCCCGCACCTTCGAATCACTGCGCGGCGCCAAGAAAGCCATCGTCCACCTGTATAACGCGACCAGCCCGTCGTTCCGCCGCATTGTCTTCAATCAGGACAAGGCCGGGGTGAAAGAGATCGCGGTCAACGCGGCCAAGCTGTTCGTCAAATATGCAGCACAACAGCCTGAAACCCAGTGGACCTTCGAGTACTCGCCGGAAACCTTCAGTGCGACCGAGCTGGAATTCGCCAAGGAAGTCTGCGATGCAGTGATCGAGGTGTGGAACCCGACGCCCGAGAACAAGGTGATCCTCAACCTCCCGGCGACCGTGGAAGTGGCGACACCCAACATTTACGCTGACCAGATCGAATGGTTCGGCCGCAACATTACCCGCCGCGACAGCGTGCTGATCAGCCTGCACACCCACAACGACCGTGGTACGGGCGTTGCGGCTACCGAACTGGGCCTGATGGCCGGTGCGGATCGCGTCGAAGGCTGCCTGTTCGGTAACGGCGAGCGGACCGGTAACGTCGATCTGGTCACCGTGGCGCTGAACCTCTACACCCAGGGCATCAATCCCGGGCTGGACTTCTCGGACATCGACGGCGTGCGCAAGGTCGTCGAAGAGTGCAACCAGATTCCGGTGCACCCACGTCATCCGTACGTCGGTGACCTGGTTCACACCGCCTTCTCTGGCTCGCACCAGGATGCGATTCGCAAGGGTTTCACCCAGCAGAAGGAAGGCGAGTTGTGGGAAGTGCCTTACCTGCCGATCGACCCGGCTGACATCGGTCGCAGCTACGAGGCGGTGATTCGCGTCAACAGCCAGTCAGGCAAAGGTGGCATCGCTTACCTGCTGGAACAGGAATATGGCATTTCCCTGCCACGCCGCATGCAGATCGAGTTCAGCCAGGTGGTTCAGGGTGAAACCGATCGCCTGGGCCTGGAGATGACGGCCGAGCAGATTCACTCGCTGTTGCGTCGTGAATACCTGCAAGCCAACGTTCCTTATGCGCTGATCAGCCATAAGTTGCAGGAAGAGAACGGCAACAGCTCGGTGGATGCCGAGGTGCACGTCGACGGCGAAACCCAGCACTGGCGTGGCAAGGGCAAGGGCGCCCTGGAAGCACTGGTCGCCGGTCTGCCAGTGGCCGTGGAAATCATGGACTACAACGAGCATGCGATCGGTTCGGGTACGACCGCCAAGGCGGCCGCCTACATTGAGCTGCGCGTGAATGGCGAACGCGCCGTGCATGGTGTGGGCATCGATGAAAACATCACCACGGCGAGCTTCCGCGCCCTGTTCAGCGCGCTTAATCGCTCACTCAGCCAGACTCAGGCCAAAGCTGCCTGATTTGACAGCCGGATGGCGGACGCAGGTCCGCCATCCGCAGCGCCCGCTTCCCTCCCCCGCCTCACGCTGCACCTGCCTCTTGCATTCCGCGCATGACCCTGCCTGTTTCGGCATAATCTTTTTCATTTATGCTGTGGTAGCATGCTGCCCTTACTCCAGAGTTCGCCCAATCCAACAGCAATTCATATGCTGACGATGCCTGCTCGGACTTACCTGCCAGCTGCACCTTTCCTATAAAACCAAGACGACTATTGCATTGATTTCCGGACGAAAAGAATGCTCGGGCAGACCCACCGTGCATTGAAATTACCATCGGCCTCGGTACGCTGAGCTGATCCAATCACATTTGGAGCGATTATGCCCAAGGCTTCCCATCAAGATTTGCGCCGCAGCTTCCGTGCGCTCACCTCGTCGAACGCTTGCTTTCACACAGCCTCGGTGTTCGACCCCATGTCAGCGCGAATCGCAGCGGATCTGGGCTTTGAAGTAGGCATCCTCGGCGGCTCCGTGGCGTCGCTGCAAGTCCTGGCAGCCCCTGACTTCGCCCTGATCACGCTGAGCGAATTCGTTGAACAGGCCACGCGCATCGGCCGCGTCGCACAGCTCCCGGTCATCGCGGACGCAGACCATGGTTATGGCAATGCCCTTAACGTCATGCGCACCGTTGTCGAACTGGAACGTGCCGGTATTTCTGCACTGACGATCGAAGATACCCTGCTGCCGGCGCAGTTCGGACGCAAATCCACTGACCTGATTTCCACTGCAGAAGGTGTTGGCAAGATCCGCGCAGCGCTGGAAGCGCGTGTCGATCCGGAGATGTCGATTTTCGCTCGTACCAACGCGGCGATCATTCCGGTTCAGGAAGCCATCAGCCGGGTTCAGCAGTACCAGGCTGCCGGGGCTGACGGCATTACCATCGTCGGCATTCGTGACTTCGATCACCTGGCGCAGATATCCGAAGGCGTGACCGTGCCGCTGATGCTGGTGACGTACGGCAACCCGGAACTGCACGACAACGCGCGTCTTGCCGAGATGGGCGTAAGGGTCTGCGTACATGGTCACGCGGCATACTTCGCGGCGATCAAGGCCACCTATGACTGCCTGCGCGAGCAGCGCCAGATCCTGGGCAGCGAATCGAACATGAGCGCGACCGAACTGACCCACACCTATACGCAGCCTGAGGACTACGTAGAGTGGGCCCGCAAGTTCATGAACGTCAACGAGTGACAGGCAACGCTGGACGCTGCGCCGCCTGATCGGGGGCGCAAGCAGCTGAATGCCCACGCAACACTGTGCGTGGGCATGATGAGCGTCACTTCGGGCGCTCGGCAGGAGATATCACGCAGTGGTATTCACGCCACCTTCAGTCTCTAGTTGCAACAACGACGCTTGTAAGGTCTGCAAGTTGGCGCTGATGGTCGCGATCTGGCCCTGAATCGCCATGGATTTCTGAGCCTTCTCTTCCGCTGAGCCTTTACCGCTTTGAGCAGCAGCCAACTGCGCCTTCTGCTCGGCGAGTTGCTTCTGAGCATCCTTGATCTGCTGCTTTATCTGTTCGATGGTCTGATTGAGCGACGATTCGCTGGAGCCACCCACGCTGCCGCCACCACCCGCCGCACCGGCCTTGCCACCTTCGGTGGACGCCTGATCAGAGCTTTTCTCTGTTTCAGTAGTCGTGGTGGCAGCAGCAGCAGTCGCGGCCTTGGCTGTTTCAGCCTCGGTAGGTTTGATCGCTAAGGTCAACGAGCTCGAGTAACTGTTCAGTGTGGATGTATTGATGGTAGTCATGGCGGTCTCCAGGAATTCTGGAGAGGCTATCGGCCGATCAGAAACATTCTGAAGTACTTTTACTCAATATTAAACGAATCAGCATCCAGCCCGGCTGGAAACCGTGTGCGGTAGGCATGCAAGTCTGCCGCGCTGAGCGTCGCCTTGAACACCCCGTCCGCTTCGCCCACGCTCAACAGGCTCTCGCCCTGGAAATCCAGGACCTGACTGTCACCGGTGTACGCAAAGCCCTTGCCGTCCGACCCAACGCGATTGACTGCCGCCACATAGCACAGGTTTTCAATGGCTCTGGCAGGCAGCAAGCGATTCCAGTGCAGACGCCGCGCACCCGGCCAGTTGGCGGTGTACAGCAACAGGTCGGTGTCCTGAGCGTCACGGCTCCAGACCGGAAAGCGCAGGTCGTAGCAGATCAGCGGGCGCACGCGCCAGCCTTTGAGTTCGAACATCACCTGGCGATCACCCGGCGTGTAATGCTCGTGCTCACCGGCCATGCGAAACAGGTGGCGCTTGTCGTAATGCAGCAGCTCACCATCCGGTCGCGCCCACAGCAGGCGATTGCGATGACTGCCATCGGCCGCGCGCATCATGACGCTGCCCGTCACCACAGCGTCGATACGCTTGGCCTGAGCCAATAGCCATGCCGATGTAGGCCCGGCTTCCGGTTCTGACAGGGCCTCGGACTCCATCGAGAATCCGGTGGTGAACATCTCTGGCAGGATTACCAGATCCGCGCCCTGCGCCTGATCCAGCAATGGCTCGAAATGCTCAAGATTGGCCTCGCGATCATGCCACGCCAGCGTGGTCTGGATCAGCGCGAGGTTGAGGTTCGGCAGCCCGCTTATATCGCGCATAGTTTCTCCGCCGCCAGACGCAGCGTCTCTTCCTGTTTGGCGAAGCACAAGCGGATCAGGCGCTGCCCTGCTGGCGGGCTCTGGTAGAACACAGAAATCGGAATACTCGCCACACCATGCTCGCGGGTCATCCACAAGGCCATGTCGACGTCGTTGAGGTCGGGCCTGATCTGCGAGTAGTCGACCAACTGGAAATAAGTCCCGCCCACCGGCCGGAAGCTGAAGCGCGACTCGGCCAGATGACCACAGAAAAAGTCGCGCTTGGCCTGATAGAAGCCTGGCAGCTCGTCGACATGCTCCGGGTGTTCGGCCATGAAGTCGGCCAATGCGTACTGCAACGGCGTGACACCGCAGAAGCTCACATATTGGTGCACCTTGCGCAGCTCGGACGTCAGCGCAGGCGGCGCGACCACGTAACCGGTTTTCCAGCCAGTAACGTGATACGTCTTGCCGAACGAGCTGACGACGAAGGCGCGCTGATACAACGCTTCGTGGTCAAGCACACTGACATGGCGTGCGCCGTCGAACACCAGGTGTTCATAGACTTCGTCGCTGAGCAGGTAGATGTCGCGATCGGCGATCAGCGCGGCCAGCCGATCGAGCTCTGCACGGCTGATCAATGCGCCGCTGGGGTTGTGCGGGCTGTTGATGACGATCATGCGGGTACGCGGGCTCAGCGCATCGCTCAGCTTTTGCCAGTCGATGGAGAAGTCATCCAGCCCCAGTTGCACATGCACGCAGCGCCCACCGGCCAGTTCGACGGCGGGCTCGTAGCTGTCATAGCAAGGGTCGAAAATGATCACTTCGTCGCCAGCGCGAATGATGCTGTGGATCGCGCAGAAAATCGCCTGCGTGGCACCCGGTGTAATGGTGATTTCGCTGTCCGGATTGACCGTACGCCCATAGCTGCGGGCGATCTTTGCTGCGACTTGCTGACGAAGCGCAGGCAGCCCGGTCATCGGTGAGTATTGGTTATGGCCTTGAGTGACGTGTCGGCAGACCGCATCACGCAGCGCCTGCGGCCCGTCAAAATCGGGAAACCCCTGGGACAGGTTGATAGCCCCGGTTTCGGCGGCCAGCTGTGACATGACGGTGAAGATAGTGGTGCCCACGTTGGGCAACTTGCTGTCGATCATGGAACCCTTTCCCTGCAATCTCCCGGCACCGGGCGGCACGGGTCAGGCAGGATAGCCCATTAAACGGACACAAAAAAAGGCGCCGAAGCGCCTTTTTCCCGATGCTGACTCAGCGCTTGTCGCGGCGCTTCTTGTCGGCCTTCTTGTGGTGCGACATCATCCGACGCTTCTTGTTGACCTGACGGTCGGTGAGCGTGTTCTTGTTGCCTTCATACGGGTTCTCGCCACCCTTGAACTCGATACGGATCGGCGTACCGACCAGCTTGAGCACACGCCGATAGGTGTTTTCCAGATAACGGACGTAGGACTTGGGTACCTTCTCGACCTGATTACCGTGGATCACGATCAGCGGCGGGTTGGCACCCCCCAGGTGGGCATAACGCAGCTTGATGCGGCGGCTGCCGACCATCGGTGGTGCATGCTCGCTGACCGCATCTTCGAGAATCTGCGTCAGGCGGCTGGTTGGCCAGCGTGTGACCGCGGACTTGAACGAGTTCTGTACCGACTGATACAGGTTGCCCACGCCCGTGCCGTGCAGCGCGGAGATGAAGTGGATGTCGGCGAAATCGACGAAGAACAACCGGCGCTCCAGCTCGATCTTCACGAAATCGCGTTCGCCCGGCGTCATGCCGTCCCACTTGTTCAGCGCGATGACCAGCGCACGACCCGCTTCAAGGGCGAAGCCCAGCAGGTTCAGGTCATGGTCGACCACACCTTCGCGGGCGTCCATCACAAAGATCACCACGTTGGCGTCCTTGATGGCCTGCAGCGTCTTGACCACCGAGAACTTTTCGACTTCCTCGTGGATCTTGCCGCGCTTGCGCACACCCGCGGTGTCGATCAGCGTGTACTTCTCTTCGTTACGCTCGAAGGGAATGTAGATACTGTCGCGCGTGGTGCCTGGCTCGTCATAGACGATAACCCGGTCTTCACCCAGCATGCGGTTGACCAGCGTCGACTTGCCGACGTTGGGACGACCGATGATGGCGATCTTGATGCCGTCTTTCTCGCTCGGGCCGGGGATGCGCTTGGCTTCCTGACCTTCGGCGACTTCCTCGACCTCAGCGCCCTCTTCAAGCTCGTCCTCGTCCCTGGGGAATTCCCGCAAGGCGATTTCGAGCATCTGCGAGATGCCACGGCCGTGGGCACCGGCCACCGGAATGGCGTCGCCCAGACCCATCGGGCTGAACTCGGCACGCGCCAGGTTCTCGTCGATGTTGTCGATCTTGTTGGCAACCACGTAGGAACGCTTGTTGCGCTTGCGCAGGTGCTCACCAATCATCTGATCAGCAGCGGTGTAGCCCGCACGGGCGTCCACCAGAAACAGCACCACATCGGCTTCTTCAATGGCCAGCAGCGACTGCTCGGCCATCTTTTCGTCCATGCCATGCTCGTCACCGGAGATACCGCCGGTGTCGATCAGAATATAGGAGCGCCCTTGCCACTTCGCCTCTCCGTATTGGCGATCACGGGTAAGACCGGACAGATCGCCGACAATGGCGTCGCGAGTCCTGGTCAGGCGGTTGAACATGGTGGACTTGCCGACGTTCGGTCGACCCACCAGGGCGATTACGGGAACCATGCGGCTCTCCACTTCGTTATTTCAGAAAATACAAAAGCCGCTGCAGGGCAGCGGCCGGAGTTCGGGGCGATGCCACAAAGGCACCGCAGCCTTGCCGAAGCAAGGGCACCCGAGGCCAATGGCCCCGGGCATGGACACTTATTGCTTGATGGTCAGGGCTTCCAGTTTGCCGCTGTTGCCATACACGTAAATCATGTCCCCAACCACCAGCGGACGCGCACGCAGGCCGTCGCTGTCGATACGTTCGCGACCGACAAAACGACCGTCCACCTGGCTCAACAGGTGCAGGTAGCCTTCCATGTCACCGACCGCTACATAGCTGGAATACACTTCCGGCGCGCCGAGCTGGCGGCGAGCCAGTGATTCGTTGCTCCACAGTGCAGAGGACGAACGCTCGTCGATGCCTTCGACAGTACCGGAGGCCAGAGTGGCATAGACGCTGCCAAAGCCCTGGGCGACACCCGAGTAGCTCGAAGCATCACGCTGCCAGAGCACACGACCGCTTTCCAGATCGAGACCGGCGACGCGACCCTGATAGGTAGCGACGTACAGCGTACCGCCGGACAGCAACAGGCCGCCGTCGATATCGACGACACGATCCAGTTCCGAGCGACCTTGCGGGATGGCAACGCGCTGTTCCCAGACCGGCACACCGTTGGTGATATCCAGAGCGACGACCTTGCCGGTCGACAGACCCGCTACGGCAAGACGGTTGGTTGCCAGTGGAGCACCAGTGCCGCGCAGGGTCAGCACCGCTGGGGTACTTTCGTAGATCCAGAGCTGCGAACCGGTCGAAGCGTCGAAACCGACGATGCGGTCATCCTGAGTCTGGACAACGACAACAGAACCGTTGGTGGCAGGCGGGGCAAGCACTTCGCTGGTGACACGAGCGCGCCACTTTTCCTCACCGGACGTGGCGTCCATGGCAATCACTTCACCCTTGAGGGTGCCGATCATCACCAGGCCATAACCCACACCGACTGCACCGGAAACCGGCAGATCGAGATCTTTCTTCCAGATCACGTCGCCGGTCAGACGGTCCAGCGACACGACTTCGCCCGTGACGTCAGCCGCATAGATGCGGTCGCCATCAATGGCCGGCACGAGCATGTTGTAAGTCTTGCCCTGACCGTCGCCAACGGAACGGCTCCACTGCTTGTGCAAAACCACTTCTTCTTTGAAGTCGGTCAGCTCGGCCGGAGGCAATTCCTTTTTGCTGTTGCTGCTGCAACCCGCGGCCAGAATGGCCAGAGCCAGCAATGCTGCATGTTTCCAACGAATCACGTCACGCATCCCCTTTCGCCAGATCGTCGAGCTTCATTTGCAGGCCACCCACTGCTGCGTCTTCGGACAGAGCAGATTTGGCCTTTTGGTATGCAGCATACGCCTCGTCGGTACGACCCAGCTGTACCAGCAGGTCACCCTTGAGTTCTTCACGACTGGCGAGGAAAGCCTTGTCGGCATCGCCGTCGAGCAGCTTCAGCGCATCATCGGTCTTGTTCTGCGCAGCCAGCACGCGTGCCAGACGCTGACGGGCGATCTCGCCCAGCGTGTCGTTGGCAGGTTTGTCGGCCACGGGTTTCAGCTCGGCTGCAGCATCATCCAGCTTGCCGGCATCGACCGCCACCTTGGCGACGAACAGGCTACCGAACTGTGCGTAGGTAGTGCCACCGAATTCGCTTTTCAGTTTGCCGGAGATCTCGGCGACACGTGCGGTGTCTGCCTGGCCACTGGGCGTCAGTGCGGTTTCCAGCAATTGCTGATAAAGCATCGAGGCGCCTTGCGACTGGCTGGCCTGATACCTGTGCCAGAACTGCCAACCCAGAACCACGACCAGCGCCAGCAGACCGCCGGTCAACAGAGGTTTGCCGTTGCGCTGCCACCAGTCCTTCATTACCGCCAGCTCTTCATCTTCGGTACCCGACACCCCAATACTCCTATTCGCTAAACGGCTGTTAAATCAGTTTCAACCCTGCACTACGCAGGAGGCCAGGTGCTCTGACAGAGCATCCCAGGCAATATTTTGTTGTTCACCCTGGCCACGCAGGGGTTTGACGCCAATGACCTTCGCCGCCAGCTCTTCTTCGCCGAGGATCAGCGCGTACAGCGCACCGCTCTTGTCGGCTTTCTTGAACTGGCTCTTGAAGCTGCCGGCACCGGCGTTGACCTGCAAGCGCAGGGTCGGCAACTGATCACGGACCTTTTCGGTCAGTGCCAGCGCAGCCAGCTCGGCCGCTTCGCCGAATGCGCACAGGTAGACATCGACCTGACGGGCAATTTCTTCCGGCACCTGCTCAAGGGTTTCGAGCAGCAGAACCAGTCGCTCGATGCCCATCGCGAAACCGACGCCCGCAGTAGGCTTGCCGCCCATCTGCTCGACCAGACCGTCGTAACGACCGCCCGCACAGACCGTACCCTGGGCACCGAGCTGATCGGTGACCCATTCGAAAACGGTCTTGCTGTAGTAATCCAGGCCACGCACCAGCTTGGGATTGATCACATAAGGAATGCCGGCGGCGTCCAGACGGGCCTTCAGGCCTTCGAAGTGAACGCGGGATTCGTCATCCAGGTAGTCCGCCAGCTTCGGCGCATCGACCAGCACAGCCTGGGTTTCAGGATGCTTGGTGTCCAGCACGCGCAGCGGGTTGGTTTTCAGGCGGCGCTGGCTGTCTTCGTCCAGTTGGTCGAGACGTGCCGAGAGGTATTCGACCAGCGCCTCACGATAACGCGCACGCGCCTCGCTGGTGCCCAGGCTGTTCAGCTCGAGCTTGACGGCGTTGCGAATGCCCAGCAGGCCCCACAGGCGCCAGGTCATGACGATCAGTTCGGCGTCGATATCCGGACCGTCGAGGTTGAAAACCTCGACACCGATCTGGTGAAACTGACGATAACGGCCTTTCTGTGGACGCTCGTGACGGAACATCGGACCGATGTACCACAGTTTCTGAACCTGGCCGCCGCCAGTGATGCCGTGCTCGAGGACCGCACGCACGCACGCGGCAGTGCCTTCAGGGCGCAGGGTCAGAGAGTCGCCGTTACGGTCGGCGAAGGTGTACATCTCTTTCTCGACGATATCGGTCACTTCACCGATGGAGCGCTTGAATAGCTCGGTGAATTCGACGATAGGCATACGAATCTGCCGGTAACCGTAGTTATCCAGCAGACGGGCAACAGTGCCTTCGAAGTGACGCCACAGCGGCGTCTGCTCGGGCAGGATGTCGTTCATGCCACGAATGGCTTGTAGAGACTTACTCACAGAAAATCCTTAGCAATCCGGGTTAGCCGCGCACGATGACCGAGGCGTCGGCTTCGGCTTTTTCAGCCGCTTTCTCGCGAATCAAGCGTTCCAGCTCATTCACGAGATTGTCATTGGTCAGTTTCTGCGCGGGTTTGCCGTCGATGTAGATCAGGTTCGGCGTGCCACCGGTCAGTCCGATATGCGCCTCTTTGGCTTCGCCCGGACCATTGACCACACAACCGATAACCGCGACATCAAGCGGAACCAGCAAATCCTCGAGTCGACCTTCCAGCTCGTTCATGGTCTTGACCACATCGAAGTTCTGCCGCGAGCAGCTCGGGCAGGCGATGAAGTTGATTCCACGCGAACGAAGGCGCAATGATTTGAGAATGTCGTACCCGACCTTCACTTCCTCGACCGGGTCAGCCGCCAGCGAGATGCGGATAGTATCGCCAATTCCTTCGGCAAGCAGCATACCGAGACCGACAGCCGATTTCACCGTACCCGAACGCAAGCCACCGGCTTCGGTGATGCCCAGGTGCAGCGGCTGAACGATCTCTTTGGCCAGCAGCCGATAGGCAGCGACCGCCATGAACACATCGGAAGCCTTGACGCTGACCTTGAAGTCCTGAAAGTTCAGGCGTTCCAGGTGCTCGACATGGCGCAGCGCAGACTCTACCAGGGCCTCTGGCGTAGGCTCGCCGTACTTCTTCTGCAGGTCTTTTTCCAGCGAACCGGCATTGACGCCGATGCGGATAGGGATGCCGCGATCACGCGCAGCATCGACCACGGCCCGCACACGGTCTTCACGACCGATGTTGCCCGGGTTGATACGCAGACAGTCGACGCCCAGCTCCGCCACACGCAAGGCGATGCGGTGATCGAAGTGAATGTCGGCGACCAGCGGCACCTTGACCAGTTGCTTGATGCGGCCGAATGCTTCGGCAGCGTCCATGTCCGGCACCGAAACACGCACGATGTCGACACCTGCCGCTTCGAGACGATTGATCTGTGCCACGGTAGCGGCGACATCGTTGGTATCACTGTTGGTCATGCTCTGCACCGCGATCGGCGCATCACCGCCGACCGGTACGGAACCGACCCATATTTTCCGGGATTCGCGACGCTTGATTGGAGATTCGCCGTGCATGACTTATTGCCCTAGCTTCAGGCGAGCAGTTTCGCCGCTGGTAAAAGGTGCTACATCCACAGGCTGACCGTTGTAGCTGACCTGCGCACCGCGCGCGTAACCCAGACGCAGGGTCAACGGCGGCTTGCCGTTGACATCCAGGCTCTCGCCCTTGCGCTTGAGGCCGCTGACCAGCACCTTGCCGTTCCCGTCAGTGACCTGGGTCCAGCAGTCGGCAACGAACTGTACGGTCACCTGACCGGCACCCGCCACGACAGGCGCTGGCTGCTCGGCAGGTGCAGTCGGCATCGACGGCACGTTCGGCGCAGCAACGGGGGCTTGAGGCGCGCTCGCCGGTGGCGTAGCGGCAGCAGGTGTCTGTGGTTGTGCGGTTGCGTGGCCTGTGACGCTGGAAGCCGGGGCCGCTGGCGCAGCAGCTGGCGCCTCACTGGCAGGCGCACCGGTATTCAACGGCAAGGAAGTTTGTCCGGAGGCAGGCGTTTCAGCCACAGCAGGCTCTTCCGGCTCGTCGAGCGGGTGAATCTGCGTGGTGCCGTCAGCGCTTTCGACTTCGACGTGCTCCATGTTCAGCCCGGACTGATCCTTGCCGCGCAAGGTCGCCTGATCCTGCCACCAGAAGAAACCACCGCCGACCAGGATCACCAGCAACAGCAGGCTGACGATACGCAGAATGTTGTGCGACAGCCTGACCGGCTCTTCGATACGGCCCAGCGCATGAACCGAACTGCCCTTACCGTCAGTGCCGGTGAACTGGTCGAACTGTTCGACCAGCGCCGCCTGATCGAGGTCAAGCAGTTTGGCGTAGGCACGCACGTAGCCCCGGGCAAACGTATGCCCAGGCAGCTTTTCAAACTGGCCGTTCTCCAGATTGGTCAGGGAGGTCACGGTGAGATTGAGTCTCAAGGCCACATCTGGCAGCGACCAGCTCCTGCTCTCGCGGGCCTGGCGCAGGGTTTCTCCAGGATTCACGCGATTGGTTGCTACAACTTCGGGATGCGCCGCTTTCATCATTGCTCCGACAGGTATTGCTGATATTCCGGCGTACCGGGATAGAGTCTTTTCAACAGCAGGCCAAAGCTGGCCGCCTTGTTACGATCATCATATATCTTCGCCAGCCGAGTACCGAGCAATAGACTACGTGCATTTTGCTCGCTGAGCTGGCTAAAACGGTCGTAATAGTCACGCGCCGGCACATATTGCTTGTCTTCGTAGGACAGCTGAGCCATTTCCAGCAAGGATAACGGCAACTGACGGTCCAGGCGCAATGCCTTGGTAAAATGCTCGCGAGCCTGCTCGGGGTTGCCCAGTTTCAGCGAGGTCATGCCCAGGCTTTCAAAAACCCGTGACCGCTCAGGATACAGGTTGTCGGCAGCCGCCTGTTCAAAACGCTCGTAAGCTTCCTTGTAACGCTTTTGTTCGAACAGAAAACTGCCGTAATTGTTGACGATGCGTGTTTCGTTATTGCTGGCGGCCAACGCCTTGCGAAAGTACTGCTCGGCCAGCTCTGGCTCCATCTCTGTCTGGAACACCAGGGCCAGCGCGGCGTTGGCCTGCGCATCGGAACTGTCGAGTTCAAGCGCCTTTTTCAGCGGAACCTTGGCGCGCTCGGTCTGGCCCTGCTGAAAATAACCCAGCCCCAGTTGCACGTAAGCCTTGCGCGCTTCCTCGCGCCCCTGGGCCGTCGTCAGCGGGTTGACGTTGCCGGTGGACACGCACGCTGTCAGCAAAACGACAACACAGAGCAGCAGCGAGGCACGCACAGGCATGGAGTCTCTCTCGATCAGGTTCGCAGTCAGGTTCGAGTCACCGCGACAGGGGCCGCATCGGCCTCGGCGCTCAACTCACGCACGGCTATATAGCGTTCGCTACGACGTGTGCGGTCCATCACCTGCCCGACCAATTGGCCGCATGCAGCATCGATGTCTTCACCACGCGTGGTGCGCACAGTGACGTTATAACCGGCCTGATGCAACAGGTCCTGAAAACGACGGATTGCGTTATTGCTGGGACGCTCGTAACCGGAGTGCGGAAACGGGTTGAACGGGATCAGGTTGATCTTGCAAGGCGTGTCCTTGAGCAGTTCGATCATCTCGACCGCGTGCTCTACCTTGTCGTTGATGTCCTTGAGCATGGTGTACTCGATGGTGAGCACACGTTTTTCGCCCAGACTGGACATGTAGCGACGGCAGGACTCGAGAAGCACTTTCAACGGGTATTTCTTGTTGAGCGGCACCAGCTGGTTGCGCAGCGCATCATTCGGCGCGTGCAGCGACAAGGCCAGGGATACGTCGATGTGCTTGGAAAGCTCATCGATCATCGGTACCACACCGGAAGTGGACAAGGTCACCCGGCGTTTGGAAATGCCATACCCCAGGTCATCCATCATCAGATGCATGGCGGCAATGACATTGTCGAAGTTCAGCAGCGGCTCACCCATGCCCATCATCACCACGTTGGTGATGGCACGGTCGACGGTCGCCGGGACGCTGCCAAAGGATTTGTTGGCAATCCACACCTGACCGATGACTTCGGCGGCGGTGAGGTTGCTGTTGAAGCCTTGCTTGCCCGTGGAGCAGAAACTGCAATCCAGAGCACAGCCCGCCTGGGACGAAACACACAAGGTGCCGCGCTTGCCCTGCGGAATATAGACGGTCTCGACACAGCTGCCGGACTCTACGCGCACCACCCATTTGCGGGTGCCGTCGCTGGAGATGTCCTCGCTGACCACTTCAGGACCGCGAACTTCAGCACAGGCCTTGAGCTTTTCGCGCAGGGCCTTGCTGACGTTCGTCATTGCGTCGAAATCGTCGACGCCGAAGTGGTGAATCCACTTCATGACCTGACCGGCACGGAAGCGCTTCTCCCCGATAGAGTCGAAGAATTTCTCCATTTCCTGTTGAGTCAGCCCCAGCAGGTTGGTTTTACCAGTCGATGCAATCATGAATTCACCCTTCACTCGTCAGTCAAAAATGACTTAGCGAGCGGTTACTTCGGTAGCTGCGAAGAAGTACGAGATTTCGCGAGCGGCGGCTGCTTCGGAATCGGAGCCGTGAACAGCGTTGGCGTCGATGGAATCAGCGAAATCAGCACGGATGGTGCCGGCAGCCGCTTCTTTAGGGTTGGTAGCGCCCATCAGCTCACGGTTCAGAGCGATAGCGTTTTCGCCTTCCAGAACCTGAACGACAACCGGACCGGAGATCATGAAAGCAACCAGGTCGCCGAAGAAACCGCGAGCGCTGTGCTCAGCGTAGAAACCTTCAGCTTCGGCCTTGGACAGTTGCTTCAGCTTGGAAGCGACAACGCGCAGACCGGCTTTTTCGAAACGAGTGGTGATCTCGCCGATTACGTTCTTGGCAACGGCGTCAGGCTTGATGATGGAGAAAGTACGTTGAACAGCCATGGTGAAACTCCAGAAGCAGTGATTGAAGCGAAAAATTAAACCCGCGAATTATACGCGGGTTCTGGTGTATTGCCTAACTGCGCGCGTTACTGAACGTCAATCCAGCTCTTCGATCCACAATGTCTGGATCGCTTCCAGGACCTTTTCCCCGCTACGGTCCGGATGGTCATCGAACTCAGGCAAGGCCATGACCAGACCACGTAACCTGGGGAAGCTCACGGTGAGCGGATTTACTTCCGGGTGGCTTTCAGCCAGCTGGATGGCGATTTCCTGCACATCAACCCATTTGAGACTCATGAGCAATCCTTGAATCAGTGCGGCGCTTCAGCGGCGTGGTTGAGCGAATACTTGGGTATTTCGACCGTGAGGTCTTCGTTGCCGACAATGGCCTGACAGGACAGACGCGACTGCGGCTCCAGCCCCCACGCCTTGTCGAGCATGTCTTCTTCAAGCTCATCGGCTTCATTCAGCGAATTGAACCCTTCGCGAATGACGCAATGGCAGGTGGTGCAGGCACACACGCCACCACAGGCGCTTTCAATCTCGATGTGGTGCTCGTGGGCAATCTCGAGAATAGACGTGCCGGGCTCCACTTCTACAACCAGCCCGTCCGGGCAATGCTCGGCGTGGGGCAGAAAAATCACCTGCGGCATCAGTTATTCCTCAATTTCATTCAAGTTGCGCCCGGCCAGTGCGGCTTTTACCGTCGAATCGAGGCGTCGGGCAGCAAATGCATCGGTCACCTGCGACAGACGCTTGGTCTGCTGCTCGATGGCATAACCATCGGTGCCTTGCATCAGTTCACGGAGTTCGTCCATCTGCAGGTTGATGACCAGGCGCTCTTCTTCGTCGAGAAGACGCTCGCCATCGGCATCCAGGGCACCTTGAACAGCTTCGAGCAGGCGCTCGGCATCAACCTGATGCTCACGCAGCACACGAGCGACCTTGTCGTCGCCGGCATACTCGAAGGAGTCCTTGAGCATGCGAGTGACCTCGTCATCGGTCAGCCCGTAGGACGGCTTGACCTGAATGCTCGACTCGATACCCGAGCCCATTTCACGCGCCGAAACGCTGAGCAGACCGTCTGCATCGACCTGGAAGGTGACACGAATCTTTGCCGCACCCGCGACCATCGGCGGGATGCCACGCAGTTCGAAGCGCGCCAGCGAACGACAGTCGCTGATCAATTCACGCTCGCCCTGCAGGACATGAATCTTCATGGCCGTCTGGCCATCCTTGTACGTGGTGAATTCCTGACCACGCGCCACAGGAATGGTGGTGTTGCGCGGAATGACCTTCTCCATCAGCCCGCCCATGGTTTCCAGCCCCAGCGAGAGCGGAATCACATCGAGGAGCAGCAGTTCGCCACCGTCGCGCTTGTTGCCGGCCAGCGTATCGGCCTGGATCGCAGCCCCGATGGCCACCACCTGATCCGGGTCGATCTCGGTCAGCGGCTGACGACCGAACAGCTCGGCCACCGCTTCGCGCACGCGTGGAACACGGGTCGAACCGCCGACCATGACCACCGCCTCGACTTCTTCAAGCTCGATGCCGGTGTCACGCACCGCTCGGCGGCAGGCCTTGAGGCTGCGCGCAATCATAGGTTCGATCAGCGCATTGAGCGCCTCGCGCGTCAGCGTGCCACGCCACTCACCGTAGGCGACCTCGACAGATTCGGCGTCAGTCAGCGCTTCCTTGGCCGAGCAGGCGGCCTGCAGCAGGCTGCGTTGCGCGGAAGGGTCGATATCGGCAGACAGACCGGCATCCGTGACAATCCAGCTGGCTATCGCATGATCGAAGTCATCGCCGCCCAGAGCGGTATCGCCGCCAGTGGCGAGTACTTCAAACACACCACCGGTCAAGCGCAGGATCGAGATATCGAAGGTCCCGCCGCCCAGGTCGTAGATGGCAACCACGCCTTCGGCCTTTTGATCCAGGCCGTAGGCGACCGCCGCAGCCGTAGGCTCATTGAGCAAACGCAGTACGTTGAGGCCCGCCAGTCTGGCAGCGTCCTTGGTCGCCTGACGCTGAGCATCATCGAAGTAGGCAGGAACGGTGATCACCGCGCCTACCAGCTCGCCACCCAGAGAGGCTTCTGCGCGCTGGCGCAGGACCTTGAGGATGTCGGCAGACACTTCGACCGGGCTTTTCGGCCCCTGCACGGTGTCGATGAACGGCATGTGCGACTCACCGCCGACGAACCGGTACGGCAGCTGCTCGCCCAGTTGCTTGACGTCGGTCAGACCACGACCCATGAGACGCTTGACCGAAAGAACGGTATTGAACGGGTCCTGGGAGGCGGCGATCTTCGCTGACTGCCCTACTTCGACACGCTCAGCGTGATAGCGCACGGCAGAAGGCAGAATGACCTGCCCCTCTGCATCGGCCAGCGGTTCGGACAGGCCGCTGCGTACTGCAGCGACCAGAGAATTGGTAGTGCCCAGGTCGATACCCACAGCCAGACGACGCTGGTGCGGTTGAGGACTCAGGCCGGGTTCGGCGATCTGCAGTAAAGCCATGCTGTTCAGAATAATCACTGGCGCGCGGCAGAAGCCGCGCGGGGTTAATCGTCGAGGCGCTCTTCTAACTGGCGCACTTCGTGAGAGAGCTTGTCGAGAAACTGCATACGCCGCATCAGCTTTTCAGCGTGCTCGCGTTGTGCAGCATCATTCCAACAGGCTGCGAAGCTCTGGTTCAGTTCGTCCTGAGCGATCTTGAGCTGACGCTTGAAGGTCGCAACGCCGGCCAGATCAGCCTCGTCCTGCAAGTCCTCGAGGTCTTCGCGCAATTGCATCTGCTGCAGAAGAAACTCGGGATCATGCACCGTGACTTCGAGCGGCACTTCGTTGCCGTTCATGGCCAGCAGATAACGCGCCCTTTTCGGCGGGCTTTTCAGGGTCTGATAGGCCTCGTTGAGACTGGCCGAGCGCTCCAGCGCCACACGCTGCTCACGCTCGGGGGCATCCGCAAAACGATCCGGATGCACGTTGCGCGCAAGCTCACGGTAGCGTGTGGCCAGCTGGTCAAGATCAAGCTGAAACTCCGGCTTGAGGTCGAACAGGGCGAAGTGACAGGGAGTACCCACAATAAAAGCCTCAGACGTTGAAGCTTTCGCCACAGCCGCACTCACCGCGCGAGTTGGGATTGTTGAACTTGAAGCCTTCGTTCAACCCTTCGCGCACGAAGTCGAGTTCGGTGCCATCCAGATAGACCAGACTCTTCGGGTCAATGATCACCTTGACGCCGTGCAGTTCAAACACGGTGTCTTCGCTGGCCGCCTCATCGACGAACTCGAGCACATAGGCAAGACCTGAACAGCCTGTGGTGCGAACACCCAGACGAACGCCGTCACCCTTGCCGCGCCCCTCGAGGGAACGTCGTACGTGGTTAGCGGCAGCTTCTGTCATGCTGATAGCCATCGGAACTCCTTAGCCTGTTGCATTAGCCTGTTGCAGTTAACTCTGTCGCAAGCTTCTGTAGAAAAGCCTGCTTACAGCAGACCTTTCTTCTGCTTGTAATCGCGAACGGCTGCCTTGATGGCGTCTTCAGCGAGTACCGAGCAGTGAATCTTCACTGGCGGCAGTGCCAGCTCTTCAGCCAGCTGAGTGTTCTTGATGGTCTCTGCTTCATCCAGAGTCTTGCCTTTCATCCACTCGGTCGCCAGAGAGCTGGACGCAATGGCCGAACCACAGCCGTAGGTCTTGAACTTGGCGTCTTCGATAACGCCCTGCTCGTTGACCTTGATCTGCAGGCGCATCACGTCGCCGCACGCAGGAGCGCCGACCATGCCGGTGCCCACATCAGGATCTTCCGCGTTCATCTTGCCGACGTTACGTGGATTTTCGTAGTGGTCGATGACCTTTTCGCTGTAAGCCATGATTCTATTCCTCTCACATCAGGGAGCCGCTCTGCAGGTCACGCGCAATTGCCCATGACCTGTCTTGGAGGCGACTTTAAATTAGTGCGCCGCCCACTCGATCTTGGAAATGTCGACGCCGTCTTTGAACATGTCCCACAGCGGCGACAGTGTGCGCAGCCGGGTAACAGCCTCGCAAACCTTCTGCGCGGCGTAATCGATTTCTTCTTCGGTGCTGAAGCGGCCGAAGGTGAAACGAATCGAGCTGTGTGCCAGCTCATCGTTGCGACCCAGGGCACGCAGCACGTACGAAGGCTCAAGCGACGCCGAGGTACAGGCCGAACCGGACGATACCGCCAGGTCCTTGAGTGCCATGATCAGCGACTCGCCTTCGACGTAGTTGAAGCTCAGGTTCAGGTTGTGCGGTACGCGGGCAGTCAGGCTGCCGTTGACGTACAGCTCTTCCAGATTTTCGACCTGCTTGAAGAAACGATCGCTGAGTGCCTTGATGCGCACGTTTTCAGCAGCCATTTCTTCTTTGGCGATACGGAATGCTTCGCCCATGCCGACGATCTGGTGAGTCGCCAGGGTGCCGGAACGCATGCCGCGCTCGTGACCACCGCCGTGCATGGTCGCTTCAAGGCGAACACGTGGCTTGCGGCTGACGTAAAGTGCGCCAATGCCTTTAGGGCCGTAGGTCTTGTGTGCAGAGAACGACATCAGGTCAACCTTGAGGCTGGCCAGATCGATTTCAACCTTGCCGGTCGACTGCGCGCCATCGACGTGGAACAGCACACCACGCGAACGGGTCAGTTCACCGATCGCGGCGATATCGTTGATGGTGCCGATCTCGTTGTTCACATGCATGATCGAAACCAGAATGGTGTCGTCGCGCAGTGCCGCTTCAATCATCGAAGGCGTGATCAGACCGTCTTCACCTGGCTCGATGTAGGTCACTTCGAAACCTTCGCGTTCCAGCTGGCGAGTGGTGTCGAGGACAGCCTTGTGTTCAACCTTGGAGGTGATCAGGTGCTTGCCTTTGCTGGCGTAGAAATGCGCAACACCCTTGATAGCCAGGTTGTTGGATTCGGTAGCACCCGAGGTCCAGACGATTTCGCGCGGATCGGCGCTGACCAGATCAGCGACCTGACGACGGGCGTTCTCGACCGCTTCTTCGGCTTTCCAGCCAAAGACGTGGGAGCGCGAGGCCGGGTTGCCGAAGTTTCCTTCGACGGTCAGGCAATCGATCATTTTCTGCGCGACACGCGGATCGACCGGGGTCGTCGCGGAGTAGTCGAGGTAAATTGGCAATTTCATTGAAGCTCTCCTATCAGGCAGGCGCACCGCTCATTCATCTGCGTTCATTCGACGGCGGACGTTTCGATCTTACCCAGTTGCGACATGTGGTTATGACCACGGCGCATATCCTGGCGCTGAGCGACTTCTTGTACCTCACGGCGAGTGACAAGATCCGCCAAGCTGATACCGCTTAGAAATTCGTGAATCTGCTGGCTCAGGTCGCACCACAGGTGGTGGGTCAGGCAGGTATCGCCTGCGTGGCAATCGCCCAGACCCTGACACCGCGTGGCATCAACCGATTCATTGACTGCATCGACAACCTGAGCAACCTGGATGCCTTTCATGTCGCGCGACAGCTGATAACCACCACCCGGACCACGAACACTGGAAACCAGATTGCCGCGACGCAGCTTGGCGAACAGCTGCTCGAGGTAGGACAGGGAAATACCCTGCCGCTCGGAGATGTCGGCCAGAGACACTGGCCCGTTCTGCGCATGCAACGCCAGGTCAAGCATGGCTGTTACAGCGTATCGGCCTTTAGTAGTCAGTCGCATGGCGTATACCGCAGAGGTTCGGAATGAGAGCGAGTATGCTATTCCCGAGTAAAAGAGTCAACTATTAGACCAAGCAAAACAGTCGGGATTAGCAAAAAGTGCGGGCTGCATCATAGCAAAGGTGCGGCGCAATGGCACGCACCCTGCCCGTCGTGAGCGCTAGCCGACCTTGCCTTCCTGGCAGTCCTTGACGCAGTCGAAAACCTCGTCGCGCAACTCCGGCAGCTCCTTGGCGCGGTAGTCGCTGCCAAGCCTGCCGAGCGCATCGCACATGCCTTCAAGACGCCCGTCGACAGCCTGCAGATGGTCAAGCAACTGGCCAATGGCGCGCGCGACCGGATCAGGCATATCTGCACTGACACCGTAGGCGTCGAAGCCGAGCTTTTCAGCCATGGCTTTGCGCCTGGCCTCAACCTCGTCGTCCGACTTGACGATGATCCGCCCCGGGATGCCCACTGCGGTTGCGCCCGCAGGCACAGCCTTGGTGACCACTGCGTTGGAGCCGATCTTGGCACCCGCCCCTACCGTGAAAGGCCCGAGCACCTTGGCCCCCGCCCCGACCACTACACCATCTTCCAGCGTCGGATGGCGCTTGCCGGCATTCCAGCTGGTGCCGCCCAGGGTCACGCCCTGGTAGAGGGTGACGTCATTGCCGATCTCGGCGGTTTCACCGATCACGATGCCCATGCCGTGATCGATAAAAAAACGGCGACCGATGCGCGCACCTGGATGGATCTCGATACCGGTCATCCAGCGGCCGAAGTTCGACACCACACGCGCCGGCCATTTCCAGCCGTTGCGCCACAGAATATGGGCGAAGCGGTGCAGCCAGATGGCGTGCATCCCTGGATAGCAGGTCAGGACTTCAAAGGCGTTGCGCGCCGCAGGATCGCGGTGAAACACGCTTTGAATGTCTTCTCGCAGACGCTCGAACATTACTGATCCTTTCGCTTGTAGGGTTCACCACGTGCGGCTTTCTGGGTTTCGGTGAGCACACCGCGCAGAATACTCAGCTCGGATCGCTCGACTTCGCTGCGCCCGTATAGCCTGCGCAGCCGGGCCATCAGATGCCGTGGCTTTTCCGGATCAAGAAAGCCGATGGCCACAAGCGTGGCCTCAAGATGGGTATAGAAACCTTCCATTTCGTCCATCGTCGCCAGCTCGGCATTGTGCGCCGACGCAGGTCTGGAAGCCTCGCCCTGCTCCGTGGCAGCCAGCCAGGCCACGCGCACCTCATAACTGAGCACCTGTACGGCAGCCGCCAGATTGAGCGAGCTGAACGCAGGGTCTGACGGGATGTGCACATGGAAGTGGCAGCGCTGCAGCTCTTCGTTGGTCAGCCCCGCATGTTCGCGACCGAACACCAGCGCCACTTCGGCACCCTCGCCGGCCTGCTCGATGACTTTTTCACCCGAGGCACGCGGATCCAGCATAGGCCACGGCAGGCTTCGATCCCGAGCACTGGTGCCCAGCACCAGACGGCAGCCGACCAGCGCGTCTTCAAGGGTCGCCACCACCTGCGCGCCCTCGAGAATATCGGTAGCGCCGGACGCACGTGCATCGGCATCGGGCGAAGGGAAAATGCGCGGATCGACCAGCACCAGACGCGAAAGCCCCATGTTTTTCATGGCGCGAGCAGCCCCGCCGATATTTCCGGGATGGGTAGTGCCGACCAGGACAACACGAATGTTCTGCAACAAAGCGAACGCTCACTGATACGAATTAGGGGGGCAAATCTTACAGAAACGGCTCGGCTAACGCTATGAAGCTGTACGGAGCGCAACCGCAGAAGCGACCGCGCCGGACGCAAAAAAACACACACGAACCCGACAACCGTAACAACGCAAGGCTGGAAATAATTCGATTCAGCCCATAGAATGCCCGGCTCTCTTTAACAACCTTAGGTGAATTATCCATGCAGCCCATGCTGAATATCGCGCTGCGCGCCGCCCGCAGCGCCAGCGAATTGATTTTCCGCTCCATCGAGCGCCTGGATACCATCAAGGTTGACGAAAAAGAAGCCAAAGACTACGTCACAGAGATCGACCGCGCTGCCGAGCAAAGCATCATCACCGCGCTGCGCAAGGCCTACCCGACTCACGGCATTCTCGGCGAAGAAAGCGGCCTGCACGAAGGCAGTGGCGAAGGCACCGACTACCTGTGGATCATCGACCCACTGGACGGCACCACCAACTTCGTTCGCGGCATCCCGCACTTTGCCGTCAGCATCGCCTGCAAATACCGCGGCCGCCTTGAGCACGCCGTGGTTCTTGACCCGGTCCGCCAGGAAGAATTCACCGCAAGCCGTGGTCGTGGCGCAGCCCTGAACGGCCGCCGTCTGCGCGTCAGCCAGCGCAAGAGCCTGGAAGGCGCCCTGCTCGGCACCGGCTTCCCGTTTCGTGACAACCAGATGGACAACATCGAGAACTACCTGGGCATGTTCCGCAGCCTGGTAGGCCAGACCGCCGGCATCCGCCGTGCAGGTGCTGCAAGCCTCGACCTGGCTTATGTCGCTGCCGGTCGCTTCGATGCATTCTGGGAGTCAGGCCTGTCCGAGTGGGACATGGCTGCAGGCGCCCTGCTGATTCAGGAAGCAGGCGGTCTGGTCAGCGATTTCACCGGTGGTCACGACTTCCTCGAGAAAGGCCACATCGTTGCCGGCAACACCAAGTGCTTCAAAGCGGTACTGACCGCAATCGCACCGCACCTGCCAGCTTCGCTCAAGCGTTAAGCGGCAGGCATAAAAAAACCGGCGCAAGCCGGTTTTTTTATGTCTTGTGAAGCTCAGCGGCTGGCGTTACTGCGCCTGACCCAATATCAGCTGACCGTTCTTGTCGACCGGAATCTGGCTACCTGGATCACGCTCCATACGAACCTGACCCACCTTCTCGTTCAACTTGTATTTGACGTTGTAGCCCACAACCTTGTCGCTCACATCGTTGACCGTCGTACAGCGGTTCTGCGTAGTGGTGTAGGTATCACGCTCCTGCATGCCTTCCTGAACCTTGTTACCCGCATAACCACCACCTACCGCGCCCGCGACTGTAGCGATCTTCTTGCCGTTACCGCCACCGATCTGGTTACCCAGCAAGCCACCGGCAACCGCGCCAATTACGCTACCGACGATCTGATGCTGGTCCTTGACCGGCGCCTGACGGGTAACGGTTACGTCCTTGCAAACTTCACGGGGGGTTTTGATCTGCTGATTGATCGGCTCTACCGCCAATACATCCGCATACTCAGGACCACCCTTGACCAAGCTATAGGTGGCAACGGCGCCGCCAGCAGTCACGACAGCAGCACCTAACACAGCACCAACAAGCATAGACTTGTTCACTTGAACCTCCTGACCAATCGAAACGCAGCATGGCTGCGCAATGCCTAGCCTTGGAGCATAAAAAAAGGCGCGAGTTCAGCACTCGCGCCTTTTTTATGATGGCCGGACCTACGGCAGGTCGTCAGCCTTCTCGACGACCACTGGAGGAATCAGATCCTCGGTGGTCAGGTTCAGCCAGATCAGCACCACGTTGGCGATGTAGATGGACGAGTAGGTACCCGCCAGTACACCGATGAACAACGCGATGGAGAAGCCTTCCAGGCTGTCACCGCCAAACACCCACAATGCCACGATCGCCAACAGGGTCGAAACCGAGGTGGCAATGGTGCGCAGCAGTGTCTGCGTGGTGGAGATGTTGATGTTCTCGATCAGCGAAGCCTTGCGCAGCAGGCGGAAGTTTTCGCGTACCCGGTCGAAGACCACGATGGTGTCGTTCAGCGAGTAACCGATGATCGCCAGCACCGCCGCCAGCACCGTCAGGTCGAAGGTGATCTGGAAGAACGACAGGATACCCATCGTCACTACCACGTCGTGGATCAGCGAGATGATCGCCCCGACTGCGAATTTCCACTGGAAGCGGAATGCCAGGTAGATCAGAACACCGCCCAGCGCCATCAGCATGCCGAGGCCGCCCTGATCGCGCAGCTCTTCACCGACCTGCGGGCCGACGAACTCGACACGCTTGACCACTGCCGGGTTATCGGCACCAGCCTTGCGCAGCGCTTCGGCAACCTGAGTGCCCAGCTGCGGGTCTTCACCCGGCATGCGCACCAGCAAGTCAGTGGTGGCGCCAAAGCTTTGTACAACGGCTTCGTGATAGCCCGCCGAAACCAGCTCCTGACGGACCTTGCCGAGGTCGGCGGGACGTTCGTAGGTCAGCTCGATGAGCGTACCGCCGGTGAAGTCCAGACCAAAGTTGAGCCCTTTATGGAACCAGCTGAACAACGCCAGTGCGGTAAGGAGCATCGTGATGGCGAACGCAACATTGCGAACGCCCATGAAGTTGATGGTACGTAACATGGCAGCCCCTTAAATCCACAACTTCTTGAAGTCACGACCGCCGTAGATCAGGTTGACCATAGCGCGGGTCACCATGATGGCCGTGAACATCGAGGTAAAGATCCCGAGCGACATGGTCACCGCAAACCCTTTGACCGGGCCGGTGCCCATCGCAAAGAGAATGCCGCCGACCAGCAGCGTCGTCAGGTTGGCGTCGAGGATCGCCGTGTAGGCACGATCGAAACCTTCGTTGATAGCACGCTGAACCGTCATGCCGTTGGCGATCTCTTCACGAATCCGCGAGAAGATCAGCACGTTGGCGTCCACCGCCATACCCATGGTCAACACGATACCGGCGATACCCGGCAGGGTCAGTGTGGCCCCCAGCAAGGACATCAGTGCCAGCAGCATGACCATGTTCAGGGCCAGTGCCACGGTCGCGATAAGACCGAAGAAGCGGTAGATCGCCATGATGAACAGCGAGACGAACAGCATGCCCCACAGGGATGCGTCGATACCCTTGGTGATGTTGTCGGCACCCAGGCTAGGACCGATGGTGCGCTCTTCAGCGAAGTACATCGGTGCTGCCAGACCACCGGCACGCAACAGCAGCGCCAGCTCGGAAGATTCACCCTGACCGTTCAGACCGGTAATCCGGAACTGACTGCCCAGTGGCGACTGAATGGTCGCTAGGCTGATGATTTTCTTGTCTTCCTTGAAGGTCTGCACCGGCACGTCTTTCTCGACGCCGTTGACCATCTGTTTGGTGTAGGTGGTGGTCGGACGCTGTTCGATGAAGATCACCGCCATGCTGCGGCCCACATTGCTGCGGGTTGCACGGCTCATCAGTTCGCCACCGTGACCATCGAGGTTGATGTTCACCTGTGGACGGCCATGCTCGTCGAAGCTGGCCTTGGCGTCAGTCACCTGGTCACCGGTAATGATCAGACCACGCTCCACTGCCGCTGCCGGACGACCGCCTTCGCGGAATTCGAACATCTCGGTGGTGCCTTTCGAATCATCCGGGCCTGCACCCAGACGGAATTCGAGGTTGGCGGTCTTGCCCAGAATACGCTTGGCTTCGGCCGTGTCCTGCACACCCGGCAACTCGACCACGATGCGGTTGGCACCCTGGCGCTGAACCAGCGGCTCGGCAACACCCAGCTCGTTGACCCGGTTACGCACGGTGGTCAGGTTCTGCTTGATCGAGTATTCGCGAATCTCGGCCAGCTTGGCCGGCGTCAACGCCATGCGCAGCACCGGGATACCGTTCAGCTCGGCAGGCGTGATTTCGAAATCGGTAAAGGTCTTGCGTACCAAGGCACGCGCCTGCTCACGCTCTGCATCGTCGGTGAAGCCCAGCTGAATCACATTGCCCAGCTGCGGCAGGCTGCGATAACGCACCTTTTCTTTGCGCAACAGGGATTTGACTTCGCCTTCGTAGACTTTCAGACGTGCATCGATCGCCTTGTCCATGTCGACTTCCAGCAGGAAGTGCACACCGCCGGACAGGTCGAGACCAAGCTTCATCGGGCTTGCACCCAGGTTACGCAACCAGGTCGGCGTGGTACGCGCCAGGTTCAGTGCAACGACATAGTCGTCACCCAACGCCTTGCGCACGACATCCTTGGCTGGCAACTGGTCTTCCTGCTTGCTCAGACGCAACAAACCGCCCTTGCCATTCTCGGCCAGAGAAGAAGCCTTGACCGAGATGCCGGCATCGGCAAGCGCCTTGGCTGCACGATCCACGTCCGCCTGATTGACTTGCAGCGCAGTGCTTGCGCCGCTGATCTGGATGGCAGAATCATCAGGGTAGAGATTGGGTGCGGAATAAATAAAACCGACCACCAGCACCGCCAGGATCAGTACGTATTTCCACAGAGGGTATTTGTTCAGCATCACGCCGCCCGCTTAAAACGCGGGGCGCCTTGCGCGCCCCGTCGATGGGTAAAAAGTTGTTGCTCAGATCGCTTTCAGGGTGCCTTTAGGCAGAGTGGCCGCGATGGCGCCCTTCTGGATTTTCAGCTCAACGGTGTCAGACACTTCGATGACCACGAAGTCATCGGTCACTTTGTTGATCTTGCCCGCGATACCGCCACTGGTTACAACTTCGTCGCCTTTCTGCAGGTTGCCCAGCAGGTTTTTCTGCTCTTTGGCGCGCTTGGCCTGTGGACGCCAGATCATCAGGTAGAAGATGACCAGGAAGCCGACCAGGAAGATCCACTCGAAACCACTGCCCGCAGGACCGGCAGCCGGTGCAGCAGCATCCGCAAAAGCGGGAGAGATGAAAAAGCTCATTTGTCGCTCCAGTTACATAATTAGTATAAAAAGCAGGAAAAACTCGTTCTGTTTCAACCCAGAGGCGGCGTTGGGAGGCCGCGTTTGGCATAGAAGGCATCGACGAAGGCGGCCAATGTACCCTGTTGAATAGCCTCGCGCAAACCAGCCATAAGCAGCTGGTAGTGCCGCAAATTGTGGATTGTATTGAGCATGCTCCCCAGCATTTCTCCGCACTTGTCCAAGTGATGCAGATAAGCGCGCGAGAAGTTCTGGCAGGTGTAGCAATCGCAGGTCGGATCCAGCGGCGAATTGTCGTGACGATGGAACGCGTTACGGATTTTCAATACACCGGTATCGGTGAACAGATGGCCGTTGCGGGCGTTGCGGGTCGGCATCACGCAGTCGAACATGTCGACGCCACGACGCACACCTTCGACCAGATCTTCCGGCTTGCCTACACCCATCAGGTAACGAGGTTTGTCTGCCGGCATGAGGCCTGGCAGGTAGTCCAGCACCTTGATCATCTCGTGCTTGGGTTCGCCCACCGACAGACCGCCAATCGCCAGACCGTCGAAACCGATTTCGTCCAGGCCTTCCAGCGAGCGCTTGCGCAGGTTCTCGTGCATGCCACCCTGAACGATGCCGAACAGCGCGGCGGTGTTTTCGCCGTGGGCGATCTTGGAACGCTTGGCCCAGCGCAGCGACAGCTCCATGGAGACTCGCGCCACCTCTTCGTCGGCCGGGTACGGTGTGCATTCGTCGAAGATCATCACGACGTCCGACCCCAGATCACGCTGGACCTGCATCGACTCTTCCGGCCCCATGAACACCTTGGCACCATCGACCGGCGAGGCGAACGTCACACCCTCTTCCTTGATCTTGCGCATGGCGCCCAGGCTGAACACCTGAAAGCCGCCGGAGTCGGTCAGAATCGGCCCCTTCCACTGCATGAAATCATGCAGGTCGCCGTGGCCCTTGATGACTTCGGTACCCGGACGCAGCCACAGGTGAAACGTGTTGCCCAGAATCATCTGCGCGCCAGTCGCCTCGATATCACGGGGCAGCATGCCCTTGACCGTGCCATAGGTGCCCACCGGCATGAACGCCGGGGTTTCCACCACACCACGCGGGAAGGTCAGCCGACCACGACGGGCCTTGCCATCGGTGGCCAACAACTCGAAAGACATACGACAGGTGCGACTCATGCGTGATCCTCTGGTGCCGATTCCTGTGGGGCCGTCGGCGCGGGATTGCGGGTGATGAACATCGCATCACCGTAACTGAAGAAGCGGTAGCCGTGCTCGATGGCCGCCGCGTAGGCCGCCATCGTCTCGGGATAACCGGCGAACGCCGAAACCAGCATCAACAGCGTGGATTCAGGCAAATGGAAATTGGTCACCAGGGCATCGACCACGTGAAACGGCCGGCCTGGATAGATGAAGATGTCGGTATCGCCGCTGAACGGCTTCAGTTCGCCATCACGCGCGGCACTCTCCAGCGAGCGCACGCTGGTGGTCCCCACTGCAATCACCCGCCCGCCCCGTGCACGACACGCCGTGACAGCATCGACCACGTCCTGGCCAACTTCCAGCCATTCGCTGTGCATGTGGTGATCTTCGATCTGCTCGACGCGCACCGGCTGGAATGTACCCGCGCCAACGTGCAGCGTGACGAACGCAGTCTCGACGCCCTTGGCGACGATCGCCTCCAGCAGCGGCTGATCGAAATGCAAGCCAGCAGTCGGTGCAGCCACAGCACCCGCACGCTGCGCGTATACGGTCTGATAGCGCTCGCGGTCCGCGCCCTCATCCGGACGGTCTATATAAGGAGGCAACGGCATGTGGCCGACACGCTCCAGCAACGGCAGCACCTCTTCGGCGAAACGCAGCTCGAACAGCGCATCGTGCCGCGCCACCATCTCGGCCTCGCCACCGCCATCGATCAGAATCGACGAGCCAGGCTTGGGCGACTTGCTCGAGCGCACATGCGCCAGCACACGATGGCTGTCCAGCACGCGCTCGACCAGAATCTCCAGCTTGCCGCCGGAGGCTTTCTGCCCGAACAGGCGTGCAGGAATGACCCGGGTATTGTTGAACACCATCAAGTCGCCCGGGCGCAAATGCTCGAGCAAATCGGTGAATTGACGATGTGCCAGCGCGCCCGTCGGCCCATCGAGGGTCAACAGACGACTGCTGCGACGCTCGGCCAGCGGATGGCGAGCAATCAGGGAATCGGGGAGTTCGAAGGTAAAGTCAGCGACGCGCATGATCGGGTTCGTTTAGCAGGGCCGGGAAGTTTATCCGGTTTGACGGCATTAGTAAAAAACCTGCGTAAATCCCTGTTGACCAACAGAAAACTCATCCTTATACTTCGCCGCCATTGAGCCCTGATGGCGGAATTGGTAGACGCGGCGGATTCAAAATCCGTTTTCGAAAGAAGTGGGAGTTCGATTCTCCCTCGGGGCACCACCTTTAAAAAAGACCTTGAATTTCAAGGTCTTTTTTTTCGTCTGGTGGAAAGTGCCTTGTTGTCGTTTACCGCATGCATCTCCTGAAAAAAATCTGCCTGGCTCAATCTCTAAAAACGCCTTTCTCTGTCAGGGCAGGCTGCCTGAAACATGAAACAGATTCACGGCAAGCCTGTGTTCGAGCAAGGGACGGATACGCCTGAGAATGGCCCCTCAGGTCCGTCGTCCTGGGCCCGCGACTTTTGGGATGTTCAGCAATTCATACTCATTCCAGTCTGAACGCCGGGTTGTCGGGATTGTATCCGGCGCTCTTGAAAGCATTGCGCAGCTTCTTCTCCAGTGACGACCTGCTGGTGTCTGCCAGTGCCGACTCGATTATGCTGGCGCGCGACATTCCGTGGCTTGTCCTGTCCTGCGATGTACGCTCGGCGTAACACAGTCCCTTGCCCATGGATTGCATTCCAGCTGGCGTATGATTGATAAACGCATCGTCAGGGAGCAGTGCCTGAAGCTCTTTTGCAAGTGTCTGCGCAGCGGAAAAATCTCCGCTTACATAGAAAACCGCAGCATCTGTAAGCGTGCCAATCTTTGCAGGACCGGCCACTTTGGCAGTAATGATATCGTGACGGTCAGCAGTCAACCTGACCGCTGCGTCGACCATGGCCTTCTGGAATTGAGGTTTGACATTTATCGTCAGGCGCGCCTTGACAGCCTCATCCGGAAATTGCGTGCCCGAACGTTCGATCTTGTAGAACTCGTCCGCTGCTTTGGGGTTGTCCATCATGAACACTTTTGTGTCATGTTTTAGCTGCACCCCGCGCACGCCATCCAGAAACTGCGGCCAAATACTGATACCGTCCTTACCGTTCAGCTTATACATATGCGCCAGACACGCCCGGTGCTCAGTGCGTGGCAGCAGTTCTACACGCGGGAGTTCTTTTGCGTAGATCTGATAAAGCGCACTGGAGCTTGTGTTGCCATTGGCTTTCGCCTTTTCGGCCCATTGCAAAATACTGCTGTTTACCAGGCGGCCATTGGGTAGCCTGCTGTTCTGGACGGACGTGGCGGCCGAACTGTCTTGCCCCTCTTCGATGTTGAATGGCATACGGCCCAGATGGGTCTGCCCCTGGCGTATGAGACGGGGACCGGAGGGGCCGCGCTTTTCATTCAGTACCTGCGCAATTTGATCGGACTGACTGCCGGAACTCCCACTTAACCCTGCTTTTTTGAAAAACTTGCTCATCGCCATCTGTTTGTCAGAACGCTGGACAGTCAGGTCGTTATTGGCAGCCGCGCGAATGTCGTAGCATTTGCCACCCACTTCTATTTGACCGTGTGCTTTGAGCGCCTGTACATCCACCTCTGAATGTCTAAGTGCCTCGACATTAGAGAAGCGCGTCTGTATCGGGTTCATGACTCATCCTCTTTCAGTGCGCGTCGCGCCACGTTTTTATCCACTCTACAAGTTCAGCGATCGCCTGCTTGAGCGTCACCACACTCACCTTTTCTCTGGGAATTGCCTTAAAGCCGATATACAGCTCGCTGCCTGCATGCCACCCCAACCCGGGTCCATCATTGAACAGAGGGTTAAGTGCGCCACTCAACAAACGCTGCAAGGGAAGATCGGGGGAAATGTCCATCAGTCCGATCAGCAACAGACGCTGGAACACGGGGTCCACGACCACCTTCAGCGCTATCTCTTCATCGACCACCACGTCGCAAGCGCCTGTGTCGTCGAACATCAAAGGTTGCATCGTCAAAGACGTTGATAAGTCGGCAAGAACAGTTTTGTATAATCGGTCAGTCATTAGTACACCTCGGTGTCCTGAACACTGTACGAATGAACGAGGTCGATAAATCACTTCCCCAAGCGGGGTATTAATCATCGAAGTCTGCAAAACAACGCATTCTCGGAACAGGACGGAAGATAAGGTCGCCGCCCTGCTCCATTGCATCAATGCGCCCTGTCAATCCCGAACTGATCCAGCACCGGGTCAACGTTATGATCAAACGCCTTCTGCGCCTTGTGCTTTTTGACTGCGTCGATAATCGCCGAAATACCAAAACCCAACGCCATGGCACCGTCGATGGCCCAGCCGATGACCGGGATTGCAGCACCCAGCGCTGCGCCTGCGGCAAGCCCTGTGGCTTCACCGGCAACCAGACCGACGGCACGGCCGATCATCTGGCCGCCCAGACGACCAAGGCCGGCGGACGCCTCGCGGCCCATCATTTTCGCGCCGGTGTCTATGCCGCCCTTGATTGCCTCCGCGCCCAACCTGGAGCTGTCGATGATGCTCTGAGCCGCGCCCAGCTTGTCACCGCTGGCGAGCCTGTCAGACACTGACGCGAAGCCCATGACCGAGTTGAACGCCTTGCCTCCGATACCTTGCTCGGCGAGCTGCGCGGCCAGCGAAGGGCCGCCCTCTTCATCGGTCTTGCCCTCCAGCAACTTGCGGCCTTTTTTGGAGTTCTGCAGCTCGGACAAGGTGCTGGCCGTGTAGCTCTCACGCTCACCATTAACGAAATCAGCGGGCAGCACGCTTTCATACGCCGCTTTCTGGTTATCTGCGGTTTGCAGAGACTCGCCGGCGTCAGATTTTTTCTGGCCAAGCAGTTGTTTCAGAGCCCCCCCCTCACTGAAGTTGCGCACGTAGGAGTCGGCGATCTTCGTTTGCAGTTCATCAGGCTGGTTGTTGAAGACTTGCTGGGCAGTGGGTACCTGGGCATCCGGAAACAGGTCTTTTTGCAGTTGCAGTTGGGCCGACAAGCCGGTGATGGCGCCGCTGTAATCGGGGTTGGGGTTGTGTTTGTCGACGGCCTTGTCTGCGGTTGCCATGTCGGTTTGCAAGGCCTTTCCGCTGTTGACGTTTTGAGCCTGCTCAGTCACGGCCTTCTGCAGCGCCGAATCGCTGCGAACCAGGCTGCGCTCCTGTTCGGGAATGCTTTTGTTGAGGTACTCCTGAACGTCGGGATCGGCTTGCAACTGAGCGATTCGCTCGTTGAGGCCCGCCTCGGTCTTCTCGGTATTGCGCAAATCTCGCCCGGCTATCACGCTCTGCTGAGTCTGCTGCAACTTGATCATCACAGCGGCCTTCTGCGCGCCGGTGTAAGCCTTGGGCTTCTCGAAAACCTGGGCGTTGAGTTTGCTGATATCGATACCGGCTACCGAATTCAACGTCGCGGCGTCGCTGAGCATGCTGGCGAACTGGCCACCATTTTTGGGGGCGCTCTTTCTGATCCACTCGCTCATATTGGACGCATCGAACACCTGGTCGGGACTATGCGCAGCCTTCTTGCGCCCGGTCAGACCGGCTTCGTCCACCTGACTGAGGAAGCCCGCCTGCGACCACATGTTGGACGACTGTTTGAGCGTACCTGACAACCCGGGGTTACTTTTAATCAGCGCTTTCAGACCCTCGGCGCTGACATTGCCATCGACATCGGTCTTGTCCGCCGCCCCGACGGCATGATGAGGGTCGGCTGCCGTCGCCAACGGCATATTGGCGCGCATCACCGCTGCGCTGCGCACCATTTCAAGGGACTGAGGATCGGCGCCGGGGTTATCTTCCATGTACTTGGCCACGTCCTTGTCGGCATTGTCGGCCGCCTTCTCCATGTTTTTGGCGAACGCCTTGAGGTCTTTGTTGGTGATTTTGCCATCCGCATTACCGCCATCCTTGCCGACGTCCACCGCTGTCTTCAACGCAGGGTTGGCATTGATGAACGCCATCGCCTTTTCGGCGTTGGGGCCATGCTCTCTGGCCATCCAGGCTGCGGCGATGGGCCGGTTGAGTTCTTTGGCGGCCTGCTCGCGCTCTTCGGGCGGCAGGTTGGCAACCATCGGTTCCCAGCGCTTGAGCGCCTCGGGCGAAGAGTATTCGGAGTTATCGAGAAACGCTGCATCGGTAGCGCTCGGCGCATTCGCCGGGTTGGAGGCCGTCGTGGATGCCGAGCTCGCTGTGGCCAAGACCGATGTCATCGGGGACACCTGATCGCTGTCCTGATCGACGCTGGAGGTGCTGTCACTACTGCTGCTGCGAGTCAGCAGACTCATCAGCGATGAGCCGCTTTGCTCGGTTCCCGAAAAGGACGAGGGGCTGTCGTTGGCCTGGCCGAACTGCACAAAAGCCTGACCACCACCTGCGCTGCCCTGCGTAAGCGAGGCTTTGGCCAATGGCGTCTCAGCAGCCAGTTCGCCAGAGGTGGGTTGATTCACGATGCTGCCGAGGGCAGGACTGGGAGAACTGGATATACGCATGGTTGCCATCCAAGTGGTGAGGGATGGCAACTGTGTGGTTTTGCACGCGAGTTGGTTCCAGACAGACGAACACTCAGGCGAACGGGTCTATCTGTTGCTTGAGCTGCACCCGCGCCCGGGACAGCCGGGAGCGGACGGTGCCGATCGGAACGCCGAGCGTGTTGGCGGTTTCCTGATAATTGCCATCCATTTCCAGCGAAACTTCCAGGACCTTCTGCATGTTCGTCGGCAGGCAGTCGATGGCCTCTATGACGCGTGCCAACTGCCGGTGCCCGTCTACCTGATGAGTAATATCGCCGTTCCACTCCAGATCGGTATGGACCTCGTCTTCCCAGCTTTCCTGATAGGGCTGGCGATACATTTTGCGAAAATGATTGCGGATCAGATTCAGCGCAATGCCACACAACCAGGTTTGCGGTTTGCTGGCGTGCTGAAACTTGTGCTCATTGCGTAACGCCTCGAGAAACACGCATTGCAGGATGTCATCCACATCATCGGCGTTCTTCACCCGCTTCTGGATGAACGCCCTGAGCATCTGGACCTGATCGGCCGTCAATTGCCGGATACCGGCGGACGACGATGGTTTGCGTGGTTCGGTTGCATCAAGGATCACAAGATTCGGGAGCATGGGCTTGCCTCAATTGATGGAGTGCAAGTCCTATAGCGATAACCATGCCAGTCCAAAAATAATCATAACCACATGATTTATATAAATATTTTAAAATGTGAAATTCTTTGTAATACATTTTTTTGCGCAACACGATTTTTAGCTCTGCAGCTTTTGGCACAAACGCATGAGCCTTCGGCACCAGGGAACCGAACCGGGCCAACGACCCACTCAGCGGTCACACCAGGCCCAGAATCGTCCTATGAAAATTGTCGCCCCGCCTACATTGCCCATTCGTCCGGTAGCGCCAATCCGCGCCATCACGCCGGCTGTGCGAGCGATTCCCGGCGGCGGGATGCCTGATGAAAAAGGCACCTCGTCACTGCAGGTTTCGCGCTTCGCCGCAGCCCTGGTGCAGCACAGCCGGATACTGCGTGAGCGAGAACTGATCGCGAGCAGGAACGCGCTGCAGTCGCGGGCCGTCAAGCTGGGCGAGCTTTATCAACTGCTGATGAGCGCCAGCGACACCGGGCTGGATAACGCCGCCAGACTGCTGCGCAAAAAACTGCTGCAGGACAACGACGCCGATCTGGAACAGGTTCTGGAATTCGCTGACGGCGACGCTGCCAAGGCTCACGTGGTGTTGCAGGCAGCGCGCAAACAGGCAGAAGACGATGGGGCTGAAGCAGAATATGCAGCGCTGACCCAGACGCTCAAACATCTGCGCCGCCGATTCGGCCCGCGCGCCCGCGCCGGTATCAATACCGCAAGAGCCTTCGGGCGCCAGAACATCGATAACAAGCGCCGCTCGGCCTTGCGCAATCTGTATGGCGTTGCGGTTTCCGGACAACCCAATGTCACGGGCTTGATCGAAGCCTTGATTGGCGAGCAGCAGGAACCCGGCGAGTTCGACCTGAACCTGCGCGACATGCGCATCGCCATCGCCGACGATCTTTCGGCGATTACCCCGTCGGCTTCCCATGAACAACTGCGCACGCTGATGCATGGCCTGACCACCGCGCGACATGTCACTACGCTGTTGCGCGGCTGCGAACACCTGCTGGGGCGCATGCGTAAAAAGAATCCGAAACTGACGGTGGACCCACCGGCCTTCCTCAAACACATGCTGACCCTGACGGCCAATGGCATGAATGTGAATCAGACCTTGCAACTGACCCAGCACATCGGGGGCAACAGGCTCGAACACCAACTGGCGTTTCTCAATGGCCTGCGGCCGATGCTGATGCAGTTGCCGATCCTGCTCTGGCGGGACCTGAAAAGCCGTCAGGCCGCGCTGAATAATCTACTCACGCTGATGGCCGAGCTTACGCATAAGGAACAGAAGCAACTATACGAGGGGCTTGCCTGATGAACCGGGTCATCAACTTTCTGAACATGGTCGCGCTGTCGGCCATGCGCCGCTCGGAACTGGTCGGTGCGTTTTTTGTGATCGCCATCGTGTTCATGATGATCACGCCGCTGCCCACCGGGTTGATCGACGTGCTGATCGCCGTGAACATCTGTATTTCCTGCCTGCTGATCATGCTGGCGATGCACCTGCCCAGGCCACTGGCGTTCTCCACCTTCCCTGCCGTGCTGCTGCTGACCACGATGTTTCGCCTGGCCTTGTCGGTGTCCACCACGCGGCTGATTCTGCTCAACCAGGACGCCGGGCACATCGTCGAGGCGTTCGGGCAGTTCGTGGTGGGCGGTAACCTGGCGGTGGGTCTGGTGATCTTCCTGATCCTGACGGTGGTCAACTTTCTGGTGATCACCAAAGGCTCGGAACGGGTCGCCGAAGTCGGTGCGCGTTTTACTCTGGACGCGATGCCCGGCAAGCAGATGTCCATCGACAGTGACCTGCGCGCCAACCTGATCACCGTCCACGAGGCCCGCAAACGACGCGCCGAACTGAACAAGGAAAGCCAGTTGTTCGGTGCGATGGACGGCGCCATGAAGTTCGTCAACGGCGATGCGATCGCCAGCCTGATCATTGTGGCCATCAACATGATCGGCGGCATTTCCATCGGCGTGCTGCAGCACAACATGGCGGCGGGCGACGCCTTGCAGCTGTATACCGTGCTGACCATCGGTGACGGCCTGATCGCCCAGATTCCGGCGCTGCTTATCTCCGTCACCAGCGGCATGATCATCACCCGCGTGCCCAACACCGAGGCAGGTGTGGAAGCCAACATCGGCCGCGAGATCGCCGAGCAGATTACCAGTCAGCCCAAGGCCTGGATCATCGCCTCGGTGGCCATGCTCGGCTTCGCTGCCCTGCCGGGAATGCCGACCGGTGTTTTCATCACCATCGCGATCATCTGCGGTGCCGGTGGACTGCTGCAGTTGCAACGGGCAAAACCCAAGGCCGATGAGCAACGTACAGCCACTGTGGCACCAGAAATGAACGGCAAGGAGGACCTGCGTACCTTTTCGCCCAGCCGCCAGTTTGTGCTGCAATTCCACCCCGGTCAGGACAGCGCGCAGATCGAAGCGCTGGTCAGCGAAATACGCAAGCGCCGCAACCGTCTGGTGGTGCAGTACGGCCTGACCCTGCCTTCGTTCATCATCGAGCATGTCGATGACATTGCCCCGGACGAGTTTCGCTTCACCGTCTATGACGTACCGATGCTCAAGGCCACCTTCACGCAGAGCCATGTCGCCGTGGAAGCGCGCCAGCTGGAAGGCGAAAACCTTCCGGCGGCCATCCCGGGCAATACCGACCGCCAGGAAGATCAATGGGTCTGGCTGCCGGCCGAGCAGTCCGGCGAATTGAACCCGGTCAGTTCCACGACCCTGATCATCGAACGCATGGAGCGCACATTGCAGTCCTGCGCGCCGCAGTTCATCGGCTTGCAGGAAACCAAAGCCATCCTCGGCTGGCTGGAGTCCGAGCAACCGGAACTCGCTCAGGAAATGCAGCGGGTCCTCACCCTGACGCGCTTCTCGGCCGTCCTGCAACGCCTGGCCTCGGAGCGTGTGCCGCTGCGGGCGATCCGGGTCATTGCCGAAACCCTGATCGAGCACTGTCAGCATGAACGCGATACCAATGTGCTGACCGACTATGTGCGCATTGCGCTCAAGTCGCAGATCTACCACCAGTACTGCGGTGCCGAAGGCCTGCAAGTGTGGCTGCTGACGCCGGAAAGCGAGGGGTTATTGCGTGATGGCCTGCGCCAGACGCAAACCGAAACATTCTTCGCGCTGAGCAACGAGATCAGCCAGATGCTCGTGCAACAACTGCACATTGCCTTCCCGGTACGAGCTCCCGAACAGGCGGTTCTGCTGGTGGCACAGGATCTGCGCAGCCCTCTGCGTACCTTGTTGAGGGAGGAGTTCTACCATGTACCCGTACTATCTTTCGCGGAAATCAGCAATGCGGCCAAGGTCAAGGTCATGGGTCGATTCGACCTTGAGGACGATCTCGAGCCACTGGACAACGAGCACGCTGCCTGAGCCTGCAAGGCCTGAACGCACGGAGACTTTCAGATGTTTGAATTACGCGTACTGAACGGCCAGCACCAAGGCGCGGCATTACCGCTGATCGGTGAGCAATGGTCGATTGGCTCTGCCGGGCAACACGATCTGGCGCTGGACGATGCGGGCGTGGAAAGCCTGCATTGCCGCCTGCAACGTGTCGACGACAACTGGACACTGAACGCTGAACAAGGCGCGGTCTGCGACGAACAGGGCAACGCCCGGCCAAGCATCGACCTGACGCTCAATAATGCCTTCATGCTGGGTTCGGTGTGGCTGTGCGTTTCGCCTGCAGGCGATGAGTGGCCCTCCGTGCCCGTCGTGATCCCCAAGCAGCCCGAGGCCGAATCCGGGCCGGCACACAACGACGTGCCGCTGGAGAAGGTCAAGTCCCGCTCGCAATTTCTCAACCGCACCACGGGCATCATCGCCGGGCTGCTGGTGGGCGTCATCGGCAGCGCCTGGAGCCTGACCCGCCCACCCGCTATTGCGATGGATCAGAGCCCGGCTCACTTGGCGGCCGCCACGACAGAGGCCTCGCCCGATACACCCAAGGCGCCAGCCAGGGCTGCAAACCCTGTGACCGACAACCGCATACGCCTGAGCAGCGCAGATGCCGTCCGCCACCAGTTGAGCACCATGCTCAGCGACCGCTTGCTGACTGACGTAAGCGTGGAAGAGACGCCCGACGGGCTGGTCCTCAACGGCGATCTGAAAGAAGAATCGCTACTGGTCTACCAGCGCATGCTTCAGCGCTTCAAGGCCCTGTACGACTCGCCGGTCACCGTCCTGGACAACGTGGGCAGCAATCGCAACACCCTGCCCTTTGTGGTGGTTCAGATCATGACCGGGCCGCATGCGCATCTGGTGACTGCCGACGGTCGACGGGTTTACGTAGGTGACGAAGTGGATGGCCTGCGCCTCACCCGAATCGACAATCAGCGTCTGCAATTCGACGGTAATCGCCACGTCGAGGTGAACTGGTGAATGCAGCACTGAACCTATGGAAAGACGCGCACGCCAGGCGTTTGAGCCAGTACTGCGCGGTGCGCGTCATTGGCCGGGTCAGCGCCGTGCGCGGGATTCTGCTGGAGTGCAAGATTCCATCGGCCAAGGTCGGCGATCTGTGTGAAGTGAGCAAAGCCGACGGCTCGTTGCTGCTGGCCGAAATCGTCGGCTTCACCCAGGAATGCACGCTGCTCAGTGCCTTGGGCCCACCCGACGGTATTCAGGTCGGCGCGCCGATCCGCCCGCTGGGCGTGGCACACCGGATCGGCGTCGATGACAGCCTGCTCGGCTGTGTACTGGACGGTTTCGGGCGCCCGCTGATGGGCGATTGCCTCGGCGCTTTCGCTGGCCCCGAGGACCGCCGCACGACTCTGCCGGTGATCGCCGACGCCCTGCCGCCGACCCAGCGACCGCGCATCACCCGGGCTTTGCCCACCGGGATACGCGCCATCGACAGCGCGATTCTGCTCGGCGAGGGCCAGCGTGTCGGGCTGTTCGCCGGTGCGGGCTGCGGCAAGACCACACTGATGGCCGAACTGGCGCGCAACATGGATTGTGACGTCATCGTTTTCGGCCTGATCGGCGAACGGGGCCGCGAGCTGCGCGAGTTTCTCGACCACGAACTGGACGAAACCCTGCGCCGCCGCTCGGTGCTGGTCTGTGCAACATCCGATCGTTCCAGCATGGAGCGCGCCCGCGCTGCGTTCACCGCGACTGCCATCGCCGAAGCCTTTCGCGCCCGAGGCCAGAAAGTGCTGTTGCTGCTCGACTCGCTGACCCGCTTCGCCCGCGCGCAACGGGAAATCGGCATTGCTTCGGGCGAGCCGCTGGGGCGCGGCGGTCTGCCGCCCTCGGTGTACACCCTGCTGCCACGCCTGGTGGAACGCGCCGGGATGAGCGAGAACGGTTCGATCACTGCGCTTTACACGGTGCTGATCGAACAGGACTCGATGAACGATCCGGTCGCCGACGAAGTACGCTCGCTGCTCGACGGGCACATCGTACTGTCGCGCAAACTGGCCGAGCGCGGGCACTACCCGGCGATCGATGTGTCGGCCAGCATCAGCCGGATTCTGAGCAACGTCACCGGTCGCGAACATCAACGGGCGAACAATCGCCTGCGCCAGTTGCTGGCCGCCTATAAACAAGTGGAAATGCTCCTGCGCCTGGGTGAGTACCAGGCCGGGGCCGACCCGGTCACCGACTGTGCCGTGCAACTGAACGACGCCATAAATGCCTTCCTGCGCCAGGACCTGCGTGAGCCCGTGCCGCTGCAGGAAACCCTGGACAGGCTGCTGCAACTCACCTCTCAACTGCCGGAGTAGTCATGGACGAACCACTGGAAGACGACCCGCAACAGGTCGCTCTGCAGCAGGTGATCGGTCTGCTCACGCCACTGCGCCAACATCGTCAGGCCAGTGCCGAGCGGGCCCATCGCCAGGCGCAGTTGGAACTGAAATCGATGCTCGACCACTTAGCAGAGACAAGGGCGTCGCTGAATCAGGAACGCGACAACCACAAGCGCCGCCGCGAGAGTCTGTCCCATGCGCATTTGCAAAAGACGCTCAGCCTGACTGATGTCGACGGCTGGCACGAAAAGGAAAGAACCATGCTCGACCGCCTGGCTTACATCCGCCAGGACGTGCAGCAACAGCAAATGCGAGTAGCTGAACAACAGGCGTTGCTTGAACAGAAACGGCTGCAAGCCAAGGCGTCTCAGCGCGCGGTCGAGAAACTCGCCTGCATGGAGGAGACGCTCAACGAAGAAGGTTAAGTGACGATGACCGCACCGATCAAAACCCCTGCCAAAGCGCAACCCGCGCCGAGTGCCCCGCCAGCCACCTCGCGCCCCCTGCCTTCGCTGCGTCAGCCCGCCAGGTTCGATGACCAGCCGCCAGCCTTTACCGGGGCGCCTCGGGGCGATGTGCAGAAGGTTCGTTTCGCGCTGAACCGTTCAGTGACCGACAGCCCGATGAGCGCCGACGGCATCTTCTTCTCGCAACTGCTGATACCGCAGGTAGGGGAAGAGCCGGATCAGCAGGGCTTCGGAGGCAGCGGTGTGGCCTTCTCTGCACAGTCCGAAAACGTACCGACTCAGTTGATCGACGAGCTGGCGCAGCGTCTGCCCGATCAGCCGGACGGTCCGCTGGCCTTCAGCCTGCTCATGCCCAATCTGGGCAGCGTGCGGGTCAACGCCAGCAAATCCGAAAACCGCTGGAGCATTCAACTGGGCTTTGGCCGACGTGACGTTCTCAAGCGCTTGCAGGGCCAGGTCGGCGCATGCCGGGAATCGCTGGCGCAGGCGCTTGGTCAGGACGTCGAGCTGGACATGCATGAAGACTTCACAGCATGAGCGCCCTGCGCCTGCGCAAGGTCGACGCTCTGCTGGCGCAAGCCACACGCGCACTTGGCGCCGGACGACGCCTGGGCTTCAGCGCCCGCGGTCAGCACGCCGAACTGAGCCTGCTGCCGCAGCACGAAGACGCGCGGATACCGGCAGACGGTGTCTGGTTGAGTACTGCGGTGGGCCCCTTGTTGCTGAGCGAGGCCGAAGCGTTGCTCAGCCTGCTGGGCGAAGTGCCCTTCACGCTCGGCGGCGAACACCAGGCCTGGTACTGGCAATTATTCAACCAGCGCCTGAGCCCGGTGATCGCCGATCTGCTCGCGCCTGTTGCGCCGTTTTCCGACGCCCCGACCGAGCCGGCCATCGGCTGCCGGGTTCTCATGCGACTGGGCAGCGAACGACTCGATGCCCACCTGCACGCCGCACCCGCCACCCTGCTCAGGCTTCTGGGTTCGGCTGACTGGCAAGTCTTGAATCGTGACGTGGACCAATCCTGGTCGGTGGCGACACCACTGATCGTCGGCGAACTGTCACTGACCCTGGAACAAATCGCCTCGCTACGCCCCGGTGACGTGGTGCTACCCGCCCGCTGCCGGTTCGACAGCGCCGGACAAGGGTCCGTGACACTCGCTGGACGTCAATGGGCGGCCCGCACCGACCAACAGGCCCAGCATCTTTTTCTGCAGCTCAGTCATGAGGAGCACAGTCACCATGAGTACTGAAGATCTGTATCAGGACGACGTCGAGATGCTCGACGATTATGAAGAACCGGTGCCTGAACAGGCTGATCAGCAACAGCATGACGACGAACACGCCGAGCAGGCATTCGGCTATGCGGACAGCGAAGCGGAGCATGAAGAGCAGTCGGGAGACCACAATGAGTCGCCGATGCTCGACTCACTGGAGCTGGACCTGACCTTGCGCTGCGGCGAGCTCAGATTGACCCTTGCCGAATTGCGCCGACTGGACGCCGGAACCATTCTCGAAGTCAGCGGCATCGCGCCAGGCTACGCCACGCTGTGCCATGGCGAGCAGGTGGTTGCCGAAGGCGAGCTGGTCGACGTCGAAGGCCGCCTCGGTTTGCAGATTACCCGGCTGGTGGCGCGCTCATGATCATGGAGGGCGTCAACCCGATCATGCTGGCGCTGTTTCTCGGCTCGCTGTCGCTGATCCCGTTCCTGTTGATCGTCTGCACCGCCTTTCTGAAGATCGCCATGACGCTGCTGATCACCCGCAACGCGATCGGCGTTCAGCAAGTACCGCCGAACATGGCGTTGTATGGCATCGCCCTGGCCGCGACGATGTTCGTCATGGCCCCGGTGGCGCACGACATACAGCAGCGGGTTCATGAACACCCGCTGGAACTGAGCAACGCCGACAAACTGCAGAGCAGCCTCAAAGTTGTCATCGAGCCTCTGCAGCGCTTCATGACACGCAACACCGATCCGGACGTCGTCGCCCACCTGCTGGAAAATACCCAGCGCATGTGGCCCAAGGAAATGGCCGATCAGGCCAATAAAAACGATCTTCTGCTGGCGATCCCGGCCTTTGTGCTGTCGGAATTGCAGGCCGGTTTCGAGATCGGTTTTCTGATCTATATCCCCTTCATCGTCATTGACCTGATTGTCTCCAACCTGTTGCTGGCACTGGGCATGCAGATGGTCTCGCCGATGACACTGTCGCTGCCGCTCAAACTGCTGCTGTTCGTGCTCGTATCGGGCTGGTCGCGTCTGCTCGACAGCCTGTTCTATTCCTACATGTGAGGCGGTCATGGAAGCGTTGGCGTTGTTCAAGCAAGGCATGTTTCTGGTCGTCATCCTGACCGCCCCGCCGCTGGCCGTTGCGGTGCTGGTGGGTGTGGTCACCTCGCTGCTGCAGGCACTCATGCAGATTCAGGATCAGACATTGCCCTTCGGCATCAAACTGGGGGCCGTCGGACTGACCCTGGCCATGACCGGCCGCTGGATCGGCGTCGAGCTGATCCAGTTCATCAATATGGCCTTCGACCTGATTGCCCGCTCCGGGGTCAGCCACTAAATGCCCTTCGACGCGCACAGCGCCTTTCAATTCATGCTGGGCATGGGACTGGCAATGGCACGGCTGATGCCCTGCATGCTGCTGGTGCCAGCCTTTTGCTTCAAATACCTGAAAGGCCCGTTGCGTTATGCCGTCGTGGCGGTGATGGCGATGATCCCGGCACCGGCCATCAGCAAGGCTCTGGAATCCCTCGACGACAACTGGTTCGCAATCGGCGGTCTACTGATCAAGGAAGCGGTACTCGGCACGCTACTGGGGCTTTTGCTGTATGCGCCATTCTGGATGTTCGCCTCGGTGGGCGCACTGCTCGACAGCCAGCGCGGTGCGCTCAGCGGCGGCCAGTTGAACCCGGCGCTGGGCCCTGACGCCACGCCACTGGGCGAATTGTTTCAAGAAACCCTGATCATGCTGGTAATCCTCACCGGGGGGCTGTCGCTGATGACTCAGATCATCTGGGACAGCTACAGCGTCTGGCCTCCGACGGCCTGGATGCCGGGCATGAACGCTGGCGGCCTGGATGTCTTTCTGGAGCAGTTGAACCAGACGATGCAGCACATGCTGCTGTACGCCGCCCCCTTCATCGCGCTGCTGCTGTTGATCGAAGCAGCGTTCGCGATCATCGGCCTGTATGCGCAACAGCTGAACGTTTCGATCCTCGCCATGCCAGCCAAAAGTATGGCCGGCCTCGCTTTTCTGCTGATCTATCTGCCGACGCTGCTGGAACTGGGCACAGGTCAATTGTTGAAGCTGGTTGATCTGAAGTCGCTGCTGACGCTTCTGGTGCAAGTGCCGTGAGCGAAAAAACCGAAAAGGCCACGCCCAAGCAACTGCGCGACGCGCGGGAAAAGGGTCAGGTCGGGCAGAGTCAGGACCTGGGCAAACTGCTGGTGTTGATGGCCGTCAGTGAAATCACTCTGGCCCTGGCTGATGAAAGCGTCAGCCGACTGGAGGCGCTATTGTCGCTGTCCTTTAAAGGCATCGACCGCAGCTTTGCCGCATCGGTCGAGCTGATCGCCAGCGAAGGATTCACCGTACTGCTCAGCTTTACCTTGTGCAGCGTCGGCATAGCGATGCTCATGCGTCTGATCAGCAGCTGGATGCAGATCGGCTTTCTGTTCGCGCCCAAGGCGCTGAAAATCGATCCCAACAAGATCAACCCGTTCTCCCACGCCAAACAGATGTTTTCCGGGCAAAACCTGCTCAACCTGCTGCTCAGTGTGCTCAAGGCCATTGCCATCGGCGCGACGCTGTATGTGCAAGTCAAACCTGTGCTGGGCACCCTGGTGTTGCTGGCCAACAGCGATCTGACGACCTACTGGCATGCCTTGGCCGAGCTGTTCAGGCATATTTTGCGAGTGATACTGGGGCTGCTGCTGGCAATCGCCATGATCGACTTCGCCATGCAGAAATACTTCCATGCGAAGAAACTGCGCATGAGCCACGAAGACATCAAGAAAGAGTACAAGCAGTCGGAAGGCGACCCCCACGTCAAAGGCCATCGTCGGCAACTGGCCCAGGAGATCCTCAATCAGGAGCCCAGCGCTGCGCCCAAGCCGGTGGAAGACGCCGACATGCTGCTGGTCAACCCGACCCACTACGCGGTGGCCCTGTATTACCGACCAGGCGAAACGCCTTTGCCGCTGATTCATTGCAAAGGTGAAGACGAGGAAGCCCTGGCATTGATTGCCCGAGCCAAAAAAGCCGGCATCCCGGTGGTGCAGAGCATCTGGCTGACCCGGACGCTGTACCGCTCCAAGGTCGGCAAATACATCCCCCGCCCCACCCTGCAGGCTGTCGGCCACATCTACAAAGTGGTTCGGCAACTGGACGAAGTCACCGATGAGGTGATTCAGGTTGAAGTCGAGCTGTGATGGCTTATTGTCCACTGACGAACCAAAATGCAGCTGTACTTGTTTACGGCATGTTCGAGCATCTCTGCCATGCCACTGTCCATTAAGCTATCCAGATCCATGAGCATCCCCTCGAGGAGGCCTTCATGACTGACCTCCGCGAAGAACAGGTGTCGCTGACGAATCAAGGAGAAGTGTGGCCAGGTCCATGTAGCGGTAAATCGTTGTATTAGGACTAAGCCCCTCGGGAGCTGTGTATGCCATGAAAGCGCCTTGAATGATTGACAGTGGCTATCCATGCCAGGTGTCGGCGGTGGGTCAGTTGACGTTTGCACAGAGACTCAACCTGGATGATAAAGCGTCGTTCTAATTGGGCTGGACGATGGGCGGAGAGTAAAGGGGTTGTTTGAATACCATTGCGCGCTATGCTGAGAGGTCAGTATAGTCAGCGATGTGGCACCCTATTGATGCATTGCAAAGGGCGTGCAGTGGAACATTGCCACGCGTAGGCTGTTTTAAAGTAGTTGGGAAAATTTTTAAAAGGACTTATGCATGCCAGGGACAGAGTTTTACTTTTCAACCGCACTTAACATTGACAACATTGATGGCATCCATCTACTGCAAGATCACATTGGCACCTATTATTCCAAGGCCTGGGATGACTTTGGTTATATCGTCACCTTTCAGGTCTATCATGTAGAGCATGGCAGGCGCGAGTCCTTGGGGCGCACCAAGTTACTTGCGAAGGGTTATGATGACTCTTCAATTTATTTTTTAACATCCCATGATAAAGTCGGAGACAGCGTTCGAATTACGAAACTGTTGGATCATAAAAAGGTGGTCTCGCTATCATCCGACATTGATTATTATCGTAGGATCCACGCGCTCATTCCCCAGAGGGCAGAAGACTACCTGCGTCAGATTTGTGACGGGAGTTATAATCTGCATGCGTACGGAGATTTTTCAAACTGGGAGGGTTTCGAGCTGTCCCTGTTCAGAGATCGCCTTGCTAAGGCCATCTTAAAAAAAGGCTATCAGATAGCGCTAGGCAGCTATGAAGCGCAGGAACAGTTCTCGTTCAAGCTGGAGGGACTTCCGGATAACTTTGACGCTGTCGAATTTAATTTTGACAACGCCAGGCAGTTAGGTCGTACCAATATCAACTTACTCATTGGCCGGAACGGTGTCGGAAAAAGTCACGTCCTCCGCCACTTGATAGATTTGGTTACGGGAGTGGAAAAACATGCTGAGAGTTGGCCCTTCTTCCATAAAGTCATTGTGGCAGCCTATTCACCCTTTGAGTCGTTCAAAACCGAGGTTGAGCTGTCAAATGCCTTGCCAAACCAAGCCATGGCCCAGACTGACGACAGTCACGAAAGTGATCTGACAGCTAAAGATGAGCAGGAACGGCGCAGGCGACTGGTCAATGAATATGTCTACATTGGTTTCCGTGACCCTGAGGGTAAGTTTTCCCTGACGTGGCCTAAAGAAAGTAGCGCTCGAGCACTCCATCGTATTGTTCAATATGATGCAGATAACGAATGGACTGGCGGTAGCCGTTTCGAGCTGCTGTTTGATACGTTGTCCCACTCCATTGATTTTGATGCAGTTCAAGTTTTCGATTCAGATGATTCGGCGATAGTGCTTAGCCGCACCACGGAAGCGGTACGGCTGAGTCTCGCTACGCGTAAGGATTTTAATTACGCGGCAGGTATCGAATTCCTAAAAGGAGGTAGAACGGTTCCTCTGAGTTCCGGGCAGACCATCTATTCCTACCTGCTGCCGAACTTGGTCGCCGAAGTGGACGAGGAGAGCCTGCTCATCCTTGACGAGCCAGAACTGTATCTCCACCCGTCAATGGAGGTCGGGCTCCTGGATATGCTGAAGCAGTTGCTTGCCGCGACAAAATCCAACGCGATCATTGCTACGCATTCGACGATATTAGCGCGAGAGGTGGAGCGGTCTGCGATTTCGGTGCTGCGAAAGGTAGAGGATAGGACAGATGTTTCGAGACCCAATTTTGAAACATTTGGTCAGACCGTGGAAGTCATCATGGGACTGGCGTTTGATGACTATCAGACGCGCAAGCCCTACGAAGACTCAATTGACGAAGCTGTCGCCGATTGCGCGAGTCCCGAGGAGGCCCTCGAGAAGCTCGGTCCCAAGGTAGGAGACGAGGCACTGGCTTATTTGAGCGGTAAACTTAGCGCGGGTGAGAATGATGTGGATCCTGATATTGAGCGGAGGCCGAAATGAAGGACCTTTCACATCTTCGTACTGGACCGGGTTGCTCCTGGTTTGAATTGGCTATCGGCTCAGCTAAAAAAAAAAATACCGCCATACTTGGATTTATTAAGTATGCCGTTCGCGAGCGCTATGAAGAATTTGACGGATTTATTGAGAACTATCAAACAGCGCCACGAAAAAGCGGGATCTCACTTTCTGGCCACGTACTGATAGACTTTTATGAGCGCCCTCCAGCTGCGTTAAAGACATTGTTAGAGGTTCGCCGTCATGATCATACGCTGGATGAGTGCCCCTATTGTGGATTTCCTCGAGCGCCGGAAACGCTCGACCATTTCTTACCGAAAGAGAGTTGGCCGGAATACTCGATTTTTTCTGATAATCTTGTGCCTCAATGTCGTGACTGCGCTCCAATAAAAGGGGTGAAATATTTTTGTGAACATGAAAATCAGCCGTTCTTTCTTCATCCTATTTATAGCCCTGCGTTGTCGACACTGAGGTTTAAGATTGAGGTAACGGTCGTGAAGGGAAAGCTTGTTTTCTCACCGGCCTTCAGTATTCCAGAAAGTATTACAGATGCTGATGAGAAGAGAATAAGTTTCCACTTAAAAAACCTGCATATCAAGCAGCGAATCGTGGACTACTGCGATGAACAATACCGCCATTGGATCAGGATTGCCCAGAGCAAGCCTTGCGATATAAAATCTATATTTGAGTCCAGGCTCAGCGAACGAGAATGCGATCCATACCCGAATAATTGGGCTACGGCCTTCTATCAAGGTGTTCTTAAAAACCAAAATGCTGTGCGGGAACTCCAACGGCACGTTGTGAGCAAACCGCTGAGGTCCAATGGAGCGCATCGGCTCATTTAGACCCCCACTGGGAGCCTGTCATGTCATTTGCGCAATGGATTAGATCATGCAATGGCTGACGGGCTTACCGTCAGCCCCATCCTGATGGCAGTGCTCGCTACCGGGGTGAAAGCTGTGCAGTATCGATAACCGATCAAGCTCCGCACGACCAGCAACTGCCTGATGTTTTTAGATTGCATCTGCGCAAAAAAAAGACCGCCCCCTCTGCACTGGGGCGGTCTTCGTTTCACGCGGTTGTTATCTCCTAAGCCAGATGATCCAGGCCTGCCAGTATCAGTTCGTTTCGGCGGATATCATCCAGGTTGGTGACAGCATAGGGGGCGTCGCTCACCGCATGCCACACCACGAAATCACGCCGCATATCCAGGAACAGAAAGTAGTCATTGAATCGTTCGGCTTCTGAAAACCTCAGTTGCAGCGCCTCTCTGAGTTGTTCGGGACGCAGCGCTCGACCCTCGATGTGCAACGCAATGCCCCAGTCATGATGCTCGCGGCGGCTGACGAAGGAGACTCCGTTTGCCACCGGCCAGACCGCAGGACTCTGCGCCGCAACGTTGTAGTAGAACGCTGTTTTCTCCTCGACCTCGATCATGTCTAGTCCCTTAACTTCACGACGGTGTAATCGCGCTCGTGGTCCTGATCGTCAAGACCGTCACGCATGTCCGGGGGCCACCAGATGACCAGTTCGCGGCTGGTGGAGTCCGGACGTTTGCAGGCAGTGCCCGAACAACCGTGGGTGGCGCACCCGGTCAGGGTAGCGAACACCACCAACACGACTGCAACGCTGCTGATCTTCATGGCTTTGCCCCCCGGAGCAGTGATGGCCGGCTCTCTTTGGCCATTTTCGATATCTGTGGCTGACGTACCGCGATATACACTTCGCTCTCCTCGCCCGGTTGCAGCCAGGCGTGAGGCCAGGCGGCGACGCCGATGACCCAGCGACCACCGCAGCGACTCTCGTCGATGCGTACCGGTTTGTCGGTATTGTTGCGCGCTACCACGACAGCCACCCCCCAGTCCTTGCGCGCATACCATTGTGAGCGCTGGCCATCGAGGGTCAGGCCCTGGCCCGGGTCACACAGGCTGTCGGTTTCAAAGGGCAGTGTTTCGCCATCATGCATGCCCTCTGGCGCAGCGCCATCGACCATCTGCGTGAAGACTTTCTGGATGTCGCCGCGGGTAGGCAGCTCACCGCCGTCACGCCGTTCCTTGATCTTTTTCATCTGGTCATCGACATCGTGAGGGTTGCCGTTCTGCACATAGCGAGCCGGGTTGACCTGGTCGCCAATCAGTCTTGGCGTCAGGATAAACAGGCGCTCGCGCTGGCTCAGTTCACGGCTGCGGGACTGGAACAGCAGCTTGCCGATGTAGGGAATGTCGCCCAGCAACGGAACCTTGTGGATCTTGTCGTTGGCTTCAAGGCCATGGAAACCGCCGATGACCAGTGAACCGTGTTCGGCTATGACGGCCTGGGTACTGACATTGCCTTTGCGCACACTTGGCTGCGTGTCATTGATGTCGGAGATGTCGATCTGACCATCCTCGATATCGACGATCAGTTGCACCTGAGGCTTGCCATCGTGATCCAGCGAGCGCGGAGTCACCTGCAGACTGGTGCCAGCGGTGATGGGCTCGATATTGGCCACACGTTCCGAGGTCGCGGTGAGGTATTCGGTGCGACTGAAGTCAATCACGGCCGGCTGGTTTTCAAGGGTAAGAATGGACGGGTTGCCGATCACCGACGCTGAGCCGTTACCTTCCAGCGCATGCAGTTCGGCGGCGAACTTGCCGGCGTTCTGAATGAACAGGGTGGAACTGGTGCCAGCGTCGAACATGTTGGCGCCCCCGCTGACACTCCCGGCATTGAAGTTCCAGCGGCTGGACAGTTCTGCCAGCTCATTGCGATCGATGTCGAGAATCACGGCGTCGATTTCGATCAAGTTGCGCGAAACATCCAGCTCTTTGATGAGCTTTTCGTACATGGCCTTGCGCGAGGGCAAGTCGTAGATCAGCACGGCATTGTTACGGACATCGGCCGTTACGCGGATGTTGGCCCGACCGCCAGAACGGCTTTTTCCACCGCTTTTGCTGCCACCGCCGCCATAGTGCAGTACCTGATCGAGGCCCTGCTCCAACGCATTGGTATCGAGACCGCTGGAGCTCATTGGCAGACTCGGAGCGTCCGGGCTGCTACCGCCCGCCAGGCCGTTACCGCGACCGCCTCGCCCCAGCAGATCCATACCATTGATGGACCCGCCATGAGAACGGGTATCCAGCAAATCCTGGAGAATGCTGGCGACACCGGCGACCACCAGTTGTTGATCACGATAGCGAATGGTGCGGTCAGCAGCGCTGGCGTACTTGAGCGGGAATACGATGATGTCCTGCTTGTCGCCCTTTTCCGGCGCTTCGACTTTCTTGCTGTAATCGCGCACCAGTTCCACATATTTTGCCGGGCCGCGAACCAGAACCACGCCTTCGTTCGGCAGTACACCCCAACCGAAGCGCTTGTCCAGCAGCCCCACATCGGTCAAGGCAGTCTGCAGGTCATCTACCGCGTCGGATGACACTTCGATGCGTGCCGAGGTGTGCTCGCTAGAGGGGCTGACGTACAACGTGTCGTTATACACAAACCACTGGAAGTGATATTCCTGGCCCAGACGGTCGAGAAACTCTTCCGGGCTCTGAGCGCGTATCCGGTCATCGAGGACCCCGGGAATGGGCGGCATATCCAGCGCCATGCCGAATTCTTTGGCGAAGTCGGCCAGCGCTGTCGCCAGCTCGGTCTGCCGGGCATCGTAGGCGTAAGCCGTATGTTTCCAGGCTTCGGGGGTCACCGCCCACGTGGCGGGGGACAGCCCGATCAACATTAAAGGCAACCACATCAAGGCCTTGCGCATTTCAAACTCCCGGTTGCCGGTGATTGAGGGTCGTGCGCCCGGCTAAGGCGGGCACGGAATTGACCAGAGTGATGTGCATCAGGCTGAGCAAGGCCGCGCGCTGATTGGCCAGGCTTTCCAGACGGTTCAGCAGATCGGCAAGGCTGCAGGGGCCAGGCATCCAGCTGACCAGCACCATGCAGCACGTTTGCGGATCGATGGCGAACGCGCCGTCACAGGCACACGCCAGGCTGGCACCGCCATGACTGAGCAATGCTTCGATACGCTGAGGGTCGTTGGCGTCATAGGGGTCGAGTAACTCGATGCTGCAACGGACTCCGCCACCCACCATTTCCAGCCGTGCGTTGGCGTCGTCGACCCAGCAATCGAGCGGGCTCGCCGGACGCTGATCACGCCACAGGCCGACGACCTCCTCGAACTCACTGAAATCCATCGATGACATTTTTGGTCATTTTATAACCAGCCTGCTGGCATTGATCAGCGATGTTGGAGCTGACCGCAGCCTGCTGGCTCGCCTCACTGAAGGCATCGATGTCGTCGGCGGTGAAATGCCCATTGCCCCCGTCCAGCACGTCATCCACGTCGGACAACGCGCGAGTGAGCGTGGAATCGAGGTTATTTTGCAGGGATTTGAAATTTATCATGTCCTGATACTCCAGCAGAAAGGTTCAAACCTTGAGTGGAGCAAACAGGTGGAGCGGTTCCATTTTCGCCGCAAGAGTCTGTTTCAGGCAGCCGGCTCCGCGCCTGCCAGGCCATTGCGCAGCGCTACCCAATCGATTTCGAACGCGCCGTTGGCGTCGCTCAGGCGCAGGCTTTCAGTGGCCAGCGTCGCATCACGTTTGAGCTCCCAGTGCTCGGCAAAACGGCTCTCTGCCAACCATTCGGCGACCGGTTCGGCCATCTCCGGATGAACGCTGAGCGTGGCCACGGCTTCGTTGAGCTGACTGGCTGCCAGGTTCCTGACCAGTGCCCGAGCGCGCTCGGCAAGGGTCGTTTCATCGAGCAACTGGCGCAATGCCTCAGTCAACAGCTCCTCGACAGCAGTCATGGCCTGCTGCTGCAAGGCTTCGCGCTGGACGTGCAGCTCGTCCAGAAAGGCATTGGCGCGCTCCCAGAACTGCGCAAGCGCTTCCTGATGCCGACGATCGGCTTTAGTCTGCTCAAGTACCAGCATCTGCTCCGCCTGACGTTGCGCGTCCGTCAGAATATCGCGAGCCAGCAGGCTGTTGGCGATGTCTTCACGGCGCAATACCGGCTCGGGCAGCACCGCGTCGGCAGTCAGGGTAATACTGCGTTTGGCAAGCATCGGGGAATTCCTGGTGCAGAGGGAAGCGGATATTCAGGCCGCGGTGACACGCCATAGAACAGCTTGCCACAGCGTCTGAAGTTTATTTTCGGGGGCCGAGCAAGGGCTGTCGGCGACCTCATCGGGCGCCCAGGCCAGACGCAATCGCGGCCAATACTCAGGCCCAAGCCAGGCACCCAACAGCAAGCGCGCATCTTCATGTTCCAGATCCAGCCAGACACCAGGGCGCAACGCCTTGGTCAGGGCCCAGCACCACTGCCCGTCATGGCCGTCGCTTTCGTTACGGGAAAAACAGATGCGTTGCGCCAGATCCAGCGCCTGATCACGCTGCTCGGGAGTCAGTGCCAGCCAGTTCAACACAGCCTCTGCAGGCATCGGCGGTTGACTTGGCGTGATGCCGACACTTTGCAGAAACACGCTGTGACGGCTGACCATCAGGGCTTCACAGTCGCTGACGGTCAGTGCGCAGCGCTCGGCGAACCGGCTTTGCCAACCCGGATGCGCCCATGGCCAGGGATTGCACCACCACTGAGTCCAATAGTCCTCGGCGGTCAGGTCCATCACGCGCGCGCCGGTACGGTCGAGCGGCTACGGCCGGCAAAGCCGATCCGCCGAAGCACTGAGGCGCGCCAGTCACTGCGCAACAGCAGCGCGATGATCAGCAGCAACACCGCCAGGCCAACCGGCACCAGCCAAAGCATCAGGTTCCAGAACGGCAGATTGGCGCTGTCCAGCTTGAACGGTCCGAAACTGACCCACTGTGTGGTTTCCTGAAACTCGGTAGCCGGTACGAACACAATGGAAAACTTTTTCGACTCTGCCGATTGCGTCGACATGCCGGGGATACTGCTGGCGACCATCTGCTGAATGCGTCCGCGCACGCTGTCCGGGTCAAGCGCTGCGGAGTGTTTGATGAACACCGCAGCAGACGCAGGTTGCACTGGTTCGCCCGGTGCGATGCGTTCCGGAAGTACCACGTGCACCCTGGCCACGATGACGCCGTCTATCTGCGAAAGCGTCGCTTCGAGTTCCTGAGACAGGGCATAGATGTAGCGGGCGCGCTCTTCGAGCGGGGTCGAAATGACCCCTTCTTTCTTGAAGATATCCCCCAGACTGGCGCGAGACTGGCGTGGCAGGCCGGCAGCGTTGAGCACCCTGACGGCGCGGTTCATGTCGCTGGTGGCGACGGTGACGACAACGCCGGTTTTTTCCAGACGTTTGCGCGCGTCAATATGCTGATCGGCAAGACGGGCAACGACCTCGTTGGAGTCCTGCTCGGACAAGCCGGTGAACAGATCGGTTTCATCACTGCAGCCGCCGAGCAACACTATGCAAATCAGCAGCAGCCCTGCGCTCAGAAATTTCACGGAAACCTCTACTGCAAGTTAGTCAGCTTGTCGAGCGCCTGCGCAGTCTTGCTCACCACCTTGGTCGTGAGCGCCGTCTGCAACGAACATTGCGACAGGGTCCTGGTCATCGCGGCGATATCCAGCGCGTCTCCAGTCCCGGAGGCTTTTTTCATCGACCGCATCGCTTGCTGAGACATTTTTTCGGTTTCGCCCAGACCGCCGGAAATTGCGCTGGCGATATGCTCGGAAAGCGGCGCTCCGCTAGAAACGCCGTCCGGCTGCGTGGCAGCGGTGAAGATGTCGACATCCGCCTGGGCCGGTTCTGAAACGAGCCCCTGTGGCACATCCTGCCCGAGTTCCGGCGAGATGCTTTTAACATTACCAAGGTGGGAAATGGTCACGTGAGTTCTCCGTCAGGCGGTTGTCGGTCAGGCTGCAGCCTGATTGCGGGTGCCTTGCAGCAGCGTACTGACCAGCAAGGTGGCGATTTGCGCAGCGCTCGACTGCACGTCGGTAGCGGTTTGTCCGGCATCCTTGAGCGTCGCTTCAAGGCCCTTGAGCAGCAAGCCGCCCAGCAACTGGTCAAGATCCTGAGCGGACTGTCCGCCATTCGCCGCCGTTCCGGTCTGCGGGGTGTTTACGGGTGTACCCAGCCCACCGCCAGCCAATACCGATTGCAGGCCACGGTCGATAAGCTCGCCGATCAGTTGTCCCGCTTCACCACTGGTAGTGCCGCTGTCACCGGGACCGGTATTGGCGTCGATCAGCGGATCACCCGTCACGGACGAGTTGTTGGAAAAACTGCTCGGAGTGCCCAGACCTCCACCCGCCCCCGCCAGACCGCCAGCGCCACTCTGCTGATTACCCAGTTGCTGGCCGATGATGTCGAGTGCCGAGCGGAATGCAGCCGTTTCGTCGCCATCAAGGAAGTTGTCTTCCTTGAGTTCGTTCACCCAGGAACCCGAGTCCGGCTTGGGAAACTGTGCGGGATTGTCATCCATGAACTGCGCGATCTTGTTCAGCATCGGCATATCGTCTTCGGAGAAGCTTGTCCCGCCATCCTGCTTGGTCAGAAGATCATCAAGCATGGACTTGGCCAGGCCACTGAGCACCTGAGTCATCAGGTCCTGCTGTCCGGTACCCGAGGCGTTGTCCGCAGACGCGCCGAAGTTGTCACCCAGCTTTTCATGGATCAGCTTGTCCAGCGCAGCGATGACATCCTCGATACCGCCGCCCGCCTTGCCATCCGCGGCCATCGACTTGGCCAGCAGTTTGCCCAATGGCGAGCTGTCGTCGAGTTGACCATTGCGCATCAGTTCCTCGGCCAGCTTCACGACAACTTCCTGAAGCGCCTTGCTCGACGAACTGGCGCCAGTCGTCTCGGTTTCAGGACGTACCAGAACAAGGGCCATTGCCGGGGTTTGCAGCGAGCTGCTGTTAAGACTGAGACTCTGCATCACAACCTCCTCAAAGTAGCAGCCCCCTCAGGTACGAAGGGGCTTCAAGAAATCAGAACTGGACGACCGAGTTCCGGATCTTGCTTGCGACGATCTGGTTGGAAAGCGCCTCTTTCTTGTCCTCAAAGCCCGCCAGCATGCTCGACTCGCGCAGCAGGCCGTTCTCTTCGTTCGCGGTGCCGTCAAGCTCGGCACTTTTTGCATCGCCTTTGCTGATGCTGGAGCGAGTAGCGTCGATGCTGTCAGTGCTACCGGTGTTGCTCACCAGTGCAGCATTACGGTCGGCGCTGCTCTTTACGCTGTTGATGCCCTGAGCGGCACCACCGATCGTGTTGACGACACCGCGACCTGCACCCGCCAGAGAACTCATGATAGTCATAACGTCATACCCCTTCGTCTGTACCAGCGTAATTGCTTGGTACAGCTAGGTGGCATGCGTCCGCGAATCGGTTCCAGAACTTCTGCAAAAAATCAGATGCTCAATTCCTTGATGCGGCGGTAGAGCGTACGACGTGGAATATCGAGCTCCAGGCTGGCCGCGTCGATGCAATTGCGGTGGCGCTTGAGCGCTTGCTGAATCAGGGCCTTTTCAATCGCCCGCAGCTGAAACTTGAGCCCGCACGCCAGGTGCTCTTCGGTCTGCGAGTCAGCCCCCAGCAAGGGGAAGCCCAACACATGGCGCTTTGCAGCGGCCTTGAGCTCGCGGATATTGCCGGGCCAGCGATGCCCCGTCAGTACCTGCTGAAGCAACGGACACACATCGGGAATCGCGAGGTTAAGTTCTTTGGCCGACGCCGCCACAAATCGGGTGAACAACGGCAGGATACGCTCGGGCTGATCGCGCAGCGGCGGCAGTTTGAGGGTCAGTACGTTCAGGCGAAAGTACAGGTCGCGTCGAAACTTGCCTTCTTCGACGGCATCGTCCAGAGAGGCCTGAGCCGAGGCAATCACACAGATATCCAGGTTGATCGTGGAGGTCGAGCCCAGACGCTCCAGGGCACGGGTTTCAAGCACCCTCAGGAGCTTGGCCTGAAGGGCGAGCGGCATGCTATCGATCTCATCCAGGTACAAGGTTCCGCCCTGTGCCGCCTCGATGTAGCCCATTCGGGAACGGTCGGCACCGGTGTAGGCCCCACTCACCACCCCGAACAGCTCGCTCTCGGCGAGCGATTCCGGAATGGCCGCGCAGTTCATCGGGACGAAGCGACCCTGACGCCCGGACATGTTGTGAATGCGCCGGGCAATGGTGTCTTTACCGGTACCGGTCTCGCCCGACAGCAAGACATCGATGCCGAGCTGCGAAATACTTTCGGCGACGATCCCCAGATTGGGTACGCGCTCCGCATCCAGGTGATCGTCAAACTCATCGTCGAGATTCATTTCATGACTCCAATGGCATCAGCGTTGCGCGAGCGCAGCAGCGATTCAGGACTCGGCTACCAGGTCGGTATGCGAAGCAACCCCCAGCTCTTTCATGCGGTGATAGAGGGTGCGCCGGGGCAGTTCGAGCTCCTCGAGCACAGCGTCGAAATTGTGCCGATGCCGCTTCAAGGCATCCTGGATGAGCATTTTCTCGATGACGCGCATCTGCATGCGCAGTCCTGTTACCGGGTCATGCGCTTCGACCGGCTCGGCGCCCAGCAACGGCAACCCCAGCACAAATCGCTTGGCAGCGGATTTCAGTTCGCGCACGTTGCCGGGCCAGTCATGACTCAACAGGATCTGTACACGCCCGTTGTCGAGCGTCGGAACGGAGCGGCCGGATTCTGCGGCGATGTCCTGGGTGAACTGGTCGAACAATGGCAAAATCTGCTCGCGACGCTTGCGCAAGGCTGGCAACTGCAATGTCAGCACATTGAGCCTGAAAAACAGGTCACGACGAAAAAGTCCTTGTTCCACCAGTTCATCCAGCGGACGCTGGGCCGAAGCAATCACTCGCAGATCCAAAGGTATGAAGTCGGTCGAGCCGAGCCGCTCGACCCCTCTGCTTTCCAGCACCCGCAAGAGCTTGGCCTGAAGGCTCAACGGCATGCTGTCGATTTCATCCAGGTAGAGGGTGCCGCCGTTGGAGGCCTCGATGTAGCCCTCGCGAGCGCGACACACGCCGGTGAACGCACCATTGACCACGCCGAACAACTGACTCTCTGCCAACGATTCGGGGATGGCCGCGCAGTTCATGCCGACAAAGGGCCCGGTCCTGCTCGACCGCTCGTGAATCCGGCTGGCCAGGGTGTCTTTGCCGGTGCCGGTTTCCCCGCAAAGAAGCAAGTCCATATCCAGTAGCGCGCTGTTCATTGCAATTTGATGACCAGCCGATAATGCAGTTACGTTCCAACACGTTCGAACGTCGTTATCAATGTCTGTGCTCATCGATCACTCTCATAGCGGGAGGGAGGCGGGATATTAATACCACGTCTTACAAGGCACACATATAGCTATTTAGTTCCCCACCGACTGTGAAAAATTTCACAAACTCGAGAATCACTATCAAGTAGCGACAGCCCCTTAAGATCCACTCGGTATAGCGCAAGCGCTTTGAAATGACTGTGTTAATATATACTTATTCCAAAATTATCATAGACTTACGCTGGCCAATAGTCACTGCAGCCCCCGTGACTGCAGGGGTATCCAGCCGTATGCCCGATCACGGGCCATAATGAAATCGAAAAATTTGTAACTTGCCAATCGTAGCAAAAACAGATAGCCACTCCACGAACCTAGTGGCGTACTTAACAGGCGTCGTAGCACCTTAGTTATTGTCGACACTAAAATCCTATCAGACCAAGAGCACCAGCCACACGAACTTACTGCATTAACTTTAATAACATCTACAACTAACGAACTTAAACAAACACCTGTCAAAGTTAAACTTATTCCACACATCTTAATAGGGAGTGCCGGTTGTAATACAGTACCCGACCACTGGGCGGATATAAACAATACTTCAGTCGGATTTCCGAACGATTTCGCATCTCTGAGTTGGTTGGATCCAGAAATCTCCCATTTTTTGGGCTCATCTCGCGATAGCTTTTTGCCACCTATGCATTCGGCAATCCGAACGCGCCGCCTTTTCAGAATGCGGATTTGCAGGTTTTGAAAATAGCTAATTAGCTGAAAGGATTCACTGTAGGACAATCTGGCAATCCGCGCTTATAGCGCTGTGAAGGCCTACCACCATAAGCAGTGCTGATACCCCATCATCACTGAGATTGTTTCTAAATATGTGTAAGTATTTCCTTACAATTCTTTACAAAGTTTGCATGAGCCGCTGAGAAACATAGTTGCTGCAGCTCGGTCGGCCACCCTTTTTGCGCTCTATAACGGCAAAAAAGGGAATGAAAATTTTTATTCGAAGGTTTCCGGCACGCGCTGAAAACGCGAAAAAGCACTAAAAAAGGTCAATTTTCAGGTGCTTTAAGGGCTCAGGAGAAAAAAATCGAGAGGTTATTGGCGTGGATCGCTTGCGTACACCACGACACGAGGCCCGCTAGGCAGCTCACGCGGCTCATCGCGGTACGCGATCTCGTCGCGCTTGCGTGGCGACGAACGGTCATCGATGTATAGCCTCTTTTGTATTCGACGGTCCAGCAGCGAACGCTCGTTTGTCGCCTGCGATGGCGCCTGACGCGCTGGCTGGATGGATTCGGACACAGTCACCGGTTCGGCAGCCTGAACGGGTTGCGCTGGGCCGGGCAAGGGCTCCTGCCTGGCAACCTGGACGACTTTCGGTTGCGGTTCACGTCTGACCGGTTGTACCGATTCCGGTGCAGGCTCGCGCTCAAGCACCTGCCTCAGGCCTGCCGTCTGCTCGCGCCCTGCTGCTTGCAAAGGTCCAGGCACCGGAGCGCGCTCGGCCACCTGTGACGCTGGCTGACGCTCGATCACACGCTTTCCGGGGCTTGCCGGGATGACAGCAGTTGTCGGCGACTCTCCGGTGATTCGCTCGATACCTGCCGTCAAGACCTGCGTGTGGGTCTTGGGAATCAGCAAACGTCCCGGCCCATCCGGGGTCTTTTTTCGCAGGAATGCCGGGTTGAGGCGCAACAACTGCGCCTCATCTACCCCGGTTGTGGCGGCGAGCTGAGTCAGGTCTACCGTGTGGTTGAGCTCAACCACATCGAAATACGGCATGTTGGCGACCGGCGTCAGTTGCACGCCGTAGGCGCCTGGATTGCGCACCACCAGCGAGAGTGCCAGCAGGCGCGGAACGTAGTCCTGGGTTTCCCGGGGTAAATTCAAATGCCAGTAGTCGACAGGCATGCCACGCCGACGGTTGGCGTCGATCGCTCGTGCAACCGTACCCTCGCCTGCGTTATAGGCCGCCAGTGCCAACAGCCAGTCATTATTGAACTGATCATGCAGGCGAGTCAGATAGTCCATCGCCGCCTTGCTTGACGCGACGACATCGCGGCGGGCGTCGTAGGTAGCGCTCTGGTTCAAGTTGAACTGGCGACCGGTAGACGGGATGAACTGCCAGAGGCCCGCTGCCGCCGCCGGGGAGTTGGCCAAGGGATTGTAGGAGCTCTCGATCATGGGCAGCAGCGCCAGTTCCAATGGCATGTTGCGTTCATCGAGACGTTCGACGATGAAATGCAGGTAAGGCGTGGCGCGCTTGCTGGCCCCGGTCAGGAAGCCGCGATTGTTCAGCAGCCAGTCACGCTGGCGAGCGATACGTTCATTGACGCCCTGCCCGTCCACCAGCCGGCATCGCTGCGCCACCCGTTGCCAAACGTCCTCGCCGTTGTAGACGGGCAAATCGGCAACAGTCGTTGCAGCTCGAGGGTCCGCCTGCGCGTCGTCAGAGCGATGCCCCAGCCCGGCAACCAGTCGCGGCAAGCGGTCCAGGCGCGGCTGTGAATAATCGGCTGACTGGCAGCCCACACACAGTGCCCCCAGGGCCAGAACGGCGATCTGTACCGAACGAGCCAGCAAGCGAGGAGACGAAACGTGGAGGGCAACGGCGGCCATGTGCGGAATGTCCTGAACGTGTCCCCCTACGTGGCACGCCCGCCTTTCCAGTTCCCTGCCAGGCGTATTTCGCTTGCCTACGCACGGGCCTGAAACGTTTCAGCCAGCTGTTTTTCTGTGGAACCGGTGCCTTTCCGATGCCACACAGGAACGGAAGGACTTTTCAAAGGGTTACACAATCGCCGTCGTCGGGCGGCAAATGGAAAGGGAGATGCACCGTGCAGGCACCAACGGTCAACCGCAATACCGGAAACGTCATTGCGCCAGAAGCAACAGCAAGAGCCGACAACCCTTCAAATCTGCGGCAGCAAACCGAACAGCCGACCCAGCGTTCCTCACATTCCCTGGGGAGCATGGGAAAACGGCTGCTGAAAAGTGTCGGCAAGGTTTTTCAGAAATCCAGGACACCCCGGCAGTCGGCCGCCAGATCGCCCAGTACACAAACACCCTCAAGCTCAGCGCCGCGCTCCAGTCGCGAGGCCGGCAGAAACACCGGTCGTGACACTCGTTTGCCGGATAACCCGCCGCCGCGCAGCGATCATCTCCCCAAGTCCATTCTGCGCACCCGTGCGGACAGGGCGAACGCTTCAGGAACGACGGCGCATGAAATAGAAGAAGAATCGACGCGGACAGACACTGCCCCCCGTAACAATCGCCGTGTCACGTTCAATCTTCCGCAGGATCAGCTCACGCGCAGCGCTTCGGAGCAGTTAGCCGCAGAGCCCATGACTGACGAAGAGGCCGTCGCCAGCGCTATGCGCGAACGCCGTAACCCCGGCAGCCGCCTGCAAGGCTCCGATGGTACACGCCAGTCAATGCAGCCTGTCGACCCGAACGCGGCAAGCGGTTCCGGCACCAAGGCGGACGATTCAGAGGGACCACCCACCGCTCGCAGTCCGGGTCTGGAGCGCAGCGGCGGCGGTCGTTTCGAGTTCAAGAACGAGCAACTGATGCGTAGCGTGCAATCACAGGGCGCTGTAGGCTTGAGTGCCGAGGGCAAGCCGGATTTCTCTTCGTTCAAGACGCCCGGCATGGCCGCGTTGCTGAACGACATACTCGCCAAGCCCGGACAAACCTATCTGGCGCAGCAGAGTGAGCAAGGCGTGCAGGGCCACCAACTGTTGCAAGCCAACGGGCATCTGCTGCACCTGGCGCATGGCGACAGCTCGCTGGCCGTCATCCGCAGCAGTGAGCCAACACTGCAGGTACCGGGCGGAAAACCTCCGCCGGTGAGCATGCAGCGTGAAGAAAACCACATTCATCTCGACACCCTTGAAGGGCGGCGCAGCCAGGAGTTGCCGGGCAAGGCCCATATCGCTCACCTCACTGAGGTCCATCAGACCACCAGCGGCGACCGCCTGCGCGTACACGAAGACCGGCTGTACCAGTTCGAACCGCTCGCCGCTCGCTGGAAGCCGGTGGATGAAATCGAGAACATCGCTTTCAACCGCCTGATAACCGGAGGCAACGGCTCGGTCTACGCCAAAAGTGACGATGTCGTCGTCGATCTCTCCAGCCCGTTCATGCCGCACGCCGAGTTCAACGACCTGAAGTCATTTTCGGTCGCGCCTGACGATAGCGCGGCACTGCTCAGCGGCTCGGACGTACAGACCGTCCTGCTGACCGACATGAGTCCGGTGATTGGTGGGCTGACCCCGAAAAAAACCAAAACCCTGGAACTCGACGGCGGTCAGGCACAGGCCGCCGAAGTCGCCCTGAGCAACAACAGGCTATTTATTGCCGACACGCAGGGCAGGCTTTACAGCACTGATCGCAGCGCCTTCGAAAGCAACGACGCAACGTTGCGCCTGATGCCCGAACGAGCCGGCTACAGGCTGGACGATCAACCAATGGGCGGCCACAACAGCGTCAGCGGATTCATCAGCGGCGATGACGGGCGCGTGCACGCACTGATCAGGAATCGTCAGGGCGAGGTGCACTCCCATGCGCTCGACGAGCAGGGTGCGAAACTGGAAAGCGGCTGGAACCTGACCAATGCGCTGGTCCTGGACAACACACGCGGCCTGACGGTTATGCCAGCGCCCGTCGGGGCCGACCGCCTGCACCTCGACCGTGCCGGTCTGGTCGGTTTGAGCGCCGGTCGCATCCAGCGTTGGGACGCGACGCCGCAGTGCTGGAAAGACGCAGGCATCAAGGATGTCGATCGCTTGCAACGCGGTGCCGACAGCAATGCCTACGTATTGAAAGGTGGCAAGCTGCTCAGGCTGGATGTGGCCCCTAAACACCCCAATGTTGCCTTCGACCACAATACGGCACTGGCCCAGATAGCGCGCTCGACCAAGGTGGCGATGGGCAAGGAAATCGCAGGGCTGGAGAATCGGGTCGTGACCGCTTTTGCCATGGTCAGCGACAAGCGCTTTGTCGCGCTCGATGATCAGAACAGGCTGACGGCCCATAGCAAGGACCACAAACCCATCGATCTGGATACGTCCGCAATTGACGGTGACATCAAGGAACTGGCGCTGGACGAAAAGCACAATCTTTACGCTCTGAGCAGCACCGGCAAGTTGTATTGCATGCCCCGAGAGGCATGGCAGGCAACCCGATTCGGAGGCCAGCTGGCGGCCAAATGGACGCCGCTCACAGCGCCTGACGGGCAACCGGTCAAAGCGCTGTACAGCAATGATGACAATCGCTTGAGCGTTCAGGTCGAGGACGCCGCCGGTCAAGGCCTGATGCAACTCAAAGAGGGGCAGTGGCAAGCGTTCGAACAGCGTCCCGTGGAAAAAAACGGCTTGAATGACGTTTACAACCGCATCACGCGCGCGCACAAGACCTGGCGGATTCCAGGCACCGGGTTGACAGCAAAGCTGGACATCAATGCATTCGGGCGCAGCGGCATGGAGAAAAGCAATCGCCCCACCGCCAGCGAGGCCATTCGCGCCAACGTATACAAGCCCACGCTGGAACCGCCTCGCTGGATGAAGAACGTCGGCAACAACATCCAGCATCGCTATCACGGTCGCGAGGGCCTGAAGGAGCTCTACAAGAAAGAGCTGATCGCGTTCAAACAACTTGAACTGATTCATGAAGCCGGCGGCACACCCCCGACTCCGGGCAACGATCTGAAAGCGCGAATTGCGCGCCTGCAGCTTGGCCCTGAGGGCGCCGAGCTGGCAAAAGAACTCGAGGTCTTCCGCGACGAACTGGAAAAGCACGCCAGAACTGCGTTGGAGAACATTGGCAAGGACTACGGCAAGCTCAAAAACCTCAGGCAGAACGACGGTGTGCTCAACCAGCACAGCGCAGTGGCAAAGTCGTCGAAACGCACTCAGCTCGGCAAGAAGCTGGCTGAACTGGGGTCGATGCTCAACTTCAAAAGCTCCGGCCATGATTTCGTCAATGAGCTGGATAACGCCCTGACCCAGGTCGCCCCGTCCGCAGAAAACCCGACGGCCACAACGCTCAAGCTGCTGAAAGACAACGGGGTGAAGCTTTCTCACACCAAAACCGATATCGGTCTGGGCCAACGCCGCGATGCCAACGAAGATCACGGGCTGAGCAAGGCCCGCCTGGCGCTGGATCTGGTCACCCTGAAAGACCTCGGTGCGCTGATCGGCAAGGTTGAGCTGCTGGCACGCAGCAGCGACCTGCCCGGGCTGCAAGCGGAATTGACCTCGTTACGCGATGTGACCTATGGCGAGAATCCGCTCAAACAGGTCACCGACATGGGCTTTACCGATAACGCAGCACTGGAAGGCGCGTATGACGCAGTCAAGGCGTTCTCGAACGCACTCAAGAAATCCGACCACGCTGTCAGCGTCAATATGCGCGCGGCAACCGGCAGCCAGGATCAGTCCGAACTGGCCGACACGCTCAAGGCCATGCTCAAAAACCTGGAACACGGCGACGATGAAATCGGTGTGCAACGCAGTTACGGGCTGAACCTCACCAGCCCGTTCGCCGTACTGGCCGACAAGTCGACGGGCCCGTGGCCGACCGCCGGCGCTACCGGCAATCGCAACTACCTCTTCAGTGCCGAACGTTGCGAAGGCGGCGTGACTCTCTACCTGATGAGAGAAGCGGCCGGCAATATCAGCGGCGGTGTGGGCGGCGGCAAGGACTACTGGCCGGGGTTCTTCGACGACAACCACCCTGCCCGCAGCGTCGATATCGGTAACAACCGCAAGATGACGCCGAACTTCCGTCTTGGCGGAGACGTGACCGCAACCGCTGCCGCCAGCCAGCGGGCCGGGGTGATCTTCAATGTGGCGGACGACGAAATCGACGGGTTCGTCGACGACCTGTTCGAAGGCAAGCTCAACCCCTTGCAGCTGTTGAACAAGGTCAAGGACCACGAAACCTATGAAGCGCGGCGCTTCAATTTCGATATCACAACAGGCTTCAGCGCTGATATGCGCGTCGGCTTCGGTCTGTCGGAGGCCGACAGCGCGCCGCTTTCCGCAGTTGCGCGTCTGGGCGTGGCGGCGAATGTCACGGTCAACCTGCTGAGCTACACCGATTACTCCCTGACCCAGAAGAACGACAAGACAGAGCTGCGTGAAGGCGGCAAGAACCGGCCGCGCTTTTTCAACAGCCTGATCTTCGGTGGACAGGTACGCGGTCAGATCGGTGGCACGCATACCAACGCCACAGCGACACCCGCCTCCGCTGCCGGGCCGACGCCAGCTACGCAATCGGCAGCCAATAACCTGGGGGTCGCAGCGAACGTGACCATTGATGACAAAACCGTCAAACGGGTCAAGTTCCGCTTTAACGTAGCGACCCCGATGAGCACCGAGAGCCTGGACAAACTGTCGAAAAGTCTCGGTGCAGCCTTCAAGGACAAAGCCACGACAGCCCGCCTTGCAGAGCTGCAGAATCCGCTGAACACCCTTTACGCCGACATGAACCCTGAGCAGGCCATTCAGGCACGACTTGACGGGCTCAAAGCGCTGTTTGCCGACAGACCGTCGCAGAACGACACGCAATACAAGGCGCTTCGAGACCTGAAACGGGCGGGCGTGCAACACGAAGCGTCGATCAACAATCACAGTATGCTGGACAATGCCCGCTTCGAAACCAGCAAGACCAGCCTGTCCGGCCTGAGCAAGGAAAGCATCCTCACCAGAATCATGGGGTCGATACGCGAAGCCAGTGCGCCCGGCAACGCGGCCAGGGTCGCCGAGTACATGCGTCAGGACCCGACGCTCAGCGCCATGGTCAAGCAGCTTGAAAACAGCCAGGGCACCCTCGCCCGGGTACGCCTTGAACCAAAAGACTCGCTGATCGACGACATCGACGAAGGCAGCCGCAGGGGTACGCTGACGCAGACCCAACTCTCCGGCCTTCTGGAAAATCGCAATAACATGAGGATCAAAAGGCTGGTGGTGTTCCATGCCCCACCGCAGACCGAGAATTTCACGTCACCCACGCCACTGATCAGCTACAACAGCGGCGCATCGTTGAGCGTGAACAAGACCCTCGGGCGGATCAATTTCATCTATGGCGAAGACCAGGACAAACCCATCGGCTACACGTTCGACGGGGAGCTGTCGCGGCCCTCGGCGTCGCTGAAAGAGGCGGCAGGCGAGTTGAAACTGTCGGGCTTCGAAGTCAAAAGCTGATAGCTGAAACAACGTAAAAGCGCCGCATGGAGCGGCGCTTTTACGTGCAGCCCTGCCTGTTCAGGCGTGCAGAAATGCGCGGGCTTCGCGTGCCTGAGCAATAAAGCCACGCGTTACGTCGCAAAAGGCTGGCTCATCGAGCGACACCAGCTCACGTTGCGCACACAAGCGTACATCGCCCTGATCGACGGCAAACCAGCAACCGTGCAAGCGGGCGACGTCGAAGTTCAGGCTCAACAAGTGCTGCAAATCGGCAGAGCGTTCAGGGCAGCGCCCGACACGGCAATGAAAGATGACCATCTCACTGTGCTCGGGCAACTCGATGACGGCGGCTTCGTTATCCTGGCCGTCATACAGCGCGCATACCCCGTTCTGCCAGGTAAGCGAAGTGCCAAGCTGGGCACCCAGCGCAGTGATGAAACGGGAAAACTCATGTTGCGAGGTATTCATCGTCATAGTCCTTTAAGAAAAGCCTGAGCTGACCAGGCAGTGAGTGGCTGCCTGACGCTGTCGGTTCCACAAAAAGGGGCCGCCCGGGACACAGCCCCCGTGTGTTTATCAGCCTCGACGGCCCTCCTCCATCGAACTCAGTTCGACATCGATGGGGTCAGCGTTGTCCGCAGGCAAAGGTGTCTCTGGCGCGTTGCGTGAATTGCGCAAGGCCGAAACACCTTTCGATACGCCGTCCTCCACCCCGCGGAGTGTATCCACCACCAATTGGGTCGGTAATTGCAACGCCCCTCTGCCCATGTGATAAGCGCTTTCCACGGCTCTGGGGACGCCACCCAGGGTATCCGGCTGGAACGTATGCGGCAGTGAAGCTCTGTCCGGATGGCGAATAGTGTTCCAGGCGCTTTCAGTACGCGGCAGCATCGGCATTGCACCGCCCATGCCCGCCTCTTTCAAGGCCTTGGCCTCGGCCGTGACCGACTGGTTGGCATACAGGGTCGACAGGTAAGACACCGAACCGGTTGCCGCCAGCGCCATGTTGCGCAGGATATTCCTCGCGCTGAGCGTGCCGGATGCGCCTTGGGGCTGGACGGCAACCGGTGGCAGCGCTCCGTTCAGCGCTGCGCTCTGCACACCTGAAACAGCCTTGCTGTAGAACGCGGTGCGTACCGCCGGTTCGCGAAGGTCCAGGCCTTTGGCCAGGTCCTTGCCCAAATCGGCATTGGCGCGGTCCGGGGTGAAGACCGGGATCTTGCGCCCGCGTGGATCGACATAGGTCGAGTTCAGTTGTGCAATGGTCTGGGTGGTGGCTGATATGGCCCCGGCGATCCCGGAAGTCACCGCTCTGGCCGACAGGGTCTGGCCATTGAGCAGATTGAAATCATTGAGCATCTGGCGTACCGCCTGCCCGCCACCAAAGGCGCCGTAGGGGATCATCTCACCCAGTGGATGGGTAGACGAAACCTGAACCTTTTTCTGATTCAAGACCGCTCGCTCGCTTTCGACGAAGGCTTTGTCCTCAGCGGTTTCCTCAGGCGTTTTTCTGACCAGTGCGCCGTTGTCGTTCTTCAACTCGAAAGGGTCGGGAATCACTGATTCGGCATCAATCCCCTTGAGCGGAACCATATTCAGCCGCTCGTTGAGGCCGGCTTTCTGAAACCCGGCCTGAACCATCGGCTTCAACAGGTTGGTAACGCCTTCGTGAGCCACCCCGGCAGTCAGTCCTACGGCCAGGGCCCTCTTCATGCTGGCGTCGGCGCTTTTTTCGGGAACGGCATCTTTCATCGCGTCACCGGTGGCCGTGCGGATATACCCCAGGTGGAGCATGGACACCATAAACTGCGGCACCGCTGCCGCGACGATCGGACCGAACCCCTTCCAGCCGCCGACCGAGTTGCGATCAACGTTCAGCTTGTCGATCAGAGCATCCATTTGCGTGTGAGCGGCAACGGCATTCAGCCGCTTGGCTTCAGGCGATTTGCAGAAGTCGGCGTGCAGGTCGCTCAGCATCGCCCTGGCCGTCTCCAGCGCCTGCCGGTCCATCAGCAGACCGGGTCTGCTGTCCTCAGTGGCGCCCTCCAACTGGCTGTCCAGCGCGGCGATGCGTTCGTCCAGCACTGCAAGACTGTGGTTCAGCCCCACTTCGATGGACTTACTGGCCCGACCGGCGTATTCGCCAAGCGCCGCCTGACTGACCGCCAGCGTGTTGCGGTCGCGCAGCCCTCCTGGGCCGAATGCATCAGCCGTCGCGTCATGCATGAGCTGGAAGTGTTCCAACTGGTCTGCGAGCGACCGGGCAAAGCCCTTGATCAGTTGTTCGGTCTCGGCCTTGCCTGGCTCATGCCCTGGCTCAGCGAATCGTCCGAGCGCTTGCTGCAGGTCGGAGCCGTGAAACTGTTGCAACGCATAACGCTCAGGCGACAAACGGGCGGCCATGACCTCGAAGGGCAGTTTTTCAGACTGCAACAAACTGCCGATCAGCAGGGCCGCGTTAGCGCTGATGGTCGGCGTGGAAGTGCCTTGTACGGTGGGCTGTTCGGCACGAAACTTCTCCAATGTCGGCAGATGTCGCGGCGCGACTGGCAGGCGAGCGGCACCGGCCGCCGAGCTTTCCGGCGCTTGCGCGGCCGACTGGCTGGCGGTCAGCGGCGGGTTGCTGCTCGGGCTTACCGCGTGTGGATGAGCCTGGGCGACAGCGGCAGACGGCTGCGGCGGGTTCGCCTGAACGATTTCGGTACTGCCTGATCCGCCGACTCGTATGCCAGTCATTGGAACCTCCCGGAGCTCGCAGGCGTATCACGCATGGTTACCTTGGAGGCAGGCGTATTGACCGGGGCGCCCGCAGTACCCACCGGTCCCATGAAACCGTGCTCGCGCCACTCTCTGGCCAGGTCGGCAAAGGACTTCATCAGCAGCAGCACGCCCTCGGCTGTCGCTCGTTCAAGGCCTATCGATCCCATCAGCAGCACTCGGCCGGTCTGGGCATTCCAGGAGAAAGCCGGGCTGTGGGCACCCGCAAACATATGAAAGTTGATGTCCATCAACGCCAGCAAGGCGCTGTCACGATTGCGCGCGGGCAGCGCGCCCATATCCCCGTAGATCAGAATCGCACGCCCCTCGTCGCGGTCCTGATAGTGAAGGGTGAAGTCGACGTCGCTGATTTTGAAATTGGCTGACTCGTAAAAACGTTCGGGTTCGGAGATCAGGCTGAGCGTGCAAATCTCATTGATAAGCGTCTGATATTCATCATTTTTGTTCATTTAACAGCCTCTCGGTGCGCTGTGGGTCCACACCATTTTTTTGCTGGCGTGTGCGCACTGAGTCGGAGGGCAAGGCGTTTTGGTTCCTTGGCGCGAGCCGGCCTCTCCAGCCCGGTACATCGGAGTCAGCGCCAGTCAACGCACACAAACGGGAACCCATCCCCCCGTGCTGCCACTCACTTCGGGCAACGCCAAGGCAGAGTCCTCATCGACCTATAGAACCCGACAAGGACGCGGCGATCAACGCCGGTAACTCCGGAAGACGACGCTGGTTCATATGTCCATCCCATCGAGGTAAAGCACCATGAGCATCGGTATCAACTCCTCCACCTCCTACCAACCCGCTTCAACCCAGCTGGACTTCTCGGCGCTGAGCGGCAAAAGCCCGCAGACCAATACGTTCAGCGAGGAGAGCACTGCACAGGCCGTCGACCCGAGTGCCCTGCTGTTCGACACTGCCAGCCAGAAAGACGTCAGTTTCGGAAAACCCGACAATACGGTTCAAAGCCCCACCGACAGCAGTGCTGCAACTGACCCTCAATCCAATGTCGTCAAGCTGCTCAGCGCGCTCGTCACATCGCTGCTGCAAATGCTCATGAACCTCAATAAAAAACAGGACACGGGTCAGGACGCCAACGAGTGGCAAGACCCGTTTCAAAACAATGGCGGACTCGGTACGCCATCGACCGAAGGCGGTGGCGGTGGTACTGAGGCGGCTTCAGGCGGGGACGACGGCGGAGGCGGTACTGAGGCGACTTCAGGCGGTGACGACGGCGGCGGCGGTACAACCGCAGCGTCGGGTGGTGGCGATGATGGCGGTACATCCCCAACCACTGAAGGTGACGGCGGCGGCAGCTATGCGTCCACCGGCACAGAGGGCAGCGGCACGCCTTCGACCGACAACGGAAGCGACAGCGGTGATGGCGTAACGCCTCAAGTCACCCCACAACTGGCCAACCCTGGCCGCAACTCGGGCAACGGCACGGTTTCGGATACAACGGGCTCTCTTGAGCAATCCGGCGAAGTCAATGTCGTGAAAGACACCATCAAAGTCGGTCCTGGCCAGGTGTATGACGGCCACGGTGCAACCTTTACCGCCGACAAGTCGATGGGCACCGGCGACCAGGACGAACATCAGAAGCCCCTGTTCGAACTGGCCGAAGGCGCGGTGCTGAAAAACGTGAACCTGGGTGAGAACGAAGCCGACGGCATCCACGTGAATGCCAAAAATTCGGAGCAAGTCACCATTGATAACGTGCACGCCCAGAACGTCGGTGAAGACATGATCACCGTCAAGGGTGAAGGAGGCGCAAAGGTCACCAATCTGAACATCACTAACAGCAGCGCCAACGGTGCCGATGACAAGGTCATTCAGCTCAATGCCGATACCCACCTGAAAGTCGACGGTTTCAAGGCCACCGATTTCGGTACGCTGGTCCGTACCAATGGTGGCAAGCAGTTTGATGACATGAGTGTCGAGCTCAATGGCGTGGACGCGACCCATGGCAAGTTCGCACTCGTCAAAAGCGACAGTGACGATCTGAAACTGGCCACTGGCGACATCGCCATGACCGACGTCAAGCACGCCTATGACAAGACTAAGGCGTCTACCCAGCACACCGAGCTCTGATACGACGCATACATGAGGAACAAGCAAAGGGGCGCATTCCGTAGAGGGCGCCCCTTTGCTTTACCGGCTATGGTTGGAGACGCTTATGAGCGCCCTGGCTGGAACGGCACCGCGCTCGGTGAACCCGCGGCAATGCCACCCTCTTCGATGTCCGGCTCACGAGCATTGCGACGACGTAATGTGTCACGCAGGGATGCCCCCGTCGCAGCAATCGCTTCACCACTCGCGTCAATGCCCGCCTTGGCCAGCTTGACAGTCTGGTCAGCGACATAGCTGGTCGAACTCGACGCCGCCGATTTAACCGTATCCTGCAAGAACGACTCGGCTTTTTTTACTGCGGGATCGGTTGCGACCGCTGCGGTGGTCCAGGCCGCAAAAACGCCTGCCGAGCCGGCCATATTGGTCAGTTGGCTGACCGCCGCCTTGGTGGCCGGGTCAGTGATATTTTTGGTCGCCATCTCCTGTAATTTGCCCACGCCGGCAAAGCCGCCTGCCAAGGCCAGCCCGTTTTGCGCAAGACCGGTGGCCGACACCAGGCTTCTCACTGCTTTCAGGCCGTCGGTGGCGACGTCCAGCGGCAGACCCGCCACCCGCTTGCCGGCGTTCAGCGCCGCGCCGGCGTAGCTGGCTGACTTGATCGCATTGTAGGCCTCGAGCCAGTCGGTCTCCTCACTCAAGTCTGCCTTGGGTTGCTTGTCCTTGATGCCCAGCACGAATGCACCGCCGCGCAAGTGATCACGCGCCTGCACACTGAGCATTCGATTGCCGAACCCCGCGTTGGCCACCAGGCCGCCTGCCGCCGACACGCTGATGTCGACCGCACCCTGCACGGCGGGTCTGGATGCCAATGCTGGCGCCAGTACGGTACGCACCGCATTACGCGCGCTGTAAGTCTGAACGGCAATGCCCAGATCGACCGCCTGACGCATGACACCCGGCGAATGACGCTTCACGGAAGCCGCCATCGCATCATGCAGTTTCTCAGGCGGGGTACTCAGGTAGTGCAGGTTGCCCGTGGCGCGATTCATGACCGTGGTGCCGACCTGATCCATGATCCCGGACAGCGCTCCGGACACAAATGGCGTCAGGGGTTTGAGCGGCGTCGGCAGCCAGTCGCCCTTGTTGATGGCAGGCTGCATGTATTGCAGCACCGACGCAGCGGCAAACGGCGTGGCACGCAGTGCCGTCGAAGCGGTGGTTGCCATCCTGTCGAACTTCTCCGCCTTGGCGAAGGTGTCGGCAATGCTGGCAGGCGTTTCGCCCTCGTCCAGCAAACGTCTGGCGCGAGTACCGATGATGTTGTCGATCTGCTCGTTGTGCGCATGAACGGCATCCTGGTCAACGGCCGACTCACTCAACGGCAGTTTGTGCGCAGCGAACACATGATCTTTCAGGTAATCGGTAATGGAATCCAACATGGTCTGCTCGGCAGGGCTGAGCTCGCGCACGGAACTGGAGGCCAATGATTGCGATGCGGAATAAAAGCGCTCCAGCTCGATGCTGGGCTGCGGGCTGCCGGTTCGATTGATGTGCATTGAAACTCCCTCTCTATTGCGTAAGTTGCGTAGCAACGCGACGAGACGGGTCTGGCCGGACGACTGGCCTGCGAACAGGCAAGGCAATGGGGCGTCGGTCCGAGAGTGGTAACCATTGCAAACGTCCGGGAGCCCGTCAGCGAAGAGGACCGACAAGGCTGTGTGGTCGCAAGGGTGCCGGGGGTTCCAGCTGTTGAAATGGTCAAGACAGGCGTGACTGTTTAGCCACCATGGAGAATTAAGCGAGCTTTAAGCCTCGGTCAGTAAGTTTGCAGCGTGGCGTGTTGATTGACCGCGCCAAACCTCTTCCAACCCAGCAAAGGAGTGCCGCAATGTCTGGTCCTTTTGAAAAAAAATGGCTGTGCATCAGCAGAACGGTCACCTACGTTGGCTGGTCACTGTTCTGGCTTCTGCTCTGGGACGTGGCCGTGACCATGGACTTCATGTTGGTCCAGGGTGCGGGGATAGATCTCCCCCTGATGCCGCTTACGTTGTTGTGCTCGGCGCTTATCGTGCTGATCAGCTTCCGCAATTCCAGCGCCTACAACCGCTGGTGGGAAGCACGCACGTTATGGGGCGCGATGGTCAACAGCTCGCGCAGCTATGGCCGCCAGGTGCTGACCTTGATTGAAGGCAATGCCAACGAGCGTGGCAACCCGGTGAAAGAAGTATTGTTCAATCGTCACGTGGCTTACCTGCGGGCACTGCGCGCTCATTTGAAAGGCGATGTCAGCGCAGCGAAACTCGAAGGGCTGTTACCGGTTTCCGAGATTCAGCGTGCAAAGGAGAGCAATAACTTTCCCAATGACATCCTCAATGGTTCGGCGGCCATGATCTCCGAAGAGTTTGCAGGAGGGCGAATCGACAGTATCCGCCTGGCACGACTGGAGTCGACCATGGTCGAACTGTCCAACTGCCAGGGCGGCATGGAACGCATCGCCAATACGCCGCTGCCTTACCCGTATGTCTATTTCCCCAGACTGTTCAGCACGCTGTTCTGCATCATCATGCCGCTGAGCATGGTGACCACTCTGGGCTGGTTCACCCCGGCGATATCCACGGTGGTCGGCTGCATGCTGCTGGCAATGGACCGCATCGGCACTGACCTGCAAGCTCCGTTCGGCGCCAGCCAGCACCGGATCCGCATGGAAGACCTGTGCAACACCATCGAAAAGAACCTGCGCTCGATGTTTGACGCACCGGCAAGGCAAAGTCTGGTGATTGACGCGCAAGACCAGCAGGGCAGCGCCTGGCAACCGCATCGGCTGGTGGTTTAGAAGCGCTTGGCTGGCGTGCCGATATTCAACGTTGGCACGCCATCCGGGACATTGAGCATCCCATTGCCAGACCACAGGCAGCACGGTTCAAAACACAAATCCCTGCCCCAGTTCGCCTTCCATCCATTCAAGAAATCGCCTGACTCTGGGGAAGCTGGAGTGCGCCTTGGGGAATACCAGATGGTGCGCGGCGACCGGTGCAGTCAGGGCTTGAGGGGCAACTTCGATCAGTTCGCCCGTGGCCAGGTATTTTTGCGCCAGCAACGTACTTTCCAGCGCAAACCCCAGCCCGTGGCTGGCCGCTTCGAGTGTCATGTATGAGCGGTCGAAACTCAGCGCGTAGGGCTTTTCCGGACGAGCCAGACCATGCCGGGCAAACCATTCAGGCCATTTCAGCAGTGTGGCCTCGGAGAGAATCAGTTCGCGGTCGAGCAAGCCTGCGGCGCTCTCCACCGGACGGCGCGCCAATAATTGCGGAGACGCCAGCACAGCGAACTTCTCGTCACGCAAGGTGCGCACTTCATAGCTCGGCCAGTTCGGCCTGCCATGCCGGATATCCACGTCGATCTTGTCCCTGCTGAAATGCAGCGACTCGTAAGAACACGACAGGTTGATCTGAATGTCCGGGTGGCTTACCCGAAAGGCTTCCAGCCTCGGCATCAGCCACAGCAGCCCGAAACTGGGCGCAGAATGCAGACGCAGACAATCGAGGCTGACATCGCTGGCAGCACGCTCGGTGGCGACGACGAGGCTGTGCAGCACTCCAGAGACATCTTTCAGATACTGCTCACCCACCGGCGTAAGGGTCACACCACGGGCGGCTCGAACGAACAGCTGGCGACCAATCAAGGCCTCCAGACGAGCCAGTTGGTGGCTGACTGCCGACGGCGTCAGGTCCAGCACTTCGGCGGCTCTGGCCAGATTGCCAAAACGCGCCGTCTGCTCGAAGGCCTGAAGCGCTTTCAGCGGTGGCAGGCTCAGAGGTGCCTCGTCATCAGGCCGCATGGATGCTCCGCTGTGTCCGATTATTTGAATTTCGTTCATTCAACCACTCACCTGCCGAATTGACGAGAGGTGAATTTTTTTCAGCATCCAGTGATTTTTGCGGCATTGCTCAGGGCCGGCACCGGGAACACTCTGAAGTCATCGATCACCCGAATCGAACCCATAACAATAATCAGAGGTAACCCTCATGCTTCTTCAAGGCAAAATTGCAGTGATCACCGGTGCGGCATCGGCGCGCGGTATCGGTCGCGCAACCGCGATCACCTTCGCCAACCATGGCGCACGTGTGGTGATCATCGATCTCGACGAGTCCGCAGCACGCGATGCCGCCGCCGCACTGGGCGAAGGTCATCTGGGCCTGGCAGCCAACGTCGCCGACGAACACCAGGTTCACGAGGCCGTCAGCAAAATCATCGCGCACTACGGTCGCATTGACATCCTGGTGAATAACGCCGGTATCACACAGCCCATCAAGACCCTGGACATCCGCCCTTCTGATTACGACAAGGTACTCGACGTCAGCCTGCGCGGCACCTTGCTCATGTCGCAAGCGGTGATCCCGACCATGCGTGCCCAGTCCTCGGGCAGTATCGTGTGTATGTCTTCGGTTTCCGCCCAGCGCGGCGGCGGCATTTTCGGCGGCCCTCATTACAGCGCAGCGAAAGCCGGCGTGCTGGGACTTGGCAAGGCAATGGCGCGGGAATTCGGACCCGATCAGGTACGTGTCAACTCCATCGCCCCCGGCCTGATCCATACCGATATCACCGGCGGCCTGATGCAGGACGAGCGACGTCACGCGATCATCGATGGCATCCCGCTGGGTCGTCTGGGCGCGGCGCAGGACGTGGCCAATGCTGCGCTGTTTCTGGCCAGCGACCTGTCGTCCTACCTCACCGGTATAACGCTGGATGTGAACGGCGGCATGCTGATTCACTGACCGCGAGTGGACGGGCTGGCAAACAGCCTGTGTTTGTTCTGGATCGACGATACGCCAGGCGGTTGCCTGGCGGTCTATAAAAACAAGAGATCAGACCATCATGATAACCACCATGACCCTCGACGCGGTGTCGACCACGCGCGCCAATGCCTACCGCAAGACCGCCTGGCGACTGATGCCGTTCCTGATGCTGTGCTACCTGTGCGCGTACCTGGATCGGGTCAATGTCGGCTTCGCCAAGCTGCAGATGATGAACGACCTGGCCTTCAGCGAAACCGTCTACGGGCTGGGTGCAGGCATGTTTTTCATAGGCTATTTCCTCTGTGAGGTGCCCAGCAACCTGATCCTTCACCGGGTCGGTGCCAGACGCTGGATCGCCCGCATCATGATCTCCTGGGGGATTATTTCCGCGCTCTTTGCCTTTGTCGAAACTGCATGGCAGTTCTACGCCCTGCGCTTTCTGCTCGGGGTGGCGGAAGCCGGTCTGGCACCCGGCCTGCTGCTGTACCTGACGTACTGGTTCCCCTCTTATCGCCGCGCGCGCATGACCGTGCTGTGGTTCATCGCCATCCCGCTGTCCGGCATGATCGGCGGCCCGCTGTCGGGCTACATCATGACCCGCTTCGCAGGCGTTCATGGCTGGGCCGGCTGGCAATGGATGTTCGTCCTCGAAGCGATCCCGACGGTGATCGTCGGCTTGCTGGTACTCAGCTATCTGAAGGACGGCGTGCATCAGGCGACATGGTTGTCCGCTGAAGAAAAGGAACTGGTCAACAAAGAGCTGCAAGAGGACAACAGCCAGAAAGTGGTACACGCGTCGGTAGGCGCCTTCATTCGCGACAAGCGTCTATGGCTGCTGGCGTGCATCTACTTCTGCGTGGTGATGGGCCAGTACGCGATCACCTTCTGGCTGCCGACGCTGATTCGCAATGCAGGCGTTTCCGATCCGCTGCATATCGGTCTGATGACCAGCCTTCCCTACCTGTGCGCAATCGTCGTAATGCTGTTGATGGGGCGCAGCGGCGACAAGCATCGAGAACGCCGCTGGCACCTGGTCGGCCCGATGATCGCAGGCGCGCTCGGGCTGAGTCTGGCGGCGCTGTTCGGCGGCAATCTGCTGCTGTCGGTGCTCAGCCTGTGCCTCGCCGCAGCGGGCATTCTCTCGGCATCATCAATGTTCTGGATGCTGCCCACCACCCTGCTGGGCGGGGTATCGGCGGCCGCCGGGATCGCCGGAATCAACAGCTTCGCCAATCTCGCGGGCTTCTGTTCGCCCTATCTGATCGGCTGGATCACCACCACGACCGGCTCAAGCGCCATCGGTATGTACCTGATTACCGGCGTGCTGTTCATCGGCGCGTATCTGGTACTGCGCATCCCTGCCGCCTCGGTCAATCGTTGAGTCAACGGAGTAATCACCATGACAGCCACTACTTTATCTGCGCCTTCCACCTCGCTGGCGCAGCGCGCTCATAACATTCGCCGGCACGCATTACGCATGGGCCAGGTTCAGGGCCAGGGTTATGTCGGACAGGCGCTGGGCGCTGCGGACCTGCTCGCCGTGTCCTATTTTCACGCGCTGAACTATCGCCCTGAAGACCCTGAATGGGAACAGCGTGACCGCTTTTATCTGTCGATCGGCCACTACGCCATTGCGCTGTACGCGGCGTTGATCGAGGCGGAAATCATCCCGCTCGATGAGCTGGAAACCTACGGCTCGGACGACAGCCGACTGCCCATGTCCGGCATGGCCACCTACACCCCCGGCATGGAAATCACCGGCGGCTCACTGGGTCATGGGCTGGGCATTGCGGTGGGAGCCTGCCTGGGCTTGAAGCGCAAGAACTCCAGTGCCTTCGTCTACAACCTGCTGTCGGACGGCGAGCTGAACGAAGGCTCCACCTGGGAAGCGGCGATGTCCGCCTCGCACTGGAAGCTGGACAACCTGATCGCGATCATCGATGTGAACAACCAGCAGGCCGATGGCCACTCCAGTGAAGTACTGGCGTTCGAACCCATTGTCGATCGCTGGCAGGCGTTTGGCTGGTTTACCCAACGGGTCGACGGTAACGATCTGGACGCGCTCGTCGCAGCTTTCGACAACGCGCGCCAGCACGCCGGTACGCAGCCCAGGGTCATCATCTGCGACACAAAAATGGGCAAGGGCGTGGCGTTTCTGGAAACCCGCGAAAAGACCCACTTCATCCGCGTGGATGAGCATGAATGGGACGTCGCACTGAATAACCTCGACGAGGGGAAAACCGTATGAGCTCTGCCAATCACACACCGGCTCCGTCCGGCGCCACGAAGAAAAAACTGACCACCTCGGCGATGATCGCGTCCATCGCGTCCGAGGGTCAGGCCACTCGACCGGCTCCGTTTGGCCATGCATTGGCGGCACTCGCAGAGCAACGTCAGGACATCGTCGGACTGTCGGCTGACCTGTCGAAATACACAGACCTGCACATCTTCGCCAAGGCGCATCCCGAACGTTTCTATCAAATGGGCATGGCCGAACAGTTGCTGATGAGCGCAGCAGCCGGCATGGCCAGGGAGGGTTTTGTACCATTTGCGACCACTTATGCGGTATTCGCCTCCCGACGCGCGTATGACTTCATTTGTATGGCGATTGCCGAAGACAACCTCAATGTCAAAATCGTCTGCGGCCTGCCGGGCCTGACCACCGGTTACGGGCCCAGCCATCAGGCCACCGACGACCTGGCGATCTTTCGCGCCATGCCCAATCTGATGATCGTCGACCCCTGTGATGCACTGGAAATCGAACAGGCGGTTCCGGCAATCGCAGCGCATCAGGGCCCGGTTTACATGCGCCTGCTGCGCGGTAACGTGCCCTTGGTGCTGGACGAGTACGGCTACACGTTCGAGATCGGCAAAGCCAAGACACTGCGCACTGGCAACGACGTGCTGATCATTGCCACCGGCCTGATGACCATGCGTGCACTGGAAGCTGCCAAGCAGCTGCAGGCTGACGGTATCGACGTGGCAGTGCTGCACGTCCCCACCATCAAACCGCTGGACGAGCAGACCATACTCGCTGAAGCCAGAAAACCGGGCCGGCTGGTGGTGACGGCCGAAAACCATTCGGTCATTGGCGGGCTGGGCGAGGCAGTGGCGACGGTGCTGCTGCGCAATGGCGTGACGCCCACGTTCAGGCAGATCGCCCTGCCGGACGCTTTTCTCGACGCTGGCGCGCTGCCTACACTGCATGACCGTTATGGCATTTCCACGCCCGCCGTCTGTACGCAGATCAAGGCGTGGCTTTAAGCACTGGCAGGCGCAGGGGCTGATCTCCCTGCGCCTCGGGAGCACGTATTGAACGCCAATGAATTACTGGACCCGGCCTATCGTTGGTTCATGGACGAGCCGTCGAGCAACTGGACGCTGCACACCCTTGCCGACATCAGGGCTCGCGTCAGCGCCACCTGGGCCACCGCCGCCACAGCGCGCGGCGAGCAACACTGGACCTCCTCCGATTCGGACAATGGCATCAGGCTATGTCTTTATCGCCCGGACCTTTTACACCCTCACACCGACCTCCCGGTCATTTTGTATATCCATGGCGGCGGCTTTGTACTGGGCAGCCCGGAGATGGCCGATGATGACCTGGCCAAGCTGGCCGTCGAGCTCCAGGCAATCGTCATTGCCGTCGATTACCGGCTTGCCCCCGAGCATCCGTTCCCGATCCCGCTGGAGGACTGTTACGCAGCGCTGGAATGGATATTCTGCAACGGAGCGGCGCAGGGCATGAACACCAGCAATCTGGTGATCATGGGCCACAGCGCCGGCGGCGGGCTTGCTGCCGCGCTCGCCCTGCTGGCCAGAGACAGAGGTCTGCGGACCATCGCTGGCCTGGTGCTGATCTACCCGATGCTGGATCACCGCACAGGCACACCCGACGCTCCGCCAGCCAACCCGACTACCGGCACTTTCAGCTGGTCGCGTCAGGCCAATCATTTTTGCTGGGAATGCCTGCGCGGCGCCTACGCAGTGGACGATGATCGCAAGGCCCTGTTCTCCCCTGCACTGGCCACCGACCTGAGCGATCTACCGCCCACTTTCATCTGCGTCGGCGCACTCGACCTGTTTTTGGAAGAGGACCTGGCCTTCGGGCTGAGCCTGTCGCGCTCGGGGGTGCCGGTGGAATTGCATGTCTACCCAGGCGTGCCGCATATGTTCGATCAGTTGCCGGGGGAGCAGACCGCGCAGGCTGCGCAAGATATTGCCCGCGCCATGCGCAGGATGATCGCCGCCGGGTTATGCGGCTAGAATGACGCGCATGTTGCATCAACTCGGAAACAAAGGAATGTATGTTCAAACAATGCCTGTTACTCGCTACGGCCATCTCACTGAGCGGCTGTTGGAGCCTGATGTATCACCTCGATGGTGAACGTTGCGTCTATCCCGGCACACGACACGGCTGGGCATGGGGTACTAAAGATGTGACATCGACCTGGCCATGGCTGATAGACGTGCCGTTCTCTCTGGCGCTGGATACGCTGTTTTTGCCCTACGACCTCACCGCTTTCCTGCCGGAAAACCTTGGCGGTGATGATCGCGAGTGCCATTTCAATGATGGGCTGAATGTGCTTGGTTGACAGGCACCCATAGAGTAAGGACACGTTAATGCTCGCCACCAGACTTCACCTCCTGTGCGGCAAGATCGCATCCGGTAAATCGACACTGGCGAAATCAATCGCGACCGAACATTCAGCGATCCTGCTGAGTGAAGATCAATGGCTCTCTCGGCTCTACCCTGACGAGATCACATCAGTGGCGGACTACGTGCGCCTGGCCCATCGGATCCGCGACATCATCGGCCCTCTGGTCATCGACATGCTGAATTCGGGCATGTGCGTGGTTCTGGATTTCCCTGCCAATACGCTCGCCGACCGCCAGTGGCTTCGCAGCCTGGCTGAAGACGCGCAGGTTAAGCATCGACTGCACTATCTCGATGTGGAAGATGATATTTGCCTTGCCAGACTGCATGCCCGCAACGAAAGAGCCGAGCATGACTTTGCGGCCACAGATGCGGAGTTCAGGCTCATCACCCGCTACTTCCAGATTCCACACACTGACGAGGGGCTGGATATTCTGGTTCACGGCCTGTAACTCACCGCCTGTAACTCACCAAAGGGTGCGTGGCGATGTCCTTCCGGCACTCTGATTTCTGATGTTCCTGCAACAGGCACCCTGCGTAACCGGTCGGCAAAACCCGGAACGAACGGATGCCTTAACGCCACTACACAACGATGCCCGCCATATGAACCTTCGGCCGATATGGCGCTCACTTTATAGGTTGCCTTGTCTCATTGCCGAAAGGAATTCGCATGCTTTCGACCTCACCATCGACCCCTCTTGCCAGCCCTGTCGAGCGTGAACTCAGTCTGCGCGCGGTGATTACCGGGGTTGTGCTCGGTATCCTGTTGACGCCTTCCAATGTGTACGCCGGGTTGAAGATCGGCTGGTCGTTCAACATGTCGATCATTGCGCTGTTGATCGGCTATGCGATCTGGCAAGGGCTGTCGAAGCGCTCGTCCGCGCAGCTGCCGTGGACGCTGCATGAGAGCAACATTAATCAGACGGTCGCCTCCGCCGCTGCGTCGATCATTTCAGGCGGGCTGGTCGCGCCGATTCCGGCTTATACCTTGCTGACGGGCCAGCAACTGGATGCCATTCCGATGATCGCCTGGGTCTTTTCGGTGAGCTTTCTGGGAATCTGGATCGCCTGGTATTTGCGGCCGTCGCTGCTTAATGACGCATCGCTGAAGTTTCCCGAAGGCATGGCCACTCTGGAAACCCTCCTGCACATCTACAATCATGGCCGTGAAGCCGCGACGCGTCTCAAGGTGCTGCTCAGTACCGCGTTGCTGTCGGCACTGGCCAAGTGGGTCGACACGTTCGTATGGGCGTTCCCGCGCTGGTCGCCAAGCGCTCAGTTGGAGCGCCTGACCTTTACCGCGGATCCTTCGCTGCTGCTGGTGGGGTTCGGGGCGATTATCGGTATTCGCGTCGGCTTGACCCTGCTGATCGGTGCCTTGCTGGCCTGGGGTGGCCTGGCGCCGTGGCTGCTGGAACAGGGGCTGGTGACGCTACCGGCCGACAGCAGCGGCCCGCAGTTCGCCGCGTTGGTGGAATGGTTGCTATGGCCGGGCGTTAGCCTGATGGTCTGTTCGACGCTGGCCTCATTGGCCATCCGCCTGTGGACACTGCACGCGTCTACCAAAGCCAGCGGCGCAACCCCCTGGTCAATGCCCAAGCCCTGGCCAGCTGCCGGTTTTGCGCTGGCGATCCTGCTGGTGGTCAGCCTGCAGGCGCTGTTATTCGGTATCAACCTGTGGATGGCCTTGCTGACCATTCCTCTGGCGATCTGCCTGGCGGCCGTTGCCGCGCGCGTGGTCGGTGCTACGGGTATTCCGCCCATCGGCGCAATCGGGCAGTTATCACAACTGAGCTTCGGCATCGTCGCGCCCGGTCAGGTGCCGATCAACCTGATGAGCGCCAACACGGCCGGCGGTTCAGCCGGGCAATGCACCGATTTGATGAACGACTTCAAGGTAGGCCGGGCGATTGGCGCCACACCGCGCAGACAGTTGATTGCCCAGACCCTGGGGATTTTCGTCGGCAGTATCGTCGGGGTCCTGGCCTATATGGCGCTGATCCCGGACCCGCAATCGATGCTGCTCACGGAAGAGTGGCCAGCCCCGGCAGTGGCGACCTGGAAGGCTGTGGCGCAGACGCTGACGCACGGTCTGGACTCGCTGTCGGCGAGCATCCGCTGGGCGATTTTCATCGGCGGGCTGGCTGGCTTGCTGCTGGGCATCCTCGACAGCACACTGCCCGCTCATCGCGCCCGGTACTTGCCTAGCGCCGCAGCACTGGGCCTGGCCTTCGTGCTGCCCGCCTCGGTGTCGTTGATGATGGCGCTCGGTGCAGTGCTCACCTGGCTGGTGAACTGTCGCTGGCCATCGCTTACCGAACGCTTTGCCATCACCGCAGCGGCTGGCCTGATTGCCGGCGAGAGCATTACCGGCGTCGGTGCGTCGTTGTGGCAGATGGTTCAGAACGGTGGGTAGTCGCATGCATGGTGCGACAGGCAAACTGCTATGATTCGCGCCTGTGCAAGCGAGTTGAAGAACATGAATCGTCGCAAGAAAATCCAGCAGTTGCTGAAAGCCCATGCCAAAAAAGCCAACGCCAAACTGGCCCCGCAGAGCAAGGAAAAATACATCAGCAAGGCCGACCGCGTGAAGCTGGCGGCCGAAGCAGACCAGGACTCGACCAGCCCGTCCGAAGGCTGAACCGCCACGTAAGCGCCATCGTGCAACGCAGCGCGTCGAGAACTGCATTCCCACGCTGGAGCGTGCGGAACGATAACCTCAACTATCGTGCGGCGCTCTGCGTCGTATGCCTTTCCGGACGCTCCGCGTCCTCTTGCGACGCAGCGCGTACGGAACTGCATTCCCACAGGAGCGTGCGGAACGATCATCGCAACTATCGTGCGACGCTCTGCGTCGTATGCCTTTCCGGACGCTCTGCGTCCTCTTGCGACGCAGAGCGTCGAGAACTGCATTCCCACGCTGGAGCGTGCGGAACGATCATCTCAACTATCGTGCGACGCTCTGCGTCGTATGCCTTTCCGGACGCTCTGCGTCCTCTTGCGACGCAGCGCGTCGGGAACTGCATTCCCACAGGAGCGTGCGGAACGATCATCGCAACTATCGTGCGGCGCTCTGCGTCGTATGCCTTTCCGGACGCTCTGCGTCCTCTTGACGACGCAGAGCGTCGGGAACTGCATTCCCACGCTGGAGCGTGCGGAACGATCATCGCAACTATCGTGCGGCGCTCCGCGTCGTATGCCTTTCCGGACGCTCTGCGTCCTCTTGCGACGCAGAGCGTCGAGAACTGCATTCCCACAGGAGCGTGAGGAACGATCAGCCCGAATATCAGGCACGGCGGTTACTTGGCGAAAGAATATTCCCCGCCCTGCTCCAAAGCCTTGCGGTACGCAGGTCTGCCCTGCAGTCTTTCAACCCACGCGGTCACGTTCGGGTACGGCTGCAGCATTCCCTGAGCCTTGGCAAACTCGCCGATAAAGCTCATCTGGATGTCCGCCCCACTCAGCTCGTCGCCAAGCAGATACGGCGTCAGCCCAAGGGCTTCGTTCAGATAGCCCAGGTAGTTGGCCAGTTCCGACTGGATACGCGGATGCAGCGGCGCACCGGCGTCGCCCAGGCGCCCAACATAAAGGTTGAGCATCAGCGGCAGAATCGCCGAGCCTTCCGCGAAGTGCAGCCATTGCACGTATTCATCGTAGGTAGCGCTGGCAGGGTCCGGCTGCAGATGACCGTCGCCATGGCGGCGAATCAGGTAGTCGACAATGGCACCGGACTCGATGACCACATGCGGGCCATCTTCGATGACAGGTGATTTGCCCAGCGGATGCACCGCCTTGAGCTCGGGTGGCGCAAGGTTGGTTTTCGGGTCGCGCTGATAACGTTTGATTTCGTAGGGCAGGTCGAGCTCTTCGAGCAGCCACAGAATACGCTGCGAACGTGAGTTGTTCAGGTGATGGACAGTGATCATGTCGGGCTCCGCCGGGTGAGAGTGTCTAAAAAAGACTGCACTACCACCCCGGAGTGCCGTGAAATGATTTTACTTCGATGAACGTACTGGAATCGTTCAGGTAGCTCTGTCACTCGAAACGCTCGCCACTTCGCCACGAAGCTCGCGTTCCACTGCCGCTTTATCGATGACCGACCAGACGCCGACGATCTTGCCGTCGCCAAAGGTGTAGAACACGTTTTCGCTGAAGGTAATGCGTTGGCCACGCGCCTCCAGCCCTAGAAAACGGCCTTGCGGAGAGCAGTTGAAGAGCAGACGGGCGGCAACCTGTGGTGCTTCGACCACCAGCAGGTCGATATTGAAACGCAGGTCGGGGATGATCCTCACGTCGTTTTCCAGCATCGCCCGGTAACCGGCCAGGCTGATCCTCTCGCCATTGTAGTACACGCCGTCGTCGACGAAATCGCCCAGGTCCTGCCAGCGACGGTCGTTGAGGCAGGCGATGTAGGCACGGTACTGCTCGGCCAGGTTCATATGGCGCCCTCCTTTTCAAAAGATACCGACGCAGCCTCGTTGAAAAGGCTGCGCACTATTGCGGCCTTACTGTAGCGCTTATGAGCGGCGCAGAAAGTGAGTAATGACAGCAGCGTATGTGCCAGATAAAAACTGCTTTTAAATCAATGAAAAGCATCTTTTACCAGTCAAAAAAACTGAATTTCATTGACAGCAAAAGGGGAAAACAGGGGCGTTATGACAAGCAGAAGTTAATCGTTTCAGCAGTCTCACGCTCAAGGCTTTCGCCAGGAAAACAATCCTGAGCGGGTTTGTAGGGAACTAGCACGGCCGACACCGCCCTAAGCGTGACATCCACGTACTGGCGCAACGCTGGTTTCAAGCCAAGGACTTCAGATTCATGTCTTCAAGTAGCACCTCAGCAGCGGCGGGTCAGCAAGGCCGGCAACGCGCTGCATCGAATCGACTCATCTTTATCTCTGTGCTTGTGGCGACCATGGGCGCGCTGGCGTTCGGGTATGACACTGGCATCATCGCCGGCGCCCTGCCGTTCATGACCCTGCCCGCCGATCAGGGCGGCCTGGGTCTGGATGCGTACAGCGAAGGCATGGTCACCGCGTCACTGATTGTCGGCGCCGCGTTCGGCTCGCTTGCCAGCGGCTATATCTCCGACCGCTTCGGACGCCGCCTCACATTACGCCTGCTGTCAGTGCTGTTTATCGCCGGCGCACTGGGCACCGCCATTGCGCCGTCGATTCCGTTCATGATCGCAGCACGCTTCGTGCTGGGTATCGCGGTGGGCGGCGGCTCTGCCACAGTGCCGGTGTTCATCGCCGAGATCGCAGGCCCGTCACGGCGTGCGCGGCTGGTCAGCCGTAACGAATTGATGATCGTCAGCGGCCAGTTGCTCGCCTATGTGCTGAGTGCGGTCATGGCGGCCTTGCTGCATACACCAGGGATCTGGCGTTACATGCTGGCAGTTGCGATGGTGCCAGGCGTGTTGCTGCTGGTCGGTACGTTCTTCGTACCCGCGTCGCCGCGCTGGCTGGCCTCCAAAGGCCGTTTCGACGAAGCGCAGGATGTGCTGGAGCAACTGCGACCCAGCAAACAGGACGCGCAGCGCGAAGTCGACGAGATGAAAGCGCAGGACGAAGAAGCTCGCCATCGTCCCAAAGCAAGAGAATTGCTGCGTCAGCGCTGGGTCATCAAGTTGCTGCTGATCGGCGTAGGTCTGGGCTTTACCGCGCAGTTCACCGGGGTGAACGCGTTCATGTACTACACGCCGATCATTCTCAAGAACACCGGGATGGGCACCAACGCTGCGTTGACTGCGACGATCGGCAACGGCGTGGTGTCAGTCATCGCAACCTTGCTGGGCATCTGGGCCATCGGCCGCTACGGGCGTCGGCATTTGCTGATGACCGGCCTGGTCATCGTCATTCTGATGCAGGCAGCGCTCGGTTGCGTGTTGCAGTTCATGCCGCAGAACATGACCCAGAGCTACACTGCCCTCGCCTGCATTCTGGTGTTTCTGCTGTTCATGCAGATGTGCATCTCGCCGGTCTACTGGCTGCTGATGTCAGAACTGTTCCCCATGCAGGTGCGCGGCTTGCTGACCGGCACAGCGGTATCGATGCAGTGGTTGTTCAACGCATCGGTAGCGTTCACATTCCCGATTGCAGTCGATACCATCGGCAACCCGACGTTCTTCATCTTCGCCGCCATCAACATTGGCTCGTTGATTTTCGTGTTCCTGTGCCTGCCGGAAACCAAGGGCAAGTCGCTGGAGCAGATCGAAAAGCATTTGAAGAAGGAGCTGTAACGGCGACCGGATGAGGTCGTCAACGGCCTCATCCACCCTCCAGGCAGATCAGCGCACCAGCATCGAAGCTGCCGCCGCTACCATGATTGCCGCCGCACCGCGAAACAGTTTTCTTTGCGCACTCTCACTCGACAGCAAATGTCGAATGCGCAAGGCGGCAAATATGAACACGGCCCCGACCGCCAGCAGTACCAGCACCGTCAGCGGCACCAGAACCAGCCCCCACGTCTGCAAAGAGACCGTTTCAAGATTGATGACCAACGGCAAAAGCGCCAGATAAAAGGCAATGGTCTTGGGGTTGCCCAAGGTGATGGTCAGTCCGGACGCGGCCGCGGACAGCAACTCTTTTTTCTTCGCTGATTTTCCGATTTCTATGGCTTGATGATCTGCGAACCAGAACTGCCAGGCCAGATAGCACAGATAAATCGCCGCCCCCCAACGCACGACCTGAAACAACGCATTGAAGTGCTCGGCGATCATGGCAAGACCAAACACTGCAAATGAAAGATAGGTCAGGTCACCGAGGATCAGCCCGGATAGCAGGCAGAAGCCTGACACCGCCCCGCCGCTGACACTCCGTGCGACCAGCGCTGCCATACCGGGGCCAGGAATGGCGGCGGCAATACCCAACGCTGCCGAATACGTAAGAACCTGAGTCAGATCAAGCATGTTGCACTCCTTGAGACTTGACGCTGATTGAAGAGCTTGCCTGAGATCCAGCAGGCAAACCCCTGTGTCGAAAAATATTACGTGTTTCAACGCGGAAAGAATTATCTGTTCTTACTGGCTGGACGGCTAAAACCGGTATAAATTTCCTGCAACATGAGGAGTAACGGTATTTATGACCCAGCCGACATTAAGCCCGATAGATGTAAGGATCCTCACGGCGCTGCAGCAGGACGGCCGTATCACCAATCAGACCCTGGCCGACCAGATCGGCATGTCTGCCTCGCCCTGCTGGCGACGGGTCAGGCAACTGGAAGAACATCGCTATATCCAGGGTTACCGAGCCGTACTGGACCGCCGCAAGATCGGGCTTGGCGTCATGGTGTTCATTCGTATCAGCATCGACAGTCATAGTGAGGCCGAGGCCAGAAAGTTCGAGAAGGAAGTCATGCAGCTGGAAGATGTCGTGGCGTGCTACAGCATCGGCGGCGATGCGGACTTTCTGCTTCAGGTCGTAGCGCCCGATCTGGATTCCTTTGCTGACTTCGCCATGACCGTGGTCAGACGATTACCCGGCATCAAGGAAATGCAGAGCATGTTCGTGCTCAAGGAAATAAAACCGTTCGTCTCGTTCCCGGTAAAGCAGCCCGCATAGCATAAATGCGTGCATCGGCATCAATGACTGCACGCCCATCATCTCAAATAAAGGAATAGCAATGTCTGCACAGGAGCCAGCCACCGTGACCTTCACCAGCGCTATCCCGATCCTGCGGATGTTCGATGAACGCAAGGCGCGTGAGTTCTACATCGACTTTCTCGGTTTCAGCATCGAGTTCGAGCACCGCTTCGAAGCGGATCTGCCGTTGTATCTGGGCATCAGCCGTAACGGGTTGAACCTGCACCTCTCCGAGCATCACGGTGATGCCTGTCCAGGTGCGGCGGTGTTCATCCCGACGCAGAACATCGAGCAATTGCGCGATGAACTGATCGGCAAGCAGTATGGCTATGCCCGCCCGGACATCGTTCAGCAAGGCTGGGGAAAGACACTGGAAGTCTGCGACCCGTTCGGTAACCGGCTGAGGTTCTGCGAGAGTTGAGAAACCTGCATTGATGTCAGCCGTGCGGCGATACATTCGCCCTGCGGCTGACACGACCTATCTTTGTGCACGCAGAGATATTCAAGCGCAAACATGACGCATGAATGCAGCTCTGCACCCCGCCAATTGACAGTAATCTCCCCGTAAATCCCCCTCCGGCCAACCTTGGCCCGTAACGTGCAAACCCGTCAGGTCATCTTGTATACATGAATGAACACCACCATGACTGCACTCGATATCCCTGAACTTCAGTCGGCGCTCCGCTCGGGCGACACCACCCTGACGACACTGGTGCAGACCCTGACCGCACACATCGATGCGGATGACCGGGCAGAGGTCTGGATTCATCGCGTCCCGCTGGCACAGCTTGTCGAGCGGGCAAAGGCGCTGGAGAGTCTCGCCGAACAACTGGGCGATGCGCTGTATGACCGATTGCCGCTGTTCGGCGTGCCCTTTGCGGTCAAGGACAATTTCGACGTGGCGCACATGCCGACCACGGCTGCTTGCCCGACGTTCGCTTACGTGGCCAAGGACAATGCTCATGTTGTGCAACTGCTGCTCGACAGCGGCGCAATCCTGATGGGCAAGACCAATCTCGATCAATTCGCTACTGGCCTGGTGGGCGTCCGTTCGCCCTACGGCGCGGTGCGCAATGCGCATGATCCGGCCTACGTCAGCGGCGGCTCGAGTTCCGGCTCGGCAGTGGCGGTAGCGCGTGGCTACGTCAGTTTTGCACTGGGCACGGACACCGCAGGTTCAGGCCGCGTGCCAGCCGGCTTCAACGGCATCGTCGGGCTCAAGCCCAGCCTTGGCCTGTTCAGCAGCCGCGGGGTCGTGCCTGCCTGCCGCACGCTGGACTGCCCATCCATCTTTGCCAAGGATGTCATGCAAGCCTGGCAGGTCGCACAGGTCATTGCAGCTTACGACCCACTGGATGCGTCCAGTGTGGCCGTGCAGGCATTGCCGGTGCAGCGCAGGGTTCGGCGTGTCGCCGTCGCGCGGCACTGCGAGTTCTTCGGCGATGAGCAGGCAAAGGCGGCTTACCTCAAAACCCTTGAAGCCCTGCAGAACGACCCGTTGGTGACGTTCAGCACTATCGAGTTCGACGTGTTCGCCGAGGCGGCTGCCCTGCTGTATCAAGGCCCGTGGGTGGCGGAACGCCGCGCTGCGATCGGCGAATTCTTCGCCAGCAACGCGGCCGATATTCATCCTGTGGTACGCGGCATTGTGCAGGGCGCGGATTCATTCGACGCCGTGGACACGTTCAACGCGCGCTATCGCCTGGCAGAGCTGACCCGCGCTGCGCAGCAGTTGCTGACCGACATCGACGTGCTGGTGGTGCCGACCGCGCCGTGCATGCCGACCATCGAAGCAGTGCTCGGCAACCCGTTCGCGCTCAACTCACAGCTCGGCTATTACACCAACTTCGTCAACCTGATGAACATGTGCGCCATCGCCATCCCGACAGATCGTCGCGCGGACGGATTGCCTGCGGGCATCACGCTGATTGGCCCGGCCGGTGCCGATCAGCGCCTGGCAGAGATCGCCGCAGCCTGGCAGCCGCTGTTCGGCCAGGCTGACCAGCGTGACGCCGTGGCGATGGCCCCCCTGCCCTATAACAGCCCGACCGTGCAGGTTGCGGTGGTCGGTGCCCACCTCGTTGGCCAGCCACTCAACTGGCAATTGCTCGAAGGCGGCGCGCGTCTGCTGCGCAGCACAACCACCAGCGCGGATTACCGCCTGTATGCGCTGGCAGAAACGACGCCGCCGAAGCCGGGACTGGTGCGCGTCGCTGAACAGGGCGCGAGCATCGAGATAGAAGTCTGGGAAATGCCGCTGAGCCAGTTCGGCGCTTTCGTCGCGGCCATTCCAGCGCCACTGGGCATCGGTTCCCTGCAATTGGCCGACGGCCAGTGGGTCAAGGGTTTCATCTGTGAGCCTGGCGGCCTTGAAGGCGCGCTGGACATCACTGACTACAAAGGCTGGCGCGCCTACCGCGCCGCGCACACATCTTCCATCGCTCAATGACCCGAGGTAGCACACATGTCGAATGTTGATCGTCGCAGTTTCATCAAGTTGGCGGGCATTATCGGCCTGAGCGCAGCGCTGCCTTTCGGTCGCGCCTATTCAGCCGATGCGCCACTGGTAGTGGGTTTCATCTACGTCGGCGCTCGCGACGACTTTGGTTACAACCAGGCCCACGCCCAGGCAGCGGCCATCATCAAGACGCTGCCCAACGTCAAAGTGATCGAGGAAGAAAACGTTCCGGAAACCGTGGCCGTACAGAAGACCATGGAAGCCATGATCCGTCAGGACGGCGCCACGTTGATTTTCCCGACCTCGTTCGGCTATTTCGAACCGCACGTGGTCAAGGTCGCCAAAAAGTACCCGGACGTCCGTTTCGCGCACTGCGGCGGTCTCTGGCAGAAAGGTCGCGACCCGATGAACGCGGGGAGCTTTTTCGGTTACATCGACGAAGCGCAATACCTCAACGGCGTGATCGCCGGGCACATGAGCAAGAGCAAAAAGCTCGGTTTCGTCGCCGCCAAACCTGTGCCGCAAGTGCTGCGCAACCTGAACGCGTTCGCCATGGGTGCCCGCTCGGTCGACCCGAGCATCGTCACCACGGTGATCTTCACCGGTGACTGGTCGCTGCCGGTCAAGGAAGCAGAAGCTGCCAACGGCCTGATCGACCAGGGTTGTGACGTGCTGACCTGCCATGTCGACGGGCCCAAGGTGATCGTCGAGACGGCTGAAAAACGCGGCGTGATGACCTGTGGCTACCACGCCAGTCAGGCTGCGCTGGCGCCCAAGGGCTACTTGACCGGGGCCGAATGGAACTGGGAGACGCCTTATCGTGCTCACGTCGCGGCAGCCCAGAGCGGCGCGCCGATGATCAACTTCCTGCGCGGCGGGCTGAAGGAAGGCTTCGTGAAAACGTCTGCCTACGGGCCTGCGGTCACGGCCGACGCCAGGCAGAAAGCCGATGCCATCAAGGCGCAGATGCTGGCCGGTCAGTTCGTGATTTTCAAAGGCCCGCTCAAGGACAACAAGGGCAACGTGGTGATTGCCGATGGCGTCGCCCAAGGCCAGACCGACATTGCTCTGGAGAGCATGAATTACCTGGTCGAAGGCGTGCTTGGCCAGATCTGAGGAACGTTCATGAGTTCATCGACAAGTCTGCGCCGCCTGGCCAGCGCGTTGTTGCCGGGGCTGCCTACGGTGCTGGCGATGTTTTCCTCGTGCGTGCTGTTCGGGCTGTTTCTGGCGGTTCAGGGCAAGCCAGCCTGGCAGGCGCTGCAGCTGGTCGGCGAAGGCGCGTTCGGCTCGTGGTTCGCGCTGGAAAACACCTTGCAACGCGCCGCGCCGCTGATGCTGACCGCGCTGTGCGTCGCCCTGCCCGCAAGGGCCGGGCTGATCATCATCGGCGGTGAAGGCGCGCTGGTACTGGGCGGGCTGGCTGCCGCAGTGACACCCTTGTGGCTCAGCCATCTGCCAGCCGCTTTGATGCTTGCCTGCATGGCGGTCGCGGCAATGACCGTGGGCGCCCTGTGGATCGGTATGAATGGCTGGATGCGCCAGCGTCGCGGGGTCAATGAAACGATCAGCAGCCTGCTGCTTTCGTACATCGCCCTGGCGCTGTTCCGGCAGTTGGTGGAAGGCTCCCTGCGCGACCCGGCAAGCCTGAACAAGCCTTCGACGCCGCCGCTGGACGATGCCTATATGATCGGCACGATCAGCGACAGTTTCGAGGTGCACTGGGGCCTGGTGGCGGGCGTCGTCGCCTGCCTGCTGGCGTATGTGCTGGTGCGCCACAGCGTCAAGGGTTTTGCCCTCGCCGTGGTCGGCGGCAACGTGCGTACTGCGCTGATGATCGGCTTGCCCGTGGACCGGCTGATCATGCTCAGTTGCCTGTTGGGCGGTGCGGCGGCGGGTCTGGCCGGCATGTTCGAGGTCACCGCAGTGCAAGGCAGCGCCAACGCGGCGCTGATCGCAGGCTATGGCACCAGCGGCATCCTCGTGGCCTTCGCCGCTCGCCATCATCCGCTGGCCATTATCGTCTGCGCCATCCTGCTTGGCGGGCTGGAAGCCAGTGGCGGGCTGCTGCAACGACGGCTCGGTCTACCGGACGCCACCACGCTGATTCTTGAAGGTCTGCTGTTCACCAATCTGCTGCTCTGGGAAGCCCTGGGTGGGCGTATCGCTGCCTGGAAGATCAGGCTGACGGCGGCGCCTGCACCGCTCGACAAGGGAGCACTGCAACATGGCTGATATCGACCTGACTACCTTTCTGCTCGCTCTGCTGGCCGGTGCCATCCGCGTCGGCACACCTTTTCTGTTCGTCAGCCTGGGCGAATGCCTCACCGAAAAGAGCGGCCGGATCAACCTGGGGCTGGAGGGCATTCTGGTGGCGGGCGCCATGTCCGGATACGCCGTCGCATGCCTGAGCGGCTCGGCGTGGCTGGGCGTCGGTGCGGCTGCCGGGGTCGGCGTTCTGCTGGGCCTGCTGCATGGGCTGGCGTGCTCGTTGCCACGGGTCAACGATATCGCGTTCGGCATCGCACTGATCCTGCTCGGCACCGGCCTGGCGTTCTTTCTCGGCAAAGCCTTTATCCAACCACAGGCGCCCATGCTGCCTTCACTGGCGCTGGGCGCCTGGAGCAGCGAAGAACGGGTGCGCTCGGCATTGAACATCAATGTGCTGTTCTTCGTCGGTGCAGCACTGGCGTTCGTTCTGCACTGGGGGCTGCGCACCACGCGCTGGGGGCTGATGCTGCGTCTGGTCGGCGACCATGCCGAAACCGCTCAGGCGCTGGGCTATCGACCGCTCAAGGTACGCATTGTGGCCACTGCGGTCGGCGGCGGGCTGGCCGGTATCGGCGGCGCCTACCTGTCGCTCTACTACCCCGGCAGCTGGAACGAAGGGCTGTCCAGCGGTCAGGGGCTGATGGCCGTGGCGCTGGTGATCTTTGCCCGCTGGCGTCCGCTGGCATGTCTGTGGGCGTCGTTGCTGTTCGGCGCTGCCGGTGCCATCGGCCCGGCCCTGCAAGCGGTCGGGATCAGCACCGGCTACTACCTGTTTGCTGCAGCACCTTATGCGCTGACGCTGGTGGTGATGTACGCCACCTGTCGCCGTGGTCGCACGTTGAACGGCGCGCCGGGCGAACTCAGCCTGACGCGATGAACTGATCTTTTCGAGGAGGCATTGCATGGCCAGTGGTCTCGGTGGTTTGAACAAGTCGCCCAATGGCGTGGTGATCGGCCTGGCGCAACTGGCGCTGCCCGATCCGCATACGCGCGAGGCGTTGTGGGCGCAGACGCAGAAAGTGGTCGGCATGGTTGCCAAGGCACGACGCAGCAACCCGGGCATGGACCTGATCGTATTTCCCGAATACTCGCTGCACGGCCTGTCGATGAGCACGGCGCCGGAGATCATGTGCAGCCTCGACGGCCCGGAAGTCATCGCGCTGCGCGAGGCGTGCAAGGCGCACCGGATATGGGGCTGCTTCTCGATCATGGAAGCCAACCCGCACGGCAACCCGTTCAACAGTGGCCTGATCATCGATGACCTTGGAGAGATCCGCCTGTATTACCGCAAGCTGCACCCGTGGGTGCCGGTCGAGCCGTGGGCGCCGGGCGATCTGGGTATTCCGGTCTGCGACGGGCCGCGCGGCAGCAAGCTGGCGCTGATCATCTGCCACGACGGCATGTTCCCGGAAATGGCCCGCGAGTGCGCCTACAAGGGCGCCGACATCATGCTGCGCACCGCGGGTTACACCGCACCGATCCGCCACTCGTGGAAGATCACCAATCAGAGCAACGCCTTCACCAACCTGATGCAGACCGCAAGCGTCTGTATGTGCGGCTCCGACGGCACGTTCGACTCCATGGGCGAGGCGATGTTTGTCGACTTCGACGGTACGATCATGGCTGAAGGGGGTGGCCGGGCCGACGAAATCGTCTGCTGCGAACTACGCCCCGACCTGGTCCGCGAAGCCCGTGTGCACTGGGGCGTGGAGAACAACATCTATCAATTCGGGCATCGCGGCTATGTGGCGGTCAAGGGCGGCGCACGCGACTGTCCTTACACCTACATGCACGATCTGAGCGCAGGCCAGTACCGCCTGCCGTGGGAAGACGATGTCGTGCATACCGATGGCAGCTCGTGCGGTTTTGCAGCCCCCGAGCGCGACTTCAAACCCACCCCCAGCAGCTGGAAGGAGTAACGCCATGAGCGAACGTCATATTGCATCGGCGCCCTACCCCTGGCCCTGGAACGGGCAATTGCATGCGCACAACACGGCCTTGATCGTGATCGACATGCAGACCGACTTCTGCGGCGTCGGCGGCTACGTGGACAGCATGGGCTACGACCTGGCCCTGACCCGAGCGCCCATCGAGCCGATCAAGGCGCTGCTCGCCGCGATGCGCCTGCTGGGCTTCACCATCATCCACACCCGCGAAGGCCATCGCCCGGACCTCAGTGACTTGCCCGCCAACAAACGCTGGCGCTCGCAGCGCATCGGCGCGGGAATCGGCGACCCGGGTCCGTGCGGCAAGATTCTGGTACGGGGCGAGCCGGGCTGGGAAATCATCGACGAGCTGGCACCGCTGCCCGGCGAAATCGTGCTCGACAAGCCCGGCAAAGGCTCCTTCTGCGCCACCGATCTGGAACTGATTCTGCGCACTCGCGGCATCGACAATCTGATCCTGACCGGCATCACCACCGACGTCTGCGTGCACACCACCATGCGCGAAGCCAATGACCGTGGCTTCGAGTGCCTGCTGCTGGAAGATTGCTGCGGGGCGACCGATCCTGGCAACCATGCGGCGGCCCTGAGCATGGTCAAAATGCAGGGTGGCGTGTTCGGTGCGGTCGGCCATTCCTCGATGCTTCGCGACCTGTGGGGAGCATGAACATGCGCGCCCCGAGCCTTGAGACGATTGGTGCCAGCAAGCATTTCGGTGCGTTTCGCGCACTCGACGAGGTGTCCTTCAAGGTCCGCGCCGGCACCGTCCACGCCCTGCTCGGCGAGAACGGCGCCGGCAAGAGCACGCTGGTCAAAGGCATCATTGGCTACAGCCCGCTGCAGTCGGGCAGCATTCTGATCAACAACCGCGAACACGAGATTCGCACCCCGCGCGACTCTCATCAGTTGCAGATCGGCATGGTGTATCAGCACTTCACCGTCGCGCCGGGCCTGAGCGTGGCGGAAAACCTGGTGCTGTCGCGCGGCGATCTGCCGTGGCGTATCGACTGGGCCAGCGAGCACCAGCGCCTGGAAGCGTTCATGGCAAAAATGCCTTTTCGACTGGACATCCATCGGCCGGTCAGCAGCCTGGCGGCCGGCGAAAAGCAGAAACTGGAAATCCTCAAACAGCTGTATCTGGAGCGTCGACTGGTCATTCTCGACGAACCCACTTCGGTGCTCACGCCGCAGGAAGCCGACGAAGTGCTGGGGCTGATGCAGGCGATGGCGCATCGTGGCGAACTGACCGTCCTGATGATCACCCACAAGTTTCGCGAAGTCAGCACCTACGCCGATGACGTCACTGTGTTGCGCAAGGGTCGCTGGGTGGGCAGCGCGGCAGTGGCTGACACCACCACGCAACAGATGGCGGCGTGGATGATGGGCGAGGCACAGGTACGCGGGGTGAGCACCGAGCGCCCGGCGATGGCAGCCCGTCCGCCGCAGTTGCAGGTGGCAGGCCTGGATGTGCCTGGCGACAAAGGCACGCTGGCGGTGAAAAACCTGTCTCTGGCGGTTCATCCGGGTGAGATCGTCGGGGTTGCAGGCATCTCTGGCAACGGTCAGCGCGAACTGACCGAAGCGCTGCTCGGCCAGCGCGCCTTCAGCGCCGGGCAGATAGCAGTCGACGGTCAGCCTTACCACGCACGGCGTGAACAGATGCAGCGCCTGCGCGTGTTCAGCCTGCCTGAAGAACCCCTGCGCAACGCCTGCATCGGCACGTTCAGCGTGGCTGACAACCTGGCCCTGCGCAATTTCGACCAGCCGCCGCTCTGTCGCCAGGGCTGGCGCCTGGATCGTCGCGCAGCAGGAGTCCAGGCACGCAGCCTGATTGAGCAGTTCCAAGTGTCGCCCAACGATCCTGATCGGCCGATCGGCACCTTGTCCGGGGGTAACGTGCAGCGCGCTGTACTGGCCCGTGAACTGACCCACGACGTCGCAGTGCTGATCGTCGCCAACCCGGTATTCGGTCTGGACTTCGCCAGTGTCGCGCTCATTCACCAGCGCCTGATCGACGCTCGCAACAGCGGCACAGCGGTCCTGCTGCTCAGTGAAGACCTCGACGAACTGCTGAGCCTGGCAGACCGTATCGTGGTCATTCACGACGGCGAGCTGGTGTTTGAAACCAGCGCAGCGGACGCCGACCGTACCGAGCTGGGCCGACACATGGCCGGGGCCGAGCATCTCGCGGGGGAACCGGCATGAACAAGGTCAATGCGCGCCCTGACCGCTTCGCCTTCGACACGTCCCGTACCGCTGTGGTGATCATCGACATGCAGCGCGATTTCCTCGAACCCGGCGGCTTTGGTGCCGCACTGGGCAACGATGTCGCACCGTTGCAGGCCATCGTTCCGTCCGTGCAACGCCTGCTGACGCTGGCGCGCGGTGAAGGCATGACGGTGATCCACACCCGTGAATCGCACCGCCCGGACCTTGCCGATTGCCCGCAAGCCAAACGTGACCATGGCTCGCCGGGCCTGCGCATCGGCGATCCCGGTCCGATGGGGCGCATCCTGATTCGCGGCGAACCCGGCAATCAGATTATCGACACCCTGGCGCCGCGCGCTGGCGAGTGGGTCATCGACAAACCCGGCAAAGGCATGTTCTTCGCCACCGACCTGCAGCAGCGGCTGACCGACGCCGGGATCACCCATTTGATCTTTGCCGGCGTCACCACCGAAGTCTGCGTGCAGACCAGCATGCGCGAAGCCAATGACCGGGGTTATCGCTGCCTGCTGATCGAGGACGCGACCGAAAGCTACTTTCCCGCGTTCAAACAGGCCACGCTGGAGATGATCACCGCACAAGGCGGGATTGTCGGCCGGGTTGCCTCGTTGACGGACCTGGAGCAGGCGCTGCAGACAAGGAGCACACATTGATGGACATCAACCTCCCCCACGTGGTCGCTGAAGTGACCCACGCCTTTCACGACTACGAACGCGCCCTGCTGGCCAATGAGCTGAGCACGCTGGATGCGTATTTCTGGAATTCCGAACAGACCGTCCGCTACGGCGTCGCGGAGAACCTGCAGGGCGCCGACACGATTGCGCGCTATCGACGCCAGTGTCAGCCGGTCGGACCGGGCCGCACGCTGCTGCGCACTGTGGTGAGCACCTTCGGTGAAGACTTCGCCACGGTCAGTACCGAGTTTCATGATGGCGTCACCCAGCGCCTTGGCCGGCAGATGCAGACCTGGGCGCGACTGGAGGGCGGCTGGAAAGTCGTTGCCGCACATGTCAGCATTGACCTGAGCAGCCTGGAGCCACGCCCTTGAATTCCCCGAACACCACCAACGCGCTGGCTGAAGACGTCTATCGGCGGCTCAAGCAGGAGATTTTCGACTTCTACCTGCTGCCCTACGACCGCTTCACCGAAACCCAACTGGCCGACCGTTATCAGGTCTCGCGAACACCAGTGCGTGACGCGCTCTACCGCCTGCAGCGCGAAGGCTATCTGGATGTCGAGTTCCGGCGTGGCTGGTCAGTCAGGCCTCTGGACTTCAACCAGATCGACCAGCTATACGATCTGCGCATCGTCCTGGAGTGCGCAGCGGTCGAGCGCATCTGTGCATCGGCCGAAGTGCATCCGGAACTCACTGTTCTGCGCCAACACTGGTTGATCGATCGCGATAGCTGGCAGATAGACATGCAAGTAGTCGCCGACCTCGATGAACAGTTCCATACCCAACTGGTAGCCGCTTCAGGCAACCTGGAAATGGCCCGTATCCACCAGGAAGTGACCGAGCGCATCCGGATCGTGCGCCGTCTGGACTTCTTCAAAAGCGCACGTATCGAACATACCTACCTCGAACACGCCGCGATCCTCAATGCCCTTCAGGCGCGCAAACGTGACGAAGCATTATTGCTGCTGCGCTCCCATGTAGAGATCAGCAAACTGGAAGTACGCAAACTGACGATCTCCATGCTCAGTGATGCGCGGCGGCGGTATGAGGCGTGAGCGTATGTGCGCTTTGCGATCTGTAGCCAAGCGCTCGTACTCAGATAAAAAGCACTTCTAAGGTTGCGGATCGATAAGCCGTTCAAGCTCTTCAATAGAGACTTTGCACCACTCCGGGACTTCGTCAACTTTGTATTCGACAATCGAAGCGTCTGTGATTTCTGCTTCGAGCTCTGCAGTATCTCCGGAGTTATCAAACAAGTATGCTCGGCTCGTCGCCTGGATGGCCTCCGGCAGTAACGCCAGGCATCTGTGATAACGAGTATGCACTTTCTCCGGTGTGACATTATGCCCGCCCTCGCCAACACGAATCGCGATCCGGTTGATATTGATACTCGGGTTTTCGGTAGCGACAAAATATAAATAGGTCCGGTATCCCATTGCCTTGGCTTTTTTGATGAACTCCACTTTGGAACGATCTGACATGACCGTCTCAAACGTGAAGCTGGCGGACTGATCAAGCAATTGATGCCTGATGAAGTCAGCAACCACCGAGGCGTGGTAGGACGTGAAGGTAATGCCTTCAATCAATAGCGAATGGGCGGTGAGGACGAAATGCTCAGCCTGGCAAGCCAACTGCTCTCTTTCAATGAGGGGGTGGGACGAAAAAAACGTCCGGAAAGCCTGCTGGTCAGCGTCAATCGAAAAGGAAGAAAGATCCAGAAACCCGTTGTCACCCACCTCACGCTCAAGGTCGTCAGCATTGACGTAGATGTAAATCAGGTCAGGATGAAGTATGCGTTTGATGGTGCTTTTGCCTGAACCGTTGGGGCCGGCAAAGACACGTAGCCTAGGTACGGGCACTGGTAGTGGACCCTGGGCCGATCCTGAAAGAGCCGGTCGTTACCTTGCGTCTCGGCTTCGAGGCACACACGACTTTCTCCGTGCCGTCCGCACATTCGGCGACGATAAATCCTCCTTTGGACAACAACACTGTCTGCCCGGACGATTTTGCCTTCTCATAAGCCATTCTGGTTGCGATGGACGCTTTAGCCGGGATCTGGGCTTCCAGCTCCTGAATAGCTTCTTCAGACAGTATGTTTTCTGGAGATCTGGGCATGAATCCTCCTTATCGGCATATTCAATATGAACCTCAACGACCAGATCATAGCCCTAAAAAGGTTTTCTCGACACCTGCCGATGCGCGTCTGTGTTACCAGTCGTGAGGACCATGAATCTGACAGACCATCGCATGGGTGGACTTGCACGTACGTATAAAAACCGTAAACCAGAACACACTGAAACAAGGCGTATAGATCAGTCTATCCAGGCATCTACCGTCCCATGCAACCTTTTCAAACCAGCCCTGTCCTAGCCATTAGTACGTAATAGCACTTAACCATCATCTCGTATTAGCTGTATTAACACATAAACCCCTACTGCAGATTCGCCGGTGAATGACAGCCTGGCTTGTTAGGCAATGGGTCAGTCGTCGCCTCGACCAAACGTCGTGAGCAACTTCAAGTCTGTACGTAGTCGCAGCTGAAAACTGCTCAATCAACCAGGCCATGTCTCCGCGCAGCTGGAAGAGGTCCACAGGACGGATCCACCGCTTATGCGCTGCCAAACATGATCCGGGCCACACATGCGCGCCACTCAGGAATAGTGATCGATGAACCCACAGGGCTATGAGCACGACCACGTCATACCGACGAATATTGAAGATGTTGCCAAGGTATTGCAGGCCGCTGCTCACTCCGCCTCGTGCACCGCCGGTTTACTGATGGTATCCAGCGCTACAGGCTGGGAGCAGTTGGTCACCTTTGGTCCAAGCCTGCCCCAAGCGGGTGAGGCATGGTTGAGGATGATCTCGTCGTATGGCGACGTGGTGCTGGTCGGTCAGGACAGTCCGGTGAATGTGATGGAAACCAACACGGGGGCGACGCTGATCTACGTCGCTATCCGTGGCTTCAGGCATGAGTTGCTCGGCGCAATGCTGTTGAGCAACAGCGATGACGCAACGGTGCTGAGCGCAGCGCAACGCTACGCGCTGCAGGCCCAGGCGGTTCATATTCGCACTTACCTGCAACCGGGGCGTGACCCCGAGGCCAACAACCCGCTGGTGACTTCGTTCGAACGCCTGCGCTTGCTTGAGTCGGTGGTCATCAACGCCAATGACGCGATTCTTATCACCGAAGCGGAACCCATCGATCTGCCCGGCCCGCGTATCGTCTATTGCAACCCTGCGTTCCTGGCGATCACCGGCTTCACTGAAGAGGAAGTCATAGGCCGCACGCCCCGGATCCTGCAGTGTGAGGACACCAGTCGGGCAACCCTGGACGTTATTCGCGAGGCGCTCAGTCACTGGCGACCGGTCGAGGTCGAACTGCTCAACACCCGCAAGGATGGCAGCCAGTTCTGGGTCGAGCTGAGCATTGTGCCGGTGGCCAACGAAAAAGGCTGGTTCACCCACTGGGTGTCCGTGCAGCGCGATATCACCGAGCGCAAGGAGTCTCAGCAACTGGCTCAGCGAGCTCGGCTGGAGTGGGAGGAAAAGCTTGCGCTACAGAGCCGGCTGGAGGAACGCGAACGCATTTCCGAAGAGCTGACCTATATCGCTTTCCACGATGAGCTGACCTCGCTGTTCAACCGCGCTTACCTGATGAACGAGTTGACCACGACATTTGCAACCCGTGATTCTCGTTACGAACGGGCAACGGTACTGTTTCTGGACCTGGACGGCTTCAAGGTGGTCAACGACAGCATGGGGCACCTGGCCGGTGACAAGTTGCTCAAGGCAGTCGCGAACCGATTGCAGACCTGCGTTCGCTCGAATGACGTGTTGGCACGAATCGGCGGCGACGAATTTGCGATCCTGCTGATGGGCAAGGATCAGCCTGAGACTGCCGTAAAAATGGCTGAACGTATCGTCAGTCAATTGCACACGGCAATACAGATCGAAGGCCAGGACATTTTCATCTCGTGCAGCATCGGCATTGTCACCGCAGGTGAAAGCCATACCAAGCCCGAAGAGTTGCTGCGTGATGCCGATGTGGCCATGTACTCCGCGAAAAAACAGGGCAGAGGGCGCTGGAGCATCTTCAACACCTCGATGCGCGAGGCGGCGATCGATACGCTGGTGATTCAGAACGCGCTGCGCCAGGCACTGGAAGACAAGGACTTCCTGGTCTTTTATCAGCCGATTTACAGCGGTAACTGTGAACACCTGGTCGGGGTCGAGGCGCTGGTCAGATGGAACCATGCCACCATGGGCATCATTTCCCCCGATGCGTTCATCCCGATTGCCGAAGACCTCGGGATCATTCATGAGCTGGGGGCCTGGGTCATGCATCAGGCGTGTAGCGAAGTGCAGGCCTGGCGCAAGGAGTTTTCTCACCTGGACCTGAGGCTCAACGTCAATGTGTCCGGGAAAGAGTTGAGCCACCCTGGATTCGTCGATCAGGTGACACGGATCATCGCCGCCACCGGCCTGCCTGCGGGCCAGCTTCAGATTGAGGTCACCGAATCGGTGTTTCTCTATCAGCCTGACGCGATCGCGGAGATTCTCCGACAGATCAGGCAGCTTGGCGTGCGAGTGGCGCTGGATGACTTCGGCACGGGTTACAGCTCGCTCGGCTACATCGACCGCTACCCGATCGATGCTGTGAAGATCGATCGGTCCTTCGTGTCCCGAATGATGACGTATGAGCGCAGCGAAGCCATTGTCAGCAGCATCCTGTCGCTGGGCCGAGCGCTGAATCTGGATATCACCGCGGAAGGCGTGGAGACAGCGGAACAATACAACCTGCTGCGCAAAATGGGCTGCCCTTACTTTCAGGGCTATCTGCTGAACAGGCCGATGCGCTCAGAGGCACTGCTGCATATCATCAAGTCCGCTGCCGAATGCACTGCCTGATTTACGCCGACGGTGATGGGCCGGAATGACTCCCGGCCATTGCGCAGCCTGAGCGTGAGCATGCTGTCTTGTAATGTGTCTCTACCTGTAAAATCTTGCCAATGATCTGGTAACTGATCCAGGAATTTCTGCGCAGCGTACTGAATACCGTCGTGATGGGCGTCATGCACCCGTTTATTCATGTGGGTATAGTGCCAGTGCAACCAGTGCTCAGTGCCTGCGGTCCAACTCACGGCATCCATTGTCCAACCGGCATTGCGTCACACATTATCTGATCAGAGCCGCGATCAATTAACGGATCACTCGACAGGAAATCAGATGACCTCATCCAGCCAGCGTCTTGCCTTGCTTGAAGCAGTTGTTGAACAGTCATTCAATGCCGTATTGATCACCGACGCCAATCTGGCCAATGGCGGTCCCTTCATCGTGTACGTCAATCCGGCCTTCTGCTCCATGACCGGCTACACGGCCGAGGCATTGATCGGTGCCTCGCCACGGATCCTGCAAGGCCCGGACACCGATCCTCAAGTGATCGAGCGGATGCGCGAATGCCTGAGCGAAAGTCTTTTTTTCGAAGGGTCGACAGTCAATTACCGCGCGGACGGAAGTCCTTACATCGTCGAATGGAAAATTTCTCCCGTGCGCGACGATGCAGGCACGGTGTGCAACTTTGTCTCCGTGCAGCAGAACATCAGCCCGCGCATCCGCGCCGAGCGTGAGCAACACCTGCTGGCGCAGGCACTGAACGCTGCGCTTGATCCGATTATCATCACCGACTGCAATTCCACCATCGTGTTTGCCAATGAGGCCTTTCAGCAGATCACTGGCTACAGCAGCAGCGAAATCCTCGGCGAAAACCCGCGGATGCTGAGCTCTGGAAAACACGATGAGGCGTTCTATGCGCAATTCAAGGAAGCGCTGAAGAGTGGCGCCCCGCTTCGCACGACCTTCATTAACAAGCGCAAGGATGGCTCGCTGTTCTATGCGGAACACAGCATTTCGCCGCTGTGTAACCTGGAGGGCGCAATCACCCACTATGTCAGCATCAGCCAGGATGTAACCACGCGCCTGGGCCGTGAACAAAAGTTGCTGGAGATTGCTCACAGCGATCCGCTGACCGGGCTGGATAACCGTCGTTCAGCCGAGCATACGCTTGAGCGACAGATACCTGCGGTGAGCATGTCGGGCAAGCCGTTCAGCCTGATCATCTGCGATATCGATCATTTCAAGGCGGTCAACGACCGGTATGGCCATCCTGCCGGCGACAGCGTAATCACCAGCGTTGCGGCCATCCTCAAACAGCGTATCCGCCTGCTGGACGTCGCCGCTCGATGGGGAGGAGAAGAGTTTCTGATCCTGGTGCCCGACAGCTCGTTGAAACAGGCGGCCGAACTCGCGGAGCGCATTCGCAAGAGCGTTGAAAGCCTGGTGATCCCGGAAACAGGGTCGGTGACCATTTCACTGGGCGTTGCAGAGCTCAGCACCGGAGAATCGGCTGCCAGCCTCATTCAGCGTGCAGACAAGGCGCTTTATCAGGCCAAGCGTCTGGGCCGCAACCGAGTGGAATGCGCTTAGATCAAGACTCGTTTGTCCTCGCCGTCTGCTTCGTTTGCCTGCGCGCTGGATTGAAAATGGCTAATCGAACCCGGGCCTGTCATTGCAACAGGCCAGGACGTCGTGTCAGAGCTTGGGCAGTTGTCCGATACGCCCCATCATCTCGGTGACGATCTGCAGTTCATGGACCGACGTAGCGCCAGCGGACGCGCTAAAGATGTTTTCCATGCCGAGATTTCCACCGGAATAATGATGCGAGAATCCCCTTTTAAATCGAGGCGATGCACTGGAGTGCCCATATGATCAAGCTGCTGATGCGCCTGAAAGCGCGCTTCGACCGAAAGCCCAAGGGGCAGCAGTCTGATCGGTTGCCGCCTGCGCAGCCTGCCGATCAGCAAGAATCCATGTCACGCGTGCAGGAAAATCTGGCTTGGCTGCCAGTCTATAAAGAGCCGGAGCCACTGCGTCTGCAGCCACCTGCCTGCCCCCCATTGAGGCAACAGGACGAACCGCTGCGAGCCCGCTACCACGCCTACGTTGCGCAAACGGAACAGGCTGATCCAGCCAGTCAGGACGAGTCATGCCGTGAAACAGGACGGCAGTTGGCCAGAGAGCTGCAGTCAGCGGCAATCGACATCGTTACGTCAAAAGCCGAAAGCTCGCCAGATGTTTATTGGCTGACTCAATCCGCTGCTATTGCTTCGCTGTTTGCCGACGGCGCGCAATCGGACGCGTTTCAACGCTATCAAGAATATGTGCAGCACTACAAAGACCAGCGACTGACGGCCGGGCAAGTATGGGCGTTTGATATTTATGTGGCCGAACATACGCCAAGACAGGTCAGGACATTTCTGCCACATCCCTCAAGCGAAACACGTTTGCCTGATGAACCCTCGCCGGGGGCCGACGATATTGACCAGTTACTCTCCTACCTGCCACTGCTGTACCCAGACGGCGTGGCGATCAAGACTTATATCATCAAGGAAAACACCTATTGGCCAGACTACTTTCCGGCAGTCGAAGCGTTTTATCGCGCGGTGGCCAAAGACTGCTGGTGTGACATTGATTACCTTAATCATGGCGCGGCGGACATGCTCAATGACGACATCTATATCGCCCAGGCAAACCTCGCTGATATGCAAACGCTGCTGACGTACTGCATCAGAGGCGAGCGTTTTTGCGATGGACACCATGGCGCGATGATTGAAAAAGGCTACGTGCTGAAGATCCTGCGCAGGCTGGCGGTGTTGCGCATGGAGTGAGGTTCGCGACAAGCAGGCGGTGTGCCGGGCGATGGCAGCGCCAATTGTACTTCTTTCACATGCGCTCCTGTGCACCGAACGACTTCAACAGCGTGTGCCGGCTCCAGGGGCCACAGTAGCGTGGAAGGCATGCGATCGGCACGTAACCGCAACGCGCGTACCAGCTGGCGATATCGTCATCCAGCGTTTCGATCAGCGCGTCAGTGCAGCCTCGCTCGATGGCCAATGCCTCAAGCCTGTGCAACGTCTGCGCCCCGAGCCCTTTTCCGCGCGACCCGGCATCGATCCAGAGATAACTCACAAACAGCCGCTGAAACTCGGTTCGGCCTGTGGCGCCGCCAATCAATAGATCGTTCTCCGTGATCATGCAGGCAATAGGATCAGCCATTCCCCCTTTCGCCTCGGACAATGCGCGACCGTGTTGCAAGACGCCGTCAGCAATAACCCGAGTTTGATCATCAGTAATCTGGGCGCCTGTAAGCCACTTCATCATGTCAGCACTTCCTTCTTAACGAACTGCGGATACATGAGCAAGATAAAGGCCAACCACACAATCAACCGAAGTGAATTCTTGCTGTGCCCAACACTCCGAACAGTAACGAGCGAATGCTGCAGATCAGTCGCTCCCCACTCGAGGACATCTGAATGACCACCGCATTCAAAGTTGGTGACGCCGTACACTGGAACTCCGAGGCAGGCCAGGTGCATGGCAAAGTCACCAAAGTACATGTGCAAGACGTGGAGTTCATGGGCAAACATCGGCCCGCTTCAAAGGACGATCCGCAGTACGAAGTGAAAAGCGACAAGACCGGTCATTCGGCGATGCATCATGGGGATGCGCTCAAGCACGCGTGATTGCTCTGCGCCGCGTCGTGGAGAGAACGGTATAGCGCCCTTCTCACTCACGCTAGAAAGCTGTAACCATTGGCGTGCCTGCACCCGAAACGGATGCAGGCACCCGGCATCAGATCACGCCGCAGGCAACACGATCACCGCCACCGCCCAGAGGTGCCGGTTGGTCGGAATGGTTGTCGCCGCCGGCGTGAACCATCAGCGCGTGGCCTTTGACTTCCGAGAGCTTCTTCAGGCGTGGGGCAAGCACCGGATAAGTCGCAGTGCCGTCAGCAGCCACGTATAGCGCAGGCAGATCGCCTAGATGGCCATCGGCGTAAGGCCCCAGATGCTTGCCGGTCTTGGCCGAGTCAAAGTGACCGCCAGCCGCGAGGGCTGCGACCTTCTTGCCGTCTTTGGTACCCGCTTCGCAACTGCCGTTTTCATGCACATGAAAACCGTGGATGCCCGCAGGCAGCTCTTTCAGATTCGGAGTGAACAGCAAGCCGTATTGCGTTTCGCTCACCGTAACGCTGCCGACAGGTTTGGGTGCGCCATCAGCGCTGACCAGATTGATCGGAACGTCCAGCGATGCAGCCTGAACACCGAAAGAGAAAACGCCAAGCAGACCTAGCAAAAGATGAGGTTTCATAATTTCAATGCGTCCCTGATCTGATAATCGAATTGAACGTGGCACCAGGCAGCGCGGAGGCTGCACAGCACGAACGTCTTTCATGCCACAGAGGATGTGACCACAGACCTGCGAACTTGATGCAAGGAAATGAACGGGGATCGCCGGGGAAAGTAATGCAAAACATCACGACTGGCCTGCCGACACCAGGGTCGGCAGGCCAGCGCCGTTCACCTGTGCTCAGTTAACAGCACAGTGTTGCGGATCAGATATCCAGGCAGATCTTGCCGAAATGCTGATTGGTTTCCTGATAACGGAACGCTTCGACGATGTCGGTCATTGGGAAGGAACGGTCCATGACCGGACGCATGCCGTTGGCATCAATGGCGCGGATCATGTCCTGTTGCTGGGTGCGACTGCCGACCAGCACGCCCTGCATGCGCAGTTGTTTGACCAGCGCCGGCACGAACTCCAGTTGACCGGCAACACCGCTCAGAATGCCGATGACCGAGATGTGGCCAGCGACCCGGGCCGCATTCATGGAATGCTGCAGGGTCGATGGACCGCCCACATCGATGATGTGATCCACACCGCGGCCGCCGGTCAGCTTGCGGGCAGTCTCGCCCCAGTTGCTGTCCTTGCGGTAGTTGATCAGGTGGTCGGCGCCCATGGCTTGCAGACGCTCCAGCTTTTCATCACTCGACGACGTGGCGATAACGGTCGCACCGACCATCTTGGCGAACTGCAACGCGAAAATCGATACACCGCCAGTGCCCTGTACCAGAACGGTATCGCCGGCTTTCAACGCGTCATCGACCATCAGCGCACGCCACGCGGTCAGGCCAGCGGTGGTCAGCGTGGACGCTTCGGCATGGCTGTAGCCCTTTGGCGCAAGGGTGAACGAGGTGGCACGGGCAGTGACCTGCTCGCGGGCATAACCGTCGACGCCATCACCCGGCACTGTGACAAAACCTTCAACCAGCGGCTCGCCACTGATCCATTCAGGGAAGAACGTGCTGACCACGGAGTCGCCAACTGCGAACTCGCTGACGCCCTCGCCTACTGCGGTGACGACGCCTGCACCATCGGCCATGGGAATGCGTTTTTCCGTCGGTGCCCACATGCCGGTGACGACCGCGAAGTCGTGATAGTTGAGCGAGTTGGCGTGCAGACGCACAGTGATCTCACCGGCTTTAGGTGCAAGCACTTCGCTTTCGCCAACGCTGACCTGATCGTAGCCGCCGCCAGCCTGTACGTAGATGGTTGTGTTGCTCATGATCAATCTCCTATCAATTCAACATTACGCAAAATGACGAAATGTATAAGTAGCGCTCAAAGCCTAGAGTTCTTTCTTGAGCCTGTCGGCAAACCGGTCGATGGCCTGCTCATCACGGCGAAAATAGGTCCACTTGCCAATCCTCGTTGCCTGAACCAGCCCGGCACGTTGCAGGATGGCCAGATGCGCAGACGCGGTAGAAGCCGACAGGTTGGCCTTGGCCTGAATGTGCGACACGCACACGCCTATCGCCGGATCACCGTGGTCCTGGGGAGGGAAATGGGCTTGCGGGTTTTTCAGCCACTCCATGATCAACATGCGAGTGTCATTGCCGACCGCTTTGATTTGCTCAAGAATCATGGGGCACAACATTACGCTTTTTTACGAAATGTTCAACCCCTGATTTACCCTCCCCCGGCCAACGGCATGTTTTGATTACAGCTTCACATCGACCTGACAAATGAAGCAATCTGTCGACTCCAATAAAACCGACTGCACCGCTGAGAGCATCCAGACTGATGATGAATCTTAAATACAGCGCCCTGACCGCCCTGCTGCTGGGTATCACAGGCATGGCTCAGGCTCAGGACTACACCTCGCATCTGGACAAGGTGCTGCAAGCTGGCCAGTTGGCTGTCTGCACCACTGGCGACTACAAGCCCTACACCCTGCTGCGCGAAGACGGTGAGTACGAAGGCATCGATATCACCATGGCCCGTTCACTGGCCAAGAGCCTGGGGGTGAATGTGCAGTGGGTGCCCACGACGTGGAAAAACCTGATGCCGGACATGGTGGCCGGTAAATGCGACATCGGTATGGGTGGCATCTCGGTGAGTCTGGAACGCCAGAAAAAAGCGTTTTTCAGCAACACGCTGGACATCGATGGCAAAATCCCGCTGGTCCGCTGCGCCGATCAGGCCCTGTATCAGACGGTCGAGCAAATCAACCAGCCCTCTGTGCGCCTGATTGAACCCGCCGGTGGCACCAATGAAGCCTTCGCTCGCGCTCATCTGCCAAAGGCGTCCCTGGCATTTCACGACAACAAGACCATCTTCCAGGAGCTGCTGGACAAGAAAGCTGACGTGATGATCACCGATGCTTCCGAAGCGCTCTACCAGCAGAAACGCATGCCCGGCCTGTGTGCGGTCAATCCGACCCGGTCCATGCAATACGGCGAAAAGGCCTACCTGTTGCCACGCGACGATGTCACCTGGAAAGGCTACGTGGACCAATGGCTGCACCTGAGCAAGGCCACCGGCGAGTATCAGCAGGCGCTGGGAGAATGGCTGGCAGTGCCCGCCAAGTGAGTGTGAAGCAGTTTTGCCGGGCACTGCCTTCGACGTCTTGCTGTGTAATGGTTGCAAGGCGTGTCCGGGTGAAATAGCGTGTTACGGCAACTCTCACTGGAAGGCAGCCAAACGAGCATGAAGCCCAGCAAACCCATCACCCGTGCGTACTGTGTGGAACTGCAGCAGGAGCTGTCGATCGCCGCTGCCCGACGCGAATACTTCTCTCAGGAGCCGCCACGCGCACGCTTCGAGTTTCTCTGCTCGACCGAGGCGTGCAGGGCAATGGGGGCGAAGGTTACCGGGGTTCGCTATGACGTGAAGCCACAGGACAACCCGACCTTCGTCGCCGCGCACTTTCGCGCCAACCCGCATTACGACCATCACTCGGGCTGCGAATGGGTGGATGAGCGCGCAGAAGCAGAGGAAGAACCGAACGATCCGGTCGAAGAAACCGATGTACAGACACGCCTGCGCAAGGCCAAACGCAAGCTGGACGATTACATCGATATCTTCGACCCGGTCATCAAAGCGCCGACCAAAGACGCGTCCGGCCCGGAAAGGCCCGATGCTGGCGCTCAGCGCCCTGCTGCAACGCTTCCGGTCACAGAACCTGCCAAGCCGCCGACTGCTCGCTACAGCGAAACACGCACCAATAACCTCGAGCGGCTGGTGGACAGCTATCGGCAGGCCAAGGCAGAGCTGTCACTGGAAGACTTCAAGCTGCTGAAGCTGAAAATTCCGGGCCAGGGAGAAGTGTCGCTGCGCTCGTATTTTCGCCATATCAAATACGCGCAATCAGGCGATAACGGCCGGGTGCTGTTCGGAGGCGGGCTGATCGAGCAGCGTTACGGGCTGGGCTTCAAGTTCAGGTTCTTCGACCGTCTGGACGGCAAACTGGTGACGCTCTACGTGTCGCCTGCGCAGATGCAGGCCTATCGCTCCAGCCGCTACATCAGTGAGCTGCTGAGCCATGCGGAGGACGTGAAGTTTTTCACGGTGTATGCGTTGGGAACGGTCACACAGAGCCCGTCAGGCAAAAGCTATGGCCTGGAGGTCGACGACTTGCGGCATCTGGCGATCGTGCTGGGGCCGGCGAAGGAGCCGCTTGAGGAAGGGAAAACACCTGAAGCCTGAGCATTGGGTCGAGGATCGTTCCAGCGTTCGACGCTGGAACGATCCGGGTCAGCTCATCAGACCTTGACGATCCAGCCGGCTGGCGCCTCGATGTCACCGGACTGAACGCCGGTCAGCTCCTTGTACAGACGCTGAGTCACAGGACCGACTTCGGTCTGGCTGTAGAACACGTGCAGGTTGTCCTTGTAGGAAATCCCACCGATCGGAGTAATGACCGCAGCCGTACCGCATGCGCCCGCTTCCTTGAACTCGCCGAGCTGGTCGATGAACACATCCCCCTCTTCGACCGTAAGGCCCAGGCGGGATTTCGCCAGTTCGATCAACGACAGGCGGGTGATCCCCGGCAGCACCGATGGTGACTTGGGCGTCAGGAACACATCGTCCTTGGTGATGGCAAAGAAGTTGGCCGAACCCACTTCCTCGATCTTGGAGTGGGTCTGCGGATCGAGATAGATGCAATCTGCAAAGCTGTGCTTCTTGGCTTCGGAACCGGGCATCAGGCTGGCAGCATAGTTACCGCCGACCTTGGCCGCGCCTGTCCCGTTGGGCGCAGCGCGGTCGTAGCCGGAGATGACGAAATTGTTCGGCTTCAGGCCACCTTTGAAATAGGCGCCCACCGGAATGCAGAAAATCGAGAAGATGAACTCAGGCGCGGTACGCACACCGATGTTGTCACCCACACCGATGACGAACGGGCGCAGGTACAGCGCACCGCCGGAACCGTAAGGCGGGATGAAGCGTTCGTTGGCCTTGACCACTTGCTTGCAGGCTTCAATGAACACATCGGTCGGGACATGGGGCATCAACAGGCGGGAGCAGCTGCGCTGCATGCGCTGGGCGTTCTGATCGGGACGGAACAGATTGATCGAGCCATCCTTGCAGCGGTAGGCCTTGAGCCCCTCGAAGCACTGCTGACCATAATGCAGCGCGGTCGACCCTTCGCTGATATGCAGCGTGTTGTCCTCGGTCAGTGAGCCCTGATCCCAGGCACCGTCGCGCCAATGAGAAAGGTAGCGCTTGTCGGTCTTGATGTAATCAAAACCCAGAGTGTCCCAGTTGATGCTTTCTTGACTCATAACGCCCTCTATCATTTTAGCGACTGCCTGGTCGAGTCAGGCCAATGCCTTATTCTGCCAGATCATTCGGGCCATGAGGCTCGAAATAAATGCAAACCGACATGGCATTTCTGAAGCAGGTCCGAACGCACAGGCGCTTTTGCGGCCAGTCAGTTGCCCAATGGCCGTGATGTGGCCTGGCGCTGGCGAACGTATGAGAGGAAGGCGTCCATGTCCGAGCTGCACAAGGTCCGTGCCACGGATTTGACTTCCTCCATGGGCCAGTCCCACCAGGCCGTCTGCAGCAGCAGTTGACGAACATCCTCTTCAAAGCGCCAACGGATGAATTTGCACGGATTACCACCGACAACCGAATAGGGGGCGACATCGCGTACAACCATCGCGCCAGCACCGACGATTGCACCGTGACCGATCGTGACGCCTGACACGATGAGCGCGTTGGCGCAGATCCAGCAGTCACTGCCAATGGTGACATCACCCTTGCTGGGGGAGTAATCCTTGATATCTGCCAATTGCTCGACCATTGCGGGAAATGGATAGGTCGTGATCCAGTCTGTGCGGTGCTCACCACCCAGCAGAATCCTCACCCCTTCAGCAATCGAAGTGTAGGACCCTACGCGCAGCACGGAGTCATCACCAAACTCGACGATATCCGGCGCGCCGTACGTGCCTACACCCACTTCGGCTCGCGGGTATTGCAGTCTGATCTTCTGCGCAAGCCTCTCCAGTTTGTCGAGTTTGCGCAACTGCTTGCGTATTTTTCTGTTTTTTAACAGCTCGATGAATTTCATATCTTCAATCACATGTTTTTTTGACAGCCAGGCCGCGCTTACCGATAGCTCAGGAGCAAACGCTTGCAGCGCCGCAAGGTCGTTCTGTTGATCTGCCTCCACGGGATGGAAAACAACAGACTCCACGCATATCGCTTGTCCGCGACCGCAGCGTATTTCAAGGCCTTGTTGATGGCCTGAGTGCGACCGCTCTGGTATTCGCGATGATCCCGATAAGGCTCGATGCTCTTCAGGTCAGCCTCAAGCAACACCTTGTACTTGCGCGAAAGGTTGTTCGGGTGCCGCCGATAGCGTGTGACGATCTCGGGGAGCACATGAATTTCATAGCCCAGATGAGCGATTTTCAGTGTCGCCTGAAAGTCCTGAACCCTTATCTGCGGGTCATAGCCGTCCGCATCCTTAATGGCCTTCATGCGGTACAGAGCGACCGGCGCGCCGACGACCACCGCGTCGCGCAATATGTCATCGAACGTCAGCCGCTCGATGTGATCGCGAGACTGACGTTTGATTTCCTTGCCGTCGCCATCCATGTAGCTGACCAATGCGCCGACACAGCCTACTGCAGGGTGATTGTCCAGATACTCGGCACGAATCCGCACCGAGGAGGGAAGCATGATGTCATCCAGGTCCGGCGTGGAGAGGTAAACGCCTTTGGCGTAACGCAGACCATGGTTGAGGGCAGCACTGACGCCCTGATTGGCCTGGCGATAAAGCTGGAAAGGATAGCGTTGCTGCAGGGACTCAAGCATCGCGATGCTGTTGTCGGTCGAGCCATCGTCAACGATGATGACCTCGAAGTTCTCGTAGTCCTGAGCAAAAATGCTTTGAATCGCGACCTCGAGAAATCGCTCGGCGTTGTAGCAAGGGGCAACGATGGAAACCAAAGCGCTGGGCGTGGGGTTCTGACTTTCTGAAGACATCATGGGTAGCAGCCATAATCATGATCAGCCCTGGCGGGCTCGGAAACCGGATATCCGTAACAGGTCGCTTGAAAACGGCACATCATGCGGCAAGCGCTCCTGATTTTCCATGAAAGGTCAAAAACGCCCTGCAAACAGGCGTTTACAACCGCCGAAAAACTGTCGGCATGCCCTGCCTTTCATCCAGTGTAGATCGACACCCAAAAAAAACCCCGTTCTTCGCAGAACGGGGTTTTTTCATATCGCGTATCAAGTGGGATCAGAAGGCGTAAGTCACCAGCAATTCTTTCGTCACCTGAAAGTCGACCGACATCATCACGCTCAAGGCAGTAATGGTGAAGATCGAAAAAACGAACAGCTTGCGAGCCCAGACAGTATCGTCAACGGCCTTGTAGCCCTTCCAGGCCATGTACAGCCAGTACATGCCCATACCCGCTGCGACAGCCAGGTAGTTGAGGCCCGCGTAGCCACCGACGGTCAACATCAGGGTCGCTACGAGGAACGCCAGGATGTAGAGCATGATGTGGCGCTTGGTAACCAGAATGCCGCGCTTGACCGGCAGAACCGGAATCTTCGCAGCACGGTAATCATTGAAGCGGAAGATGGCGATCGCATACGAATGCGGCATCTGCCACAGGCTGAACATCACCAGTAGCGTCAGGGCCGCAAAGTCGAAGCTGTTGCTCACTGCGCAGTAGCCAATCACCGGCGGCATGGCCCCCGAAAGACTGCCCACCAGCGTGCCGTGAACGGATCTGCGTTTCAGGTACAGGCTGTAAAGGCCGACGTAGATCACGAACCCGATCACTGCAAACAGTGCGGCCAACGGATTGGCCTCGGTGTACAGCAGGCCAACGCCTGCGATACCGAGCAGGGTTGCGTAGAGCAGCGCCAGTTTCAGTGAAACCAGGCCCTGCACCAGAACCCGGTTACGGGTTCTTTCCATTCGCTGATCGATATCGCGATCGATGCAGTTATTGAACACACAACCGGACGCAACGACCAGGGAAGTACCGATGACCGCCGCAAGGAACACGCCGAAATCGATATTTCCCTTGGAAGCCAGAAAAAAGCCACCTGCCACCGAAAGCACGTTACCGAAAATGATCCCCGGCTTGGTGATTTGGATAAAGTGCTTCAGTGACATCTGGTATTCCTCAATGCGCCATCATTTCGCGGTGGACGCTGAAAATGATCCACAGCGACAAGCCGACCAGCAGGACGATAACCATCGTGGTAAAGGCGAAGGCCATCACGTTGTTACGTTGCACGCTCGTGAAGTCCAGATGCAGGAAGTAATGCAGGTGCACCAGAATCTGGATGATCGCGAAGACCAGAACGATTGCGATCGTCATGTCCTTCGGCAGTGAAGGTGACATCACCAGGGCAAACGGAATGGCGGTCAGGATGATCGACAGTACGAAACCGATGACGTACGACTTCACTGAGCCGTGACTATTGTCTTCAGCGGAGTGATGCGAATTTGACATTACAAAGCTCCCATCAGATAGACAACGGTAAACACGCCGATCCAGACAACGTCCAGGAAGTGCCAGAACAGGCTCAGGCAGCTCAGGCGCGTCTTGTTGGTGTTGGTCAGGCCCTTTTTCTGGACCTGGAACATCATGATCGCCATCCAGATCAGACCGCTGGTCACGTGGGCGCCGTGCAGGCCTACCAGCGCGAAGAACGCTGACAGGAAGCCGCTGCGGCTCGGACCGAAGCCCTCTTCGATCAGGTGATGGAACTCATAGATTTCCATGCCGATAAAGGCAGCACCGCACAGAAAGGTCAGTGCCAGCCAGCCCAGTACCTGGCTCTTATTGCCCTTGTACAGTGCCAGCATGGCGAAGCCGTAAGTGATACTACTGACCAACAGGAACGCGGTTTCCACTGCCACGAATGGCAGCAGGAAGATGTCCTGGCCCGACGGGCCGCCCGCGACACTGTTGACCATCACGGCGTACACCGCGAAGAACGAGGCGAACAACACGCAGTCGGTCATCAGGTACAGCCAGAAGCCGTAGACCGTCATGCCACCGCTGTCGTGGTGATCGTCATGCCCATGATCATGGTCGTGACCGTGATCGTGGGCTCCGGAGTTGATTGCAATATTTGACATTGTTTAAACCTGTTCCAGCGAGGACTTGACAGGAGTGTATGCACCGTTGGCCGCCAGGACCTTGTGATGCTCACCTTCAATACGCGCTACATCTTCAGCAGGCACCATGTAGCCCTGGTCGTCACGCATGGCGTGAGCAACGAAGACAGCAATGGTCGCAACCAGGCTTGCGCCTACCAGCCACCAGATGTGCCAGATGAATGCGAAGCCGAAGACCGTCAGCAACATACCCATGTACAGGCCGGTAGCCGTGTTGTTAGGCATGTGGATCGCCGAGTAGCGGGCAGGAACCTTGTAAGCGGTACCGGCACGTTTTGCATCGGTGAACGGGTCGATGTCGTCAGCTTTTGGCAGCTCGGCAAAGTTGTAGAACGGTGGAGGCGAAGAAGTGGACCATTCCAGGGTATGGCCATTCCATGGGTCACCGGTCAGATCGCGGTTGTTGTCGCGGTCACGGATACTCACGAACAGCTGGATCAGCTGCGAAGCGATACCCATGGCGATCAGCACGGCACCGAACAGCGCGACGTCCAGGTAGATGTTCCACTCTGGCATGTCAGTAGCGTTCAGACGACGGGTCATGCCCAGGAAGCCCAGCGCGTACAGCGGCATGAATGCGACGAAAAAGCCGACGATCCAGAACCAGAACGCTGCCTTGCCCCACTTCTCGTTCAGGGTGAAACCGAACGCTTTAGGGAACCAGAACGCGAAGCCGGCGATGTAACCGAATACCGCACCGCCGATGATGACGTTGTGGAAGTGAGCGATTACGAACAGGCTGTTGTGCAGCACGAAGTCGGCACCCGGGATCGCCAACAGAACGCCGGTCATGCCGCCGATCGAGAAGGTGACCATGAAGCCCAGGGTCCAGAGCACCGGCGCAGTGAAGCGCAGACGGCCCTGATACATGGTGAACAGCCAGTTGAACAGCTTCACCCCCGTCGGGATCGCAATCAGCATCGTCGCCAGACCGAAGAAGGCGTTGACGTTGGCACCCGCACCCATGGTGAAGAAGTGGTGCAGCCAGACCATGAAGCCCAGGATACAGATCGCACCAGAGGCGAAGATCATCGACTTGTGGCCGAACAGACGCTTGCCGGAGAACGTGGAGATGACTTCCGAGAACACGCCGAAGGCCGGCAGGATCAGGATGTACACCTCAGGGTGACCCCACGCCCAGAACAGGTTCACGTACATCATGGGGTTACCGCCCATTTCGTTCGTGAAAATGTGGAAGTCCAGGTAGCGGTCAAGGGTCAGGAACGCCAGGGTAGCGGTCAGGATCGGGAACGAAGCCACGATCAGGATGTTTGCCCAGGTGCAGGTCCAGGTGAAGATCGGCATGTCCATCAGTTTCATGCCAGGGGTACGCATTTTCAGAACGGTCACGAGGAAGTTGACCCCCGTCAGCGTCGTACCTAACCCGGATAACTGTAGCGCCCAGATGTAGTAGTCGACCCCGACACCAGGACTGTATTGCAGCCCGGAGAGAGGCGGATACGCAACCCAGCCGGTCTTGGCGAACTCACCGACACCCAGAGAGATGTTGATCAGCAGCATACCTGCGACCAGCAGCCAGAAGCTCAGGGAGTTCAGGAACGGGAACGCCACGTCGCGAGCGCCGATCTGCAGAGGCAGAACGATGTTCATCAGACCCGTGAAGAACGGCATCGCCATGAAGATGATCATGATCACACCGTGAGCGGTGAAGATCTGGTCATAGTGCTCAGGCGGAAGGAACCCTTCGGAACCGTTCTGGGCCATCGCCAGTTGGGTACGCATCATGATCGCGTCGGCAAAACCGCGCAGCAGCATGACCATGGCAACGACGATGTACATCACACCGATTTTCTTGTGGTCGACAGAGGTCAGCCACTCAGACCACAAGTACGTCCACTTGCGGAAATAGGTGATCAACCCGACAACCGCAATGCCGCCGAGCGCGATCATGGCAAGTGTCACCATGACTATGGGCTCGTGGAACGGCACCGCTTCCAGACTTAATTTGCCAAACATCGTTTACTCCTCTGCCCCAGCAGCTGAATTTTTGCCTTTTTCCGCACCAGCCTCACCGGCTACTTCCTTCTCACCAGCAACAACCTTCTTGCCTGGATTCATACCTTCATACTTGTCGATGACGATCTGGAACAGGTTCGGGGTGACCGAGGAAAAGAGTTCGACAGGGTTGCGTTCGCTCGGCTTGATCAACTCGGCGTATTCGGCCGTGCCAAGCTTTTTGGGCGAGCTCTTGACTTCGCTGACCCAGCTGTCGAAATCAGCCTGGCTGGTAGCGATGGCCTTGAACTTCATGCCGGTAAAGCCTGCGCCACTGTAGTTGGCCGAAATACCGTTGAATTCGTGATTCTCGTTGGCAATGAGGTGCAGCTTGGTGTGCATGCCCGCCATCGCGTAGATCTGACCACCCAGACCCGGGATGAAGAACGAGTTCATCACGCTGTCCGAGGTGACCTGGAAGTTGATCGGAGTCTTGGCCGGGAACACGATCTTGTTGACCGTGGCAATGCCGTAGTCCGGGTAGACGAACACCCACTTCCAGTCAACCGAGATCGCCTGGATGGTGATCGGCTTGACGTCCGAATCAAGCGGACGGTAAGGGTCCAGCGAGTGAGTCGAGACGTAAGTGATGTACCCCAGGAAGACCAGCAACAGCATGGGTACGCCCCAGACTGCGATTTCGATCTTGGTGGAGTGAGACCAGTCCGGCGTGTACTTGGCAGCCTTGTTCGACGCGCGATACTTCCAGGCGAAGATCAGGGTCATCAGGATGACCGGGATCACGACAATCAGCATCAGCAACGTTGCGATTATGATCAGGTTCCGCTGCTCGATACCCACCTGCCCTTTTGGATCGAGCAGAGGTACGCCATCGCATCCACTGAGCAAAAGCATACAGAAAAGGGCCAAGAAGCCAAAAAACCTGGGGTACCTTTTTTTACTCATTTCACGACCTCTAAAAGCAGCTTGCGCGGTGCAGTTGGGTTTCGACCGCCAACACTTCGCCCTGCCAGTGCCGGCTAATTTTTTTGAATTGAACAAGGGCCGCCAGTACGCACAGCGGCGTATCGACAAGTCCGGGTTTAGCTATGGATTCTTGTTTTTTGAGTTGCTGGAACTGCCCAAAACTTCGGGCAGACGCTTTCGACGCGGCCATTATACGCCCTCAGAGGCAAGCGTTGCGCTGCCTGTTCAGAGTGCACAGGGGACGCTCCAAGCCTCAAAATGCTGATCGTTCGGCCAAGCTGAACGACAAGTGACGGGGATTGTAGATACGTAAATTTTTAATGACTATGCCTAATTTTGTAACAGTTATTCTCTATACGCGTAACAATCGTCCTGCAAACGCCTCATTTCACCCGAAAAAAGCCCCGTATTCACGGGGCGTTTTTAGCGAAAGCCCCTGTAGTTAGTAAGGTTTGCGGCGATTGCGGATGATGCACGCCGGTACCAGAACTGCAGTCAGGACAAACGCCGTCAGCGCCCATTGCGCGAGTGACAATCCGAGAACCGGCGGATATGGCGTCGTGCAGAAACCGCTGACCTGAAACCCTGTAGGGAACAGTGTAGCCAATGGCAGGCCATCGACAATCGGCTGCAGCACATCGATGCCGCAGCTGTCGGACGGATGGGCGAGGATCCAGACATGCCGGCCGGCAGCAGCAATACCGCCAAGGGCACTGAGGGTGACCAGGGTTTCAAACACCGTGACGCTGCGACGTCCGGGCATTGCGGCACCGATGAACGCAAAAATGGCGATGAACAACAGTGCGTAACGCTGCAGAATGCACAGCGGGCAAGGCGCTTCGCCCAAGGCGATCTGCATGTACAGGGCGCCGCCGATCAGGGCCAGGCAGATAATGCCCAGCAAAACCAGAAAGCGCTTTTCGCGTCTCAGGTACAACGTGTTGTCGCTCATTCACATACCTTACTGAACTGATCAAGGGGTTGGTCAACGCCATGCAGCGTGCGCGAGCAACCTGGACGAGGGTGGACGGCCTGGCTGAGCCGAGGCGTGCGCGATGATCATCTGTCTGATTCGGCAACTCAAGCATTGGCCAGCCATACGGACGCATTTGCCGGCCAGGTGGTCTGCGCGGCAGCAGATGCACGACCGACAGGACGCTTTTTGCAGGGGCCGGATGCAAAGCCCTTCTATATATAGAGGGGTGCGTCAGTTTGTCGCAGTTCTTCTTCTATATATAGCTGCGGTATTTTGTCGCAGGGCGCCTTTCTGGCAAAGCACTATGACGTGCGAACCCGCTACGCAGGTTGTGGGAATGCAGAGAGCGACAATCTGCCGCCCTCCCCCGGTTTGACTCAACCGAAGCCAGACTGCCACTATCGGCGCATGGGCAGCCAGTTTCTCGGGTCCGCCACGGTGCAGTGCAACGACGTCCAATGGCAAGCGAACGGCGCGCTCGGCTGTCGGTTAAAAATCCTCAAGCCAGCCCGCCTCGGGTCGATAACCTGTCATAGAAAGTTGTTTGCCGCTACCAGGCGACGAAACACCTACAGCCAGAAGGTTCATATGTCCAAGAACGTCCGAGCAGATTCACTTTCGCTGCTCCTCTTCACGTTGCGCAGCGGCAAGCTGATGGCGATCAACCTGCTCAAGGTCAGCGAGATCATTCCCTGCCCGCCTCTGACCCATCTTCCCGAATCGCACCCACACGTCAAAGGCATCGCGACGTTACGGGGTTCGTCACTGTCGGTTATCGACCTGAGTCGTGCGATCGGCGAGCGACCGCTGGCCGATCCGGACGGTGGCTGCCTGATCGTCACGGATGTCAGCCGCTCGAAGCAGGGCCTGCACGTTCAGGCCGTGAGCAAGATTGTGCATTGCCTGACCACCGATATCCGTCCGCCGCCCTACGGGTCGAGCAGCAAGTCGTTCATCACCGGGGTCACGCAGGTCGACGGCGTGCTGGTACAGGTACTGGACATCGAGAAAGTGATCCACGGTATCGCCCCTGCGCAGATCGTCGTGCAGTCCACAGAGCTGGCCAAAGAGGATGCGGAACTGCTGAGCAAGGCGCGGATTCTGGTTGTCGATGACAGTCAGGTTGCCCTGCAGCAGTCGATCATTACCTTGCGCAATCTCGGCCTCGAATGCCACACGGCGCGCAGTGCCAAAGAGGCCATCGACGTTCTGCTCGATCTGCAGGGTACTGCGCGGCAGATCAACGTGGTGGTGTCCGATATCGAGATGTCGGAGATGGACGGCTACGCCCTCACCCGCACACTTCGGGATACCCCGGACTTCAGTGACCTGTACATCCTGCTGCACACCTCGCTCGACAGCGCGATGAACAGCGAGAAGTCGCAGATTGCCGGGGCCAATGCCGTGCTGACCAAATTCTCGTCACCCGAGCTGACCAAATGCCTGATCGAGGCCGCACGCACAGTGGTCGCCCAAGGGCTCTGATCCCTGAGCGCACAGCCACACAACGTCCGAACCTGACCGATGCATCCGCCGCGCATTACTGGCTGATGCGTCGGGATCTTGCAGTGCCAGTGCCCATCCCGGCCTGGCCGCCTGGCATCCAGCCACATCCTTTTACGCTTGAGCGAGCCGCAGAGGTTCATCGCCTGCTGACCCTGGGTTATGGCAGCGCGGCAGGCTGCGTGGCGGATTATCCGGACTGGCTGGCTGCATTCGAACACGATCCTGAATGCGATCCGTCGCTGTGCTTTCTGGCCATGCGTGACGAAACGGTAGTCGGTGTGATCGTGTGCTGGACCAGCGCATTCATCAGGGACCTGGTGGTGCACCCTGATGTGCGACACAACGGGATCGGCCACGCCCTGCTCAATCATTTGTTCACCCATCTGCATACGCGCAATGAAGCATCGGTCGACCTTCACGTCATGGAAAACAACCTGGCGGCGCGGCGGCTTTATGAAAAATCCGCAATGGCTTATCTCAGGCGTTTCGACACCCCCGCAGCCTGAGCCCGCTGTTGACCGGCCCGACGAGTGGCGCGCAACTTGCTTCCCGAGAAACACCAAGCGAGTGAGTGACCAATTGTTGTCGCTTGCCGCCTACCTGTTGGACGGGTCATCGAGATAATGGACACCAAGTTTTCCTGCGTGGGGTGTGGCGGCTGCTGCACTGACCATCACGTACCGCTGACGCTCGGCGAAGCCGCGCAATGGGCGGCAGATGGCGGCAACGTCATCGTGCTGACAGAGGCATTTCTGAGCAATGGCTATGGGGTTTCCGAGACGCAGCTGACCCATGCCAGCCGTCGCTCGGCCGAGGTCAGCACTGGCAGCACGACAGCCTTTGTGGCGATAACCTTCGCGGCCTACAACGTGGGGCGCTGCCGGAATCTTGACGAGAAAAACCTGTGTCGCATCTACGAGCGCCGGCCACTGGTGTGCCGAATCTATCCGATGGAGATCAACCCGCACATCCCGTTACGCCCGGAGAACAAAGGCTGTCCGCCAGAGTCCTGGGAGCAGGGTCCTGACCTTATCGTCAACGACAGGCTGGTCGATAGGCAACTGATAGACCTGATCGAACAGTCGCGTCAGGCCGACCGGGATGAAATAGAGACCAAACAACTGATTTGCCAGAAGCTCGGCATCCGTACTACTGCCCTCAAGGGCAACGGTTTCGTCGCCTACCTGCCGGACATGGGCGCGTTTGCCGCCGCCATCGAAGAAGTCGCAAATCCAGCGCAGGATGAGCAAGCCCAAGGCTCGAAGTGGGAATTTCACGTCGCCGGCCAGCACGTTCTGGACACCCTGCAACAGGAAGGTGCCGAGGTGACTGACCGGCAGCCGGTTTCCTACCTGTTCATCCCCTTGCAGGCGGCCTGAGCAGGATCACTCAGGCAATCAGCGCTTGCCCATCGACCTGCGGGTGCCAGCTGGCGCGACGCCCGGGGTCTTGTGATGGCCGTGCTTGTTGTTTTTCTGATGCCACGCCGGCTCCTTTTTGGCCTGGGCAAACTCCGAAGGCTTGAACGGAAAGCTGAAAGGCGCAATGACAGCCTTGTTTTCAGTGTCTGCGACGGAGTGGGCTGCGGCGTCTTGAACAGGAGGTTGTTCAGGCGTGGTCATGGTGTCACCAGAAAGTCGAATTGGCCGGGCAAATGCCCGCGGCCGCGCAGCATACATCAATCGCCGCACAACCGCCCGAGCCTCCTGTCGCCGTCATTTGTAGAACAGATCGACCATCACCTCGGCATTGAACGGTCCGGGCCTTGGCGTGCTGGTATTCCATAGCAGTTCGGCATTGAAGTCCGCCCTGGCCGTGTTGGTTTCGCCGAGCAATTCCGCCAGATGGAATGGTTCGTTGTAACGTAGCGGCTGACCGTTGACTGCACTGGTAATGCGTATCCCCAATGAATCATTACCGACGGGGACCAGCAGCTCGCCAGACAGAGTGCCTGTCACCGGCCTGAAACGCGCATCGATGCTGAACGGCGAATCACAGCTGCGGCTGGTCAGCAGGGAGAATGTCTGGGTAGCAGTCACTTTGCCAATGGCCACCTGGTGTATCGCAACGTCGCCAAATTCCACGGTTTCCGGGAGCACTTGCAGATCAGCGTCGCAGGCCACGAACCTCAGCCCCCGCAGGTTATTGATCACATAACTGAGGCTGCGCCCTGACAGCCGACTCGGGTCTGTCGCGCCGCCCAGCTGAAAAAACCGGTAATCGAGCAGATCACTGGCCACGCCGGAGGACGGTGTAGCGCCGAACTTCTGGATAAATACCGAAAACGCCAGGCTAAAACGTACTTTCGGGCAGTTTTCGAGCGTGCTCTCACCCTCGCGACACATCGGCACGTAGCTGCCGGTACCGACCCGACCACTGCCTTGCAGGTGATCGATGCCCTGCAACGTCATCCCGGCGCGAATCCCCTGACCGATCGAACGATTGTCCGGATTCAGGTAGATAAAAACTTCCTCCGCTTCGGACTGCCAGCCCTCTCTGGCGCACTCGACCTGAACAGTCAGAGGTTGGGAACGCCATACCACTTCCCCGTCAGGCATCGACTCCGGGATTGCCACCGTACTGCTCAGGTCATCGTGAATTTCGGTTTCGCCCGTCCCTTGAGTGGTACAGACCACTGCGAAAGTGGAAGCCGAATGCAGTAACAGCAACACGGCAAGGGATCGCAGCCAGCCTCTGGCAGAGAGATATTTCATATCAGCATTCATCCTGAATGGAATTGTTTTTCGGCAGCCTGGCGGTAGTGGCCGTCTGCCCGGTGAGCTGTGCGCAATGAGTTCGTCGGCCGCCGTAGTCGGTCAGCGCCTGGTATGAAAAACGATATGTGGCAGAGGGCTCGACACTCGCCGGTACAACCATCGAAATCTGGGCGCCCGGCGCCAACAGCAGATGGTCGCCGAGCCGCACACCGTCGATATGCAGCGCTTGCAGAGCGGCGTGATAGGGCGTCGGGTTACTGACCGTCAGCAACAAGGCGTGCGACGGGTCATGAGTCAGTGTCCACAGCAGCCGCGCGGGGGTGTCGGCCGGATCACCGTCAAGGCCGGGGGGCCGGTAGAACACGTTGATGCGTTGGCGCACGGCGATGTTCAACTGCCCCGCACCGTCCTGGCGTCGGGGTATCTCAAGCACGTAAAGATGCAGCAGCGACTCGTGTTTCTGCGGCATGCCTGTGCCCTGATACAGCACGCGCAAGATCTGCCTGCCGCCCACCGGCAGGCGTGAAAGCGGTGGCGTGACCACGAATGGCAGCGCCTTGCGCAGCTCAGCCGGGGTGTCGGCATCGTGCGCGGCGTCGCTGAGCCAGGCCTGTACAAGTGCCTCGGACGTGCCGCGATTGCGCACTTCGAGCGCGACTTCGCGATACTGCCCGTCGAAAACCAGCCGCGTTCCACTCAGCGAAACAGCGCCCTGCGCCGCCAGGCCGCTCGTCAACAGCACAGCCGTCAACAGCGCCTTGCATGAGCCAGCGAAAGCGCTCATCGGCATATCACCCTGATCCGCTCGTAGGCACGCGACGGGTCTCTGGGCGGTAGCGAGAATGTCGCCTGACATCGTTGATCGGACCAGCGCACCCACAGGCTGCCGGCATCCTGCTCGCTGAGCACCAGCGCCTGGCTGCCGGGATCGACCACTGCCAGCGCCCTGCCCTGCTCATCTTCGACACTGGCACCCAGCGGCACCTTGCTGCCATCGGCGCGTACCAGTTCGAACTGGACCCGGCGGCCCACGTTGGCCTTGAAGCGCACCACCGGTATTGCGCCCCTGCGCGGCACGATCTGGGTGATGGCGTTTTCCAGATCGACATCAGCGCCCAGCTGCCGGGTATCCAGGCTGACCCAGTTGGTGCGGTAGGCCTGCGCATAAGGCAGAACCGCATAGCCGTTGCCGGCGGTCTCGACGTTACTGAACGATTTCAAGCGGGCGCCACCGACATCCGGCACCTGAACCAGCGCAAAGGTTTCTCCCAAGGCCTGCCCCAGGTTCACACCACCGGCATGCGCCACCAGCGAACCCGCAGCGGACAGGCTGAATGCATCGTAGTCCTGGCCCTGGCTATAACCGGCCTCGAAACGGCCGAATGCCGTGCTGGTGCTGACCTTGCCTGCGCCAAAACTGCCGGAGGTGCTGTCACGTCCAGCCTGTACCGAATAGAACGTGTCGCGGTCGCCCAGCACCTGGCCGTTGAGACCGGCCTGCGCGTTGTACTCGCCACGGCTGTCGCGCACCGCGTTGAAAGACAATCGCGACGAGCCGGGGCTGGACCCGAGCGGCAGGGTCACGCTCAGGGCAATACGATTGTCGGTGCTTGCGTCACCGCTTCGTCCGAAATCCTCGTTGCGTTCGATGGACAGGCTGTAATTGAGCGAACGCCAGGCCGCGTTATAGGACAGGTAAAGTTGCCGGGTCTTGCCGGGCAGGTTCCAGTAGCGCTGCTCGGACGCCGTCAGGCTCAGCGACGCCGACTGGCCAGGCACTATCTGAGTGATACTGAGTTCCAGCCGATCCCGCGCCAGCCCAGAGGGCAACACTCGCCGCTGCGCGCCGCTGTCGCTGACGTGCTGGTTCAGGGTCCGGTATTGCTCGGTCGAATATCGATAACCGGCCACTGCCAGCGTGGTGTCGGTGACGTCCAGCGTGTTGGCATAACGCACCCGCAGGCTCTGACCACTGCGCGTCTGCTGATCTATTTTGCTGACCGAGCGGGTGAGGTCCATCGACACTGCGCCCAGCCCGGTGTTGACCCCGGTGCCTATATTCGCGGCCTGATAATCCTCGGCCAGTTGCGCCCCAGCGAACCCGGTAATCCGTTCGGAAAGACCATAGATCAGAGCTGCGCTGGCAAACGCAGGAGAAGCCTGCTGATCGTCGTTGTTGTCGACCTGCCCGCCGGCCAGGCTGTAGCGCAACGAGCCTGCGGGAACCATGATCGGCAGCGACGCATAGGCCTGGGTGAAGGTTCGTACGCGCCCGTCGGCTTCGATGACAGACACCGACAAGTCGCCATTGGAGCCACTGGGATAGATATCGGCAATCTCGAAAGGCCCGGGCGACACACTGCCGCTGTAGAGCAGAAAGCCGTTCTGGCGAACTTCCACGGTCGCATTGGTTTCGGCAATCCCGCGGATGACCGGGGCATAGGCGCGCTCGCTGTCCGACAGCATGCCATCGTCAGAGGCCAGGGCCGCGCCTCTGAAGCGGACACTGTCGAAGACCTGCGAATCGGTAAACGTCTCGCCCAGCGTGAGCTGGCTTTTCAGGGCGGTGATATCGCGCTGCGCGAACGTACGGTTGCTGCGATAACGCCAGGGCCTGTCACTACCGCCGACCAGAGAGGACTCGTTGCGCAAACGCCAGGCGCCGACGTTCAGGCCGTTTCGCAGCCCTACGTAGTACTGATCGGTTTCCAGGCCCTTGTTACGCCGCCGACTGCCATTGAAGTTGTAATTGATAAAGCCTGCGGTCTCGCCCTGGTCCCAAAGCTCCGGCGCCACATAACCACGAGTACCGCGCGACATCACCGCTTGCGGCACACTGATCGTCAGTCGCAACGCACCGGGCTGATAGTCGACGCGAGCAAATTCGACACGCGCAGGCAGGTCGAAACAGGCCTGGGCAGATACCTCACCTGACGGCAGACGACTCACGTCCAGACCAAAGCTCTGTAGCATCTCGAGCGACAGGCAGGGCTCGATCAGGCCTGACAGCGGATTTTTCAAGAAGCGGATGTCGCGTCTGCCGCTCAGCTTGCGATTGACGTAGATATCAACCCGGTAAGTACCGGGCAGCACGCTATTGGAGCGCAGAAACTCCTGAAGGTCAGCCGGCTGATCGCTTCCCTGGATAAAAGCCGTATTGAATCTGGCTGCCCCGTCGCCACCCGACGAGGCGGCCGACGCGCTGACCGCAAACATCAACGTCAATCCGAAACCGATACCCAGCGCACAGCGTCGGGGGTGAGGGATCGCGCACTGGGCAATGACTCCCTCATAAACTTCTTTGCGCCATTCCATAGCGGTCTTCACTCTACTTCGGCTGTCGCGCGCGCCGCGCAATCCTTTTACACAGACGCAGGTCTGCCGGGCTGCCTTGTCACTGAGGCCCGACGGTTTGAATAGTGAACGCTGACAGTGGATGCGCCAGCTTATCGGGGCGACGCCTTGCCGGCGTTAACCGGTTGTTTATGGGTGAGGGTTGCCTGATAAGACACTTGTCCGCCGTAGTCATTGAGACTGACGAAACTGAGCAGCAACGGCGCATTTGCCGGGGTGTGCTGTAACGGAATACGCAGACGCTGATGCGGCGCCAGCATCTGACTGTCCAGAAGGGCAAGTTCAGTATCATGTTGGCGTATGGAAATCCGGAGCATGGAGACATGATAGGGGCCGGGATTTTCGACCTGCACACCGGTGTCATCGATCCACTGCCAGCTCAGTCTTTCCGGTGCCTGCTGTGGATCACCCTGCAAACCATCAGGCCGGAAGAAAACCTTGATGCGCTGACGTACCGCGATCTGCAGCGTGTTTTCTGCTGCGGTCTGGGGTATTTCCTGAACATTGAGCCACAATACCGATTCACGATCGGTGGGCATGTCGGTCCCGGAATGAATGATCCGCAACAGTTGCCTGCCACCCCCGGCCATACGCGCAAGTGCGGGGGTGACAATGAACGGCAGGTTCGGCAGACTTTCGTGAGTGCCGGCCGCCGCCACAGGCGATTCAAGCCAGGACTGCAGGAGAATCTCTCCCCCGCCACTGTTGTGAACACCCAGACTGACCTCTTTATCAGTGCCCTGGTAAATGACTCGCGTCGTATTCAATACAATGCCCGCCTGAACGGTGGATGCGCAGAACAACAACGCAACAAGCATCGTGTAGCGGAAAAAATCGGGAAACATGCTGACGTTCGCCTTGAATTCGGTAGAGGACAGAGCGAGCACTGCCCGCCCTGTCCGACACGATTACTCGTAATCCATCACGAACGGCAGGAAGCCGTCGGCATTACCAGGATTGGTGGGCGTGCCGTTAAGCACATACACCGCGCCAAAATTGATTTCGGCGGTGGCACCGTTGGCGCCATCCTTGATCAGCGTGGTGTCGACGGTTTCGTCACCACTCAGATCCATCAGCACGCTGGACGCATTGAGCAGGCCGATACCGACGCCATCTGCCGCACCGGTGGTGCGCAGGAGTTTCGCGTCGTTGTTGTCCAGGCCACTGCCGTTACGGGCAATAAGGCGCATCTTCACCATGTTGTACTGGTCTGCACCCGCACTGCAGTTGACCAGCAACTGGATGGGGGCAGCCGTCTCGAATCGGCTTTCGCTCGATACACCGATATCGGAGAAGGACACGTTGCCCAGGTCGATATTGATTTCGCCAGGGTTGGTCCCGGCACTGACACCCGTGCCCGGCCCCACATCGCAGGAGATATTGGTCAGTGTTCCGTTAAAGACCATTGTGCCGTTGTTCGCCGCACTGGCGGTACCTGCCATGCCAACGCCCATTACGCCCAGAACTGCCAATGTAAGAGAAAGCTTTTTCATGCTAACGACCTTCCTTGTGTTATTTCGTGTGTGCCCGCTATCGGACGGTGAGCACTATAGAGCCAGGTCTATTTCAGTGCTGTCAGCTCGGTAACTTTCACCCCGCAGACAACACAACACGACACGCAGGACAGGTCTGTAGGAATAATTATAAGGTGTGCCGGGCACACTGATAAAAACCCTTTTCCACACAGAAGCTCGCCGTTACTCAGGTACAGACTACCGACGCCGTCACCAGGACCGAGGTTATTTATCGTTGACACTTTTCGGGCACTGGACTGCCACTTGAAAACGTGACAGTCCGGACAAGAAAACACGACAGACAGCTAATTACTGATAGCTCAACGTAACAACGGCAGCGCGCGCCTGCAGGGCTTCTCCGTCGATTACCACGGCGGCAGGCAACACCTGATACTGCGTCACGAAGGGCATTGCCTGCTCACCACAGACATTGCGTTCGGTGCTCACATGAATAGTGACCCCGGGTGCAACTTCCAGCGTTCTCGACTGAACACCGGGCGCCGTCATTTCTGTACTGGAAACCCTGCAACTGCTGTTGACGATACTGCCACGCAACGTTATTGCACTGTCCTTTGCCCATGACACAGCGGGAGCAGTCAGCCACACCGTCGACAGGATTGCGACCCACAAGCGTTTATCAAGGGCCCGCAACTTCCACATCACTTTTCCGTTCGTTTTCTGACTGCTCATGGCGTACTCCATTCATTGACTCATACGATAATTTAAGTTGATGAGAGAATGACCTGCCAGAAACCTACTTAGGAAAATGTAGGAAAACTCCTAGGACTTAATAAACATCTGGACAACTATCTCTTCAACATAGGTATCGTCCAATTCCGACTTTTCTTGACTGCACGCCACACCCGCTGGAGGCTTTCTGACAAACCTGACAGCTGAAAGTCATTCTGTTGACCGGGTTTGCAGGCTATAAGGAAGCTGTAAAAAACATCTCTCCCGTACTGACATTTGGCGTTTTCTTCATATGCGCAGAAAGACCCTGACCGTCACCGCCGTCGTCCTGGTGATCGCCTGTGTGGCGATTGCCGGCTGGAAACTGACCCGCCCGGCCACAGTCCCCAAACATGCCGCTGCCGCTGTGCCCGTCAAAGTGATCACGGTCAGTCTTGAGGACGTGCCGCGTTTCGTCACAGGGATCGGATCGGTGCTGTCGCTGCAAAGCGTCGTGATCCGCCCCCAGGTGGATGGAGTGCTGACGCGCGTGCTGGTCAAGGAAGGTCAGCAGGTCAAGGCCGGGGACCTGCTGGCAACGCTGGATGACCGCTCTATCCGGGCTGCGCTGGAACAGGCGCGTGCCCAGTTGGCGCAGAGCAAGGCGCAGCTGGACGTCGCGCAACTGGACCTCAAGCGCTATCGCCAGCTCACCCAGGAAAATGGCATCTCGCGACAGACGTTCGATCAGCAACAGGCACTGGTCAGGCAGCTCGAAGCCACGGCGAAAGGCAACGAAGCGAGCATCAACGCCTCACAGGTGCAGTTGTCCTACACTCAGATTCGCTCGCCGGTGACGGGACGGGTCGGTATTCGCAATGTCGATGAAGGCAACTTCCTGCGCGTCAGCGATACTGCCGGGCTGTTTTCAGTGACCCAGATCGACCCGATTGCCGTGGAGTTTTCCCTGCCACAGCAGATGTTGCCCACCCTGCAGGGGCTGATTGCCGAGCGCGACGCGGCGACTGTCAAGGCGTATCAGGGCGACGGCGCGGCCAACGGCCTGCTGCTGGGTGAAGGCACGCTTTCATTGATCGACAATCAGGTGTCGGCAAGCACCGGTACGATCCGCGCCAAGGCTCAATTCAAAAACCCCGGCGAGCAACTCTGGCCAGGGCAACTGGTGACCGTGAAGATCCAGACCGGTATCGAACTCAACTCGCTGAAAGTGCCGCCACAAGTGGTGCAGCGCGGCGTTGATCTGCACTTCGTCTATCGGCTCACTGCCGATAACAAGGTAGAAGTCGTCCCCGTCAAAGTGCTCTATCAGGACAGCGAACAGACGCTGATCAGCGGACCACGTGCTGGCGATGTACTGGTCAGCGACGGCCAGTCGCGGCTACGCCCGGGAGCAACGGTCGAAGTGATCACCGCGCCTGCTGCGGATGTCGCCAGCGCGCAAGTGGAGCCCGCACGATGAACGGCCGGGGCTCGGTGTCGGCGTGGTGCATCGACCACCCGGTGGCCACCTTGTTGTTGACCTTCGCACTGGTCCTGCTGGGGGTCATAGCGTTTCCGCGGCTGCCGATCGCGCCGTTGCCGGAAGCGGAATTCCCGACCATTCAGGTCACCGCACAGCTCCCCGGCGCCAGCCCCGAGACCATGGCGTCTTCGGTTGCCACGCCACTGGAAGTGCAGTTCAGCGCGATACCGGGCATGACCCAGATGACCTCCAGCAGCGCACTGGGCTCCACCAACCTGACGCTGCAGTTCACGCTCAACAAAAGCATCGACATTGCGGCCCAGGAAGTCCAGGCCGCCATCAATACCGCAGCCGGACGCCTGCCGGCCGACCTGCCCAGTCTGCCGACGTGGCGCAAGGTCAACCCGGCCGACAGCCCGGTGCTGATTCTCAGCGTGAGTTCCAGCCTGATCCCCGGCACCGAGCTGAGCGACGTCACCGAAACCATTCTGGCGCGCCAGCTCAGCCAGATCGAAGGGGTGGGCCAGGTATACATCACCGGTCAGCAGCGTCCGGCGATTCGTGTCCAGGCCGCCCCCGAGAAACTCGCCGCGCTGGGGCTGACCCTGGCGGACATTCGCTTGGCGGTGCAGCAGACCAGCCTGAACCTGGCCAAGGGCGCCCTGTACGGCAAGGACAGTATCTCGACCCTGTCCTCCAACGACCAGTTGTTCAAGCCGCAGGACTACGCGCAACTGATTGTTTCCTACAAGAACGGCGCACCCGTCCAGCTCAAAGATGTGGCCCGGGTGGTCGCGGGCTCGGAAAACGCCTACGTCAAGGCGTGGTCCGGCGATCAGCAAGGCGTCAACATCGCCATCTTCCGCCAGCCGGGCGCCAACATTGTCGACACCGTGGACCGTATCCAGCGTGAACTGCCACGCCTGCAGGAAATGCTCCCGGCCAGTGTCGATGTCTCGGTACTCAATGACCGGACGCGTACCATCCGTGCCTCGCTGCATGAAGTGGAACTGACCCTGATGATCGCGGTGCTGCTGGTGGTCGCGGTCATGGCGCTGTTCCTGCGCCAACTGTCAGCCACCCTGATCGTCAGTGCGGTACTCGGGGTCTCACTGATTGCCAGCTTTGCGATGATGTACCTGTTCGGCTTCAGCCTGAACAACCTGACACTGGTGGCCATCGTGGTCGCGGTCGGTTTCGTGGTGGACGACGCCATCGTGGTGGTCGAGAACATCCACCGTCACCTCGAAGCCGGCCAGGGCATGCGTGAAGCCGCGATAAAGGGCTCCGGGGAAATCGGCTTTACCGTGGTGTCGATCAGCTTCTCGCTGGTGGCGGCGTTCATTCCGCTGCTATTCATGGGCGGCGTGGTCGGGAGGCTGTTCAAGGAGTTCGCACTGACCGCAACCGCGACCATTCTTATTTCGGTGGTCGTGTCCCTGACCCTCGCGCCGACCCTGGCCGCCCTGTTCATGCGCGCGCCTACCCATCACCCGCATCAGAAACCGGGGTTCGGTGAACGCCTGCTCGCCTCCTACGAGCGTGGCTTGCGCAAGGCCCTGGCCCATCAGCGGCTGATGCTTGGCGTGTTCGGCCTGACCCTGGCGCTGGCAGTGGTCGGTTACATCCTCATACCCAAAGGCTTCTTTCCGGTTCAGGACACCGCTTTTGCACTCGGGACCACCGAGGCGGCTGCCGACATCTCCTACCCGGACATGGTGGAAAAACACCTGGAGCTGGCAAAGATCGTCGGCGCGGACCCTGCGGTGCTGGCGTTCTCGCATTCGGTCGGTGTTTCGGGCAGCAACCAGACCATCGCCAACGGCCGCTTCTGGATCTCGCTCAAGCCACGCGCCGAACGCGATGTGTCGGTCAGTGAGTTCATCGACCGCCTGCGCCCCAAACTGGCCAAAGTCCCGGGCATCGTTCTGTATCTGCGCGCTGGCCAGGACATCAACCTCAGTTCCGGGCCGAGCCGCAGTCAGTACCAGTACGTGCTCAAGAGCAACGACGGCGAATTGCTCAACACCTGGACGCAACGGCTGACTGAAAAACTGCGCAGCAACCCGGCGTTTCGTGACATGTCCAACGACTTGCAACTGGGCGGCAGCGTCACGCACATCGACATCGACCGCAGTGCTGCTGCGCGCTTCGGCCTGACCACCGCCGATGTCGACCAGGCGCTGTACGACGCGTTTGGCCAGCGGCAGATCAGCGAGTATCAGACGGAAGTCAACCAGTACAAGGTAATCCTTGAACTGGACGCCCAGCAGCGCGGCAAGGCTGAAAGCCTGGCGTACTTCTACCTGCGCTCACCACTGACCAGCGAAATGGTGCCGCTGTCGGCGCTGGCCAAAGTCAGTGCGCCGCGCATGGGCCCATTATCGATCAGCCATGACGGGATGTTCCCGGCGGCGAACCTGTCATTCAACCTGGCACCCGGGGTCGCCTTGGGCGATGCTGTGCGCATGCTCGATCAGGCCAAGAACGAAATCGGCATGCCCGCCTCGATCATCGGCAGCTTCCAGGGCGCAGCGCAGGCGTTCCAGAGTTCGCTGGCCAACCAGCCCTGGCTGATCCTTGCGGCGCTGGTGGCGGTGTACATCATTCTGGGTGTGCTCTATGAAAGCTTCGTGCACCCGCTGACCATCATCTCCACCCTGCCCTCGGCAGGTATCGGCGCACTGTTGCTGCTGTGGATGATGGGCCAGGACTTCTCGATCATGGCTTTGATCGGCGTGGTGCTGCTGATCGGTATCGTCAAAAAGAACGGTATTCTGCTGGTGGACTTTGCCCTGCAGGCACAGCGCGAGCAGGGCCTCACGCCCCACGAAGCCATTTATGAGGCCTGCATCACCCGCTTCCGACCGATTATCATGACCACCCTCGCCGCGCTGCTCGGCGCGCTGCCGCTGATGCTCGGTTTCGGCGTCGGTTCCGAGTTGCGTCAGCCGCTGGGCATTGCCGTGGTCGGCGGCCTGCTGGTGAGCCAGATGCTCACGTTGTTCACCACGCCGGTCATTTATCTGCAACTGGAGCGGCTGTTTCATCGACGTCACCCGGCGCCCGACGCACCGGCGCTGGCCCTGCACAAGTGAGAGTCGCCCGATGCGCGTGCTGATTATCGAAGACGAAGAAAAAACCGCCGATTACCTGCGTCGCGGCCTGACCGAACAGGGCTATGCCGTGGACGTGGCGCGCGACGGGATCGAGGGCCTGCACCTGGCGCTGGAGAATGACCATGCGATCGTGATTCTCGACGTGATGCTGCCGGGTCTGGATGGTTTTGGTGTATTGCGTGCGTTGCGCGCACGCAAACAGACGCCCGTGATCATGCTGACCGCGCGCGAGCAGGTCGACGACCGCATTCGCGGCCTGCGCGAAGGCGCGGATGATTACCTGGGCAAACCGTTTTCCTTTCTGGAACTGGTCGCCCGCCTGCAGGCCCTGACCCGGCGCAGCGGTGGCCACGAACCGGTGCAGATCACCATCGCCGACCTGTGGATAGACCTGATCAGCCGCAAGGCGACCCGCGCCGGACTGCGCCTGGACCTGACCGCCAAGGAGTTTTCGCTGCTCAGCGTGCTGGCCCGGCGTCAGGGCGACATTCTCTCCAAGACGTCCATCGCCGAGATGGTCTGGGACATCAACTTCGACAGCGATACCAATGTGGTCGAAGTCGCGATCAAGCGCTTGCGGGCCAAGCTCGATGGCCCTCACGAACACAAGCTGCTGCACACCATTCGCGGCATGGGCTATGTGCTGGAGAACCGCAGTGCGGGTTGATTCGATTGCACTGCGCCTGAGCGGACTGTTCGCGCTGGTGGCACTGGTGGTCTTCCTGCTGATCGGCTGGGCCTTGTACCTGCAGGTCGACAAGAGCCTCGACCTGCTGCCCCGCGCGGAAGTGGACGCGCGCTACAGCGTGCTGGAATCGGCAGTCAATCGTTTCGGCAACCCGGAGCACTGGGGCAAGATCAAGAACAAGCTCACCTTGCTCAGTGAAGAGGACAAGCGCCTGCGCTTCTGGGTGGTGAGTGACAATCCGCTCTACGAGTTCGGCAACCCTGGCGCTGACATTCGCCGTTTTGCGCAGGGGCCGCTGGGCATGCACGACCTGAAACTGGCGGATCACCCGTTTTCGTTCAAAGTGCTGGTCAGCGAGTTTCCCGCCAAGGAACAGCGTCCGGCACTGCGCTTTCTGACCGCCATCGACACCGAGACGTTCTGGCACACGCAGCACTCGCTGCTGGTCGCCTTGATCAGCCTCGCCACGCTGGGCATTCTGCTGGCGTCGGCGCTGGGCTACTGGGCCGCGCGAATCGGCCTGCGACCGCTGACCAGCCTCTCGCAGGAAGTCCAGAAGCTCGCCCCGCCGCGGCTGTCCGGACGCTTGCAGCTGTCGCCGCTGCCGCCGGAACTCGAACAATTCGTCGCCTCGTTCAACTCCACGCTGGAACGCGTGGAGCAAGCCTACTCGAGGCTGGAGTCGTTCAATGCGGATGTGGCGCACGAGCTTCGTTCACCGCTGACCAACCTGATCGGTCAGACCCAGGTGGCGCTGACCCGCGGCCGCTCTGCCGAGCATTATTTCGAGGTGTTGCAGTCGAACCTCGAAGAGCTGGAGCGCCTGCGCTCGATCATCAACGACATGCTGTTTCTGGCCAGCGCCGATCAGGGCACCAAGGTCAAGGCACAGACCTGCACCTCACTGGCTGAAGAAGTCGCTACGACGCTGGATTACCTGGACTTCATTCTGGAAGACGCGCTCGTGCAAGTCCGCGTCAACGGCGACGCCAGAGCGCCGATTGAAAAACCCCACTTGCGCCGCGCGCTGATCAATCTGTTGCATAACGCCGTTCAGCACACTCGCGCTGGCGAAGTCATTGAAGTCAACATCGAATCCCGCGATGCCCATGTCACTGTCAGCGTGACCAATCCGGGCGTACAAATCGCTCAGGAACATTTACCCAGACTGTTCGAGCGCTTTTATCGGGTGGATGCCTCACGCAGTAACAGCGGCGCCAATCACGGCCTGGGGCTGGCCATCGTCAAGGCGATTGCCTTGATGCATGGCGGCACCGTGTTCGTGAACAGCGCCAAGGGCGCCAATACCTTCGGCATCCAGTTGCCTCGTTGACACCTGAAAATACTGACTACACTGACCATTTTCACGGCCCTCAATGTGCGCCTGTTCGCAGCATTTTAAATACACTTGCTTTATTCACATTCCCTTCATATGAGGCTATAAGGAGCGTGTTATACACGCATCAATAAGTTCCCCACCTAACTGATAATTTTATTAACCGATTATCAAGAATCATTCGTCTGCAGGTAGAACAACCGATGATGGTGTTTGCGTTTTCTCGGCAAGCCCGGCTCAAATGGACCCGTCCGGAGCTGATATTGATTATTGGCAGCTCGGTTTCAATGCTCGCCATTCTGGCGATTGTCGCGTCTTTACTGGCCCAGGAGCGCGACGACGCGGCACAGACAGCGGCACGTGCAGCGTCCAATATCGTTCGGTTGATCGATGCCGACGTCATGCGTAACGCCGAACTTTACGACTCTTCCCTACAGGGCATGATCAACGCCTGGCAGCGTCCGGACCTCCAGCAATTGTCACCTGAGCTGCGCCAACTTGTTCTGTTCGATCGCGCCACTGCCGCCTCTTACAAGGGCGACCTGGTACTACTCGATAACCGCGGCAAAATAGTGGCTGATTCTTTGTCTGTCACCCCTCGACATGACAACTTCGCTGACCGCGCCTATTTCAAGGACCATGCAACAGACCGCTCTTTGACGCTACATGTCAGCGCGCCGTACAAGACTCGCTGGGGCTACAAGGATTGGTGCATCAGTTTCAGCCGTCGCCTATCAGGCCCCAATGGCGAGTTCATGGGGATCGTGAGCGCGGAGATGCGCCTGGTGTATTTCAAGCACCTGTTCATGAGCCAGAACCTGGGCAGTGAAAGCAGCATCAACCTGATCAATACCTCGGGCATTCTGATCGTTCGTTACCCGGAAATGGAAGGCCAGGAATTGATCGGCAAGGATTACGGCAACAGCCCCAACTTTCAGCGCATCCTTAAGGAAGGCGATGGCAGCTTTGCGGCGATGTCGACGCAGTTGAACGCTCGTCGGCTGTATACCTTCTCCCGAGTCGGCAACCTGCCGCTGATCGTCGTCATCGGGCAGTCCGAGGATGAGGTGTATGCCGTCTGGCGGCGCAATGCCTGGCTGGTCGGCTCGGCCACCAGCGTTTTGTGCCTGGGCATTCTGTGGCTGACCTGGCTGCTGTGTCGCGAACTGCGAAGACGCCACCGTGCCGAAGATGCACTGGCCAGCCTGGCCGCGACAGATGGGCTGACCGGACTCGATAACCGCCGCCAGCTCGATGAAGCCATGGAAACCGAATGGGCGCGAGCGCAACGCTCTGGCAAGCAGCTGTCATTGCTGATGATCGATGTAGACCATTTCAAGGCATTCAATGAGCGTCATGGCCATCAGGGCGGGGACGAGGCGCTGCGTCTGATTGCGCAGACCATCTCATATTGCATCCGCCGTCCGGGCGACCGGATTGCGCGCTATGGCGGCGAAGAGTTCGTGGTGGTGCTGCCGGAAACAGATTTGCCGGGCGCCATGCTGATCGCGGAAAAAATCCGCAAGGCCGCGGAGTCACTGCCGCTGTTCAGGAATGCCGAACATCCCATCACCGTGAGCATCGGGGTCGCTTCGGATGTCGTTCGCCAGGGAGACAAACTGGAGGCATTTTTCGGCGTGGCCGACAAGGCGCTGTATCAGGCCAAGGACAATGGGCGTAACCGGGTCGAGTACCGCAGCTCGGTTGCCAGAAAGGTGACAGACCAGGTCTGACCGGCTGCGTTCGGGCATAAAAAAACGCCAGACTGGCTGGCGTTTTTTCGTGTACCGCTGACGTATCGAGTTACGATGCGGCGTGGGCTGCACGTGCTGCGTCACGCAGTGCTTTTACCTTGTCGTGGTTGGCAAGAACGCCAGCCTGCTGCTTTTCAATCAGCGCAATAACGTTAGGGGAAACGTTCTTGGCATGGGCTTTTTCCAGCGCTTCGCGATAAGCCTTCTTGGCAACGTCTTCGCCTTTTTCAACTTCTTCCAGAACGGCCTTGTCGTCGTCCGAAGTAACCATCGACTTCAGGTTGACCCATGCGCGGTGCAGTGCGCCAGATACGCTGGAAGAATCTTCAGGCTTGCCACCCAGTGCGGTTACTTGAGTTTGCAGTTCACGGACGGCTGCAGCTACTTCAGTAGAGCGGTTTGCAAGGAACGATTTTACCTGGGCGCTTTTTGCGTGTTCTGCGCTGGTACGAAAACCTTCTTCACCGTCTTTGCTGGTTTCGATCAGGTCATTCAGGATAGAGATCGTTTCTTTGTTGATATCAGTCATTTGATAATTTCCTAATGGCAGGTTGATACGAAAGTGTTCGATGTATAGGTAATTGCAGACACCGTGCCAGTTTCTGATATGAAAATAATTGTTTAATATCAATACCTTACGAAATTTTCACATTTAACCGTTCGTGACTTCTGCATGATCGGCGGTTTGGCCTGCATGCAGAATGCACGTATCGTACTGACCGAAACAGAAACACAGGCGTATCGCGGATGAATCCGGAAAAACTCAAGCTGCTGGTGACACAAGAAATGCCGTTCGGCAAATACAAGGGTCGGCTGATCGCTGATTTACCGGGGCATTATCTGAACTGGTTTGCCCGGGAAGGCTTTCCCAAAGGAGAGCTGGGCGGTCTGTTGGCGCTGATGCAGGAAATCGATCACAACGGCCTTGGCGCGCTATTGGACCCGCTGCGCACGCGTCCACGTCAGTCGTTCAAGGACAAGGGGTAAACGAAGAGACGGTCCGGAGAGAAAAAAAAACGGTGCTCCGGACCAGGGAGCACCGAAAAGCCATACAACCAACAACAACTTCCTTGTCGGAATCAGCCGCAGGGGCTGACTCCGAAATCCTGAAAATCAGTCAAACAGCGCCATTGCCTGCGCAGTCGCTTCCTGGATACGCCCCCAGTCGCCATTCTTGACCCAGGCGTTATCGATCATCCAGGTGCCGCCCACGCACATGACGTTGGGCAGGGCCATGTAACTCTTGAGGTTCTGCTCGTTGACGCCACCCGTTGGGCAGAAACGCACCTCGTTGAACGGCCCGCCCAGGGCTTTGATCGCTGCCACACCACCACTGATCTCAGCCGGAAACAGCTTGAAGCGGCGATAGCCCATGGCGTAACCGATCATGATTTCCGAGGCACTGCTGATACCCGGTAACAGCGGCAAGGGGCTGTCGACCGCAGCTTGCAGCAGGTCTTGCGTGCTGCCGGGGGTGACGATGAACTGCGAACCGGCCGCCTCAGCGTCAGCCAGCATCTTGCGGTCCAGGATGGTCCCTGCGCCCACACATAACTCGGGGCGCTGTTCACGCAGGATACGAATGGCGCTCAAACCGAACGCCGAGCGCAGGGTCACTTCCAGCGCAGTCATGCCGCCAGCGGCCAGTGCATCGGCCAGCGGCAGTACGTCCTGGTCACGGGCGATGGTGATCACCGGCAGAATCTTCGCCTTGGCGCAGAGTTCGTCGATCTGGGCAATCTTGTTCGCCATGCTGGTCAGCGGCTGATTATTTTCATTCTGTGTCATGGCGACGGTTCCTTTGTTTGTGGGGCTTATCGGAGCTTATGGGCACCAGTAAATCTCGAGAGACGGGTTGAGAAAGGCACGTACCGGCATCTCGGCGAGGTCATCGCCTGCCAGCGCGGTGCGCAGGGTGTCGAGTTTGGCCTGACCGGACACCGACAGAATCGGCGAACGTGCCGACGCCAGCAGGCGGCGGGTCAGGGTCAGGCGCTGGTGCGGCACGCTCGGTGCGAGCATGGGCAGGCAGCGGCGCTCGCCTTGCAGGTCAAGGGCTTCGCTCAGATTCGGGCTGTTGGGGAACAGCGATGCGGTATGCCCGTCGTCGCCCATGCCCAGAATCAGTACATCGATGGGTGGCAGCTCGGCCAGTGCCTGATCGGCAGCCTGTGCGGCTTCCTCGACACTGCCCGCCACGCTGTACAGGCCGAGAAACTTCGCCTTCGCCACAGGCCCCTGCAGCAAGTGGCGCTGCAGCAGGCCGGCATTGCTGTCGGCGTGTTCGGTCGGCACGAAGCGCTCGTCCGCCAGACTGATCACGACCTTCGACCACTCCAGCGGCTGTGCCGCCAGACGCTGGAAGAAGGCGACCGGGCTGCGTCCACCGGACACCACCAGCGTCGCCAGACCGTTCTGGCTGATCGCCTGTTTCAGGCGCTCGGCGACATTTGCAGCCAGTGCATCGGCCAGTTGTTGCGCTGTGTCGAAATCGTGTGCTACCAGCCCTGCCGGCAGCTTGAGGTCACATGTCGCCATACCAGGATCTCCCGTCGCGAGTAATCAGGGCAATGGAGCTCATCGGCCCCCAGGTTCCAGCCGGGTAAGGCTTGGGCGCGTCGCCCGCCTTCTTCCAGCCAGCGATCAACTGATCGCACCATTGCCAGGCGTACTCGATCTCATCTTTGCGGACAAACAGGTTCTGATTGCCACGCATGACTTCCAGCAACAACCGCTCATAAGCGTCGGGGACACGAGCGCTGCGGTAGGTGTCGGAAAAATTCAGTTGCAAGGGACCGCTGCGCAGCTGCATGCCCTTGTCCAGGCCCTGATCCTTGGTCATCACCTGCAAGGAAATGCCTTCGTCAGGCTGCAGGCGGATGATCAGGCGGTTGCTGATCTGCAAACGCTGTTCAGGCGCGAAGATGTAGTGCGGCGGCTCTTTGAAATGGATCACGATCTGCGACAGCTTCTGCGGCATGCGTTTACCGGTGCGCAGATAGAACGGCGTACCCGACCAGCGCCAGTTGCGGATGTCGGCACGCAACGCGACGAAGGTTTCGGTATCGCTCTGGGTATTGGAGTTTTCTTCCTCCAGATAGCCAGGCACCGCCTTGCCTTCGCTGTAGCCAGAGGTGTACTGGCCGCGCACCACCTGGGTCGCCAGACGCTCCGGGGTGAACGGTGCCAATGCCTTGAGCACCTTGACCTTCTCGTCACGGATACTGTCGGCCGACAGGTCGCTTGGCGGGTCCATGGCAATCAGGCAGAGCAGCTGCAGCAGGTGGTTCTGGATCATGTCACGCAACTGGCCGGCCTGATCGAAGTAGCCCCAACGGCCCTCGATGCCGACCTTCTCGGCCACCGTGATCTCTACGTGGGAAATATGGTTCTGGTTCCATTGGGTTTCGAACAGGCTGTTAGCGAAGCGCAGAGCGATGAGGTTCTGTACCGTGTCCTTGCCCAGATAGTGGTCGATGCGATAAACGCGGTTTTCCGGGAAAAACTGCGCGACGGCGTCATTGACCCGGCGCGAAGAGGCCAGGTCGTGGCCGATGGGTTTTTCCAGTACGGCACGCGTGCGCTCGGCGAGGTTGACCGACGCCAGGTTCTCGCAGATAGCGCCGTAGACCGAGGCCGGTGTGGCGAAATAGGCGATCAGGGTTTCGGCATTGCCGACGCGCTCGGCAAGGGCGACGTAGTCCTCGGCCTTGAGGAAGTCGACATGCAGATAGCTGAGGCGCGCCAGAAAGCGGCCCAGGTTGTCCGGCTCCAGTTCCGTCTCGGGAATGAAGCGGCGCATGGATTTTTTGATGTACGCCAGATGCGACTCTTCGTCGCCTGGCTCACGCGCCAGGGCAAGAATTTTCGTGTCTTCATGCAGCAGTCCAGCGCGATCAAGCTGATAAAGAGCCGGGAACAGCTTGCGTACCGCCAGGTCCCCCAGGGCACCAAACAGGGCAAATGTGCACGGTTCAACCGTAATCAAGGGCATAATGTTGGTTCTTTTATCAAGTTAGGCTACAAATACCTTTTTTAAAGGCGTTACTCAAGGCCATATGTAGTAATAACCACAACATTCTGCCTGAAAGCATATTCCAGTGGTGATCAACACAGGCCCTCAGTACGATAGGCCACCTTTGCTACAGGCTAAAGGGCTAATAAAAGCCCGAGACAAAACCGTTGGTAAATCAGCCCCGACAAGGACTTTGAATGGACCGCGTAAGAAACCTCCTGGAGCAAATCCAGGGCCGACTCGACGAGCTGAACAAGGCCGAACGTAAAGTGGCCGAGGTCATCCTGCTCAACCCGCAGATGGCCACGCGGCTGAGCATTGCAGCGCTTGCCCAGGCCGCCAAGGTCAGCGAGCCGACGGTCAATCGCTTCTGCCGTTCGTTCAGTGTCAGCGGCTATCCGGAATTGAAGCTGCAACTGGCCCAGAGCCTGGCCAGCGGCGCGGCTTATGTCAGCCGTGCGGTGGAAGCGGATGATAATCCGGAGGCCTATACCCAGAAGATTTTCGGCAGTGCCATCGCGTCACTGGACAGCGCCTGCCAGCAACTGGACCCGGCCTTGATCAGCAAGTCTGTGGACATGCTCATCCAGGCGCGGCAGATCCATTTTTTCGGGCTGGGTGCTTCGGCGCCGGTGGCTCTGGATGCGCAGCATAAATTCTTCCGTTTCAATCTGGCGGTGACGGCGCATGCCGATGTGCTGATGCAGAGGATGATTGCGTCGGTGGCGCATACCGGCGAGTTGTTTGTAATCATTTCGTATACGGGGCGTACCCGTGAGCTGGTGGAGGTGGCGCGTATCGCGCGGGCCAACGGCGCGTCGGTGCTGGGGCTGACGGCAGCCGGTTCGCCGCTGGCCCAGGCCAGTACGGTGAGTCTGAACATTCCTCTGCCGGAAGACACGGATATTTATATGCCGATGACGTCGCGGATCATTCAGTTGACGGTGCTCGATGTGCTGGCCACGGGTATGACGTTGCGCCGCGGCGTCGATTTTCAGCCGCATTTGCGCAAGATCAAGGAAAGTCTGAATGACAGCCGTTACCCGATCGAGGATCAGGGCTGAATGGGTGTCGTTGACTGTTCTGCGACATCAGGTGAATTGGGGTTGGGGTCCGGCCCGGAGCCTGATGACTATCGTTCCTCACGCTCCGCGTGGGAATGCAGTTCGTGACGCTCTGCGTCACACGGCGGTTTTTCTTTTTCAGGTGGATTGGGGTTCGGCTCAGGTCACCTTTTCGCCCCTCGGCGAGTCACTTTGAAGGGGCCAAAGTGACCAAAGCCCCTGGCTCCGTTTCCGGCCCGACTTCGTCGGGTTCCTTCGCCCTGTCACTGATCCGGGGGTCGCTGCAACGGGCCATCCATGGCCCGGTGCAGCTAACTCGGCATCCATGCCGAGTTCACCCGGGTCAGCGCCAGGACTCAGCCGTCACTTACGTCGCACTCTGCGTCGTCTGTGCCATCGGGGTTTGACTAGCGTGCAGACGCTCTGCGTCATCTGCAACTCACCCTGCCAGGCTGGCTTGCAGTTTGAGCTGCACCTGCTCTCCGGGCCTTAGACTGAAGGTGTCGCCGGAGCCTGAGGCGGCTTCGACGCGGACGAAGCCTGCGGTCTCGCTGCCGCATACGCCGAGGAGCGGTCGGCTGCCGGGGTGCCAGACGACGGTGTTGGTGCTGTCGCCGGTGTCGATGTTGAGCCTGCGCTGCCAGATCGGATCCTGGAGCTGTACGGCGCCGGCGTGTTCGAATACGCGTTGGCAGGCGCCTGCCACGCGCAGTTCGCCTTGTTGCTGACACGCCTGCCGGCTGAGTTCGTCATAACCCTGTGCGCCGTCGAGTCCCTCCAGTGCGACTTCAGCCACATCGCCGATCCGCCAATACGCGTGCAGCGCATGGCTGAAGTGACACGGTTCGCTATCCTCGTGACGCGTGCTCAGACGCAGTTCCATGCCCTGCCCCAGTTCGGCATGCAGATCGACCTGCCAGTCCCACAGTTGCAGGCGCCAGTGCAGGCTTACACCCTCTTCACACTCATTGCTGTCGATCAGTTTCCAGTCCAGCAAACGCCCCCAGCCGTGCGCCGGCCAGCCGCTCTCGCCGGGATGCCGGCCATACCACGGCCAACAGACCGGCACGCCTCCACGAATGGCACCCACCTGCGGCCACTGCGCGGCACACCATAGCCAGGGTTTCTGGCCCTGCGGCTGGAAATGCAGCAATTGCGCGCCCTGGCGACTGAACACGGCCTGACATTGCGGGTGGTCGATGACCAGTACATCGCGCAGCTGATGGCGCTCCCACTCGAAAGTCGGTCTGGCACGTCGGGATCGGAAGAAGCGTTGCAATGGATGTTCAGGCAGTTGCGCGTCGTGAGTGGTCATCGCCAATCGCGTCCCTGAAAAATAAAAGGATCAAGCCAAAAAAAACGGGCAGCCAGGCTGCCCGCAAAGCACACACGACCCTTGATCGCGTTACGCGTCAGTCAATAATCAGAACTTCGACTGGATCTTGATGCCCGCTACCAGCGCATCATCAACCTGATCTACGCCACCAGGATGCTTGATGTACTGCAGGTTGGGACGCACGGTCAGCCAGTTGGTGACATGGAAGCCGTAGTAGATTTCAGAGTTGTACTCAGTGCTCTGGACCGGCAGGTAGCCAGGGTTGTCGTAGTCATTGATACCGCTGATCTGGTTGGCCAGACGCACGCGATCCTGCACATCGTCGTTGACGTGGATACGGGCGATACCGATACCGATGTCATCTTTCGGACGCGAGTTGAACGGACCTTTGTACGTGAAACCGATCTGCTGGTAGTTGTCGACGAAGTTGGTCGCCTTGTCATGCACGGTGGCGTTGGCAAAGATGCTGAGACCACGCGACGCATCGCCGTCATGAGTGGTGAGCTGTTGCTGAGCCACGACCCACCAGCCATGCTTACTGCTGTGCGACTTGAACGCTGCGCCAGTCAAAGCCTGCGGCTGACCGTTCACGTCTTCATAGACGTCATTGGCGTTCGGCGTGCTCTTGTAGTAACCGACGCGGTACTCACCGGGCAACGAGTTGAAGGATGGAGTCCAGACCAGCTCGACCGGCAGAATCATGCCTTCGGTGCCACTGCCACTGAGCTTGAAGCCGTTGCCTGTTTCAAGGTTGGACGGGTTCTGCTCGTACACACCGACCTGTGCATAGACTTCAGGCGTGATGTTGTACTTGATGCGCAACGCCCACTGGCTGATCGGCCAGTTGTACCAGGTGCTTACGTAGTTACCGACCTGCGAGCCGCAGAACGACAGGTTCTGGAAGTCGCACGGGAAGCTGTTGAAGTCTTCGCCCGGACCGAAACGGCCGGCCTTGACGTCCAGCGCGCCGTCGAAGTACTTCTGCTTGATCCACATCTGCGTCAGGCGCCAGGTCTGACCACGGCCCCAGACTTCCTGGGAGGAGCTGAGTGTACCGGCGCGAGGATCGCCGATACGGTCATTGGAAATGTTGCGACCGCTACGTTCGGTGATTGCCAGCTTGAACTCTGCGTCTTGCCAGCCGAGAACTTTCTGCAAATCGACTTTCATGCCCAGCGCGAACTGGTCGCTGTAACGACCGGTGGTGTCGTCGTTGTAGCCGCCCTTGAGGTTGCTGGCCATCTCGGAAACGTATTCCAGCGAGAAGTCGTAACCCTTGTCCAGCAACTCGGTGCGCTTGCCACCCCAGTCACCCGTCATCCAGGGTGAATCTGCGGCAAATGGCTCGGCGGCGTGAACGCTGCCTGCCAGACCCATCGCACCCAACGCCGACAGCTTGCATACCAACTGGAGCCGGGAAAGCGATTTACCTTTGTTGATCTTCTTCATCCCATCAATCCTCGTTTTATTGTTATTAGCTTTGGTAAACGTGTTGCTTCATTCACTGCCCTGTGTTCGCTGGTCGGCCGTGCGTTTTGGCAGCCAACGGCCAGCCAGCGATGCTCGTTGCTGAATCAATTTATCACTTGCGGCTCGACCGGTGACACATTGTTTTCCCGTTCGGCCGCCTGCCGCGCTCCCAGCACGCCAAGACGCTCACCGCTCTGAGCATCGAAAATCAGCACTCTGGCAGGATCGAACTGCAGGGTAAGGCTCTCGCCCACCTGTGGCGCGACATCCGGGGCAAGGCGACAGCAGACCTTGCTCTGGTTGAGCGTGACGAACACCAGCGTATCCGGACCGGTCGGCTCGGTCACCTGGACCTCGGCACGAATGGTCGGCAGCCCGGTCGATTCAGCGCCGGCCAGCATAATCTGTTCAGGGCGAATACCGAGAATGATTTCTCGATCTTCAAGGCCTGCATCGGACACGCCCACGGGCAGTTCGCAACGTGCCTGGCCACTGTCGAGCGCAGCGATCAACTGGCCATCCTTGCGTTGCAGGCGCAGCGGGATGAAGTTCATCGGCGGCGAACCGATGAAACTGGCGACGAACAGGTTGGCCGGATCGGTGTAGATCTGCTTGGGCGTACCGAACTGCTGGACGATACCGTCCTTCATCACCGCGACCTTGTCACCCAGCGTCATGGCCTCGATCTGATCGTGGGTCACATAGACGGTGGTGGTTTTGAGGCGCTGATGCATCAGCTTCATTTCGGTACGCATCTCGACGCGCAACTTGGCGTCGAGGTTGGACAGTGGCTCATCGAACAGGTAGATCTTCGGTCGACGTGCCAGGGCACGGCCCATCGCGACACGCTGCTGCTGGCCACCGGACATCTGACCCGGCTTGCGATTGAGCAGGTGCTCGATCTGCAACAGCTTGGCAACGCGAGCCACTTCAGCGTCGATGTCGGCCTGCGGCATCTTGCGGATCTTCAGCCCGAAGGCGATGTTTTCACGCACGCTCATGGTCGGATACAGGGCGTAGGACTGAAAGACCATGGCAATGTCGCGATCCTTGGGGCTGGTGCCGCTGACGTCCTGGCCGTCGATCAGAATCTCACCGCCACTGATGCTTTCCAGACCGGCAATGCAGTTCATCAGCGTGGATTTACCGCAGCCCGATGGACCGACCAGGATCAGGAACTCGCCATCCTTGATCGACAGGTCGATGTTCTTGAGTGTGTCCGGCAGATTGCTGCCGTAGGTCTTGTTGACGTTGCGTAATTCGAGAGTCGCCATGATTACCCCTTGACCGCGCCGGCCGTGAGCCCACGCAGGAAATACTTGCCAGCCAGTACGTAGACCAGCAGTGTCGGCAGGCCGGCAATCATCGCCGCCGCCATGTCAACGTTGTATTCCTTGGCACCTGTGCTGGTGTTGACCAGATTGTTCAGAGCCACAGTGATCGGCTGAGAATCGCCGCTGGAGAACACAACGCCGAACAGGAAATCGTTCCAGATCTGGGTGAACTGCCAGATCAGGCAAACCATCACGATAGGCGTGGACATCGGTAGAATGATGCGCCCGAAGATGGTGAAGAAGCCGGCACCGTCCAATCGTGCAGCCTTGACCAGCGCATCGGGAATGCTGACGTAGTAGTTACGGAAGAATAGCGTGGTAAATGCCAGTCCGTAGACCACGTGAACAAACACCAGCCCGGTGGTCGTGTTGGCTAGGCCCATCTTGCCCAGTGTGAAGGATGCCGGCAGCAGGACGGTCTGAAACGGCAGAAAGCAACCGAACAGCAACAGACCGAAGAACAGCTGCGAGCCCTTGAAGCGCCACATCGACAGCACATAGCCATTGAGCGCGCCGATTGCGGTGGAGATGATCACGGCCGGAACAGTGATTTTTATCGAGTTCCAGAAATAACCATCGACCAGGTCCCAGGCTTTTATCCAGCCGATTGCAGTCACTACGCTCGGCCAGCTCAACAGGTTGCCGGTGCCGATATCTTCGGGTGTCTTGAAGCTGGTGAACAGCATCACTACCAACGGCACCAGATAAATCAGACAGGCCAGCATCAGCACGGCGTAAATCAGAACACGACTGAAGCTGATGCCCGGTTTGCCAACATGACTAGTCATGGCGTTTGGTCCTCAGCTCGGAATACAGATACGGCACCAGAATCGCCAGGATCGCGCCGAGCATCAGAATCGCACTGGCAGAACCCATGCCCATCTGGCCGCGGCTAAAGGTGAACGAATACATGAACATCGCCGGCAGGTCGGATGAGTAACCGGGGCCACCGGCGGTCATCGCGGCTACCAGGTCGAAACTCTTGATCGCAATGTGCGCGAGAATCATCACGGCACTGAAGAACACCGGACGCAGGCTTGGCAGCACGACGCGCCAGTAGATCATCGGCAAACTCGCGCCATCCATCTGGGCCGCGCGAATGATCGACTGATCGACGCCACGCAGACCTGCCAGAAACAACGCCATGACGAAGCCGGAGGACTGCCATACCGCGGCGATGACCAGGCAGTACACAACGCGGTCCTGGTCAATCAGCCAGTCGAAACGGAAACCTTCCCAGCCCCAGTCACGCAGCATCTTGTCCAGACCCAGACCCGGGTTGAGCAGCCATTTCCAGGCAGTACCGGTGACGATCATCGACAGCGCCATCGGGTACAGGTAGATAGTACGAATCATGCCCTCGCGACGAATCCGCTGGTCCAGCAGGACGGCCAGCAGGACCCCGATCACCAGGCTGATTGCAATGAACATCCCGCCAAAGACCGCAAGGTTCTTGCTTGCCACCCACCAGCGATCGTTGTCCATGAGACGCGCGTATTGCGCCAGACCGACCCATTTATAGGAAGGCAGGAACGTCGAGTTGGTGAACGACAGTGCGAATGTCCAGAGGATATAGCCATAGAAACCCACCAGCACGATGAACATGCTGGGGGCCAGCACCAGTTTTGGTAGCCAGCGTTGCAGCGCATCCATTGGCGAGGCTTTGCTGTTCGCAGCGACAGAGCTCATCGGGAGTATCCCATGCGGTGTATCGAATCCAGGCCGCAGCCGCAGGTGAAATCAACCAGGGATTTCAACACTGCGGACGACGGTTAAAGGCGGTTCAGAACGAATTACTTGGCAGACTTGATCGCAGCGCCCAGCTTTTTGGCTGTTTCGGCCGGATCAGCTTTCGGGTCATTGATGTAGTTGGTCACCACATCGAAGAACGCGCCCTGCACTGCCAGCGTAGTTGCCATGTTGTGCGCCATGCTTGGCTGAAGACCACCGGTTTTCGAATCAGCCAGGAAGTCCTTCGCAGCGGTTTGCGCACACGAGTCGAAACCGTATTTGCTCATGTCGGACAGCATGTCTTCACGAACCGGGATCGAACCCTTGTTGATGCTGAAGACCTTCTGGAAGTCCTCGCCCATGGCGACCTTGGCCAGATCCTGCTGTGCGGCAGTCGTGCCCTTGTCTTTCTGCTTGAACACCGCCAGCGAGTCGATGTTGTAGGTAAAGGCTTTTTCGGTGCCCGGGAAGGCTACGCACTGGTAATCCTTGCCAGCGACCTTTTTGGCTGCGGTCCATTCACTCTTGGCCCAGTCGCCCATGATCTGCATGCCGGCCTTGCCATTGATGACCTTGCCAGCTTCCAGGTTCCAGTCCTGGCCCTTGCCATCGGCATCCATGTAGGTCGCGACTTTCTTGAGTTCGGTGAGCGACTTGACCATTTCTGGGCCGGTCAACGCGCCGTTGTCCAGATCGACCAGAGCTTTCTTGTAGCCGTCAGCCCCCATCACCGAGAGCACGACAGCTTCAAAGACGGTGCTGTCCTGCCAAGGCTGGCCACCGTGGGCGAGTGGGATGAAGCCGGCTTTTTTCAGCTTGTCGCCTGCCGCGTAAAACTCTTCGAGCGTTGTAGGCGCCTTGTCGATACCGGCTTTCTTGAAGACTTCAGGGTTGATCCACAGCCAGTTGACGCGGTGAATGTTCACCGGTACTGCTACGTAATCACCGTCGTACTTCACGGTGTCGGAGACTTTCTTGTCCAGCAGGGAGTCCCACTTCTCGGACTTGGCGACCTCTTTCAGCGCATCGGTATCGAGCAGGCCGGTAGAGGCCCATTCCTGAATATCCGGGCCTTTGATCTGGGCCACACCGGGAGGATTTCCGGCAACCGCACGGCTCTTGAGCACGGTCATGGCCGTGGAGCCACCGCCGCCTGCAACGGCGCCGTCCTTCCAGGTAAAGCCGTCCTTTTCAACCTGAGCTTTCAGAACATCGACTGCAGCCTTTTCGCCACCCGACGTCCACCAGTGCACGACTTCTACGGTGCCTTTGGATTCAGCGGCGTTAGCGCTCAGAGGGAACAACGAAGCGAGAGAGATGACAACAGCGAGACGTGACATGGAATTCATCGAATTGACCTTTCTTGTTGTTATGCATGAGCAAGTCTGGTGCTTGCGCTTCGTGGGAGTCTAACCAAGCCTGACGCGCCGACAGTAACGAAGGGACGCGTGATTGTCACAGGATGGTGACAATTGGAATCCCGGTGCAATCGCTAGCCAAAGCCACTGTGCAGCGCGTCATTCCACAGTTCTCGGCAGGTACAACGTTACCCGCAACCCTCCGTCACGCAGGTTCTGCAGGCTGACTTCGCCGCCATGACTGTGGGCAATGTTGCGAGCGATGCCCAGGCCGAGACCGTAGCCCTGCTGCTGATTGCCTGCCAGACGGAAATGCGGTTCGAAAACGTGTTCGAGACGCTGCTCGGGAACGCCAGGACCTTCGTCATCGACATGCAGTACGAACGCCTGGGCATCGTCCTCGACTTTCAGATGCGCGCGATCACCGTATTTGAGCGCGTTATCGATCAGGTTGCCGATGCAGCGCTTGAGCGCCAGCGGTTTGCCTGAATAGGCAGCCTGAGCCTCACCCTGCTGCGTGACCCGCCCATTGCCGTCAGCAAGCAGCCAGGGTTCGACCAGACACTCAAGCAGCGCGTTGAGGTCTACCGGCTCGATGTTTTCATGAATATCAGTGTCCTTGACGCACTGCAGCGCGCCTTTGACCAGCAGCTCCAGTTCATCCAGATCACGACTGAATTTGCGTTGCAGTTGCTCGTCCTCGAGCAGCTCGACCCGCAAGCGCAAACGGGTGATGGGCGTACGCAAATCATGGGAAATGGCACTGAACAACTGCCCCCGCTCGGTCAGGTAGCGACTGATCCGGGTGCGCATGGCATTGAACGCCCGGCTGACCTCGATGACTTCGCTGCCGCCGCCCTCGACCACAGGTTCGACGTCCGCGCCCAGCGACATGTCCCGTGCGGCCCGCGCCAGACGCTTGAGCGGGCGGCTCTGCCAGTGCACCAGCAAGCCGATGAACAACAGCAGAAATGCGCTGGTCAGGACAATGAACGAGACCTGCTGAAGAGGCAACTCCTGCTCCTCCAGCGAGGTGTAGGGTTCGGGCAGCAGCGAGGCAATGTAGAACCACTCGCCCGGCGCCATTTCGATTTGCGTGACCAGCACCGGCGGGTTCACCGGCTCGAGTGTCAGCGCGTAATGCGCCCACGAACGCGGCAGCTCGTCGAGCTTCAGGCCGCTGTTGAAGATCCGCAGTTCTTCGGGCCGCGCGAACCATACGGTGATGTCCGGACCATTGCCCAGTCGCTGGCGCAGCACCTCGCCCACCACGTCCAGCACCGCCTGCTTGCGAGGGGTGGGCTGCATGATCTGCATGTCCAGCGGGTGATCGTTGAGTGACACCACGAACCGTGTGCCACCCATACTGCGTAACTGGTCGAGCACCATGGGCCGGTAAGCCAGCGGCAATGAGCGAAAGTAGCTGACACTGGCCGCCATCGAGTACGCCAGACTGCGCGCACTGGTCACCAGGCCTTCCATCTGCGTGGCACGCAACTGTGACAGCCAGATCACGCTGGACAGCGCCTGCGCTAAAAGAACTGCCAGCAAGGTCAGCAGCAACATGCGCCCCAGCAACGAGCGCGGCAGCGGCAGGCCGGTTCTCTTCGTGCCTGCCCCTGTCGGTTTAATAGCCGTTGCCCGCTTGCGAGTTGACGTTTGCGGCCAGCAGGTAACCACTGCCGCGAATGGTGCGGATCAGACGCGGTGACTTGCCGGTGTCGCGCAGACGCTGACGCAGGCGACTGACCGCCATGTCGACGATGCGCTCCAGCGGCATCAACTCACGCCCACGCGTGGCATTGCCGATGGTGTCGCGGTCGAGAATCTGCTGGGGGTTGTCGAGAAACAGTTTGAGCAGTGCGAAGTCGGCGCCGGACAGAATCACCTCTTCGCCGTCATTGTGAAACAGCCGATGGCTGACCATATCGAGTCGCCACTCATCAAACAGGATCACGTCGCCACCCGGACGCTCCTGACCGAACTGGGCACGTCGCAACAGCGCCTTGATGCGGGCCTGAAGCTCGCGCGGGCTGAACGGCTTGCCAAGGTAATCATCAGCCCCCAGTTCCAGACCGATGACCCGGTCGGCTTCGTCCGAACTGGCGGTCAACATGATGATCGGCACATGCGGCTGACGCGGGTGCTGGCGGATCCAGCGACACAGACTGAAACCGTCTTCATCGGGCAGCATGACGTCCAGGATCAGCAGATCGCTTGGTTCGTCGTTGAACGCTCGACGGAAATCCGCGCCATCGCCCACTGTGCGCACCTGAAAACCGGCGCGGCTCAGGTAGGTCTCCAGCAACTCGCGAATTTCCTGATCGTCATCCACCAACAGGATCGATTTACTGACTGGGCTCAAGTTGAAGCGTCCTTGTCTGGCTGTAAATTCTTGTTGTTATGCCATATCGCTCAGATCTGCGCAGCAAACGCCTGTTGCAGAGCCACGCCTGAACCCATGAGGCCCGGATATTCAGCCGTGACCAGCCACACCGGCAGGCCGTTGAAATAGTCGCTCATGACGCCCTTCTCGGCCATGGCGCGCTTGAAGCCGCTGTTGATGAAGAACTCAGTGAAGCGCGGCACCACGCCACCGACGATATAAACCCCGCCGAGGCTGCCCAGGGCCAGCACATGGTTGCCGACCACTCTGCCGAGAAACACGCAGAATTGCTCAAGCACCGCCGCCGCTACCGGGTCACCCGAGAGGGCAGCGGTGGTGATTGCCGCAGGCGATTTGAGCACCGGTTCGATGTCGTCCAGGGCGCAACTGACCTGATACAGCAACAGCAAGCCGGCACCGCTGAGCACGACTTCGGCGCTGACATGCTCGTGCTCGGCCATCAGCCGCGTCCACAGCAGCGCCTCACGTGCGGTGCCGATGGGCAGATCGGCATGACCGCCCTCACCCGGCAGCGCCATCCAGCGATTGCCTTCGAGTTTGATCAGCGTACCGACGCCCAGCCCGGTCCCCGGCCCCACCACCACGCGCGGCCGATCAGGCTTGCCGACACCGTGGCAGACCGTCAGGTATTCATCGTCCTTGAGCCGGGTCATGCCCAGCGCCATGGCGGTGAAGTCGTTGATCAGCAGCAATTCATCGACCTGCAGATCGGCGCAGAAGGCCTTGCGGCTCAATTGCCAGTGGCTGTTGGTGAACTGGAAAAAATCGCCATCCACCGGCCCGGCCACCGCCAGGCATACATGACCGATATCGCCGCGCTGCAGCTCCAGGTCCTGCAGATAGACTTCGATGGCCTTCTCCGGGCCCGCGTAGTCAATGGTCGGGAATACCCGGACAGAATGCAGCGTGTCGTCTTCCCAAATGGCAAAACGTGCATTGGTACCGCCTATATCACCGACCAGGGCCAACTTCACTTAAGCGTCTCCAGACTAGAGGTAAAGGCGCTGGCGCCTTGCTCTGCGGAGCTGAAGGCCATGCGCATGAATCCAAAAAGCTCGCGACCGCAGCCGACACTGTTGTCGATCTGGTTGATGGCCGGTTCTCTGGCGGCCAATTCTGACGCTTCGACCAGAACTTGTAACGTGCCTTTTACACCATCCACACGAATCACATCGCCATCACGCACAAGAGCCAATGGGCCACCATCGAACGCCTCCGGGCAGACATGAATCGCCGCCGGGATCTTGCCCGAGGCGCCCGACATGCGTCCATCGGTGACCAGCGCAACCTTGAACCCGCGATCCTGAAGGACACCCAGAAACGGCGTCATCTTGTGCAGCTCGGGCATGCCATTGCAGCGCGGCCCCTGGAAGCGCATCACGGCGACGAAATCGCACTCCAGCTCGCCCGCCTTGAAGGCATCGGCCAGCTCTTTCTGATCCTGGAACACCTTGGCCGGCGCTTCGACGATCTGATGTTCCGGAGCCACAGCGGACACTTTCATCACGCCACGGCCCAGGTTGCCTTCCATGACCCGCAGACCACCTTCCGGCGAGAACGGACGGGCAACCGGGCGCAGGATGTTTTCATCGAGGCTTTCTAGCGGCCCTTCACGCCAGACTAGTTTGCCGTCTTCCAGAAACGGCTCTTTGGTGTAGCGGCTGAGGCCATAACCGGCCACGGTGTTGACGTTTTCGTGCAGCAGACCGGCAGCCAGCAGCTCGCGAATCAGGAACGACATGCCGCCTGCCGCCTGGAAGTGGTTGATATCGGCTTTGCCGTTGGGGTAGACGTGACTGAGGGTCGGTACCACTTCCGACAGATCGGCCATGTCCTGCCAGGTCAGCTGAATGCCCGCGGCCTGGGCAATGGCCGGCATGTGCAGGGTGTGGTTGGTCGAGCCGCCTGTCGCGTGCAGCGCAACGATGGAATTGACCAGCGAGCGCTCGTCGACGATCTCGCCGATCGGCATGAAGCTGCCGCTCTGCATGGTCAGACGCGTCACCTGGCGAGCCGCTTCGACGGTCAGTGCATCACGCAAGGGTGTGTAGGGATTGACGAACGAAGCACCCGGAAGGTGCATACCCATCACTTCCATCACCAGCTGGTTGGTGTTGGCGGTGCCGTAGAAGGTGCAGGTTCCCGGACCGTGATACGACTTCATTTCCGAGTCGAGCAACTCTTCACGGGTGGCCTTGCCTTCCGCATACCGCTGCCGTACGTCGGCTTTTTCCTTGTTGGAGATGCCTGAAACCATCGGCCCGCCGGGCACGAAAATGGTCGGCAGATGACCGAACCGCAACGCGCCCATCATCAGACCGGGCACGATCTTGTCGCAGATGCCCAGCATCATCGCGGCGTCGAACATGTTGTGCGACAGGGCAACCGCGGTAGACATGGCAATCACTTCACGGCTGGCAATGGCCAGCTCCATGCCCGGCTCGCCCTGGGTCACGCCATCGCACATGGCCGGCACACCGCCAGCAAACTGACCGACCGAACCAATGTCACGTAAAGCCTGTTTGATCTGGTTTGGGAAGTGTTCGTAGGGCTGATGCGCCGAGAGCATCTCGTTGTAGGAAGAGACGATGGCCACGTTGGCGGCGTTCATCAGACGCAGGCTTTGCTTGTCTTCCGGGCCGCAGGCAGCGACGCCGTGGGCAAAGTTGGCGCATTGGAGCTTGCCGCGCATCGGGCCATCGCTCGCTGCGCCGCGAATCAATTGAAGGTAGCGCTGACGGGTATCGCGACTGCGGGCGATGAGACGCTCGGTTACTTCAAGGACGCGGGGATGCATGTGATGAACTCCAGGCTAACGTCTAAGGTCACCCGTAAAGACGGCTCCGGTTTTCGAGCAGTGACTGCCAGGGAGCAAAACCCTGATCTCGATCAACTGGGAGTGCCTTTCAGGCTTGTAGTTGTAGATAAAACAAAATATTGCCACTAAAAAGGCTTGTTTTCTATTTCTATGAGAATAATCTTGTAATTCCAACAACAAATTCAGAAGGACGGCTGTATGACTCTTCGTATCGCAATCAACGGTTTTGGCCGAATCGGCCGCAACGTCCTACGCGCACTGTATACCCAAGGCTACCGTCAGGACCTGCAGGTCGTCGCCATCAACGATCTTGGCGACAGCGAAATGAACGCACACCTGCTGCGCTTCGACACCGTACACGGCCCTTTCAGCGGCACGGTCGAGTGTGACAAGGACAGCCTGACCGTCAATGGTGACCGTATTTCGGTCAGTGCCATTCGCAACCCGGCCGAGCTGCCGTGGAAAGCGCAGGACATCGATGTGGTGTTCGAATGCACCGGCCTGTTCACCAGCCGCGACAAGGCTGCTGCGCACCTCACCGCCGGCGCCCGCAAGGTGATTATCTCCGCGCCAGCCAGCGGTGCCGATGCCACCATCGTCTATGGTGTCAACCACGACACGCTGCGCCAATCGCACCAGATCATCTCCAGCGCCTCGTGCACCACCAACTGCCTGGCCCCGGTCGCTCAAGTGCTGCATCGCGAATTGGGTATCGAAAACGGCCTGATGACCACCATTCATGCCTACACCAACGACCAGAACCTGATCGATGTCTATCACACCGATCCGTACCGCGCCCGCTCGGCCACGCAATCGATGATCCCGAGCAAGACCGGCGCTGCCGAAGCGGTAGGTCTGGTGCTGCCGGAACTGGCAGGCAAACTTACCGGCATGGCTGTGCGTGTACCGGTCATCAACGTTTCGCTGGTCGACCTGACCGTGACCCTGAAGCGCGAAACCACCGTCGATGAAGTCAACGCGCTGATGAAAGAAGCCAGTCAGCACTCCAAAGTGCTCGGCTACAACACGCTGCCGCTGGTCTCCCACGACTTCAACCACAACCCGCTGTCGTCGATCTTCGATGCCAACCACACCAAGGTCAGCGGCAAGCTGCTCAAGGTACTGTCGTGGTACGACAACGAATGGGCGTTCTCCAATCGCATGCTCGACAACTGCCTGGCACTGCATAACGCGCAGTAAAGGACAGTCCAGCCAAGCACCTGCTCTCATGCCCATGCACTGCGTGGGCATGCAGCTTCGGGCGTGTGCGTCCGATCTTTAGCAAGCGTCTGGCGGACAAATATTTACAGATCCAGGCTTGACCCGCCCTGAAGATGAGAAGCATTATCATTTGCTCGAATCTCCGGTCGGTCTCCTCCGTGTCGCACTCAGACTTCAACAACGTGTTTCTGGCCCAGCGCCCGGTTCTGTTACGCACTCTACAACGCATGGTTGGCAATCAAAGCGCTGCTGAAGACCTGCTTCAGGAAACCTGGCTGCGCGTCAGCCGTGCATTGACCGAACATCCGGTCGCTCATCTTGAACCCTTCGTTTTCCAGACCGCTCGCAACCTGGCGCTGGATCATTTGCGTGCGCGGCGCATCCACGGCCGGACCATGCTCGAAGACGTGCCGCCTGCACGGCTCGAAAATGTCGTGGCCCAGCTGGGCTCGCCCGAAGATGCTGCACATGCCAAGCGCCTGCTGGAAAACCTGAGCGCCAGTCTGAGCACGCTGAGCCCGCGCCAGCAGAAAATCTTTACCCTCAGCCGTCTCGATGGCCGCAGTTATCTGGAAATTGCCGAGCATTTGCAGGTCTCTGCCAGTACCGTACAAAAAGAATTGAAACTGATCATGGCGATCTGCGTAGGCGTTCTTTCCAGGCTTGACCCGCCCTGAACCCTGCCGCACGCTGCCAGACTCATATCGATACAGTTTCAGGATTGCCGAGGAACATCGTGGCCCCGAAAACAGAACGCCCGCACGCGATCGCGCAGGACGTGTTGAGCAACGCTGCAATGGATCAGGCCCTGACCTGGCTGATCGAACTGGAAGGCGCAGACGATGCACACCAGGCGCGTTTTCAGGAATGGCTGAATGCCGACCCTGAACATGCCCGCGCATTCGAGAAAGCCCGGACGCTCTGGAGCTCGCAGCCGGTTCGGCACGCAGCCGAAAACATCGCACCACCGCGCAAGCGCTCGGCATGGCAGCGTGCCCGTCCCCACTGGAAACCTCTGGCCACTGCAGCGGTGCTGCTGTTGGGGCTGTTCAGCTTCAGCAATCTGCCCTTGCGCCTGCAGGCCGATCATCTGACGGTCGTCGGTGAACGCCAGCGCCTGGAACTGACGGACGGCTCGAAGGTGCTGCTCAATACTGATTCGGCGTTCTCCAGTCAGGTCGGGGAAAAACAGCGCTCTGCCCGCTTGTATCAGGGGGAAGCCTTCTTCGACGTCACGCCGAAGCCAGGGCTGCCATTGGAAATCGAAGCCGGTCCGGTACGCATGAGCGCCAACAGCACCGCGTTTTCGGTGCGCTATCTGAACGGTGTCGCGCAGGTACACGTGCAACGCGGCGCTGTCGACGTGCATGCCACCCATGGTGACTCCAGCCTCAGTCTGGGCGCTGGAGACAGCGTTCGCGTGGGGCCTGACGGGTTTGGGCAGCGCGAAAAGCTTGACCCGGTCCGGGACCTGGCCTGGGTGCAGGGCCGACTGATCTTCGACAAATCCCCGCTGAGCGACGTACTGGCTGAGCTGCGCCGTTACTATCCAGGCTGGATCGTCAGCACCAATGCACAACTGGACCGTGTTGCCGTCACCGGCAACTACCGCCTGGACAACCCGCTCGACGTGGTGCGTTCGCTGGCGCAGATCACGTCGGCAAGCCTTCATGAAATGCCCGCGCTGGTGATTCTCAACTGAAGGAAAGTTTTTTTACTCGATAGCGACTGCCCGTTCGTCTAGTCATAGCCAATGCAACTGATTCTCATTTTGAAGCAGCTTGTAAACACTATGACGAGCAACACCCCAGGGAGCGCTACCGATGTCATCCACGTTCACGCCTGTCGCCCGACAACGCGCAAGGCTTACGCTTTCTCTCCTGACGATTGCGGTACTGGGCGCCAGTCTGCAAGTGGCAAACGCCAGTGCTGCCAGTGAAAGTACACATGCGGCCCGCCCGGCGGGCACCTACCCGTTCTCGATCAGTCAGCAACCTCTGGTGTCGGCGCTGAACGAGTTCAGCCGCGTGACCGGCTGGCAGGTGGGCATGTCGGCGGGCCTGGCCCAAAACGTCATCTCCCCGGGGGCCAGCGGTGAACTGAGCGCCGCGCAGGCGCTGGACAGCATGCTTTCCGGCAGCTCGCTGAGCTACCGCAATCTGGGCAATAACAGCGTCGTGCTGGAAAAGCGCGCCCCCACCGCTGGCGTCATGGCGCTGGATCAGATCACTGTCAGCGCCACACGCCAGGCCCAGGATGTCACCTCAGTGCCGAGCACTGTCAGCGTACATACCCGTGAGGAACTGGACCGCGACAACATCAACACGATCCGCGATCTGGTGCGCTACGAGCCGGGGGTTACGGTGGGCGGCGCAGGCCAGCGTGCGGGCACAACCGGCTATAACATTCGCGGTATCGACGGCAACCGGATCCTGACTCAGGTCGACGGCGTCGAGGTGCCCGACAGCTTTTTTACCGGCCCTTATGCGCAAACTCACCGCAACTATGTCGACCCGGAGATCGTCAAGCGCGTGGAAATCCTCCGCGGTCCCGCTTCGGCCCTCTACGGCAGCAGCGCCATTGGTGGCGTGGTCAGTTACTACACACTGGACCCGGATGACATCATCAAGCCCGGCAAGGATGTCGGCGCACGTTTGAAAACCGGCTACAGCTCGGCAGACCAAAGCTGGCTCAACTCGGCCACGGTCGCAGGCCGTCAGGGCGAATTCGACGGCTTGCTGCACCTCAGCCAGCGCAATGGCCATGAAACCGAATCCTATGGCAGCACCGCCGGTACCGGTTTGAGCCGTACGCAAGCCAACCCTGAGGATGCGCGCAGCACCAACGTGCTGGGCAAACTGGGCTGGAACTACGGCGACGGTTCGCGTCTGGCGCTGGCCTATGAAAAGTACAAGGACGACCGCGACAGCAATCTGAAAAGCGCAGTCGGCGGGCCATTCGCCAACGGCAGCGGTCTGGGGATGTATCAGTCGCGCGAGGGTAACGACACCATCACCCGCGAGCGCTTCGGGATCGAAAACAGCTTCGCCCTCGACAGCCTGCTGGTCGACAACGTCAAGTGGAGCCTGAACTATCAGATCGCGAAAACCGATCAGAGCACTCGGGAACGTTACTTTCCGTTCTCCCGCGATGTCATTCGTGAACGCGACACGCAGTATCAGGAAAAGCAGTGGGTGTTCGATGCCCAGCTGGACAAGGCATTCTCCGTTGCCAGCACCGACCACGTGCTGACCTACGGCACAACGATCAAGCGCCAGAAAGTCACCGGATTGCGCAGCGGCAGCGGCACTTGTGCGCGAGTCTTCGGCTCCTGCCGCGCCGTCGGTGCAGACAGTCCGAGCGACCGGCTGGCCGCAACGAGTGATTTCCCCGACCCGACCATCACCAGCTACGCGTTGTTCGCGCAGGATCAGATCAGCTGGAATGACTGGACCTTCCTGCCCGGTGTGCGTTACGACCACACCCGGCTTGATCCGACATTCACCTCGCAATTCCTCAGGTCGGTCAGCCTGACCGACCCAAGCCAGGCGAACGATGAAACGCGAACCTGGCATCGCCTGTCGCCCAAGCTGGGCGTGACTTACGCACTCAGCGATGCCTACACGTGGTACGGCCAGTATGCCGAGGGCTTCCGCACGCCTTCGGCCAAGTCACTTTACGGACGCTTCGAAAACCCGACGGCCGGGTACGTGGTCGAGCCCAATCCGAACCTGAAGCCCGAAACGAGCAAAAGTTACGAAACCGGGCTGCGCGGTCGCTTCGAATCCGGCTCGTTCGACATCGCGGTGTTCTACAACAAGTACCGCGACTTCATCAACGAGGACGCCATCACACCCGGCTACAGCGAACTCACGTTCCAGTCCAACAACATCCGGCACGCCACCCTCAAAGGCGCCGAACTCAAAGGCCGTCTGAACCTCGACAGCCTGGGTGCGCCGAACGGCCTCTACAGCCAGGCCTCCGTCGCCTATCTGCACGGCCGCAACGACGACACGGGCGAGCCGCTCAACAGCGTCAACCCGCTGACCGGAGTCGTGGGGTTGGGTTATGACCGCGATCACTATGGCGGTCTGTTGAGCTGGACCCTGGTCAAGCGCAAGAACCGAGTGGATGACAGCAACTTCCACACGCCGGATGGCACCTCCAGTCAGTTCAGAACACCGGGCTTCGGCATTCTGGACCTGACCGGCTACTACAAGGTCAGTGATGACGTGACCGTCAACGCAGGCCTGTACAACCTGACCGATAAAAAATACTGGCGCTGGGACGATGTGCGCGGCTACGACGGCGTGGGAGAAGCCGGCGTAACCGCACCCGCCAACCTCGATCGCCTGACCCAGCCGGGACGCAATTTCAGCGTCAACGTGGTGTGGGACATCTGAGCCCGAGCGCCTCTGAAAGCCCGCCGTTGAATCATCGAACGGCAGGCTTTTTTACGCTTTCAGGCCTGGCTATTCGTCTATTCAACAAGCCCTTTTTCAACAAGGAAGACTACGATGCCCCTTGATCAGAACCGACCGACTCTGCGTTCGCAACGCCTGAGCCAGATTACCCACGCGCCGCACGAACAGCTCGACAAGGCGGTCAAGGCCCATGCGCCGTTTGACACCCTGGCCAGCTATTCGCGCTTCGTAGTTGCCCAGTACCTGTTTCAGGCAGAACTGCAACACCTGTACGGCGACCCTGCGCTTCAGGCGATCATCGGCGACCTGCCGGCACGCTGCCGGGCCGAACAGGTCAGGGCAGACCTTGCCGATCTGAACATCGACCTTCCCCTGCCAGTGGCGGGTGCAGTGCAAAAACCGAGCAGCGCAGAAGCGCTCGGCTGGCTGTTCGTCTCCGAGGGTTCCAAGCTCGGTGCAGCATTCCTGATCAAACGTGCCCAAGCCTTGAACCTGAGCGACAGCTTCGGCGCGCGACATTTGGGTGAACCTGCCGGGGGCCGGGCTGCCGGCTGGAAAGCCTTTGTCCGGACGCTTGATGAACTGCCACTGAGCGCCGAACAGGAAGCAGAGCTCGATCGCGGCGCCATCGCCGCATTCGAGCGTTTCAACGTGTTGCTGCAGCACGCCTACGCCCATGCTCCCGTCACAGAACTGGCACAGGCATGAAAAAGCGCCCGGTGCTGTTAAGCTGGCCGGGCTCCCCGAACCTGCCTGTAGAGACCATGACGTACAAACCACCCGGCTCAAGACTTTCACGCCTTTTATACGGCATCCTCGCCTATACCGCGTTGGGCATAGGCATTGTTGCGATCTTCGTTCCCGGCCTGCCAACCACCGAGTTCATTCTGCTGGCCGCCTGGGCGGCAACACGCAGTTCGCCGCGGCTGAACGCCTGGCTGGAAAACCACCGCGTGTTCGGGCCAATACTGTACAACTGGCGTAACGGCCGACTGGTCGCCCGCAAGGCCAAGATCAGCGCCACCCTCAGCATGCTTGTCTGTGCCGTGGTGATGCTGAGCCTCATCGGCCATGCCTGGTGGCTGTACCTTGCACTCACGGGGATGGCGCTGGGCAATCTATGGATCTGGTCGAGGCCGGAACCGGACAAGATCGACCGTTGAGCGCAGGCATGCGGCGCGCGGCACCCTGCGCAAAGCTGAACCGTCCTGTCGCGGTCAGTGTCTGACTGAGCACACTCACCCCTTGATGGAGTCACTTCATGTACGAGCCAGGCCATCTGCACCTCACCCACGTGGCGCTTCAACCGTCGGATATCAGCTATGACATCCACTTGCGCTACAACGTGGAGGAAGACCCCAAGCAAGGCACGTCCATGCATTTCACCATGCAGGGCGCAATCAATGGCAAGCCGTTCGAAGAGCAATTCCAGTTGCCCCGTGACCTCGCCTTCAACTTCGCGCACGACGCGAGTCGCATCGCAATAAGGCACGGCTTGCCCAACTCGGCCGCACTGCCCATCGCCAAGCACGAGGACTACGACCTAATGTTCAAGGACATTCGCGACAAACTCCAAGCCAAGTCAGGCGACCCGGTGAAGCAGGAGCATCTGGAGTAAGCCAGCGCTGTCGAGGCCGGAGAACGCCATCGTGATCACGCCGTACTGGACGCTCTGCGTCCTCTCCTGAGTGGGCGGGGCGGCGCGAATCCATGACGCGGAGCGTCACGAACGGCATTCCCACGCTGGAGCGTGAGGAACGATAGGCGCGCGCAAGAACACTATCGTGCAGTAGCGGGAAGAATGAGGCATCGGAAAACACCATCGTGCCCATGCTCTGCGTGGGTATGCCGTTCTGGACGCTCTGCGTCCTCTCCTGAGTGGGCGGGGCGGCGCGAATCCATGACGCGGAGCGTCACGAACGGCATTCCCACGCTGGAGCGTGAGGAACGATAGGTGCGCGCAAGAACACCATTGTGCCCATGCTCTGCGTGGGTATGCCGTTCTGGACGCTCTGCGTCCTCTCCAGAATGAGCGGAATGGCGTAAATCCATGACGCAGAGCGTCACAAAGAGCATTCCCACGCTGGAGCGTGAGGAACGAAAGGTGTGTGCAGGAGCGTGAGGAACGAGGCTCGGACGTACACCAGCGGATTTCACCAAACCTGCCGCCACAAGGCATACTTGCCGCCTTCTCATCCGCGAACCGTCAACGCCTCATGCGCATCCATGTCAGCTTCATCGACCGCGTCGGTATCACCCAGGAAGTGCTGGCGATTCTGGGTGGGCGCAATCTGAATCTGGATGCGGTGGAGATGGTGCCGCCCAACGTGTACATCGATGCGCCGACCCTCAGCCCGCAAATGCTCGAAGAGCTCAAGGACGCGCTGTTTCGGGTCCGCGGTGTAGAAGCGATCACCGTGGTCGATATCCTTCCGGGTCAGCGGCGCCACCTGCAGCTGGACGCGTTGCTCGCCGCCATGACCGACCCGGTGCTGGCACTCGACAGCGCCGGACATGTGCTGCTGGCCAACCCGGCACTCATCGCGCTGATTGGCCGGGAGCCTGCGGGCGAGTCCATCGGTGAGCTGTTCAGCGACCCCAGCCTGCACGTCGCATTGCTGGAAAACGGCTTTCGCCTGCCGCTGCGCGAGATCACCCTGAACGGTGAAGCGCTGCTGCTGGATGCCACGCCAATCACCGAAGCCGGCGCGCTGATTACCCTGTACCTGCCCAGCCGAATCGGCGAACGCCTGTCGGCATTGCACCATGATCACGCAGAAGGTTTCGACGCCCTGCTCGGCGACTCGGCCGCCATCCGCACCCTCAAGGCGCGGGCGCAGCGGGTGGCGGCGCTGGACGCCCCACTGCTGATACAGGGCGAAACCGGCACTGGCAAAGAGTTGGTCGCCCGTGCCTGTCACGCCAGCAGCGCCCGCCACGGCGAACCGTTCCTGGCCCTGAACTGCGCAGCACTGCCGGAAAACCTCGCCGAAAGCGAACTGTTCGGCTATGCCCCGGGGGCCTTTACCGGAGCGCAACGCGGCGGCAAACCGGGGCTGATGGAACTGGCCAACCAAGGCACCGTATTCCTCGATGAAATCGGCGAAATGTCACCCTATCTGCAGGCCAAACTGCTGCGTTTCCTAAACGATGGCAGCTTCCGCCGCGTCGGTGGCGATCGCGAAGTACGGGTCAATGTGCGCATTCTCAGCGCCACCCACCGCGACCTGGAAAAGATGGTCAGCGAAGGCACCTTCCGCGAAGACCTGTTCTACCGCCTCAATGTCCTCAATCTGGAGGTTCCGCCGTTGCGCGAGCGCGGTCAGGACATTCTGTTGCTGGCCCGATACTTCATGGAGCAGGCGTGTGCACAAATTCAGCGCCCGGTCTGCAGGCTTGCACCCGGCACCTACCCTGCCCTGCTCGGCAACCGCTGGCCAGGCAATGTGCGGCAATTGCAAAACGTGATTTTTCGCGCGGCCGCCATCTGCGAACACACTCAAGTGGATATAGGCGACCTGGATATCGCGGGCACCGCAGTGGCGCGTCAGAACGACAGCTCGATCGACAGCCTCGAACATGCCGTCGAAGCCTTCGAGCGGAATCTGCTGGAAAAGCTTTACGCGGACTATCCTTCCACCCGCCAACTGGCCAATCGCCTGCATACTTCGCACACCGCCATCGCTCATCGCCTGCGAAAATATGGAATTCCAGGCAAGCGTTAGTCGATTGAAGTCGTTTATCGAAAATATATTCCGAAAGGGTTCATTTAATAACTAGTTTGCCGATAACGATCTGGTATCGTCCATGAACCTCTTATCATCCATTTGAATGGATGTCCGTAGTGTGATTACGGCCGTAATGGCAAAAAGGTCAGGTAGTACCGGGAAGTCATATGCCAACCTCGCCAGTGGACCGCCCGCTTGTCGACGCTCAGTCTCGCGCTGAAAAAATCGTCGAATCTCGCCGTCAGAAAATCCTCCTCAAGACCGGCGCACTGCAGGATGCAATTTTCAACAGCGCTTACTTCTCAAGCATCGCAACCGACGAACACGGCGTTATCCAGATATTCAATGTCGGCGCCGAACGCATGCTCGGTTATCACTCCGAGGACGTGGTCGACAAAATCACACCTGCGGACATCTCTGACCCTGCCGAACTCATCATCCGCGCGGCAGCCCTCAGCCATGAACTCAACACGCCCATCACGCCTGGCTTCGAGGCGCTGGTGTTCAAGGCTTCGCGCGGCATCGAAGACATTTACGAACTGACCTACATCCGCAAGGACGGCAGCCGCTTGTCGGCCATGGTCTCGGTCACGTCACTGCGCGACAGCGCCGAAACCATCATCGGTTATCTGCTGATCGGCACCGACAACACGGCGCGCAAGCAGGAAGAAGAGGCTCAGGCCTTGCTCGATCAGCGCTTGCGGGACCAACAGTTCTATACCCGTTCGCTGATCGAATCGAACATCGATGCACTGATGATGACTGATCCGCAAGGCATCATTTCCGACGTCAACAAGCAGATGATGGCCCTGACCGGACGCACCCGCGATGAGTTGATCGGTGCGCCCTGCAAGAATTTCTTCACTGACCCGGCGAGTGCCGATGCCGCGATCAAGCGCGTGCTCAGCGAGCACAAGGTCAGTGACTACGAACTCACCGTGCGCGCCTATGACGGCACTGAAACCGTGGTGTCCTACAACGCTGCGACCTTTCATGACCGTGACCGCAAGCTCAAGGGGGTCTTCGCCGCAGCCCGCGATGTAACCGAGCGCAAGCGTTTCGAGCGGACGCTGGAAGAAAAGAATATCGAGCTGGAACACGCCAGCCACATGAAGTCCGAGTTTCTTGCCACCATGTCCCACGAGCTGCGCACGCCGCTGAACGCCGTGATCGGCTTCTCCGAGGCACTCAAGGACGGCATGGTCGGCGACATGACCGATGCCCAGCGACGCTACATAGGCGATATCTTTAACAGCGGCCAGCACCTGCTGTCGCTGATCAATGACATCCTCGACCTGTCCAAGGTCGAGGCCGGCATGATGACGCTGGAGCTCGAGTCGGTCGATCTGGACGAACTGCTGAGCAACAGCCTGCTGATCGTGCGCGAGCAAGCCGCCCTGCAACACATTCAGTTGAAGCTGGAAACAGAGGCCGAATTCGGTGAGCTTGAGCTCGATCGGCGCAAGACCAAACAGATCGTCTACAACCTGCTGGCCAACGCCGTGAAATTCAGCGAGCCCGGTGGCTGGGTAACGCTGGCGGTGCGTCTGGTGCCGGCGTCCCAGGCAGGTCTTATCGACGGTGACTGGCCGACCTACGGGTTTGCGCTTCCGCCCGGTGACTGTGAGCAGTTTCTCGAACTGAGTGTCAGCGACACCGGAATCGGCATCGCCCAGAGCGACATGAACAAGCTGTTCAAGGCGTTCAGCCAGATCGACAGCGGCCTGGCACGCAAATTCGAAGGCACCGGACTGGGTCTGGCGATGGTCAAGCAGCTCAGCGAACTGCACGGCGGCTGCGTCGCAGTGGCCAGCGTGAAGGACCTCGGCGCACGCTTCGTGGTCTGGCTGCCCGTCCGCCCAACTGAATCAGCGGAGGCGCGATGGCCCAGATCCTGATCATTGAAGACAATGCGGCGAACATGCGTCTGGCAGAGCTGTTGCTGACCAGCGCCGGGCACGCCGTGCTGTCGGCCGTCGATGCCGAAAGCGGTCTGAAACTGGCTCGCGAGCGTCAGCCCGACCTGATCCTGATGGATATCCATCTGCCGGAGATGGACGGCCTGACCGCCACATCGCTGTTGAAGAAAGATGCCGGCACAGCTGCGATCCCGGTGATTGCACTGACCGCGATGGCCATGAAGGAAGACAAGGAGAAGATCCGCCTGGCGGGCTGCAACGCTTATGTCATCAAGCCGTTGCGCTACAAGGAGTTGTACCGGGTCATCGACACACTGCTGGAAAAAAATCTGCCTCAACAGCCCATTACCTGAGCATTCGATATGACCCAGAGCGCCGCGACCATCCTGATTATCGATGACGACGTCCATGTCCGGGACCTGCTGGAGGTACTCTTGCAGAACCAGGGTTATCGGACACTGACGGCGGAATCAGGCGAGCTGGCGCTGGCCATGATCAAACGACAGGCACCCGACCTGATCCTGCTGGACATCATGATGCCGGGCATGGACGGCTATGAGGTCGCCAGTCAGCTCAAGGCCAAAAAGGGCACAGCCAATATACCGATCATCATGCTCTCGGCACTCGACGACCAAAGCTCGCGTCTTTCAGGACTGGAAGCGGGCGCCGAGGAATACCTCAACAAGCCTGTGGACAGCGCCGAACTGTGGCTGCGCGTGCGTAATCTGCTGCGTCTCAAGGCGTTCGGCGACTACCTGAAAAGCCACAGCCTGATCCTCGAAGATCAATTGCAGCAGCGCACCATCGATCTCGAGCGTTTTCGCACAGTGATGGACGCTTCCGAAGACGCAATCTTTCTGATCAACCGCAATACCATGAGCCTGATCGAATTCAACCGCCGGGCCTGCCAGTTGCTGGGCTACACCGCAGAAGAACTGTCGCACAAGACGCCTGCCGAACTGGGCGAAACGTCCATGGAGCAGCTTGAGGTCGTGTACGACCGGATCATTGCCGGCAAAGGCCCCAGTGAGCCCCTGGAAACCCAGATTCGCGACAAGAGCGGGCGGGATGTCGAGGTCGAAATCCATCGCCAGGCCTACCGGACCGGCGAGGACTGGGTCATCGTCGGTATCGTGCGCGACATCACCCGGCGCAAGGAAAGCGACCAGCGCCTGCTGACCATGGCCCACTACGACACGCTGACCGGCCTGCCCAACCGGGATCTGTTTTTTACCAGCCTGCAAATGGGCATGACCCAAGCGGCGATCAGCCGCTGGAAGCTGGCGGCATTGACGGTCAATCTCGACGGTTTCAAGAACATCAACGAAACCTGGGGGCATGTGCTGGGTGATGAGGTGCTGCTGGAAGTCAGCCGCCGACTGTCCAGCTGCCTGAATGCCAGTGACACCCTTGGCCGCGTGGACGGCGATCAGTTCGCCCTGATTCTGATGCTGCGAGACGGCCAGGCGGATACCCGGAAGACGCTCGATCGCATCCGCAATGCATTGCGAGTGCCCTTCCACATAGAAGGTCAGAGCCTGGTCATGACCGCCAGCATCGGCATTGCCCTGTACCCGGAGGACGGCGAAGACTCGCGCGAGCTGATCAGACACGCCTACACCGCCATGAACAGCGCCCGAAAGATCGGCCCGGACAACTACCGGTTCTATACCCCGCAGATGAACGCCGACGTTTCGGCACGCCTGGACCTTGAGACCGCGCTGCGCGAAGCGGTGCGCAGCCAGGCCTTCGAAATCGTCTACCAACCCAAGCTGGACCTGAACAATGACCGCATATGCGGGCTTGAGGCGCTGTTGCGCTGGCCACGCCCTGGCCATCCAGGCATTTCGCCTGCGGTATTTGTCCCCGTACTGGAAAGCCTCGGCCTGATCGGTGAAGTCGGCAACTGGGTCGTCGACAGTGTCTGCGCCCAGATCGCGCGCTGGCAACGCTCCGGGTTAGGCTCGTTTCAGGTCGCGGTCAACATTTCAGGGCAACAGATTTCCAATAGCAGCCTGGTCGCCGACATCCGCCAGGCACTGGAAAAACACAATGTTGCGCCGCAGTGGCTTGAGGTCGAGCTGACAGAAAGTTCGTTGATGGAAAACACCGCGCACACCATCGCCACTCTGGGGGCACTGCGGGCCAATCGCGTGAGTATTTCCATCGACGATTTCGGCACCGGTTATTCAAGCCTGGCGTACCTGCGCCGCTTCCCTATCGACAAGCTTAAAATCGACATCGCGTTCATTCGCGAAGTGACCAGCAACCCGCAGGACGCGGCCATCGCCAGAGCCATCATCGAGCTGGCTCACAGCCTCGACCTGCAGGTGATTGCAGAGGGTGTGGAAACCCCGGAGCAACTGGCGTTCCTTCGTGAAAACCATTGCGATCAAATTCAGGGCTATCTGATCAGCAAGCCATTACCGCTTGAAGAGCTCGAGACGTTTTTACGCTCACCGGAAAGCCGCGTCGGCTAACTGCCGACGCGCTAGCGCTGTGTTCAGCGGTGATAGCCAATGCTGGTTGGATGCAATCATTCAACGCTGCCGTAACGAAAACGCTCCACTGTAACGATTTCGCTCCAAAACACCTCCCTCCCTGCGTATCAAGGCCTTGATCAGTCAGGTATTTTCAAATGCCTGAAGACTGTAGCGATTTCGCTACACCCTAAATCGACAGGCCCAGCCAAAAATTATTCAACTCATTGATTTTATTATAAAAATAAAACATGGCCGCTAAATTGCTAAGCCATAACTCATATTGCTCGCGTGCTGCGCGAGCCCTGTTCTCCGAGGAGTTTGTATGAGCGATTTGCGATTCACCGTTGACCACGAATGGCTGCGTGCCGAAACCGACGGCAGCGTGACGGTCGGCATTACGCCCTACGCGCAGGAATCGCTGGGCGATGTGGTCTTCGTGCAGCTCCCGGAATTACAGGCCTACACTCAACACGCTGAAGTATCGGTGGTGGAATCGGTGAAAGCCGCCAGCAGCATCAACATGCCGCTGGACGGTGAAGTCGTCGAGGTCAATTCCGCCCTCGACGCCACGCCAGAGCTGGTCAATGAAGATGCACTCGGTGCGGGCTGGTTCTTTCGCTTCATCCCACAAGACGCCAACGCCATTCACGGCCTGCTGGATCAGGACGCCTACGACCGTCTGATCAAAGCCAACGCCGAAGCCTGAGGAGCACGCCATGACTGACCGTATTGAACTGACCACTGCCAACGAATTCATTGCCCGGCACATTGGCCCGCGTGCGGCCGATGAGCAGGCCATGCTGCAAACGCTGGGTTTCGATTCCATCGATGCGCTGAGCGAAAGCGTCATTCCGGAAAGCATCAAGGGCACCAGCGTTCTGAACCTGCCTGCCGGGCAGAGCGAAGCCGATGCGCTGGCGTCCATCAAGGCCATCGCCAGCAAGAATCAGCTGTTCAAGACCTACATCGGCCAGGGTTACTACAACACCCACACGCCAGCACCGATCCTGCGCAACCTGCTGGAAAACCCGGCCTGGTACACCGCTTACACCCCTTACCAGCCAGAGATTTCCCAGGGCCGCCTGGAGTCACTGCTCAATTTCCAGACACTGATCAGCGACCTTACCGGCCTGCCGATTGCCAATGCCTCTCTGCTCGACGAAGCCACCGCAGCCGCCGAGGCAATGACCTTTTGCAAACGCTTGAGCAAAAACAAGGCTAGCCAGCAGTTTTTCGCATCCAGCCATTGCCACCCGCAGACCCTGGATGTGTTGCGCACTCGCGCCGAGCCGTTGGGCATCACCGTGGTCGTAGCAGACGAGCACGAGCTGGGCGATGTCAGCGATTACTTCGGCGCGCTGCTGCAATACCCGGCCAGCAATGGCGACGTGTTCGATTACCGCGAACTGATCGAGCGCTTCCACGCGGCCAACGCTCTGGTCGCCGTGGCTGCCGACCTGCTGGCCCTAACCCTGCTGACCCCGCCAAGCGAATTCGGCGCCGACGTGGCGATCGGTAGCGCCCAGCGCTTCGGTGTGCCGCTGGGTTTCGGTGGCCCGCATGCAGCCTACTTCTCGACCCGCGATGCGTTCAAGCGTGACATGCCGGGCCGTCTGGTCGGTGTGTCGGTGGACCGTCACGGCAAGCAAGCCCTGCGCCTGGCAATGCAGACCCGCGAGCAGCATATTCGTCGCGAGAAGGCCACCAGCAACATCTGCACCGCGCAGGTGCTGCTGGCCAACATCGCCAGCATGTACGCGGTCTACCATGGTCCGCGCGGCCTGACACAGATCGCCAAGCGCGTTCACCACCTGACCGCGATTCTGGCCGAAGGCCTGAACACGCTGGGCCTGAAGGCCGAGCAGGCATTTTTCTTCGACAGCCTGACCCTGCACACTGGCGGCAGAACCGCTGCACTGCATGCCGCCGCACGCGCCAGGCACATCAACCTGCGTGAAATCGATGACCAGCGTCTGGGTCTGTCCCTGGACGAGACCACATCGCAGTCGGCCGTCGAAACGCTGTGGGCAATCTTCGCCAGCGACGGCCAGAGCCTGCCGGACTTCGCCGCACTGGCAGACAGCGTACAGTCACGCCTGCCGGCCGGGCTGCTGCGTCAGTCAGCAATCCTCAGCCACCCCGTGTTCAACCGCTATCACTCGGAAACCGAGCTGATGCGCTACCTGCGCAAGCTGGCCGACAAGGACCTGGCGCTGGATCGCACCATGATTCCGCTGGGCTCGTGCACCATGAAACTCAACGCTGCCAGCGAAATGATCCCGGTGACCTGGGCCGAATTCGGCAACCTGCACCCTTTTGCCCCGGCCGAGCAAAGCGCCGGCTACCAGCAACTGACCGATGAGCTGGAGGCCATGCTCTGTGCCGCCACCGGTTACGACGCGATCTCGCTGCAACCGAACGCCGGTTCGCAGGGCGAATACGCCGGGCTGCTGGCGATCCGCGCCTATCACCAGAGCCGTGGCGACGAACATCGCGACATCTGCCTGATCCCTTCTTCGGCGCACGGCACCAACCCGGCGACTGCCAACATGGCCGGTATGCGCGTCGTGGTGACCGCGTGTGATGCGCGCGGCAACGTCGACATCGAAGACCTGCGCGCCAAGGCCGTTCAGCATCGTGACCAGCTTGCGGCGATCATGATCACTTACCCGTCGACCCACGGCGTGTTCGAAGAAGGCATTCGCGAAATCTGCGGCATCGTTCATGACAACGGTGGCCAGGTGTACATCGATGGCGCAAACATGAACGCCATGGTTGGTCTCTGCGCACCGGGCAAGTTCGGCGGCGACGTGTCGCACCTCAACCTGCACAAGACATTCTGCATCCCCCATGGCGGTGGCGGCCCGGGCGTTGGCCCGATCGGCGTGAAGTCCCATCTCGCCCCGTTCATGCCCGGCCATGCCCGCATGGAGCGCAAGGAAGGCGCAGTCTGCGCAGCACCGTTCGGCAGCGCCAGCATTCTGCCCATTACCTGGATGTACATCCGCATGATGGGCGGTGAAGGCCTCAAACGCGCTTCGCAACTGGCGATTCTCAACGCCAACTACATCTCGCGCCGTCTGGAGGAGCATTACCCTGTGCTCTACACCGGGAGCAACGGCCTGGTCGCCCACGAATGCATCCTCGACCTGCGCCCGATCAAGGACAGCAGCGGCATCAGCGTCGACGACGTGGCCAAGCGCCTGATCGACTTCGGCTTCCATGCCCCGACCATGTCGTTCCCGGTCGCCGGGACGCTGATGATCGAGCCCACCGAGAGCGAGTCCAGAGAAGAGCTGGACCGCTTCTGCGATGCCATGATCAAGATCCGCGAAGAAATTCGCGCGGTTGAAAACGGCACCCTGGACAAGGACGACAACCCGCTGAAAAACGCGCCGCATACCGCTGCCGAAATCGTCGGCCAGTGGAGCCATCCTTACAGCCGCGAACAGGCGGTGTACCCGGTCGATTCGCTGATCGAGAACAAGTACTGGCCTCCGGTCGGTCGTGTCGACAACGTCTTCGGCGACCGCAACCTGGTCTGCGCCTGCCCGTCCATCGAGAACTATCAGGAAGCGTGACAGTCCCCGCCTGGCATTGCCTGATCGCGCTGCGCGCACAGGCAGTGCCATTGGCACGGCCCGCTCAACAAGGAATCGAACATGTCTACAGAATCACTGCTGACCACTCCCCTGCACGCCCTGCACCGCGAACTCGGCGCGAAGATGGTGCCCTTCGCCGGTTACGACATGCCTGTTCAATACCCGGCTGGCGTAATGAAAGAGCACCTGCACACCCGCGCTCAGGCCGGTCTGTTCGATGTTTCGCACATGGGCCAGATTCGCCTCACCGGTGCAGACGCCGCTAAGGCCCTGGAAGCCCTGGTGCCGGTAGACATCATTGACCTGCCGGTCGGCATGCAGCGTTACGCGATGTTCACCGACGAGAACGGCGGCATTCTCGATGACCTGATGGTTGCCAATCTCGGCAACGACCAGTTGATGCTGGTGGTCAACGCGGCCTGCAAGGATCAGGATCTGGCGCACCTGTGCAAGCACCTGGCCGGACATTGCAAGATCGAACCACTGTTTGAAGAACGCGCCCTGCTGGCGCTGCAAGGGCCGGCCGCGGTGACCGTACTGGCACGCCTGGCCCCGGAAGTCGCCAAAATGACCTTCATGCAGTTCGCCAGCGTCACGCTGCTCGGCGTCAAATGCTATGTCAGTCGCTCGGGCTATACCGGCGAAGACGGCTATGAAATTTCCGTGCCTGCTGAACAGGCTGAGGCGCTGGCACGCCGCCTGCTGGACGAGCCGGAAGTGGCTCCGATCGGCCTGGGCGCACGTGATTCGCTGCGACTGGAAGCCGGTCTGTGCCTGTACGGCCATGATATGGACACGCAGACCTCGCCGATCGAGGCCAGCCTGTTATGGGCCATTTCCAAAGTGCGTCGCGCCGACGGTGCGCGTGCAGGCGGCTTTCCGGGCGCCGAGCGAATCTTTGCCCAGCAACAGAACGGCGTCAGCAAAAAGCGAGTCGGCCTACTCCCCCAGGAGCGCACACCCGTGCGTGAGGGTACCGAGATCGTCGATGAACAGGGCGCAGTCATCGGTACCGTGTGCAGCGGCGGTTTTGGCCCCTCTCTGGCTGGCCCGCTGGCCATGGGTTATCTGCATAACGATTACACGGCGCTGGATACACCTGTGTGGGCAATGGTGCGCGGCAAGAAAGTCCCCATGCTCGTTGCAAAAATGCCTTTCGTTGCGCAACGTTACTTCCGCGGTTAAATAGCGGCGTCAAAAAAACAGCAACACTTCGGTGTTGCTGGAGCACTGTTACCCCGTAGTGTTTCATTCGCATAAGCAACGTGTCATATATGCAAAAAATGCACCTATAAAGTGCAAAATGTTATGACGGATCAATCACCGTGCACGCTGTGCAAATACTGCGCGTGCAAGGCCAACTCCCCGGAAACAGGGCGCCAGGCAAGGGGGTTGTATTTGCAACGAGAGTTGGCGTAGAGTTTCCGAACTGTGTTTGCATGGGTCGCCGAATCTGGACCTGGGCAGTAGCTCTAGGTTTGCTACAACCCGTTCTACGTTTCTTACTTCCTGCAACCAGCCCCAGTGCTCTTTCATGCGAAAGAGGCTGTAACCAATTCAAGTCAAGCGTCAAGGAAATAAGAAAATGGCTGAACGTCAGAGCGGTACCGTCAAGTGGTTCAACGACGAAAAAGGTTTTGGTTTTATCACTCCTGAGAGCGGGCCGGATCTGTTCGTACACTTCCGCGCCATTCAGGGTAACGGCTTCAAGAGCCTGAAAGAAGGTCAGAAAGTTACCTTCGTTGCAGTGCAGGGTCAGAAAGGCATGCAGGCTGACGAAGTTCAAGCCGAAGGCTGAGAACGACGCACCACGCAGTTACAAGAAAGCCTCTGGCAGCGATGCCAGAGGCTTTTTTGCATGCGGGGTTTGCAGGGTCCACAAACGCCCATGAAAAAGCCGACCCATGGGTCGGCTTTTTCAGTCCGGTTGGTGCATTACCCGGCACGGCGCAACAGAAGCACCCCGGCCAGCGCACAGGCTGCAGCAGGCAGCAGCACTGCCAGCAACGGCGGGAAGCCGAACAGCAGGCTCGATGGGCCGAGCAGGTCCTGAATGATGCGGAAGGTAAAGCCCACCACTACACCGGTGAACACGCGCTGCCCCAGCGTAACCGAGCGCAGCGGGCCGAAGATGAACGAGATTGCCATCAGCACCAACGCGACGGTCACCGCCGGTTGCAGGACCTTGGTCCAGAACGCCAGCCAGTAGCGGCCATTGCTCAAGCCCTGATCAGCCAGGTAATGCGCGTAGCTCCAGAGGCCGCTGATGGACAGCGACTCGGGCGGCATGATTACCGTGCTCAGCAACTGCGGGCTCAACGCCACATCCCAACGCTCGACCGGCGTGTTGATGACCTCGGTGCGGCCATCATTGAAGTGCGTGGTAGCGACGTCCTTCAATTCCCAGTAATCGGTCTTGAAGTTGGCCTCTTTGGCAAAGCTGGAGGTCAGCATGTGACGCTGGTCGTCGAAACGATAACGTGTCACACCGAGCATCAGGCCATTGGGCTGAACCGTGTTGATGTGGATGAACTCGTCGCCCTGGCGGTGCCACAGACCATGGCGGGCGCTCTGCGCATCACCTGAGCCCTGAGCCAGCGAGCGCGCGGCCTGAGCCTGGTTCTCGGCGTAGGGAGCGACGTACTCGCCGACCAGCACGCCCGCGATCATCAGCACCAGCATGGGCTTCATGACCGCCCAGACGATGCGCCCGATGGACACGCCCGCCGCACGCATGATGGTCAGCTCGCTGCTGCTGGCCAGCGTACCCAGACCGATCAGGCAACCGATCAGGGCGGCCATCGGCAAGGTGTCGTAGACGCGACGTGGCGCCGTCAGCATGACGTAGCTGAGGGCATCCGCCAGTGTGTAGGTGTCGCTGATATCGCCCATCTCGTCGATGAACGCGAACAGCGAGACCAGCCCCAGAATGATGCCCAGAACGGCGAGAATCGCCAGCAGGACGCTTTTGCCAATGTATCGATCAAGCTTGACCACGAGTCACCTCCGTGACGCTGCGACGACTCGCCATCTTCAGACGCAGAGGCTCCCAATAGAACAACAGCAGGCCGATGGACAGGTAGATGGCATGCACCCACCACATCCCCAGGCTAAGTGGCAGCTTGCCTTTCTCCAGCGAACTGCGCACCGAAATCAGAATGGCCAGGTACGACATATACAGCAGGATCGCCGGCAGCAGTTTCAGGTAACGGCCCTGGCGCGGATTGACCCGTGACAGCGGAATGGCCATCAAGGTCACGATGAACACCGACAGCGGCAGCGAAATACGCCACTGCAACTCGGCCACTGAACGCGGGGCCGGGTTGCCGATCAGCTCGCTGGTCGGAATGGCTTCACGGTCGGTGATTTCTTCACTGATTTCCGGCTTGGGCAGCATCGCTCCATAGGTGTCGTACTTGATCACGCGATAATCGGCCGCGCCCGGATTGCCGTCATAGCGATAGCCGTTCTCGAGGATCAGGAAGCGACTGCCATTGGGGCGTACCTCCTGATGGCCCTTCTCTGCGACCAGCACGGTGATGCCGTTGTCCTTGCTCTTGTCGCTGGACATGCGCTTTTCAGAGATGAACACACCGGCCAGTTGCGAGCGGTCTTCCGACAGCTCCTTGGTATAGGTGATACGCGTACCGTCGCGCAGCGCCTGAAAACGGCCCGGCACCAGCGTGTCGAACTCGGTCATGGCGTCCTGCTGATTGATCAGCAGCGAAAACTGCGTAGCACCCTGCGGAGCCAGGCTGAAGCTCAGCCAGGCGACCAGCAGACCAACCAGCGTGGCCGGCCCCATGGTGATGGCCAGCAGACGCTGCTGACTCATGCCGGTGGCGGCCAGCACGGTCATCTCGCTTTCCAGGTACAGGCGTCCGTACGCCATGAGGATGCCGAGGAACAGGCCCAGCGGCAGAATCACCTGCAGGAAGCCCGGCAGGCGGAAGCCCATGATCAGGAACAGCACGCCAGGATCGAGCGCACCGGACGCGGCCTGCGCCAGGTACTTGATGAAGCGCCCGCTCATGATGAAGACCAGCAGTACGGCGCTGACCGCACTCAAGGTAAGCAGCACTTCTCGGGACAGATAACGGAAGACAATCAAACCAGACACTCCAGAGTTGTCAGGCTCAGGCAGCCAAACAGGGAAAATTTGTGAGCCACGGCAACCAGAGCTTCACGCCGACAAAAGGCGTGGGCCTCAAAAAATATGCGGCATTATCCTGTGATTGTGTGTTTCTGTCACTGCGCACCGGGGATAGTTCGCACATAGACGCCAGACAGGCAGCTCTGCGGGGTTGTCAGCAGTCGTGCAGCGGGGTCAAACTGCAAGGCTTAGCGCAGGCATCGCCCCTGAAAACACTCAGGCCATGCCGCGTACGACATTCATATTGCGACTCTCATCGTCTATTCGGGGACCCCACATGGAATTGGTTGTTAAAAGCGTAAGCCCAGAAACCTTGAAAACCGCAACGCTGGTGGTCACCGTCGGTGAAAGCCGTGTATTGGCCGGTGCTGCCAGGACTGTGGATATCCTCAGCGGCGGAGCCGTTTCGCTGATTCTCAAGCGCGGCGATCTGGCCGGCAAGGTCGGCCAGAGCCTGCTGTTGCACAATCTGCCCAACATCAAGGCCGAGCGCGTCCTGCTGGTCGGCACTGGCAAGGAAGACGAGCTGTCGGATCGTCAGTTGAAAAAAATCGTCGGCGCAGCGCTCACCTGCCTCAAGGGCCTGGGCGGCGCCGATGCAGCGATTGCGCTCGATGACCTGTCGGTGAAAAACCGCGACACCTATGGCATGGCTCGCCTGCTGGTCGAAGCTCTGGCCGACGGCGAATACGTCTTCGACCGCTTCAAGACCCAGAAAGCCGACGTTCGCGCCCTGAAGAAAATCACCCTGCTGACCGACAAGATCAAGGCGGCCGACGTCGAACGCGCTTCGACTCATGCTCAGGCAATCGCCACCGGCATGGCGCTGACCCGCGACCTCGGCAATCTGCCGCCGAACATCTGCCACCCGACCTACCTGGGCGAAGAAGCCAAGGCGCTGGGCAAGGCACACAAGAACCTGAAAGTGGAAGTCCACGACGAGAAGAAACTGGCCGACCTGGGCATGGGTTCTTTCCTCGCGGTAGCACAGGGCAGCGCCCAGCCGCCGCGCCTCATCGTCATGAACTACCAGGGCGCCAAAAAAGGCGACCAGCCGTTCGTGCTGGTCGGTAAAGGCATCACCTTCGATACCGGCGGCATCAGCATCAAGCCTGCCTCGGGCATGGACGAGATGAAATTCGACATGTGCGGCGCAGCCAGCGTATTCGGCACCCTGCGTGCGGTCCTCGAATTGAAGCTGCCGATCAATCTGGTATGCATTCTGGCCTGTGCCGAAAACATGCCGAGCGGCACTGCGACACGTCCGGGCGACATCGTCACGACCATGAGCGGCCAGACCGTCGAAATCCTCAACACCGACGCCGAAGGCCGTCTGGTGCTGTGCGATGCACTGACCTACGCCGAGCGTTTCAAGCCGCAGGCGGTCATCGATATTGCAACCCTGACCGGCGCCTGCGTCGTTGCACTGGGCGGCCATACCTCCGGTCTGCTGGGCAATAACGACGCGCTGATCAATCAGTTGCTCGACGCGGGCAAACAGGCTGATGACCGTGCCTGGCAGCTGCCGTTGTTCGATGAGTACCAGGAGCAGCTCGACAGCCCGTTCGCCGACATCGCCAACATCGGCGGCCCGAAAGGCGGCACCATCACCGCGGCCTGCTTCCTGTCGCGCTTCACCAAGGCCTACCACTGGGCTCACCTGGACATCGCCGGCACTGCATGGTTGAGCGGCGGCAAGGAAAAAGGCGCCACCGGGCGTCCGGTTCCTTTGCTGACCCAATACTTGCTCGACCGCGCCGGCGTATAAAAAGAGACCCTGGCGTATCGGCTGCACAGTCGATACGCCTCCGGTTCTGGAACCCACATGACTCAAGTCGACTTCTACATCCTGCCCAGCGCCGATCCTGCCGCCCGCCTGGACTTTGCCTGCAAGCTCACGGAAAAGGCCTGGCGCCTGGGTCACAAGGTCTATCTGCATTGCAGCGATGCTGCGCAGCGTGAGGACCTCGATGCCCGGCTCTGGCGTTTCAGAGGCGAAGTGTTTCTACCCCATGGCGACGCCGAGAGCGATCACGATGCTGCCGTGGTGCTGGGCCTGGGCGACGACTCGGGCGAACACAGCGACCTGCTGGTCAACCTCGACCTGAGCATTCCGGCCTTCTTCAAACGCTTCGCCCGCGTGGCCGAAGTCGTTGTCGAAGACCCGGCCATACGTCTTGCCGCACGCGAGAGTTTCCGTTCCTACCGCGAACAGGGCTATCCTCCGCAAGATCACCGACTGCAGCGCCTTTGAGGACACGATGGATACTTCAAAAAAAGCTGAATCCGCGCACTTGCTGAACGACCTCGAGTCGATCCGCCAACTGCTCGGCGATGACCCCGCACATTCCCCCCTGTCGAACGACGCCGCTCGTCCCGAAGGCCAGATTCCCCTGCTGTTCGATGTAGTCGGCGCTCGCCCCGACGCGGCGTATCAACAGGACTTCGACGAAGACGACATTCCGACACTGACACCTGATGTCCATACAGCGCCCGCCCCGCAGGTGCAACAGACAGCCCAGCCGCAAGCGCTGCCCAACCCTGATGCGCTGCTGCATCTGGACAGCGAATTGCGCGCAGCCGCGCAATTGATCATGCAGGACGTGATCGACGACTTCGCCCCGCATATCGAAAACGAGATCAAGCGCCGGCTGGAGGCAAGGCTGGAGCGGTTATTGGCGCAGCAGCAGAAGTGAACTTTCTGACTCGGGACCTGCACCTCGGGTAAGTGGATATTTTGTCGGCGCGTATCTAACTGCGAGCGTATCAGAGCCGCCAGCCGACCCTCGGAACACTCGCCGCCTACTGACAGATCTGCCAGTTGTGGCCCGGCACTTATGGCTTGTCGCTGGCCGTCAGGTCTATACTTACCGGTTTCCGAATCAATGCCACAGGTTCCCGCCGCGCATGGACAAGACTTACCAGCCGCACGCCATCGAAACTTCCTGGTACCAGACCTGGGAGTCCGAGAACTACTTCGCTCCGCAAGGCGTGGGTGACTCGTACACCATCATGATCCCGCCGCCGAACGTCACCGGCAGCCTGCACATGGGCCACGGTTTCAATAACGCGATCATGGATGCACTGATCCGTTTCCGTCGCATGCAGGGCCGCAATACGCTGTGGCAACCGGGCACCGACCACGCGGGTATCGCCACGCAGATGCTGGTCGAGCGTCGTCTCGAAGCGCAAGGCGTAAGCCGTCATGAACTGGGCCGCGAGAAGTTTCTGGACAAGATCTGGGAATGGAAAGCCGAGTCCGGCGGCAACATCAGCCGCCAGATCCGCCGCCTGGGCTCGTCCGTCGACTGGAGCCGCGAGCGCTTCACCATGGACGACGGCCTGTCCGAAGCGGTAAAGGAAGCTTTCGTGCGTCTGCATGAAGACGGCCTGATCTACCGTGGCAAGCGCCTGGTCAACTGGGACACCAAGCTGCACACCGCCATTTCCGACCTCGAAGTGGAGAACCACGACGAGAAAGGTCATCTGTGGAACCTGCGTTATCCACTGGCTGACGGCGCAAAGACCGCCGAAGGTCTAGATTACCTGATCGTAGCCACCACCCGTCCGGAAACCATGCTCGGTGATGCCGCCGTTGCGGTGAACCCGCAGGACGAGCGCTACAAGGCGCTGATCGGCAAGTTCGTCGAATTGCCCTTGGTAGGCCGCCGCATCCCGATCATCGCGGATGATTACTGCGATCCCGAGTTCGGCACCGGCTGCGTGAAAATCACCCCGGCCCACGATTTCAACGACTATGAAGTCGGCAAACGCCACAACCTGCCGCTGCTGAACATTTTCGACAAGAATGCCAACGTATTGCCCGCCGCTCAGGTGTTCAACCTCGACGGCACGCTGAACGAAAGCGTCGACGGCAGCCTGCCCGCCGCCTATGCCGGGCTGGACCGCTTCGAAGCGCGCAAGCAGATCGTTGCCGCGTTCGACGCCGCCGGGTTGCTGGTCAGCGTTGACGATCACGCGCTGAAGGTGCCGAAAGGCGACCGTTCCGGCACCATCATCGAACCGTGGCTTACCGATCAGTGGTACGTCTCCACCAAGCCGCTGGCCGAGCCTGCGATTGCTGCTGTCGAAGACGGCCGCATCGCGTTCGTGCCCAAGCAATACGAAAACATGTACTTCTCGTGGATGCGCGACATCCAGGACTGGTGCATCAGCCGTCAGCTCTGGTGGGGCCACCGCATTCCGGCCTGGTACGACGAGTCCGGTAAGGTTTACGTCGGCCGCGACGAAGCCGAAGTCCGCGCCAAGAACAACCTTGGGCCGGAAGTCGCGCTGCAGCAGGACAACGACGTGCTGGACACCTGGTTCAGCTCGGGCCTGTGGACCTTCTCCACGCTCGGCTGGCCGGAAAAGACCAAGGCACTGGAAACCTTCCACTCCACCGATGTGCTGGTCACCGGCTTCGACATCATTTTCTTCTGGGTCGCGCGGATGATCATGCTCACCATGCACCTGGTGAAGAACGAGGACGGCACGCCGCAAGTCCCGTTCAAGACTGTCTATGTGCATGGTCTGGTGCGCGATGGCCAGGGCCAGAAGATGTCCAAGTCCAAGGGCAACGTGCTTGACCCGCTGGACATCGTCGACGGTATCGACCTCGAAACGCTGGTAGAGAAACGCACCAGTGGCCTGATGCAGCCGCAGTTGGCGAAGAAGATCGAGAAGCAGACCCGCCAGGAATTCGCCGACGGCATCGCCAGCTACGGCACCGATGCCCTGCGCTTTACCTTCTGCTCGCTGGCGTCCACCGGTCGCGACATCAAGTTCGACATGGGCCGCGTCGAAGGCTACCGCAACTTCTGCAACAAGATCTGGAACGCAGCGCGCTACGTGCTGGACAAGGGCGAAGACTGCGGTCAGAACGGCGAAGCGGTCGAACTGTCGCTGGCTGATCGCTGGATCATCTCGCAGTTGCAACGCACCGAAGCCGAAGTGACCCGCCAGCTGGACCAGTTCCGCTTCGACCTCGCCGCCCAGGCGTTGTACGAGTTCATCTGGAACCAGTATTGCGACTGGTATCTGGAGCTGTCCAAACCCGTACTGTGGGACGAAACTGCGCCGGTCGAGCGTCAGCGCGGCACACGCCGCACGCTGGTTCGCGTTCTGGAAGTGGCGTTGCGCCTTGCGCACCCGTTCATGCCGTTCATCACCGAAGAAATCTGGCAGCGCCTCGCGCCGCTGGCCGGTGCGCAAGGCAAGACCATCATGCTGCAACCCTGGCCGGTGGCCAATGACGCACGCATCGATCAGGCCGCCGAAGACGATATCGAATGGCTCAAGGGCCTGATGCTCGCCGTGCGTAACATCCGTGGCGAGATGAACATCGGTCCGGGCAAGCCGCTGCAACTGTTCCTCAAGAACGTCAGCGCCGAAGATCAGCGTCGTTTGAGCGAAAACGATTACCTGCTCAAGAAGCTCGCCAAGCTCGAATCCATAACCGTACTGACCGAAGGCGCAGAAGCACCGCTGTCCGCCACCGCGCTGGTCGGTGACATGGAAGTGCTGGTGCCGATGGCCGGGTTGATCGACAAAGGGGCCGAGCTGGCGCGCCTGGACAAGGAAATCCAGCGCCTGCAAGGCGAAGTGCAACGCGTCGGCGGCAAGCTGTCCAACGCCGCCTTCGTCGACAAGGCACCGCCTGAAGTCATCGCCAAGGAACGCGCCAAGCTGACCGAAGCCGAACAGGCGCTGGGCAAGCTGGCCGAGCAACACGCACGCATCGCCAGCCTGTAAGGTGGCCAGAAAAGCCAGCCCGATCATGGGCTGGCTTTTTGTTATCTGAACTTCTGTACTGACTTATTCGCGAGCAACGCGTACTACGCCAAAGGCGACGCTGCGCTTGCTCGCGAATAAGCCAGGCAACTCAACCTCACGGCTGACAATCGAATCCATGACCGATACCCGCAAACCACCGCGCAAGAAGCCTCAGCGGCCAGCCAAACCTGCTGCGCCGCGTGAAAAGGCCACCTTGCACCCGCGCAATCGGCATCAGGGCCAGTACGACTTTGCGAAGCTGATCAAATCCAGCCCAGAGCTGGCAGCGTTCGTGATCCTCAATCCTTACGGCAAGGAAAGCATCGACTTCGCCAATCCGCAGGCGGTACGGGTGTTCAACCGCGCGCTGCTCAAAGCGTTCTATGGCATCGCCCATTGGGACATTCCGGCCGATTACCTGTGCCCGCCGATTCCGGGGCGTGCGGACTACCTGCACTTCCTTGCCGACCTGCTGGCCGAAGACAATGAAGGCGTGATACCCCGCGGCGCATCCATCAAGGCGCTGGACATTGGCACCGGCGCCAATTGCATCTACCCGTTGCTGGGGCATAGCGACTATGGCTGGCAGTTCGTGGGTTCGGACATCGACAGCACCGCCATCGCCGCAGCCACCACCATTGTGAAGGCCAACGGCCTCAGCAAGGCCATCAGCGTGCGCCAGCAGGGCAATCGCAAGCAGATCCTGCTGGGCCTGCTCGACAGCAGCGAACGCTTCCACGTCAGCCTCTGCAACCCGCCCTTCCATGCCTCGCTGGAGGAAGCGCAGCGTGGCAGCCAGCGCAAATGGCGCGCGCTGGGCAAGGCTGATCCCAAGCGCAAGCTGCCGGTGCTCAATTTCGGCGGCCAGTCACAAGAGTTGTGGTGCGACGGCGGCGAGATCGGCTTCGTGACCCAACTGATCCAGGAAAGCGCCTTGCTGCCGAGCCAGGTGGCATGGTTCAGCACACTGGTGTCCAAGGCCTCCAACCTGCCGCCGATCCAGAGCGCCCTGAAAAAAGCCGGCGTGCTTGAAGTGAAGGTAGTGGAAATGGGCCAGGGCCAGAAACAAAGCCGCTTTGTGGCCTGGACCTTCCTTGACAAGGCACAACGCACACCCCACGGATAGGGCTATCGTGCCGCATCGACTATCGTGCGACGCCACGTCGGCAGGCCTTAATCTCGATTATCGTGCGACGCTCCGCGTCGGCATGCCGTTCTGGACGCTCTGCGTCCTCTCTGAGTATGCCGTGCGGCACAGATCTGTGACGTGGAGCGTCACGCAAGGCATTCCCACGCTGGAGCGTGAGGAACGATAGGCGTCTGGAGGGCCGTTCTGGACGCTCTGCGTTCGACTTTGCGGGAGGTGTCTAATCAGACGCCCACAAAAAAAGCCGTGCCCGGTTAACCGGTGCACGGCTTTTTCACAGCAAGCGGTTGCTTACTTGTTGATCGAGTCGGTCAGCACTTTGGCTGGAACGAACTTGATAACTTTCTTGGCAGCGATTTCGATGGCAGCGCCAGTCGAAGGGTTGCGGCCAGTGCGAGCTGGACGCTCTGCAACTTTCAGTTTGCCGATACCTGGCAAAGTGATTTCCACGCCGTTTTCCAATTGGTCGGCAACAATTTGGCCCAATTGCTCAAGAGCATTACGCGCGGTGGTTTTTGGCGCGTCGATAGCTTCAGCGATATCGGCGATCAATTGGTCTTTAGTAAGAGCCATGGTGGTGTTCCTTCCCTATCAAATTCATTTGGATTGCAGAGCGCAACGTCGGCCCGTGGCCAGGCAACGAACCTGGCCACCCGCTAGCAGCCACGATTAATCGCGAAAGTGTAGATACTGAAACCGGGCAATGGTTCGACCTACGTGTGCGCTAACTGCATGCTTGACGCGCTAAGTGCGCAAGACCGGGCAAAACTAGCACAGAGCCGGGCAAATATCCGCCTCTACCTATCCTTTTGGTCAGGTTTTAATGTTAATTGCACAAAAAACACCCAGCAAACACTCGCTGCTGGCGAAAACCAGCCTGTCCGGGGCCATCGGGCGCATGCGTGCGTTACACTGGGCGTCTTGCAACGAGCTGCACGCTCTTCACCTTTTTCAGCCGAGAAGCCCATGCCGATCCGTCACTGCATCGTCCACCTGATCGAGAAGAAACCCGACGGTACGCCCGCTGTTCTCCATGCACGCGACTCCGAACTCGCTGAGTCCCAGGCCATCGAGAACATGCTGGCCGACCTCAACGAAAGCTACAACGCCAAACAGGGCAAGGCATGGGGCCTGTTCCATCCCGAGTCCGGTGCGCACCCTTTCAGCGGCTGGCTGAAAGAATATATCGACGGTGGCAGCGACTTCACGGCGTTCTCGAGGGTGGCAGTCGAGCACCTGCAAAAGCTCATGGAAGAATCCAATCTGTCAGTGGGTGGCCACGTGCTGTTCGCCCATTATCAGCAAGGCATGACCGACTACCTGGCCATCGCCCTGCTGCACCACAGCGAAGGCGTGGCAGTGAATGCCGAGCTGGACGTGACCCCGTCCCGACACCTGGACCTTGGCCAGTTGCACCTCGCCGCCCGGATCAATATTTCCGAGTGGCAGAACAACAAGCAGTCCAAGCAATACATCTCGTTCATCAAGGGCAAGAACGGCAAGAAGGTTTCCGAGTACTTCCGCGACTTCATCGGTTGCCAGGAAGGCGTGGATGGCCCCGGCGAAACCCGTACCCTGCTCAAGGCGTTCAGTGATTTCGTTGAAAGCGAAGACCTGCCGGAAGAATCGGCCCGCGAGAAGACCAAGACCCTGGTCGACTACGCCAGCAGTCAGAGCAAGATGGGCGAACCGATGGGCCTGGAGGAGCTGTCCGAACTCATCGACGAAGAGCGTCCGCGCGCCTTCTACGATCACATTCGCAACAAGGACTACGGCCTGTCCCCGGAAATACCGGCGGATAAGCGCACCCTCAACCAGTTCCGCCGCTTCACCGGCCGCGCCGAGGGCCTGTCGATCAGTTTTGAAGCGCACCTGCTGGGCGACAAGATCGAATACGACGAAACCGCCGGCACCCTGATCATCAAAGGGCTGCCGACGCAACTGACCGACCAGTTGAAGCGACGGTAACCGACATGCTGCTGCGCACCCTGAAGAAGTTTGCCCTGATCATGCTGGTGGTCGTGATTTACCAGAATTGGGGCAGGATCGAAAACTTCGTCAACCCGCCCCCGGCAGACGTCGCGCAGAGCTACAGCCAGGCCAAAGTGGTGATGTACGCGACTGACTGGTGCGGCTACTGCAAGCAGACCCGGCGTTTTCTGGACAGCAAGGGGATTGCGTATCAGGAGTTCGACATCGAGAAGTCGGAAGAAGGCCGCAAGGCCTATGAAGCGCTGGGCGGCAGAGGCATCCCGCTGATCGACGTCAACGGCACGCTGATCCGGGGGTTTGACCCGGATCAGATACTGGCGGCATTGAAGTAGCCCACCAGACTATTGTGCCAATGCTCCGCGTCCTCCTTGCGACGCAGAGCATCGTTGCACCTCAGCGCTTCTCGATTCGATAGCCCATTCTCGGGAAATGTACGTGCACGACGCCTGCACGCTCGTCCTCGCGGCGCAGGATCAGCTCTTCGCGGCCGGTAAATACCAGCTCGCCCTCAACTGCTTCGACGCCATAGTCGACTGCAGAAACCGCGACTTTTTCACCCACCTTGAAGCCGTTTGGATCGACGAGAGCTTCAGCGGGCAACGGCGCAGGTGTGGCGTTTCTGGCGATTTCGATGGCATCTGCCGAGCTCAGGTCGCTGAACGTGCCATGACCAAAACCCAGAACGCGATCGAGCCAGGCCCTGACACTCGGATAATCATCGACAAAGGGTGCGGTGACCGGCGTCTGCTTGAGAAACCACAACGTATGGGCGACCGAGAAATCGGCAATCGACGCTACGCCGAACAGGAAGTCACCGCCGTGCGAGAGTTGCAGTTCCAGACGCGACATCAGCGTAGGCCATTGGTGTTTGACCTGCTCTACAGGTGGGCGCGACGCCGTGCCGCCGTTGAACAGCGTTGAACGGTCAGCCACGAACGCCTTGGCGGCGTCTGGCGGCACCTTGGCAAAGCGCACAGCCATTGATTCTGGCTGAAACACCAGACTCACAGCATGCATGAACAACACCGAATCGGCCCAGGCGGCCAGGCCGGCAACCGTAAATTCCTGCCCCTTCGGGTAAAACGCTGGCGAAGCTTTTTCCTGCTCCAGACGCCGAGCCATCAGTGCTGTGTCACAGTAAATGTCCGCACCGGCCTGCAATACCGGAGTCCTGCGGTAGCCACCCGTCAATGCAGTCAGGTCAGGCTTGGGCATGATCGAAGGGATAGTCACCGAACGCCATGCAAGGCCTTTGAAACCCAACATCAGACGGGCTTTTTCGGCGAACAGCGACGTGGGGTAGTGGTGAAGGATCAACTCGGACATGTTCAGCCTCTGTGCACGTGGGAAAAACACAGCTTAACCCGCAGCACCCTGCCCGCACACAGCCTCAAACTGATGGGACGGCATCACGCGCATGGATTGATGGCTTTACGTAGCTGGCAGCCAACGCCTCTTTGGCGCTTTTTTTAAGCTTCTTGATCAGCCGCTCGTGGCGCAACGCCTCGCCCTTGCTGGGCCATTGTTCGACGTAGACCAGTGCCATCGCCGGACTCGAAGAGAAAAAGCGCGCGCCCTTGCCACTCTGGTGCGCAGCGAACCGCCGCTGCGGATCATCACTGATGCCACAGTACAGCGAGCCGTTGGCAGCGCGCACCAGATAGACAAACCAGGGTTTGCCGACCACCTGTTCGGCAGTCGGCACACTCGCGGTGCTGGCGACCTCAGGCACGGCGATTCTCTGAAAAAGTCTTCAGGCCCTTGAGCGCCTGAGCCCTGACGGCGTTGCGCACCAAAGGCGTCCAGCCAAGCAGCAGGCCCTTCAAACCCAGGGCCTGACGCGACCAGCGCCACATATCGAAATTATCACGATGCTCGCAGATCTTGCCATCACGGAACACGAAGCGCGCCTGAATATCGTTCACCACCGTGCGCCCGGTCTGACTGAACAGATACGTCGCCACCCAATGCGCACTGCCAGTCTGGTCATCGGCTCGCACCTGATCGAAGACCACCGAGAAATCCTTTGCCCGGGAAGTCAGCATGCGCCACATGTCGCCGACCTGAGCGCCGCGCAATTCACCAAAGGCAGGGTCGCTGAACAGCACGTCATCGGTGTAGCAGGCACTCATCGCCTCGGCATCCAGCTGCGCGAATGCCTCATAAAAGCGGGTGATCAGTGCGCTGTTGGCCTGACTTTGTTCTTCATAGTTCATGCGTGCACATTCCTTGGCGAATTATCCGTGCACGATAAGCGGCGCCGCGGAAAATGGCGAGGGGTTGATGGCCTCAAACCTTCTCGCTATTCACCTGCACCTGCAGCGCCCGACCGGCGCCCATGCCCGCGATGATGGCGCCCAGCCCGAGAACCGCGAAGATCCAGCCAATCGCGCTCCAGCTGCCGGTCAGGTCATGCACCACACCCACGGCAAACGGGCCGGTCGAGGCGATGGTGTAGCCGACGCCTTGTGCCATGCTCGACAGGTTGGCGGCGACATGTGAGTCACGCGAGCGCAGGACGATCAAGGCCAGCGCCAGACTGAACGTGCCACCCTGCCCGATCCCCAGCAGGATCGCCCAGCCCCACAGCCCGCCAAGCGGCGCGTACAGGCAGCCGAACAGGCCGATCAGGGTCAGCGACATGACCAGCATGATCGCCAGACGCTGATCCTTGCCGCGTGTGGCCAGATAAGGCACCGCCAGCGCGCTGATGACCTGCGCAATGATCGAGCCGGACAACAGCAGGCCGGCCTGGGTCGGCGTCAGGCCGCGACCTATGAGGATCGACGGCAACCAGCCGAAGACGATGTACGACAGCGACGATTGCAGGCCCATGTACAGCGTGACCTGCCAGGCCAGCGGGTCACGCAACAGACCGCGCACCCGGTAGACATCGCGATGCGTGCCATGCACTTCACGCGCCTGCGGAAACCATAACGCGGCGGCAATCAGTGCCGGAACCAGCCAGAAACCCAGGCCAATCTGCCAACTGCCACCGACGTACTGACTCAGCGGCACCGTCGAACCGGCTGCAATGGCCGCGCCCAGGCACAAGGCCATGGTGTAGACACCGGTCATGGCTCCGGCCTTGTGCGGGAAATCACGTTTGACGATACCCGGCAGCAACACGCCAATGATTCCGATGCTCGCACCCGCCAGCAGACTGCCGGCAAACAGCCCGACCTGACCGAACAGACTGCGCACTGCCAGGCCTGCGGCCAGTGTCAGAAGCACCACCATAACCACCCGCTCACTGCCAAACCGGCGGGCGAGGATGGGTGCCAGCGGCGCGAACAGTCCCAGACACAGGACCGGCAAGGTGGTCAGCAGTCCGGCTTCGGCAGCGGACATGCCCAGGCTGTCGGACACCGTGTCAAGCAGCGGCGCAATGCTGGACAACGCCGGGCGCAGGTTGAGGGCGACCAGCACCAGACCCAGCAGCAACAGCCAGGGGCGCTTCAAAGCAGAATGGGGTTGATCGGTGGTCGGTTGGGGGCTGGGTTGAGCCTTGGCAGTCATCAGTTTCTCGGTCATCAGGTATGTCGACCCTTTTCAGGGGGGCGGTATCCTGTTGGAGAATCATCGCGAATACAAGGTTCAGCGCAATTGCATACACCCCACACAGCGACGACAGGCATAAAAAAACCGGGCACATGGCCCGGTTTCCTTGTTCAGCAGAAGTCCACTCAGTGGATGATCTGGCTGAGGAACAGCTTGGTACGGTCGCTCTGCGGGTTATCGAAGAAGTCGTTCGGCGCAGCCTGTTCGACGATTTCGCCCTTGTCCATGAAGATCACCCGGTTTGCCACGGTACGGGCAAAGCCCATTTCGTGGGTCACGCACAGCATGGTCATGCCTTCTTCAGCCAGGCCCACCATGGTGTCGAGCACTTCCTTGACCATTTCCGGGTCAAGGGCCGACGTCGGTTCATCGAACAGCATGATTTTCGGCTTCATGCACAAGGCACGGGCAATCGCAACACGCTGCTGCTGACCGCCGGAAAGCTGACCCGGAAACTTGTGGGCCTGCTCCGGAATCCGCACACGCTCCAGATAGTGCATGGCGATTTCTTCGGCTTTCTTCTTCGGCATCTTGCGCACCCACATCGGTGCCAGCGTGCAGTTCTGCAGGATGGTCAGGTGCGGGAACAGGTTGAAGTGCTGAAACACCATGCCCACTTCGCGGCGGATGGTCTCGATCTGCTTGAGGTCCGAGGTCAGTTCGGTGCCATCGACAATGATGCGACCCTGCTGGTGCTCTTCCAGACGGTTGAGGCAGCGAATGGTGGTCGACTTGCCCGAGCCCGACGGGCCGCACAGCACGATACGTTCACCCTGGCGCACATTCAGGTTGATGTCCTTGAGTACATGGAACTGGCCGTACCACTTGTGTACGCCCTCCATGCGGATCATGCCTTCAGCGCCCAGAGGCTTATTGATAACTTCACTCATCACAAAACTCCTAACGCTTGTGGCCTGTGTCCAGCTTACGTTCCAAATGCATGGAATAGCGGGACATACCGAAACAGAAGATCCAGAACACCAGGGCCGCGAAGACGTAGCCTTCAGTGGCCATACCCAGCCATGCCGGGTCGGCGGTAGCCTGCTTGACGCTGTTGAGCAGGTCGAACAGGCCGATAATGATCACCAGACTGGTGTCCTTGAACAAGGCAATGAAGGTGTTGACGATGCCGGGAATGACCATCTTCAACGCCTGCGGCAGGATCACCAGACCCATGCTGCGCCAGTAACCCAGGCCCATCGCCGAGGCTGCTTCGTACTGGCCCTTGGGAATGGCCTGCATGCCGCCACGCACCACTTCAGCAATGTACGCGGACTGGAACAGGATGACGCCGATCAGCGCACGCAGCAGCTTGTCGAAGTTCATGCCCTCTGGCATGAACAGCGGCAGCATCACCGACGACATGAACAGCACCGTGATCAGCGGCACGCCGCGCCAGAACTCGATGAAGGTCACGCACACCACACGCACGGCCGGCATGTTGGAACGACGACCGAGCGCCAGCAGGATACCCAGCGGCAAGGCACCGACGATACCCACGGTGGCGATCACCAGAGTCAGCATCAGACCGCCCCACTGGCTGGTCGGTACGTTGGTCAGACCGAACGCACCGCCATGCAGCAGGTAGAACGCGACAACCGGGTAGATCACCAGGAAGGCAATACCGTAGACAGCCTTGCGCGGAAACTTCGAAATGAACAGCGGCGCAGCACCGACGATTGCCAGGATGGCGGTCAGGTCGACCCTCCAGCGCAGTTCATTGGGGAAGTAGCCGTACATGAACTGACCGAAACGCTGCTCGATGAACACCCAGCAGGCGCCCGCCTTGGTGCAGTCTGCCTTGGTCGTGCCGATCCAGTTGGCGTCCAGCAGGGACCAACTGATGATCGGCGGCACGACCAGATAGATCAGATACAGCGAGAACAGGGTCAGCAGGGTGTTGATCCAGCTGGAGAACAGGTTCTGCCGCATCCACGCCATCGGACCGAACACTTTGCCCGGTGGTGGCATATCAGGTTTGAAAGTATGAGTTGTCATGCGCTTTTCCTCACCGCTCGATCAGCGCAATGCGCTTGTTGTACCAGTTCATCAGCAGGGAAATGCTGATACTGATCGCCAGGTACACGCTCATGGTGATGGCAATGACTTCAATCGCCTGCCCGGTCTGGTTGAGCACCGTACCGGCAAACAGGGAAACCATTTCCGGGTAGCCGATGGCGGCTGCCAGCGAAGAGTTCTTCGCCAGGTTCAGGAACTGACTGGTCAGCGGCGGAATGATCACGCGCAGCGCCTGCGGGATGATCACCTTGCGCAGCGTCGGCCCGGGGCGCAGGCCCAGCGAGCGGGCAGCTTCGGTCTGGCCGTGGCTGACCGACTTGATGCCGGAACGCACGATTTCGGCGATGAACGCCGCCGTATAGATAGTCAGTGCCAGGGTCAGGGAGATCAGTTCAGGGATCAGCACCCAGCCGCCCGTGAAGTTGAAGCCCTTCAGTTGTGGCAGTTCCCAATGCACCGGGCTGCCGAAGATCAGCACGCTCAGGCCAGGGATGACCAGCAGCAACGCCAGGCCGACCCAGAACTTGTGAAACGGCTGGCCGGTGGCTTCGAAGCGCTTGTTGGCCCAGCGCACCATCATGACGATGGCGATCACGGCAACAACCAGACTGGCCAGGAATGCCCAGGCGCCTTCGGCAGGCAATGCTCTGGGCATGTTGAGCCCGCGGCTGCTGACGAAGAACATGTCCAGATAGCCATGCGCCTGACGCGGACCAGGCAGCGTGAGGAATACGGCGGTATACCAGAAAAGGATCTGCAGCAATGGCGGAATGTTGCGGAAGACTTCGACATACACGGTGGCCAGCTTGCTGATCATCCAGTTCGGAGACAGGCGAGCGACACCAATGACAAAGCCCAGCAAGGTCGCCAGGACAATACCGATAACCGACACCAGCAAGGTATTCAGCAGACCGATGACGAACACACGGGCATAGCTGTCCGCTTCGCTGTAGTCGATCAGGTGCTGAGCGATACCGAAACCGGCACTGTTCTCAAGAAAACCGAAACCCGAGGTGATACCACGGTGTTGCAGGTTGGTCTGGGTGTTATCGAAGATAAACCAGCCCAACGCGATCACCGCCACGACAGTGATGATCTGAAATAACCACGCGCGCACTTTCGGATCGCTCAGAGAGAGCTTTTGCTTGGGTGCGACGATTTGCTTTTCCATGAAATGCCCCAGGAAAAATCCAACAGAACAACGCCCGACAGGCTGGGAAGCCTGTCGGGCGCCGGGTCAATCAACGAATAGGTGGAGCGTATTGAATGCCGCCAGCATTCCACAGAGCGTTCTGGCCACGCTTGATTTTCAGCGGGGTGCCTTCGCCCAGGTTGCGTTCGAACACTTCGCCGTAGTTGCCGACCTGCTTGACGATCTGCACGACCCAGTCTTTCGGCAGCTTGAGGTCCTTGCCGTAAGTACCATCGGCACCCAGCATACGGGCTACGTCAGGGTTCTTGGTCGACTTGGCTTCAGCTTCAACGTTCTTGGAAGTGATTTTGGCTTCTTCGGCGTTGAGCATGGCGAACAGGGTCCAGCGAACGATCGAGAACCAGTCTTCATCGCCTTTACGCACGACAGGGCCCAGAGGCTCCTTGGAGATCACTTCAGGCAGAACGATGTAATCGTCCGGCTTGGCCAGCTTGCTGCGCTGTGCGTAGAGTTGCGATTGGTCGGAAGTCAGTACGTCGCAACGGCCGCCTTCCAGCGACTTGGCGCTTTCGTCGGAGGTGTCGAAGGTAATCGGGGTGTATTTCAGGCCGTTCGAGCGGAAGTAGTCGGAGACGTTCAGCTCGGTAGTGGTACCGGCCTGGATGCAGATGGTTGCACCGTCCAGTTCCTTGGCGCTGTTGACGCCGAGTTTGTTGTTTACCAGGAAGCCGATACCGTCGTAGTAAGTTACACCGGTGAACACCAGGCCCATGCCCGCATCACGGGAGCTGGTCCAGGTGGTGTTACGCGAAAGGATGTCGATCTCACCTGATTGCAGTGCGGTGAAGCGCTCCTTGGCGTTCAACTGGCTGAACTTGACCTTGGTGGCGTCGCCGAATACTGCGGCGGCTACTGCGCGGCAGACGTCAGCATCGATACCGGTGATCTTGCCGGTGGAGTCTGGAACGGAAAACCCTGGCAGGCCATCGCTGACGCCGCACTGGATAAAACCTTTCTTCTGAATAGCGTCAAGCGTGGCACCGGCGCTGGCAGCCCCGGTCACACCGAATGCGGCCAAGGCGGTGACGACAGCCAGGGTGGATTTCAACATCTTCATTCAAAAACCTCCAGTTTGCTCTTTGTTGTGTAGGTGTCTTAGTCGCGTCGCACCTTTGTGAGGCGCTAATGACCCGTGCTGGCTTATTTTTGGGTCATGCGACGCTGGGCCTGAATAACGAATTGCCTGCAGGATCATCCCGTCATGCGTCTTCATCATTCAGAATCGGCCCCGTGGACTGAAACTCCATGATTTTCCCGGACCTGAGCGGTACAGGTTGAATCGTGCCGCGAATCCTGACGCATGGACTCCCGAGCTGCTTTTCGATCGCTATAAGTAATAGCCTTATAGTGTTACCGAACGATGTGAGCGACTCGACTCCAGTCCTGCTGTAGCAAAGCCCGTACCAGCATGCTGGCTAAGTCGAATTAGCGACAGGTCAAGACAAAAACTTGTAACCTTGCGACATCTTCTTTCATTTTTAATCTAACCGCGCACTTTATTAATGCGCTCAAAAAGAGCCAGCGCACACAAATGGAGCAGACATGAGCGATTCTCTGATCATCGAACCTTCCAGTCCCGCCGACGCCTGCGTTATCTGGCTGCATGGATTGGGCGCCGACCGCTATGATTTTCTGCCGGTCGCCGAAGCACTGCAGGCGTCGTTGCGCACCACCCGCTTCGTACTGCCTCAGGCACCGACACGCGCTGTGACCGTCAATGGCGGTTATGCAATGCCCAGCTGGTATGACATCAAGTCCATGAGTTCAGAGGCCCGGGCCATTGACCATGATCAGATGGAGGCCTCGGCGCAGAAGGTGCTGGACCTGATCGAGCAGCAGCGCGACAGCGGCATCGACCCGGCACGAATATTCCTGGCCGGCTTCTCCCAGGGTGGCGCGGTGGTCTTGCACGCCGGCTACCGACGCTGGCAAGGCCCGTTGGGCGGCGTACTCGCGCTGTCCACTTATGCTCCCACATTCAGCAACGAGATGACCCTGTCGGCGAGTCAGCAACGTATCCCGGCCTACTGCCTGCATGGCAAGCATGACGCGGTCGTGCCTTATCCGATGGGCCGCGCCGTCTACGACCATCTCACCGCCCAGGGTGTAACCGTTGAATGGCAGGAATACCCAATGGAGCATCAAGTGTTACCGGAGGAAATTCGCGACATCGGCGTCTGGCTGGCTGAAAGGCTTCGCTGAAGCGCTCTGAACCCCTTGCGACGGACCGCTTTTGTAGCTCGCCATGGATGGCACTACGCCGAGCACGGTTCTTGCTTTACACTGCTCGGCGTACATTCCTTAACCAATTGATGAGATGACCGTGCTCAAAGCACTTAAAAAGATGTTCGGTAAGAGCGAGGCTGAGCAGCCTGCGCCTACTCCGATAACCTCTATTCCCACCTCTCCCGCTGCCACAGGCGACACACCGGATCATGCTGTCCAGACTCAGGCTCTGGATGCGACCAGCGAGCCCTCCAAAGCCAGAGCGCCGCGCACCGACAAGCCGAGGGCCGAGCGCCCGCGTCGCGAGCGCGTGACAAAACCGTCCGCGCCGGCCTGGAAACTCGAAGATTTCGTCGTCGAACCCCAGGAAGGCAAGACCCGCTTCCATGACTTCAACCTCGCGCCTGAACTGATGCACGCGATTCAGGACCTTGGTTTCCCGTACTGCACACCGATCCAGGCGGGCGTACTGGGCTTCACCCTCAAGGGCAAGGATGCGATCGGACGCGCCCAGACCGGCACCGGCAAGACCGCGGCGTTTCTGATCTCGATCATCGAGCAGTTGACCCAGACGCCGCCGCCTGCAGAACGCTACATGGGTGAGCCGCGCGCGCTGATCATCGCTCCGACCCGCGAGCTGGTGGTGCAGATCGCCAAGGACGCCGCCGACCTGACCAAGTACACCAACCTGAACGTCATGACGTTCGTCGGTGGCATGGACTTCGACAAGCAGCTCAAACAACTCGAAGCACGCCACTGCGACATACTGGTCGCCACGCCAGGCCGCCTGCTGGACTTCAACCAGCGCGGCGAAGTGCATCTGGACATGGTCGAAGTGATGGTCCTCGACGAAGCCGACCGCATGCTGGACATGGGCTTCATCCCGCAGGTACGTCAGATCATCCGTCAGACGCCGCACAAGGGTGAGCGCCAGACCCTGCTGTTCTCTGCGACCTTCACCGAAGACGTGATGAACCTCGCCAAGCAGTGGACGACAGACCCTTCCATCGTCGAGATCGAATCGTTGAACGTTGCCAGCGACAACGTCGAACAGCATATCTATGCCGTCGCCGGTGCCGACAAATACAAGCTGCTCTATAACCTGGTGACCGACAACGGTTGGGAGCGGGTCATGGTCTTCGCCAACCGCAAGGACGAAGTCCGACGCATCGAAGAGCGTCTGGTGCGCGATGGCGTGAACGCGGCGCAGCTCTCAGGCGATGTGCCTCAGCACAAGCGCATCAAGACACTTGAAGGCTTCCGCGAAGGCAAGATCCGCGTGCTGGTCGCCACCGATGTGGCCGGTCGCGGCATTCACATCGACGGCATCAGCCACGTGATCAACTTCACCCTGCCCGAAGTGCCGGACGATTACGTACACCGCATCGGCCGTACCGGTCGCGCTGGCGCCGATGGCGTCTCGATCAGTTTTGCCGGTGAGGATGACTCTTACCAGTTGCCTGCCATCGAGGAAAAACTGGGCCGCAAGATCAGCTGCGAAACACCGCCGACTCATCTGCTCAGGGCCGTGGTGCGACAAACAAGCTGACCGGTAATACGCAAAAAAGCGCAGCCTTTGAAGGGCTGCGCTTTTTTTGTGCCTGTCGGAAACCAGCGGCGTGACGGTCAGTCGGTGCCGTACTTCGGCGAGCGAGGACCGTAGAGCAGACCAGCAGGCCTACCCGCAGAGAGCAGACGGTTGCTGGCTATCCCGGCGATAGGGTGACCGGCATCGGTCGAACTGTTGATGATCTGCTTGACCGCTGCAGTAATCAGCATGCCCACCAGGCCTCCACCACTATTGTTGCCGCCCTCCTCACTGGAGGCCGACGCAGTGCCCGTCCACAAGGCTGCACCGGTACGCAGGTCAACCAGTTTTGCCGTAACGGTAACGACCGTTTGGCTGCTGATGACCACGTAACTGGTGCCGTATTGCTTGACCGTGATGTACATCGCCGCATCGGCACCGAAGATCTCACGCAGCTTGGCGGGCGATGTTGCCTGAATATCATTGGCATTGGTCAGGCCGTTGTTGCGAAATGTCTCGTCAACCAGAGCCACAGGCAACACGTAGTAGCCCGATTCGGCCAGCGGATAAGTCACCTGCGAGAAGGTGCTGTATGTCGCCTTGACGTCAGGCGACTCGTTGACCGGCGGCAGTACCAGGATCGAACGCGGCTTGCTTTCCTTGAATGCCGAGTAATCCACCGTCGGCGGTGTAACGCAACCCGACAACAGGGCAACGGCGGACAGACCGAGAGCAACTTTCAGATGACCAAGTTTCATTTGGCGACTCCTGCGTGGGCGTTCTTGAGCAGGAAGTCCATATAAGTGGCCGACTCTGGAAACAGAGTCTTTTCCGTACGCAACTCCTGGACCATCTGATCATCCTTGCCAATGCTGCCGTACAACATGCCTAACTGAGCGTGATAGCCGGGCGGCGGCGTTGCGTTGGCAGCGCGAATTTTCTGCAGGTCTTCTTCCAGCTTGGCGACCTGAGCTTCCTTGGGCTCGCCCTCGTTTTTGAAATACTCGTACACCTCAGGCTGATAACTACCCCACTGGTACAAAGTTTTCGGCTGTTGGACACAGCCCGTAAGACAGGCGCCCGCTACCAGAAACATAGCGACACTGCGCAACGAAACATTGCTACTGTTCATGAACACCACAAATTCCCTTTTAAACGATCAGTTGGCAGTCGGTTTCCAGGCACCGCTGTCGAGCGCACGCACCATGTTGTTGACGGCTTCACGCATAGCCAGGTCCAGGACCTTGCCATTAAGTGTCGAGTCATAGCTGGCAGTGCCGCCAAAGCCGATGACTTCACGATTGGAAAGCTCGTACTCACCAGCACCCTGAGTCGAGTACACCACTTCCGAAGTGCTGATATTGACGATATTCAGCGCGACCTTCGCATAGGCGATCTGGGATTTGCCGCGCCCCAGCAGACCGAACAACTGCTGATCGCCAACTTCCTTGCGACCAAACTCGGTCACGTCGCCAGTCACCACGTAGTCAGCACCTTTAAGCCGCTGGGCGGTGGATTTGATAGTGGCTTCCTGCTTAATCTCATCCATGTTGTCGCGATCCAGCACACTGAACCTATTGGTCTGCTGCATGTGAGTGATCAGGATGGTCTTGGCCTGGCCGCCAAGCCTGTCGACGCCATCGGAAAAGATCCCGCGCATGTAGCTGGAGCGGTTATCGAACTTGCCAACCGCAACCGGATACCGCGCGCCAGCATAGGCAACACCGGCGCTTTCAACTTTCGCCACAGGCAAAGCCCGCGAGCTTTCCGTTGCACAACCAGCAACCAGCACTAACACCGCTGTCGTCATCCCTGAAACCAATACTTGCTGAAGTTTTTTCAATTTCTGCTCCGAGCGCTCAAGAAAACCTGTCCGCAACATGACGCTCGCAAAGGCGATCATGTCTGGATAGTTATTGAATAGGGGTTGGCAAAAGCCATGGACGCCTTTCATCGGCCGGCATGATAGCTGAAAGCCATCCGCACCAGTACCTGGAAGATGCAATAAGAAGATGTGAAGAAGAGGTCAGATGCTCAGGCAAACAGCGCGAGAGCTACTGCTCATTACCAACGCCGCGCGGCCGCCTGATCACTGTCGCGACCCTCAACCCACTGCGGTCCCTGAGACGTACTTTCCTTCTTCCAGAACGGCGCGCGGGTCTTGAGGTAATCCATGACGAAGTCACAGGCTTCGAACGCCGCCTGACGGTGCGCGCTGGCAACGCCGACGAACACGATCGGCTCGCCAGGCTCCAGCGCCCCTACTCTATGCAGCACATCGACGCGCAGCAACGGCCAGCGCTGTTCGGCCTCGGCAATGATTTTTGCCAGTGCCTTCTCGGTCATCCCCGGATAATGCTCGAGAAACATGCCGGACACTTCACGCCCCTCATTGAAATCCCGAACATAGCCGACAAAACTGACCACCGCGCCGATGCCGAGGTTGGCAGCATGCAGCGCGTTGACTTCAGTGCCTGGGTCGAAGGCTGCCGCCTGGACGCGAATACTCATCATCAACCTCCGGTCACGGGCGGAAAGAACGCGACTTCATCGCCATCGGACAACGGCTCGCTCGGCTTGCACAGCTCCTGGTTGCGAGCACACATCAGGTTCTGTTCGGCAAGCACCTGCCAGGCCTCGCCACGCAGCAGCAGCGTCTGGCGCAACGCGTCCAGCGTGGCGAACTCGCCTTCGACAGACTCGTTTTCAAGGCCCAGGAGTTCACGGTAACGAGCGAAATACTGAACCTGAACCTTCATGAGGAAACCTGTGCCTGATCGGCAATGAAGTGACCGCTCTTGCCGCCCAGCTTTTCCAGCAGCCGAACCGACTCGATGACCATGCCGCGGTCCACCGCCTTGCACATGTCGTAAATGGTCAGCGCGGCAACACTGGCAGCCGTCAGGGCTTCCATTTCCACACCGGTCTGCCCGGCCAGCTTGCAGCTCGCAGTGATGCGCACGGCATCATCACCCTCAGCGGCGAGGTGGACCTTGATGCTGGTGAGCATCAACGGATGGCAAAGCGGGATCAGATCGCTGGTTTTCTTCGCCGCCTGAATGCCGGCGATACGCGCGACGGCAAACACGTCACCCTTGGGATGACCACCGCTGACGATCATTTGCAGCGTCGTCGGCAGCATGCGCACGAAGGCTTCGGCCACCGCTTCACGGGACGTCACGGCTTTATCCGTGACATCGACCATATTGGCGCGACCCTGGGAATCGAGATGAGTGAGCACAACATTACTCCTTGGCAGAAGCAAGAAGTGTGGCAGCTGCAAGCTGCAAGCTGCAAGCTGCAAGCTACAAGCTACAAGCTGAAAGTGCCCGGCGTTTTACACAGGTTTTAAAGCGTACGAAAATCCTGGCTTCTGCCCGGAGGGCGTAGGAGCGAACTTGTTCGCGAAGAGGGCTGTACATGCACAAATGATTTATCGCCCACAATATAGCCTTCGCGAACAAGTTCGCTCCTACGCCTTTCGGCCAGAAGCGAACTTGTGTGTGACGATAAGCTTGGCGCATGGGCGCGACAATCAAAAGCTGCAAGCGAGGGCTCTCGTACACCGAAGTCCCCCACTTGAAGCTTACAGCTGCTTTTTAACTAAAGATGACTCTCCGCGTATTCGGCCAGTATCGAGCGTGGCACGCCTTGCAGGGTGATGTGCACGCCGTTCGGGAAGTCCTTGAAGCGCTCCGTCAGGTAGGTCAGCCCGGAACTGGTGGCCGACAGGTAAGGGGTGTCGATCTGCGCCAGGTTGCCCAGGCAGACCACTTTGGAACCGGCACCGGCACGGGTGATGATGGTTTTCATCTGGTGCGGGGTCAGGTTCTGGCATTCATCGATCAGGATCAGGCTTTGCTGGAAGCTGCGACCTCGAATGTAGTTGAGGGATTTGAACTGCAACGGCACCTTGCTGAGGATGTAATCGACACTGCCATGGGTGTTTTCGTCATCCATATGCAATGCTTCGAGGTTATCGGTGATCGCGCCGAGCCACGGCTCCATCTTCTCCGCCTCGGTGCCGGGCAGGAAACCGATTTCCTGATCCAGACCCTGAACGCTGCGGGTAGCGATGATGCGCCGATAGCGCTTGGTGACCATGGTCTGCTCGATGGCAGCGGCCAGGGCCAGAATGGTTTTACCCGAGCCTGCGGCACCCGACAGGTTGACCAGATGAATATCCGGGTCGAGCAACGCAAACAGCGCCAGCCCCTGATAGATATCGCGCGGCTTCAGCCCCCAGGCCTCCTGATGCAACAAAGGCTCCTGGTGCATATCCAGAATCAGCAGCTCGTCGTTCTTGACGCCCTTGATCCAGCCGACGAAACCCTGTTCATCGACAATGAACTCGTTGATATGAACCGCCGGCAGCATTTCGGTGAGCTGCACGCGGTGCCAGGTACGGCCGCGCTCCTGACGGGTGTCGACCTTGCTGACGCGGTCCCAGAACGAACCGGTCATGTCATGGTAGCCACGCGACAACAGTGAAACGTCGTCGACCAGCTGATCGGTGCTGTAATCCTCGGCAGCAATGCCGCAGGCGCGCGCCTTGAGGCGCATGTTGATGTCTTTGGTCACCAGCACGACGCTCAAGTCCTTGTTGCGCGCATGCAGGTCAATCAATTGGTTGATGATGATGTTGTCGTTCAGGTGCTCGGGCAGCAGGCTGTTGGGTTCCTCGCGCTTGCTCATCAAAATCGACAGGTAGCCCTTGAAGACGCCTGTTCCACGGTCGATGGGCACGCCCTTCTCGACTTCCTCCGGCGAAGCTTCGCCCAGGGTCTTGTCGATCAGGCGGATGGCCTGGCGGCATTCGGCAGCAACCGAATGTTTACCGGCCTTGAGTTTGTCCAGTTCCTCCAGAACCGTCATGGGGATGGCGACGTGGTGTTCTTCGAAGTTCAGCAGTGCGTTTGGATCATGAATCAATACGTTGGTATCGAGCACGTAAAGGATTGGCTGGTTGGTGGAAGGGGTGCGTCCGTGGTCATCCATACTCGCTCACCTTTGTAGAAGCCGGGCGACGCAGAACCACGACAGTACTGCGCCACGAAAAGGCCGCCGGATTCTCCCCTTCAGGCAGGGCAGAAATGTCGCTCAAGGTGGGTCTTGGAAGACGCCACCTGTGTTGCAGGTTTCGGCGGTCTGTATTCGTAATACAGCAAAAGGGATGACAGAAAAAAGCTCTTTGACAGTTTTTTGAAGTTTATTTCACAGCCTGACGAATAGGGCTTGGCGGACGTACCCGTCACGTTTAAAGTCGGAAGTCCGCCCACGCCGAATCTGCCTTCATTCCCCTTCCGGCGCAGCCTCTTCACTGCTCTGCAGCCCTTGTTCCTCGGGCGCTTCAGAGATATTTCGGCAATCGTCCCAGATCAACTCGCTTTGCGCGGTATTGGCCAGCAGCAATGGCAGCGCCGACTGCGCCTTGTTGGCCACGTCGTGAAATACCACCGTCCCTTTGCGCCAGAGCAGCATGAGGGTCAGTACACGGTCGCCCACCTGCTCCGCAGAAAGCCGTCCGGTGTCGTCTTCGGCGTCGATATTCCACAATGACACGCGCAAATGCTCGGCGCGGAAGAAGTCGCCGCTGTCGGCACGTCGATGGCCATAAGGTGGGCGAAACAGCGGCACGAAGTTGTCCGGCAACACCTGCTGAACCAGTGCCGCGCTGCGTCGCACCGAGTCCTGCCAGTCCAGCCACTGGCTGTGCGAGCGGTACTCCCAGCCCTGAATGCCCACACACTGCTGGCGATACAGCGCCTGCACACTTGCAACCGACGTGCTGTCGAGACGCTCCTGAAGACTCTTGCCCAGCACGAAGAAGGTGGCGGTCATTTTCTGCTGGCGCATGAAGTCGGCCAGCCAGTCGGTACCACCGTCGGCCTGGCTCGGGCCACTTTCGAAGTTGAGCATGAACGTGCGATCCGGCATCTCGTCGCCACTCATCTCATCGGAGTTGTAACGCTCGATCTCGCTGCTGGTCTGTGGAAACAGGGCCGCCATGAACAGCAGCTCGTTCAGATAACGCTGGTGGAATGCGGCGCCGGGTCTGGCCCAGTTGGCGTAGAATGAATCGTTGGATACCTGATATTCCTCGGCGCGCTGTCGCAACTGGTCCATGTCCTCGACCAGCACACAGAAATTGGCGTCCTGCTCGCAGCTCTTTTGCGCGTTCTGGTAGTTCTCCAGCAAGCGCAGCCACAGCCGATGACGAACCACATTCAACGACGGCACGTTGACGAAGCGCAGGCCGAGGCGCTGCTTGAGGCCCTCCTCGTCGAGCTTTTCGCTGAGGTACAGCTCGTGGGCAAAGGCGAGGATCTCTGCACGCGACGCGACGTCGAACAACCCCGGCGTCTCCAGCCGCTCAGGCCAGACGCTGCGGTCAATGGTGGCAATGACCGGCGCTGCCGCCTGCGCCTGAAGCCAGAACAGACCTGCACACACTGCTAAAACGATACGCAAACCCGATGCCCTCTCGATCAACCATTAACGTCATGACCAGCGCGCCACTATAGCTGATATGCGCCTGGCTTCTTATGTCGGCGCGCATACAAAGCCGCAGGTGCGACTGCCATCACCATCCGGGCGACCTCTATCGCCACCATAGCTGGAGTCGCAGGCTATCAGCCCCTAGAATCCCCGGACGATAAAAGGAGACGACTTCATGCTGATGGTGATTTCCCCGGCAAAAACCCTCGATTTCGAGACACCGCCGACGACCGGCCGCTTCACTCAGCCGCAGTACCTGGAGCATTCCCAGGAGTTGATCGACCAGTTGCGTGAACTGACGCCGGCGCAGATCAGCGAACTGATGCACCTGTCCGACAAGCTGGCCGGATTGAACGCGGCACGCTTTGGCAGCTGGAACCCGGACTTCACCCTCGACAACGCCAAGCAGGCACTGCTGGCCTTCAAGGGCGATGTCTACACGGGCCTGGAAGCGGAAACGCTGAGCGAAGCGCAGCTCGACTACGCGCAGGGCCACTTGCGCATGCTGTCAGGTCTGTACGGCCTGCTGCGCCCACTGGACCTGATGCAACCCTACCGCCTGGAAATGGGCACCCGGCTGGCCAACGCTCGCGGCAAGGACCTTTATGCCTTCTGGGGCACGCGGATCAGCGAATGGCTCAATGAAGCGCTGGCAGACCAGGGCGACGACCTGCTGCTCAACCTTGCCTCGACCGAATACTTCTCTGCCGTCAAACGTTCGTCGCTCAAGGCGAGGATCATCGACACCGAGTTCAAGGACTTCAAGAACGGCCAGTACAAGATCATCAGCTTCTATGCGAAAAAGGCCCGCGGCATGATGAGCCGCTTCGTTATAGAAGAGCGCATCAACGATCCCCAGGCATTACAAGCGTTCGATGTACAGGGCTACCGTTACAACCGCGAACAGTCGACCCCCGACAAGTTGGTGTTTTTGCGCAACGTCGCAGAAGACTAGCTGCTGTAACCGTCGTGTAACGGAGCGCTGTTACACGACCTGTCCTACGATCCAACACCGAATGACAACATCATGACGCCAACCAAACGTCAAGTTTTCGACTGTTAACTCACGTGCGTTTTTTTCTTAAAAAAAAATCCATTTTTTTAAGTAGTGGCATTTCAGCTTTTTGCAGTAGTGGCACTTTCGTACTCACCCCGCTACACCCCTTGCAAGTCGAGGCTTTTAAGAAAAAAGCCATCATCGCGATACCGCTCATGTCACAAGACGGATACACCAAAATCTGCAAATCAGGACGAGTGGCCAGGAACTAAATGCGAATTCGTACGCTCCTACATCCCGTAACAATTCTGGGCTGACGTGTAAGAGATCACTTACAGGTCGCCTTGAAGAACGGGAAGTTACCGACAAGGAAGCCAGGTCCACGTGACCCTGGTGTCAGGTACCAGAACTAAACTCACATCACTAGTTGATGTTGTAGACAGGCGAAGCACCGGCCCGGTGCGACGCGCAGGATTCGAACAGGACGGCCCTGGCTAGCGCCAGAGGCAGGCTTAACGAGGTCCGCCGTCAATCGTCGAACAGGAGTGGTTTACTGCATCCAAGGAGAGCAGGGCCCTGACCGAAAGGACAGGTTACTTGCCGCTTGCACATAGTGTCATTTGAGTTCGCCTTACTTGTTTTGGGCACTCACTCATTAAATATGCCTGCGTTAGTTCTACGGCGTTGTTAGCCGTAAGGGATAGCGCGTGACATCTGCTGGCCAAAATTAATATCCAGCCAATCTATGGCGTGAAAAATCGAGGAGAATACGATGCGTATCAGCATATTTGGTTTGGGTTATGTCGGTGCAGTCTGTGCCGGTTGCCTGTCTGCCCGCGGTCACGAAGTAGTGGGTGTGGATATTTCCAGCACCAAGATCGACCTGATCAACAACGGCAAGTCACCTATCGTTGAACCGGGTCTGGAAGAGCTGTTGCAGAAAGGTATCAGTACCGGAAAACTGCGCGGCACTACAGACTTCGCCGAAGCCATTCGCGCCACTGATCTGTCGATGATCTGCGTCGGTACGCCGAGCAAGAAGAACGGCGATCTGGAACTGGATTACATTGAATCGGTGTGCCGCGAAATCGGTTATGTCCTGCGTGACAAAGCCACCCGCCACACTATCGTGGTTCGCAGTACCGTCCTGCCGGGCACTGTTGCCAACGTTGTTATCCCGATTCTGGAAGACTGCTCCGGCAAGAAAGCCGGCGTTGACTTCGGTGTCGCCGTCAACCCTGAGTTCCTGCGCGAAAGTACTGCGATCAAGGACTACGACCTGCCGCCAATGACCGTCATCGGCGAGTTCGACAAAGCCTCGGGCGACGTTCTGCAATCGCTGTACGAAGAACTCGATGCACCGATCATCCGCAAGGACATCGCCGTTGCCGAGATGATCAAGTACACCTGCAACGTGTGGCACGCCACCAAGGTTACTTTCGCCAACGAAATCGGCAACATTGCCAAGGCCGTCGGCGTCGATGGCCGTGAAGTGATGGACGTGGTCTGCCAGGACAAGGCGCTGAACCTGTCCCAGTACTACATGCGCCCTGGCTTCGCATTCGGCGGCTCCTGCCTGCCGAAAGACGTTCGCGCCCTGACCTACCGCGCCAGCAGCCTGGACGTTGAAGCTCCCCTGCTCAACTCGCTGATGCGCAGTAACACTTCGCAAGTGCAGAACGCTTTCGACATGGTTGCCAGCTACGACACCCGCAAGGTTGCACTGCTGGGTCTGAGCTTCAAGGCCGGCACTGACGATCTGCGTGAAAGCCCGCTGGTAGAGCTGGCCGAAATGCTCATCGGCAAGGGCTTCGACCTGAGCATCTTCGACAGCAACGTTGAATATGCACGCGTTCACGGTGCCAACAAGGACTACATCGAATCCAAGATTCCGCACGTTTCCTCGCTGCTGAACTCGGACTTCGACCAGGTCATCAATGACTCCGACGTCATCATCCTCGGCAACCGCGATGAGCGTTTCCGCGCCCTCGCCAACAAGACCCCTGAAGGCAAGCGCGTCATCGATCTGGTGGGCTTCATGGCCAACGCCACCAGCGAAGACGGTCGTGCCGAAGGTATCTGCTGGTAAATCAGCCGCAAGCCACAAGCGCCAGGCTCCAGGCCACAGGCTCAAGCAATGTGCTTGCAGCCTGGGGCTTGAGGCTCGCAACTGACTTAGGGATACGATTATGCAGAGGCTCAAGCACGGCCTGTTACAGGCCGCAGGTTGGCTGTTCTATTTAAGTTTACTCATGGGCCTTGCCGCGGCATTGCCTACCAGTATCTTCGACTCACAGTCGAAGAACTTTATATTCCTGATTGGCGCCGTTGGTATCTGGCGCTACTCGATGGGGATCACGCACTTCGTGCGCGGGATGATTTTCCTGTACATCGTCTACCCGCACTTGCGCCGCAAGGTTCGCAAGCTGGGCAGTGCAGCAGACCCGTCCCATGTGTTTCTGATGGTCACCAGCTTCCGTATCGACGCGCTGACCACCGCACAGGTCTACAACTCGGTTATCCGCGAAGCCATCGACTGCGGCCTGCCGACGACGATCGTCTGCTCGCTGGTGGAAATGTCCGATGAGCTGCTGGTCAAGAGCATGTGGGCCAAGTTCAATCCGCCAGAGCGCGTCAAGCTGGACTTCGTACGCATTCCGGGCACCGGCAAGCGCGATGGTCTGGCCTATGGCTTCCGTGCCATCTCGCGTCACTTGCCCGACAGCCGCGCGGTGGTTGCGGTGATCGACGGCGACACCGTGCTCAACGAAGGTGTGGTCGCCAAGACCGTGCCGTGGTTCCAGCTGTTCGACAATGTCGGCGGCCTGACCACCAACGAGTTCTGTGAAGTGCGTGGCGGCTACATCATGAGCGAGTGGCACAAGCTGCGTTTTGCTCAGCGTCACATCAACATGTGCTCGATGGCCCTGTCCAAACGCGTGTTGACCATGACCGGTCGCATGTCGGTATTCCGCGCAACCGTGGTAACCGACCCCGAGTTCATTGCCGACGTGGAAAGCGACTCGCTCAATCACTGGCGTCTGGGCACCTTCCGCTTCCTGACCGGCGACGACAAGTCCAGCTGGTTCAGCCTGATGCGCCTGGGTTACGACACGTTCTACGTGCCGGACGCAGCGATCAATACCGTGGAACACCCGCCCGAGAAGAGCTTCCTGAAAGCCAGCCGCAAGCTGATGTATCGCTGGTACGGCAACAACCTGCGTCAGAACTCGCGTGCACTGGGTCTGGGCGTACGCCGCTTGGGGATCTTCACCAGCATCGTGCTGTTCGACCAGCGTGTGTCGATGTGGACCTCCATTCTCGGTCTGACCGTCGCCCTGATCGCCAGCTTCAAGTATGGCGGCGCGTTCCTGCTGATGTATCTGCTGTGGATCGGCATGACCCGCCTGATCCTCACCCTGCTGCTGTCCCTGTCGGGACACAGGATCGGGCCTGCCTACCCGATCATTCTCTATTACAACCAGATCGTCGGCGCGCTGATGAAGATCTATGTCTTCTTCCGCCTGGACCGCCAGTCCTGGACTCGCCAGGACACCAAACTAAGCCGCGACATGGCCAGCTTTCAGGGCTGGTTCAACACGTGGTCGTCCCGAACCATGACTTTCTCGGCTGGCACCATCTTCGTCGCTGTGCTGTTGACGATGGTTTGACCGGGCCAACGGATTAATTGCTTAAGTAGGAAAAATAGCCATGAATACAGCCGTGAATGCGAACGTCGTACATGAATCCGAAGCCCAGCGCCAACACGCGCGGATCAAGATCCCTGCCAAGCTGCGCCTGCTGAATGATCAGCCCAACGCGCCACTGGTACGTGTCGAAGACCTGTCGGCCGGTGGCCTGAGCTTCGTTGCTCCGTCCGGGCAGAAATTCAGCGAAGGTCAGATCGTCAAGGGACGCCTGCAATTCATCATCGACAACCTTGGCCTGGCCATGGACGTCGACCTGCAAGTGCGCTCGATCGACAACGCCAGCAACCGCATCGGTTGCCAGTTCCAGAACCTCGAACCTCAGGACATCGCTACCCTGCGCCACCTGATCACCTCGCACCTGTCCGGCGAAGTCGTGACCCTGGGCGAAGTGCTGGCCACGCTGCAGCGCGACAACTTCACCAAGGCACGCAAGGTCAAGGGCAAGGACGGCGGCATGAGCGCCATGGGTCGTCTGCGCGCCGTAACGTTCAGCCTGGGCGTGTTCATTGTCGGTCTGGCCGCTTTCGGCTTCATCTTCAAGACGATCTACGGCCTGTACTTCGTCAGCCACGCATCGGCCGGCCTGGTCACCATTCCAAGCATGGACGTGACCATGCCGCGTGAAGGTACCGTGCAAAGCCTGGTCGCCCAGAACGGCGAAGCTGCCAAAGGCGCCCCACTGGCCTCCTTCAACACCAGCATGCTGGAAATGCTCAAGGGCAGCCTGACCGGTGAAGACCTGCAGCCAGCCAAGATCGAAGAGCTGTATGGCAAGCAGATGAGCGGCACCATGACCAGCCCGTGCGATTGCGTCGTGGCTCGCCAGTTGGTGGCCGACGGTCAGTTCGCGTCCAAGGGTCAGGTGATCTTCCAACTGGTGCCACGCAACGCGCCAGCCACGGTTGAAGCACGCTTCACCTATCGCCAGTTCAACGACGTCAAGCCAGGCACCCGTGTCAGCTTCCAGATCGCTGGCGAAGACAAACTGCGCACCGGTCAGATCGTCAGCAGCACCAACCTGAGCGACGCCGACCTGTCCACCGACATCCGCGTGCAGATCAAGCCTGACGAAAGCCTGAGCAGCTCGCTTGCCGGTCGCCCTGTCGAAGTGGTCAGCGATCGCGGCCCGTCCGTGAACTGGCTGATCGATAAAGCCATGGCTGCGGGTCTGTAACCATGAACAGCCCACTACGACGCCTGTCGACCCCCACGCTATTGAGCCTCGCCGTCGCGCTCGGCCTGAGCGGCTGTGCCGGCCTGCCTGATCAACGCCTTGCCAATGAAGCCCTGAAAAACGGCGACACGGCATTGGCGGAGCAGAACTATCGGCAGCTGGCGGACCTGGGCTATAGCGACGCGCAGGTCGGCCTGGCTGATATTCAGGTCGCGACTCGCGACCCGGCTCAGCTCAAGCAGGCCGAAGCGACCTACCGCGCTGCAGCAGAGACGTCGCCTCGTGCGCAATCGCGCCTGGGCCGTCTGCTGGCGGCCAAGCCCGACGCTACCGAAGCAGAACACCGCGAAGCCGAAGGCCTGCTGAAAAAGGCCTTCGCCAATGGCGAATCCGGCACGCTGATCCCGCTGGCGATGCTGTATCTGCAATACCCGCACACCTTCCCTGAAGTGAATGCGCAGCAGAAGATCAGCGAGTGGCGCGCCGCCGGTTATCCGGAAGCAGGTCTGGCTCAGGTGCTGCTGTATCGCACCCAAGGCACTTATGCTCAACACCTCGATGAGGTCGAGAGCATCTGTAAACAGGCGCTGTCGGCCACGGATATCTGCTACGTCGAACTGGCCACTGTCTACCAGACACGCGGCCAGGCCGAGCAACGCACGGCCTTGATCGAAAAGCTCAAGAGCGAATACGCCGCTGGCCGCGTCAATGCCCAACGAGTGGACAGCGTCGCGCGCGTACTGGGTGACTCCACCATCGGTACACCGGACGAAAAGACCGCTCAGCAATTGCTGGAAAGCGTTGCGCCGGGCTACCCGATCTCATGGGTCACGCTGGCCAAACTGCTTTACGACTTCCCCGAACTGGGCGACGTCAACAAGATGATGGAATACCTGAACAACGGCCGTGCGGCGGACCAGCCTCGCGCCGAGCTGCTGCTTGGACGCCTGTACTACGAGGGCAAATGGGTCACGCCCGATGCCGTCAAGGCCGAGGAGCACCTGAAGAAAGCCACCGCAACGGAAATCTCGGCCCATTACTACCTGGGTCAGATCTACCGTCGCGGCTACCTGGGTCAGGTCTACTCGCAAAAAGCCGTGGACGAGCTGCTGACCGCCGCCCGTGGTGGCCAGAACAGCGCCGACTTCGCCCTTGCGCAGCTGTTCTCGCAGGGCAAGGGCACTATGCCCGACCCGGTCAACGCCTGGGTGTTCGCGCAACTGGCGCTGGCCAGTCAGACCCCGCAAGCGACCGAGCTTGCCGAGGCCCTCAACACACAACTGCCGCCTGAAAAGCTCGCCACCGCCAAAGACCTGTTGGCACGCGAGCAAAAAGTCCGGGGCGCTAACGCCACTCAGAACGCGATGGCATTGCAGGCCCTGCAAGAAGAAAAAGACGGTGAGGAAGCATTATGAAGTTGAATCCCCTGATGGCCGCCGGCATGGGCCTTGGCTTCACCCTGTTGTGGGCCTGCCCGACGCTGGCAGCGCTGACCGAACAACCGCAAAATTTCGGTATCGAAATCAAAGCCACGGCGCAGGCCGAGGATGATCGCGATCTGGGCACCCGTTCGGGCGGCGACGTCAACGGTGTGGGCCTGGACCTGCGTCCCTGGGTCTATGGCGAGCGCGGCGACTGGAGCGGTTACGCAATGGGCCAGGTGGTCACCGCCACCGACATCATTCAGACCGACCCGCTGGAGCAGAGCAACAGCGACGGCAGCGGCACGCAGACCTCGCGTGGCACTGCCAGCGAGCGCGAAGCCGACAAGACCTACGCGGCACTGCGTGAATTCTGGATCGGCTACAGCGGTTTCACGCCCTACCCCGGCGAGATCCTGAAAGTCGGTCGTCAGCGTCTGCGCAACGACGACGGTCAATGGCACGATACCAACATCGAGGCCATCAACTGGTCGTTCGATACCACACTGCTGCGCGCTGAACTGGGTGCTGCCCAGCGTTTCAGCGAATACCGCACCGACCTGACCGAACTGGCACCTGACGACGAAGATCGCAAGCACCTGTTCGGCTCGGTCAGCTATCAGTGGACACCGGGCAACTGGGCCGGTATCCGCGCTCACCACAGCGCTGACGACGGCAAGCTCAAGTCTCAGGGCCAGGTGGTAGATGATCTGGACAAGACCTCCAATGGCGATCTGACCTGGGTCGGCCTGCAGGCTGACAGCGATGCCTACAACTATCGCAGCAACACCAATCAGCTCAACTACTGGGGCAGCCTGACCTGGCTGAACGGAACGCGCGACGAAATCGGCGTGACTTCCGCTCCCAACGACCAGTTCATTGCCGGCGAAAAGAACAGCCGTGACATGAATGGCTGGGCCACCGACCTGGGCCTGCGCCTGCGCCTGGACCCGCAATGGCAAGTCGGCGCCGCCTACTCGCGCGCCAGCAAGGACTACGTCCAGAACGGTCTGGAAAGTAACCGCTCCAACTGGACCGGTACACGCTCGCGCATCCATCGCTTCGGTGAAGCCTTCCAGGGCGAAATGGCCAACGTGGAAACCGGCTCGCTGTTCGCCTCCTGGCAGATGAACGAGGAATACGACGCGTCGCTGATCTACCACAAGTTCCGTCGCGTGGACGGCAACACCGGTATCGGCGGCTCGGGCATCAACGCGGTGAGCGACAACCAGAACGGTACGTTCAGCTCGCTGCCACTGGAAGACGGCAGCAAGGACCTGGGTCAGGAAATGGACCTGGTCGTGACCAAGTACTTCAAGCAAGGCCTGCTGCCAGCCTCGTTAAGCCAGTCGTTCGATGAACCTTCGGCACTGGTGCGCCTGCGCGCAGGTGTCTTCAAGCCAGGCGACGCGTATCAGAGCAACGTGGACAGCTACATGCACCGCGCTGTTGTCGACGTCATCTGGCGCTTCTGATGCGAACCGCCAAAGGAGTGCCAGAGATGAACAGTCATACAAGCAACGGGCGTAGCCGGCACTGGCCGCACGCCCTGCTCGAAAGCGCACTGCTGACCAGCGCCCTGCTGATGGCCAGCGGTGTGGCGCTGGCCAACGCGCCTGTCGTACCCGACACACAGAAGGCGGTGGTCAAGGAGTTGCACCAGGCCAAGACCTACACCATCACCAGCCCGCCGACCGAGCCGCTGGAAATGGCCAAGCCGGTGCTGCCCGATCTCAAGGGCTACACCGCCGAAGCCGCCTTGAAAAAGATCGTGCGCAACAAGCCGGGCAAGGTCACTGTTTCGCGGATGATGGAAGAAACCGGCCTGAAGGAATTCATCGGCGGTGACAACAAGATGGCCGAATGGGTGAACCGTCAGCGCGGTATCCCGCAGGCGATCATGATTTCCGACGGCTACGTGAACCTGCAGGACCTGGCCAGGAAGGTGCCCAAGCAGTTCCTCAATGAAGTCTCGCCAGGTGTCTACGTGGCGCGCCTGCCGATCCTGATCAAGGAAACCGGGACCTTCGAGATCGACAGCAAGACCAAGGAATTGCGTCTGTCTCAGGAAAAGGGCTCGTTCATCGTCAGTGAAGGCAAGATGCTGATCACTCACACTCAGGTCAACGCCTGGAGTGAAACCCGCAACGGCCTGGCGACCTATCGCAAGCCTGACGAGTTTCGCCCTTTCCTGCTGACCTGGGGTGGCTCGGAAACCTGGATCGCCAATACCAAAATGGCGAGCCTGGGCTACGACCAGAGCAAGTCCTACGGCATCAGTATTTCCCAGTACACGCCCAACACCGCGAAGGTGCTCAAGCGTCCCGAACCGACGGGCTGGATCATCGATTCAGAGTTCTCGGACATGTGGTACGGCTTCTACTGCTATGAAACCCGCGACTTCGTGGTCAAGGGCAACACCTACCGCGACAACATCATTTACGGCATTGACCCGCACGACCGTTCGCACGGTCTGATCATCGCCGAAAACGACGTTTACGGGACCAAGAAGAAGCACGGGATCATCATTTCCCGGGAAGTGGACAACAGCTTCATCTTCCGCAACAAGAGCCACAACAACAAATTGTCCGGCGTGGTTCTGGACCGTAACAGCGTCGGCAACATCGTCGCCTACAACGAGATTTACCAGAACCACACCGACGGCATCACCCTGTACGAAAGCGGCAACAACCTGCTGTGGGGCAATCGCGTGATCGCCAACCGCCGCCACGGTATCCGCGTGCGTAACAGTGTGAACATCAAGCTGTACGAGAACGTCGCCATGGGCAACGGCCTGATGGGCGTTTACGGCCACATCAAGGACCTGAGCGACACCGACCGCGACATCGAGCTCGATCCGTTCGACGCTCAGGTCTCGCTGATCATGGTCGGCGGCGAACTGTCCAGCAACGGCTCCGGCCCGCTGTCCATCGACTCGCCACTGAGTGTCGAGCTGTATCGCGTCTCGATGCTGATGCCTACCAAAGAAGTCGGCATCAGCCTCAACGGCGTCCTCGGTGAGCGCCAGGACGAAATCCTCGACCTGCTGGTACGCCAGAAGAAAGCCGTATTGATCGACCCCGTCGAAAGCCAGACCGAGCTGCGGGAATGAGGAAGGGTATTGTTATGCACGCACATCTGATCAAGCTGTTGAGCCTGTCCAGCCTCACCGCCGCCTTGATGGCCGCCGCGGGTGTCGCTCGGGCAGACGACTCGCAAGCACCGACGTTCAAGGCCGAGCCTTGCTGCTCGCTGTGCCCGGCCGCGCATGACGCGAAAAACTACACCACGCGCTATCAGCAGAACTTCACCACGCTGGTCCAGGCGCAGGGCGACTGGCTGTTCCGGACTCAGGAAGACCTGCGCACCGAGTTCGACACCACGCCTGCCGGCTATCGCCGCATGAAAGAACTGCACGATGCGTTCAAGAGCAAAGGCGTCGAGCTGGTCGTGGTGTATCAGCCGACCCGTGGTCTGGTGGATCGCAACAAGCTGTTCCCGGCCGAACGCGACAAGTTCGACTACGACAAGGCGCTGAAAAACTATCAGGCCATGCTCGGTCGCTTCAGCAAGATGGGCTACTGGGTCCCTGACCTGTCGCCGTTGACCAACGAGCAGCAGGCGCATGATTTCTACTTCCGCGGTGACCAGCACTGGACGCCGTATGGCGCGCAGCGTACGGCGAAGATCGTTGCCGAAACCGTGAAGAAAGTTCCGGGTTACAGCGACATCCCCAAGCGTGAGTTCGAAAGCCATATTTCCGGACGCATGGGCAAGACAGGCACTTTGCACAATATGGCGGGTCAATTGTGCGGCACCAGCTACGCGATCCAGTACATGGACCAGTTCACCACCGAGCCCAAGGGTGAGGCGGGCGACGGCGACCTGTTCGGCGATTCCGGTAACCCGGAAATCACCCTGGTCGGTACCAGCCACAGCGGCAAGAACTACAACTTCGCTGGCTTCCTGCAGGAATACATGGGCGCTGACGTGTTGAACGTGGCGTTCCCTGGTGGTGGCCTGGAAGGTTCGATGCTGCAGTACCTGGGCAGCGAAGACTTCCAGAAGCGTCCGCCGAAAATTCTCATCTGGGAATTCTCGCCGCTGTATCGCCTGGATCAGGAGACCATCTATCGCCAGATGATGTCGCTGCTGGACAACGGCTGTGAAGGCAAGCCTGCCGTCATGAGCGCCAGCACCACCCTCAAGCCGGGCACCAACGAAGTGTTGGTCAACGGCAAGAATGGCATCAAGGACATTCGCAACGGCAGCAATCAGATCGACATCAAGTTTGACGACACCTCGGTGAAAGTCCTTCAGGCCAGGCTCTGGTACATGAACGGTCGCCACGAGGATCTGAAAATCGAGAAACCGGAAACGTCAGACACCGATGGACGCTTCGCCTTTGAATTGCGCGAGGATGAGGATTGGGCCAACCAGCAACTGCTGGCGCTGGAAATCCAGGGACCGGAAGCAGGCACGGCACCACAAAAAGTCGAAGCCAAAGTATGCAAACGCAACGTGTTCCCGAGCGCTGCGACACACACCGCTCAAGCCGGACTATGAGGTGACTTATGCAGACTCCTAAACTGATACGCCCTACCCTGCTGTCGATGGCAATCCTGTCATCGATGGCCTGGGCCACGGGCGCGTCCGCCGCACTGGTTCCACCCAAGGGCTATGACGCCCCGATCGAAAAAATGAAGACTGGCGATCACAACTTCAGCTGTGAAGCCATTCCAAAGCCCTACACCGACAAGCTGGTCTTCCGCAGCAAGTACGAGGGTTCGGACAAGGCACGTGCAACGCTCAATGCGGTATCCGAAGAAGCGTTCCGCGATGCGACCAAGGACATCACCACCCTTGAGCGTGGCGTCAGCAAAGTCGTGATGCAGTACATGCGCGACGGTCGTCCGGAACAACTCGATTGCGCGCTGAACATGATGACCACCTGGGCCAAGGCCGATGCGCTGGAGTCGCGCGAGTTCAACCACACCGGTAAATCCATGCGCAAATGGGCACTGGGCAGCATGTCCTCCGCCTACCTGCGTCTGAAGTTCTCCGAGTCGCACCCGCTGGCCAACCGTCAGCAGGACGCCAAGATCATCGAGACCTGGTTCAGCAAACTGGCCGATCAGGTGGTCAGCGACTGGAGCAATCTGCCGCTGGAAAAAATCAACAACCACTCGTACTGGGCTGCCTGGTCAGTGATGGCAACCGCTGTCGCCACCAATCGTCAGGACCTGTTCGACTGGGCCGTGAAGGAATACAAGGTCGCTGCCAATCAGGTGGACAAGGACGGTTTCCTGCCCAACGAGATGAAGCGTCGTCAGCGTGCACTGTCGTATCACAACTACGCATTGCCACCGCTCGCGATGATTGCCAGCTTCGCCCAGGCCAACGGCGTGGACCTGCGTCCGGAAAACAATGGTGCCCTGAAGCGTCTGGGTGACCGGGTTCTGGCCGGCGTCAAAGACCCTTCGATTTTCGCTGAACACAACGGCGAGAAACAGGACATGACGGACCTGAAGAAAGATCCGAAATTCGCCTGGCTCGAACCGTACTGCTCGCTCTACACCTGCAGCCCGGATGTGCTGGAAGAGAAACACGAAAAGCAGCCGTTCAAGACGTTCCGCCTGGGCGGTGACCTGACCAAGGTCTACGACCCCTCGCACGAGAAAGGCGACAAGGGCGATAACGACGGTTCGTGATTCACAGAGTTCTTTGTGGGAGCGAGCTTGCTCGCGAAGAGGCACGCCCAGGCGCTAAATCCGTAAGACCGGACCTCGCCTGAGCTGCTTCACCGACAAGTCGTAACGCGACGTGTTTTACCCCCCAATTTCAACGGGGGGTTTGGGGGGGCTTTGAGCCCTTGAATGTTGGACAAACGGAGAGATAAGGATGGTTTTCTCATCCAACGTGTTCCTGTTCCTGTTCATGCCGATCTTCCTCGGCCTGTACTATCTGAGCGGGCAACGCTATCGCAATCTGCTGCTGCTGATTGCCAGCTATATCTTCTACGCCTGGTGGCGAGTGGACTTTCTGGCGCTGTTCATCGGCGTGACCGTCTGGAACTACTGGATCGGTCTCAAGGTGGGCGCAGCAGGTGTGCGGACCAAGCCGGCACAGAAGTGGTTGCTGCTTGGCGTGATTGTAGACCTGTGCATTCTGGGCTACTTCAAATACGCCAACTTCGGCGTGGACAGCATCAACGCAGCCATGACCTCGATGGGTCTGGAACCGTTCATCCTGACTCACGTGCTGTTGCCGATCGGTATCTCGTTCTATGTCTTCGAGTCCATCAGCTACATCATCGACGTTTATCGCGGCGACACCCCGGCCACGCGCAACCTGATCGACTTCGCTGCATTCGTCGCGATCTTCCCGCACCTGATCGCCGGCCCCGTGCTGCGTTTCCGTGATCTGGCCGACCAGTTCAACAACCGTACCCACACGCTGGACAAGTTCTCTGAAGGTGCCACGCGCTTCATGCAGGGCTTCATCAAGAAAGTGTTCATCGCCGACACCCTGGCCGTGGTCGCCGACCACTGCTTCGCTCTGCAGAACCCGACCACCGGCGACGCCTGGCTGGGTGCGCTGGCCTACACCGCGCAGCTGTACTTCGACTTCTCCGGTTACAGCGACATGGCCATCGGTCTGGGTCTGATGATGGGTTTCCGCTTCATGGAAAACTTCAAACAGCCCTATATCAGCCAGTCGATTACCGAGTTCTGGCGTCGCTGGCACATCAGCCTGTCCACCTGGCTGCGTGACTATCTTTACATCACCCTGGGCGGCAACCGTGGCGGCAAGGTCGCGACCTACCGCAACCTGTTCCTGACCATGCTGCTCGGCGGTCTGTGGCACGGTGCCAACGTCACTTACATCATCTGGGGTGCCTGGCACGGCATGTGGCTGGCGATCGAAAAAGCGGTCGGTATCAACACCAAACCCTACAGCTTCAACCCGATCCGCTGGGCACTGACCTTCCTCCTGGTGATCATCGGCTGGGTGATCTTCCGCGCTGAAAACCTGCATGTCGCCGGTCGTATGTACGGCGCCATGTTCAGCTTCGGCGAGTGGCAGCTTTCGGAACTCAACCGCGCCAGCCTGACCGGTCTGCAAGTGGCAACACTGGTGGTGGCTTACCTGACGCTGGCGTTCTTCGGTCTGCGCGACTTCTACCAGAATCGCGAAAAAGACACCGGCAAGAGCACCAAGGCCGACGGTCCTGCGACCGCTCAACCGGGCACCATCAAGGCCGTTCCTGGCGACGCACCCGGCAGCCTGCACATGCCTGGCTACACCGTGGGCAGCGAAGCTCAGGTGCAACCGGCCTATTGGGAAGCCGACTGGCCACGTTACGCCATGCGCGCACTGATCCTGCTGTTGTTCGTGGCTTCGATTCTCAAACTCTCGGCGCAAAGCTTCTCGCCGTTCCTTTACTTCCAGTTCTGAGGAGCCTGACATGACGCGTTCATTACGAATCCTCTATATCGCCCTCTTTCTGGGCATTCTGCTGGTCCTCGGGATCTGGTCGCTGCGCAGTTTCAGCACCTTCTCGACGTCGGCGGAAACCACTGTGCTCAACGGCAAGTGGACCAAGGCGGCGGAAACTCATTACGACGATGAGTTCCCGATCAAGCGTCTGGGCACCAACCTCTGGGCGGCGCTGGATTTCAAACTGTTCAACGAAGGTCGTCCGGGCGTCGTGCTCGGCAAGGACCAGTGGCTGTACACCGACGAAGAATTCGACGCGGTTGCCAACGGCGAGCAAAACGAAGCCGACAACCTGGCGATCATTCAGGGTGTGCGTGACGCGCTGGAAAAACAGGGCACAAAACTGGTCCTGGCGATCGTTCCGGCGAAGACCCGTCTGTACCCGGAACACATCGGTGACAGCAAGCCTGCCAGCCTGCACACCGACCTGTATCAGCAGTTCCACGCTCAGGTCGCCAAGGCCGGGATCTTTGCCCCGGACCTGCTGGCGCCGCTGCAGGCTGCCAAGCAACAGGGCCAGGTTTTCCTGCGCACCGACACCCACTGGACGCCAATGGGTGCCGAAGTCGCCGCGCAGCAACTGAGCGCCGCGATTGCCCAGAAAACACCACTGGAAGGCGAACCTGAGCAGTTCGTCACACAAGCCAAGGGAACCGAAGCCTACAAGGGTGACCTGACTACATTCCTGCCGCTCGATCCGCTGTTCAGCAACATGCTGCCCAAGCCGGACGAGTTGCAGAAACGCAGTACCGATCCGGTAGCAGGCGAAGCGGCAGGCGGTGACGCACTGTTCGCAGACAGCGACATCCCGGTGGGTCTGGTGGGCACCAGCTACAGCGCCAACCCTAACTGGAACTTCGTCGGCGCGTTGAAAGAAGCGCTGCGCAGCGATGTCGTCAACTACGCCGAAGACGGCAATGGCCCGATCCTGCCGATGCTCAAGTACCTGCAGACCGATGCCTTCAAGAACACCCCGCCGCAAGTGGTGATCTGGGAATTCCCGGAGCGCTACCTGCCGGCACACAACGATCTTGGCGAGTTCGATCCGAAGTGGATCGCCGAGCTGAAGAAATCGCGTGACACCCAAGAAAACGTGGCGCTCAACGCCAAACAATCCGAGTCGCCCAACCGGGCGCAAAACTGAGAGGACTGACTCATGACTTTCAACACTACTGCCAACCGTTCGGCCGCAAAACGCCTGTTCAAAACCTGCGCAATGGCCGCAGGTCTGGGCCTGATGTCCCTGCAGGCTTTCGCCGGTGACTCCGCCCTGTACGGCCCGACCGCACCGAAAGGCTCGACCTTCGTGCGTGTCTACAACGCCAGCAACGCCGAAATCAGCGCAGCCGTTGGCAACACCAACCTCAACGAAGTGGCGCCACTGGGCAGCACTGCGTTCAGCTTCATGCCGCAGGGCGACTACACCGCCAAGCTGGGCAGCCAGAGCCTGCCGGTGAAACTGGCGGGTGATCACTACTACACCATCGTCAACAACGCCAGCGGCAAGCCACAGCTGGTCGAAGAGCCACCGTTCAAGAACAAGCAGAAATCCCTGGTTCGTGTGCAGAACCTGAGCGACAAGTCCCTGACCCTGAAAACCGCTGATGGCAAGACCGACGTGGTCAAGGCTGTAGCGGCCAAAGGCACCGGCGAGCGTGAAATCAACCCGGTCAAGGTCAGCCTGGCGCTGTACGACGGCGACAAGAAAGTCACCGATGTGAAACCTGTGGCACTGGAGCGTGGCGAAGCCGCTGTGCTCTACATCACCGGCAGTGGCAGCAGCCTCTCGCCAGTGTGGGTCAAGCCACCGGTCGCTACCCGCTAAACGGATTATGCCGGTCGGTTCAGGGCATCAGCACTGAACCGGCCAGCGCGGAACAAGAACAAGACAGAAACGACAGACACCTCGTACGGCCCTAATTGAATGCTTTTGGAGAAACAAAATGATTCCAGTTATCTTGTCAGGCGGTAGTGGTTCACGACTCTGGCCGCTTTCGCGTAAACAATTCCCTAAACAGTTCCTGGCGTTGACCGGCGAGCACACCCTGTTCCAGCAAACCCTGGAGCGTCTGGTGTTCGAGGGCATGCAGGAGCCTATCGTGGTCTGCAACAAGGACCACCGTTTCATCGTCAACGAGCAACTCGGTGCGCTGAACCTGGAAACCCAGGCGATCCTCATGGAACCGTTCGGCCGCAACACGGCACCCGCCGTTGCACTGACCGCCATGAAGCTGGTCAACGAAGGCAATGACGGCCTGATGCTGGTGCTGCCAGCCGACCACGTCATCGAAGACCAGAAAGCCCTGCAACGCGCACTGGCACTGGCAACCGTCGCCGCAGAACGCGGCGAAATGGTGCTGTTCGGCGTACCGGCCAACAAGCCGGAAACCGGCTACGGCTACATCAAGTCCACCGCCGATGCCCTGCTGCCCGAAGGCGTCAGCCGCGTGTCGCAGTTCGTCGAAAAACCTGACGAAAAACGCGCCAAGGAATTCGTCGAAGCCGGTGGTTACTACTGGAACAGCGGCATGTTCCTGTTCCGCGCCAGCCGCTTCCTCGAAGAACTGAAAAAGCACGATCCGGACATCTACGACACCTGCCTGCTGACCCTCGAGCGCAGCGTACAGGACGGCGACGCCCTTGAAATCGACTCCTCGACCTTCGCCTGCTGCCCAGACAACTCCATCGACTACGCAGTCATGGAAAAAACCCAGCGCGCCTGCGTTGTACCGCTGTCGGCCGGCTGGAGCGATGTCGGCTGCTGGTCGTCGCTGTGGGAAGTCAACGCAAAGGACGCCAACGGCAACGTCACCAAGGGCGACGTCGTTATCCAGGACAGCCGCAACTGCATGATCCACGGCAACGGCAAACTGGTCTCGGTGATCGGCCTGGACAACATCGTGGTCGTCGAAACCAAGGACGCGATGATGATTGCCCACAAGGACAAGGTCCAGGGCGTCAAACAGATGGTCGCCACCCTGAACGAACAGGGCCGCACCGAGACCCAGAACCACCTCGAAGTGTACCGTCCGTGGGGCTCCTACGATTCGGTGGACATGGGCGGTCGTTTCCAGGTCAAGCGTATCTCCGTCAAGCCGGGCGCCTGCCTGTCGCTGCAGATGCACCACCACCGCGCCGAACACTGGATCGTGGTATCCGGTACTGCGCAGGTCACCTGTGACGAGAACGTGTTCCTGCTCACTGAAAACCAGTCCACCTACATCCCGATCGCCTCGGTCCATCGCCTGCGCAACCCAGGCAAGATCCCGTTGGAAATCATCGAAGTGCAATCGGGCAGCTACCTGGGCGAAGACGACATCGAGCGTTTCGAAGACATCTACGGTCGTTCGAACGCGCTGGAAGCGGGTGTGAAGACACAGACGATTGCTCGGTAACAGACGCTTTTAGCTGCAAGTGAAACAGCCCTCGGTAATTCTTTGCGCAGTGTCATGCGCACATTATTGCCGGGGGCTTTTTACCTTGAGTCCCAAACATCATTGCCCTGTAACAGCTTGCTCTCATATTCAGGTCGCTCATACGGCCTCACCGGCGCTATTGCCATGAGTGGCTGCCTCCCATTTTTATGAAGTTCGAGAGTGGCATTCTTTTTTGGGCTTCTGCCTGATAACGCTTCGGGTTTTTTAATGGTTTACCTTTAATATGGTGATCGATCATCGTTGTAAACAGCTTGCTTAGCCCGCGCCCTTCTTTAAGCAATACCTCTGTGAACACCCTGGGCCCCGTGACAGCAGAAACGATTCTCATCCTGTCGTTCACATCGGCGGTGCTACTGAGCACTTCGCCAAGGCCCGTCTCACGATAAACGCTGTACCGGTCGACGATCTCCTTTTCCAAAGTGCTCAGCACCGGATTGTTGGCAGGTGACGCGAACGAGTTATTGTTAATCACGATTTCATCCCGGTTCCAAGGTGTGTCCGTCGGGCGCATCGTGAAAATCCTCTTGGGCTTGGTAATGAAATCGGTATCCATGACACCGCGCTTGAACATGTCATCCGTGTCCGAATAAATACCGCCATAATGGTTGATCAAGCTGTAGCGAAGCACGTCACTGGCTGCCGAGTAGTGTCGAGGGTCATCCCCATACAAATCCTTATAAATCTCGTATGACGGTGTTTTCTGGAATTTTCTGAAAAATTCCTCTTCCCTGAGGTCGGAAATATGGACGTTTTTTCGCCCGCGCAGCGCTGAGGCTATTTCCGTTTCATCACCTTTTCGCAGGTCCAGATGCAGATGCAGCGTCAACTGATAGTCGGGATTCAGCACAGAAGTGTTTTTAATCCCTTCCAGGTGCTCCATCAGCGGTTCAGCAGCGCCCAACCAGATGTAGTGAATATGCTTGGGAATTTCAGCGACTCCTCCCACCGCGTCGATGAACGTGAGCGGGTTGTTTCTCAACATACCGTATAGATTAAGCCCGTCCTCAAGACCGGCCGGGTCCGGATTGATCCAGCGCTGTAACCACGGCGCGTAATACCGCAAACCGTAATAATAAAGCCCTGTCGCATCGCGCTCCTTGCCTGAGTAACGCACGGTCTTGTAACTCGCCTCAATCGCATTGCGCCCCGCCCACCATGACGTGCCGCCGAACGGGTAATAACTTTCCTGGCTGATACGCTGCGCCTGCCCATCCAGTTCCAGCGTGCCGGACCCCAGGTGGTCGTTCAGGGTGTAGCGAGTCTGATCATTTTCAAGCGCGTCGGGCTTGCCAGACGCCCAATGCAGCACGCGCACGTTATTGCGCCCGGCCTGGGCTACAACAACGTGCAGGGTTTCGCCAGTGGCCGTATCGGTACGGATTTCAAGACCGGGCAGGTAACGCACATCGGCCGTATGGGTCATGGTTTTGGCTTGCGTGGTACGCACCTTGCGCAGGCGCTGGCCGCTGGCGTCGTAGCTGTAGCGTTCGCTGTCGTCCATGCCGTTGTCACGAATAACGGGGCGCACGTGCTGCAACTGGTTGCGTCGGTCCCAGCTCAGGTCTTGCCCGGCTTGCAGTGCGAGCAGATTACCGTTGGCATCAAAGGCAGCAGCAATTTCTGCTTCGTCAGGTATGTGGCCATTGATCACCGGCAGACTGCGGTTGCTGTAATGCGCGGTGACCAGCGTGCGCGAATGGGACTGCGTGCCTGTATGGGTAAGCTGCTGCAAGTTGCCGCCGGCATCGTAGCGATACGTCTGCGTGTAATCAGCCAGCGTCGAAGGATCGGCAGGACTCTGGAAACCAGGCAGCACCGGGCCGTGATTAACGACTGCCCATTCCCTGCCCGAGGCTTCGATCAGTTGATAAAGCGTGTCGTATCGATAGGTCGAAACCGAGTCGATGCGCTGACCTTTGGAGATGGCTGGCAGAGCACGATCATCGACACGGATTACATTACCGACCGGGTCATAGTCGTAACGCAAATCCTGCAACAACTGCCCATTACTACGCGTGGCATTCAATTCCCCCAGGCGACCGTCTTGAGTGGCATAGAGCGCCGTGCTGATCACACCATTGCCAGCCGTTTCCGATACCACCCGCCCCTGCGCGTCATACTGAATGGCACTGACCAGAACCTGTTCGGCCTGACCGTTGAGCTGTAAACGACTGTCTTTCAACTGCCCTGCAACGGTGTAACCCAGACACTGAACATTGCCCTGCGCATCGGTCTGCTGAGTGCTCTCGTTCACCGGGTTGTATTGCCAGCGAGTGGTTGCGCCGTCGCCGGGCTCCAGCAAGGCATCACGCCCGGTCAGCGACTCGGGCCAGTCAGGCTCGTCGAGGTTTTGCAGGAAGCGCCGCGTTTGACTGATCACACTTCCGGAAAGACCGAACTCATCGTCAAGCCGCGTACCTGCCGGATCGTCATGACGAATCAACTGACCACACTGGTTGTGATCAGTCGAATCAGGGCCGCCATAGAGAAGGCGCTCAACGCAGTGCTCATCTTCAAAAACCTCGGTGGGCCTGAGCAACGCGTCGTAGCCGATGCGTCGCACAACGCACCGAGCGTCCCAGACCACCAGCGCCTGCCCGGCCTCCCCCGCTAACGACACTCGCCAGCCAGCATCGACGCTGTCACTGGCCAGCACCTGACCGCTGAGCGAATGAATGACGCTGAGATTGGCGGGTGTCCGCTCAGCCCACAGGCGCGGATCCCAGATCTTCGACGGACGACCCGCGACATCAAAGGCCGTATGACTGTGCCTGGCCCGCGGCTCTTCAGCAGGCTTCAGGCGGCAGAACACGACTGAATCGATCAACAGCCGACGCGGGTCTACCACCTGTAGATGCGGGGTGTAACGGTGCAGTACAGCGCTCGTAGCATTCATGGCTCAGTCGTCCTTGATCAGCGTTGCCGGGCAAGCCCGCTTAATACCTCTTCACATGCCGGGATGAGTATCTGTCAGCCCCCGATAACTCAATTCGAATGCTTATGTTGTCGGGGCTTTTACGCCGCCGCAGAGCGCGTCGTCGCGTCTCATCTGCACACGGGATACTTGGCGTTACAGGCGACTTTTTTACGCCCCCTGGTGGACCTAAAAAAGCACTTAACTATCTTGAGCGTTTTTCATAAACTCTGGCCGGCAGATCAGAACTCATGACAAACGAAGAATAAGTGTCCGCATTAGACAAAAGCACGTCAACTCTTGCAGAAGCATTTTCCAAAAACTCTTCTCCCATCGTTAACCACTCGACCTCGTACCCGATTGATTTATTTAATAGGTAAGACAGATGTTCAGAGTTAACATCCACGTCCTCAAACCCCTCGGTGGAAATTTTACGTAAAACGCCTCTTATACTTTTTGACCAAGATTTTATTTCTGTCTTTCCGCTTACAAAAGGTAAGCTTTTAGAAAAATTATAATAGACGTCTACGGTATCAGCGACCGCATGACTACTTTCATGAATCAGTGCCCTTGCCACCTCCAACACATGTTCACGCTCTAGAGAATATTCCGACAGAGCAATAGTTCTAACAGGTCGATAACTGCTTTTTTTATAAACAACACCCGCTATATCAGTTTGATCAGCGGTAAAAACATCTATTCTGTAGCCTGTTGAATTTACGTTATCCGATGGATCAACCAGCGATTCCAAGTATTTTTTTTGCTCACCAAAAGACGTCCTGAGCGCTTCGATTGCACGTGTTCTGTCAGCGCTTTCAAGCTGACCAAATGTAACATCGAGAGACTTTAAAATCCCTCTTCGAGGTTGTTCCTTTGAAAGCTCCCTCACCGTTCTGCTCAACAAATCTCCTGCCATACTCACTCCCGCTTTTAGGGACTGTTGTTGAGCTGCGCTGAAATTTGAAAACCCTCGAGAGACCGTTTGATAGCCGTATTTTTTCTGGAAAATTGTTTCTTGTTCGCCCAGTACGTCGTATGGCGCAGCACCTTTAATATCTTCATACCGCGCCGGCGAATTCATGGCAAAACCAAACATATTCAAATCATATGCTGCCCCCGCCGGGTCCGGATTGATCCAGCGCTGCAACCACGGTGCGTAATACCGCAGCCCGTAGTAATAAAGCCCTGTCGCATCGCGCTCCTTACCTGAGTAACGCACGGTCTTGTAACTCGCCTCGATCGCATTGCGCCCCGCCCACCATGACGTGCCGCCGAACGGGTAATAACTTTCCTGGCTGATACGCTGCGCCTGCCCATCCAGTTCCAGCGTGCCGGACCCCAGGTGGTCGTTCAGGGTGTAGCGGGTCTGATCATTTTCAAGCGCGTCGGGCTTGCCAGACGCCCAATGCAGCACGCGCACGTTATTGCGCCCGGCCCGGGCCACAACAACGTGCAGAGTTTCGCCAGTGGCCGTATCGGTACGGATTTCAAGACCGGGCAGGTAACGTACATCGGCCGTATGGGTAATGGTTTTGGCCTGCGTGGTACGCACCTTGCGCAGGCGCTGGCCGCTGGCGTCGTAGCTGTAGCGTTCGCTGTCGTCCATGCCGTTGTCACGAATAACGGGGCGCACGTGCTGCAACTGGTTGCGTCGGTCCCAGCTCAGGTCTTGCCCGGCTTGCAGTGCGAGCAGATTACCGTTGGCATCGAAGGCAGCAGCAATTTCTGCTTCGTCAGGTATGTGGCCATTGATCACCGGCAGACTGCGGTTGCTGCAACGTGCGGTGACCAGCGTGCGCGAATGGGACTGCGTGCCTGTATGGGTAAGCTGCTGCAGGTTGCCGCCGGCATCGTAGCGATACGTCTGCGTGTAATCAGCCAGCGTCGAAGGATCGGCAGGACTCTGGAAACCAGGCAGCACCGGGCCGTGATTAACGACTGCCCATTCCCTGCCCGAGGCTTCGATCAGTTGATAAAGCGTGTCGTATCGATAGGTCGAAACCGAGTCGATGCGCTGACCTTGGGAGATGGCTGGCAGAGCACGATCATCGACACGGATTACATTACCGACCGGGTCATAGTCGTAACGCAAATCCTGCAACAACTGCCCATTACTACGCGTGGCATTCAACGCCAGCAAACGGCCGTCTTCAGTGTCATACCGCGCCGTGCTGATCACACCATTGCCAGCCGTTTCCGATACCACCCGCTGCTGCGCGTCATACTGGATGGCACTGACCAGAACCTGTTCGGCCTGACCGTTGAGCTGTAAACGACTGTCTTTCAACTGCCCTGCAACGGTGTAACCCAGACACTGAACATTGCCCTGCGCGTCGGTTTGCCGAATTGTTTCGTTCAACGGGTTGTATTGCCAGCACGTGGTTGCGCCGTCGCCGGGCTCCAGCAAGGCATCGCGCCCGGTCAAAGACTCGGGCCAGTCAGGCTCATTGACCGAGTGCAGAAAGCGCCGCGTTTGCCTGATCACATTTCCCGAAAGACCATACGCATCATCAAACCGCGTACCAGCCGGATCATCATGACGAATCAACTGACCGCACTGGTTATGCGCGGTCGAATCAGGGCCGCCGTAAAGCAAGCGCTCGACGCAGTGTTCATCTTCAAAAACATCGAGGGGCCTGAGCAACGCATCGTACCCCGTACGTCGCACAACGCCCCGAGCGTCCCAGGCCTCCAGCACCTGCCCGGCCTCACCCGCCAACAAAACGCGCCAGCCCGCGTCCACACTGTCGCTGGCCAGAACCTGACCGCTGAGCGAATGAATGACGCTGAGATTGGCGGGTGCCCGATCAGCCCACAGGCGCGGGTCCCAGCTCATGGACGGACGACCCGCGACATCAAAAGCGGTATGACTTCGCCTGGCCTGCGGCTCTTCAGCAGGCTTCAGGCGGCAGAACACGACTGAATCGATCAACAGCCGACGCTGGTCTACCACTTGTAGATGCGGGGTGTAACGGTGCAGTACAGCGCTTGTATCATTCATGGCTCAGTCATCCTTGATCCGCCTTGCCAAATAGTGCACTGAATACTTTTTCAGCTCGAAACCCTCCCGATTTATTAGTGCATCGTCTCAAACCCCGGGCAAGCTCCCGTTGGAAATCATCGAAGTGCAATCGGGCAGCTACCTGGGCGAAGACGACATCGAGCGTTTCGAAGACATCTACGGTCGTTCGAACGCGCTGGAAGCGGGTGTGAAGACCCAGACGATCGCTCGCTAACAGACGCTTTTAGCTGCAAGTAAGACAGCCCTCAACGGCTCTTTGTGTATTTTGATATGCACAGAGAGGTGTTGAGGGTTTTTAAATTTATTTCACTCTCAAACCTCACAACTTAGTAGAAACGCCATCAGGCGGTCTTTTTATTAAGCACCCGCTGCATAAGACTTCGCTTTTTCCCAAAAGAAGCTGTTCCTTGATCAATATGTTTTTGCACAGAAATTTTTGTTTGTGCAACACGGTGTAAAAAAGCGTCTATTTCCGCGTCCTTCAATGTCGAACCCGACTGAGCAATAATCTTCCGCCACTCCCCCCCTCCAATACTGTTAAATGCGGCCCATCGGTCCACATCAAAAACGCTCAGAAGGTCTATATTTTCAAGCGTATACGCCTGATTGTTTATTGTTGAGAACGTCGATTCGTGATCTATCAGATACACACTGCCGTCCTGCCGCCAAAGTTGATTACCTGAGTTATCATCTATTTGATTCACCAGATGGTAAAAAAATTTGGCATCTTCCGGAAACTTAACTCCCGAAGTTGTGTTTTTTTTCCCACCTACGATCATTTGTTGAACCGCTATTTTTGCCTTGGCGATGGTGGGAGGAACAAGGTTTAGCTTTAATTTATGACTTACTATAAAAGCCAACTCCTCACGCTGAGCGCCCGTACTAAAATTTACTTTTTTAATAATTAACTTAATACTGCTATCCGGCACATCCATTGTCAATAGCGTATTATTAAGCCTATTATCAAATCTTTTGGCATCACTTATTTTTGTAACCCTCATCAATGAAACCAACCACTCATTTATCGATGCTACATCGTTGAAAGCTCGCGTTTCACGAGCTAAAGTTTGAGCCTCTAAATAGGAGCCGCTGCGGATTGCTGCCAATACCTTCGGATTATTTATTTTTTCAAAAGGGAATGGTGTCAACCCGCCGATATCGACAAACACAATCGGGCTGTTGGCACTGAAATTAAAAAAATTCAAACCGCTTTCAACGCCCTCCGGGTCCGGATTGATCCAGCGCTGCAACCACGGTGCGTAATACCGCAGCCCGTAGTAATAAAGCCCTGTCGCATCCCGCTCCTTGCCTGAGTAACGCACGGTCTTGTAACTCGCTTCGATCGCATTGCGCCCCGCCCACCATGACGTGCCGCCGAACGGGTAATAACTTTCCTGACTGACACGCTGCGCCTGTCCATCCAGTTCCAGCGTGCCGGACCCCAGATGGTCGTTCAGGGTGTAGCGAGTCTGATCATTTTCAAGCGCGTCGGGCTTTCCAGACGCCCAATGCAGCACGCGCACGTTATTGCGCCCGGCCTGGGCCACAACAACGTGCAGGGTTTCGCCAGTGGCGCTATCGGTGCGCACTTCCAGCCCTGGCAAGTAGCGCACGTCGGCGATGTGGGTAACGGCTTTGGCCTGCGTGGTGCGCACCTTGCGCAGGCGCTGGCCGCTGGCGTCGTATATATAGCGTTCGCTGTCGTCCGCAGCGTCATCGCGAACCACTGGCCGCACCTGCTGCAACTGATTGCGTCGGTCCCAGCTCAGATCTTGCCCGGCTTGCAGGGCGAGCAGATTACCGTTGGCATCGAAGGCAGCAGCAATTTCTGCTTCGTCAGGTATGTGGCCATTGATCACCGGCAGACTGCGGTTGCTGTAATGCGCGGTGACCAGCGTGCGCGAATGGGACTGCGTGCCTGTATGGGTAAGCTGCTGCAGGTTGCCGCCGGCATCGTAGCGATACGTCTGCGTGTAATCAGCCAGCGTCGAAGGATCGGCAGGACTCTGGAAACCAGGCAGCACCGGGCCGTGATTAACGACTGCCCATTCCCTGCCCGAGGCTTCGATCAGTTGATAAAGCGTGTCGTATCGATAGGTCGAAACCGAGTCGATGCGCTGACCTTTGGAGATAGCTGGCAGAGCACGATCATCGACACGGATTACATTACCGACTGGGTCATAGTCGTAACGCAAATCCTGCAACAACTGCCCATTACTACGCGTGGCATTCAACGCCAGCAAGCGACCGTCTTCAGTGTCATACCGCGCCGTGCTGATCACACCATTGCCAGCCGTTTCCGATACCACCCGCTGCTGCGCGTCATACTGAATGGCACTGACCAGAACCTGTTCGGCCTGACCGTTGAGCTGTAAACGACTGTCTTTCAACTGCCCTGCAACGGTGTAACCCAGACACTGAACATTGCCCTGCGCATCGGTCTGCTGAGTGCTCTCGTTCAACGGGTTGTATTGCCAGCGAGTGGTTGCGCCGTCGCCGGGCTCCAGCAAGGCATCGCGCCCGGTCAGCGACTCGGGCCAGTCAGGCTCATTGGCAGAGTGCAGAAAGCGCCGCGTTTGCCTGATCACATTTCCCGAAAGACCATACGCATCGTCAAGCCGCGTACCAGCCGGATCATCATGACGAATCAACTGACCGCACTGGTTATGCGCGGTCGAATCAGGGCCGCCGTAAAGCAAGCGCTCGACGCAGTGTTCATCTTCAAAAACCTCGATGGGCCTTAGCAGCGCGTCATACCCCGTACGTCGCACAACGCCCCTAGCGTCCCAGGCCTCCAGCACCTGCCCGGCCTCACCCGCCAACAAAACCCGCCAGCCCGCGTCCACACTGTCGCTGGCCAGAACCTGACCGCTGAGCGAATGAATGACGCTGAGATTGGCGGGTGCCCGATCAGTCCACAGACGCGGGTCCCAACAGCTGACAGGTCGCCCCGCCATGTCGAAGGACGCATGGCTGGTACGGATTTGCGGCTCGATATCGCTACTCGTACGGCATAGCGCAATTGACCCCACAGGCAACCCGCGTGGATCCACCAACTGTAATGCCGGCGTGTGCTGATGAAGGGCAATCGAGCGTTCAACCATGACTGGCACCTGCAGCAAGTCCGACGACGCTGGAAAATTCCGCGCTGTCCCACACTCTAGATAAGTGGCGCCGTTGCGCCTACTGACACTTATGCCAGTGGCACAACAAGGGCAGACTGCAGCGCTCTCCGCGCCGACGCCTTGCCCATTGGTCAACGCCTGCCCAATGTCTGTAGTATCTCTGACATTGCATCTTGCTGGAGACCCGCCGCATGTTGATCGGCATCCTGTTAATCCTCACCTGGCTGATCCTTCTGCTCCGTTATCCGGCGAAGGCCTTGCCCGTCTCGCTGGCCGCGGCGGTCGCGCTCGGGGCGGTGGCGGCTATCGTCATCTGGCAGGACAGTCGGGAAACGCGCCAGCTTGAGCATCTGGATATCCGCCTGAGTTACAACCCGCAAGGCTGCCCGGCAGATCGTCCGTTGCAGGTCAGCATCACCAACACCAATCAGGTCACCCTGCAGGAACTGCGTTGGCGAATCGCGGCCTATGCGCCTGGTGATTCGGTGAATCTGATCGACAACACCTACGCGTCCGCACGCTATCGCGGCCCCGGTGAACTTCAGGCCAAAGGCACGTGGCAGGATTGCGTGCCGGTGCCGGCACTGCGCAACGGGTACCGCCCGCAAACCCTGGATTTTCGCGCAGAACATCTACAAGGCAGTTTCTCGGACTGACCACAAGGATCCCACATGCCCATCGCTTTGATTACAGGCTGTTCCAGCGGAATCGGCCGTGCTCTGGCCGACGCGTTCAAAGCCACTGGCTATGAGGTCTGGGCAACTGCGCGCAAGGCCGACGATGTCGTGGCACTCAGTGCAGCCGGTTTCATCGCCGTACAACTGGACGTCAACGACAGCCTGGCGCTGGAGCAACTGGCCGCCGGTCTGGAGCACAGCGGCCTGGATGTGTTGATCAATAACGCTGGCTATGGCGCGATGGGTCCTCTGCTCGACGGCGGTGTGCAGGCTTTGCAGCGGCAGTTCGAAACCAATGTGTTTTCCGTCATCGGGGTGACCCGGGCGCTGTTTCCGGCACTGCGCCGCAACAAGGGGCTGGTGGTGAACATCGGCAGCGTATCCGGTGTGCTGGTCACGCCGTTCGCGGGGGCTTACTGTGCGTCGAAGGCGGCGGTGCATGCGCTCAGTGATGCGCTGCGTCTGGAGCTGGCGCCGTTCGGCGTCCAGGTGATGGAGGTTCAGCCCGGCGCGATTGCGTCGAGCTTCGCACAGAACGCCAGCCACGAGGCCGAGCAGTTGATCAGCGAGCAATCGCCCTGGTGGCCGATTCGCGAAGGCATTCGTGCACGCGCCAGGGCCTCTCTGGACAACCCTACCCCCGTCACCGAATTCGCTCGCGATCTGCTCAAAGCCGTGCAACACACCCATCCGCCACGCCTGCTGCGCCTGGGCAACGGCTCACGTCTGCTGCCGCTGATGGCGTGGTTGCTGCCCAAAGGGCTGCTGGATATGGGCCTGAGAAAACGCTTTGGGCTGAACGCTGATCTGTAGCCGAGCCTTATCACTATCGTGCCAATGCTCCGCGTTGGCATGCCGTTCTGGACGCTCTGCGTCCTCAAGTATCAGCCGTCTACCGGCCTGACGATCACCGTGCAGGTCATCCCCGCCGCCAGCAATACATCCTGCGGTACCTGATCCAGATGAATACGCACCGGCACGCGCTGGGCCAGACGCACCCAGTTGAAGGTCGGGTTCACGTCGGCGGTCAGTTCGCGGCTTTGCGGGTTGTCCCGGTCGTAGATGCCGCGTGCAATGCTTTCGACATGCCCCTTGAGCACCTCGCCGCTCATCAGTTGCAGGTCCGCAGGATCACCCACTTTCAGGTGCGGCAACTTGGTTTCCTCGAAGAACCCGTAGACCCAGAACGAGTTCATGTCGACCACGGCCATCTTCGCCTCGCCGATGCGCGCATAGTCGCCGCGATGAACATTGAGGTTGGTGACGTAACCGTCCACCGCCGCCAGTACCCGCGTGCGTGCCAGGTTAAGCTCGGCCGCCTCCAGTTGCGCCTGGGCCAACTGGTAATCGGCCAGGGCCGAGGTGGCTACGTTACTCGCGTCGTCACGATTTTCCGCCGAGATAACCAGTTCATCCATGTCGGCACGCCGCCTGGCATTCAGTTTGCGCATCTCCCAGGTCGCCTTGCGTGAAGCCAGCAACGCCTGCGCCTGCTTCACGGCGATCCGGTAATGCTCCGGGTCGATCTGCATCAGCAGATCGCCACGCTTTACCCATTGGTTGTCATGCACCGGGACGTCGACCACGGTGCCGGACACATCGGCGGCCACGTTGATGATATCGGCACGCACCCGGCCATCCCGGGTCCATGGGCTATCCATGTAGTCGACCCACAGTGTACGACCGATCCAGAGCGCGATTGCCAGCACCAGCAACGTGGCAAACAGACTGAAGAACTTTTTCATCCAGAGATTTTTCCCGACTCAGGCGTCAACGATAAAGGGGCAGCGCCAACGCGCCGAAGATGCAGATAAACAGGCTCAGACGCAGCAAGGCCGGGTGCCAGAAAAATCGATACAGGTCAAAACCGGCCAGCAGTCGATCCAGCGCCCATGCCAGAACCACGGCCAGCAGAAAGATCAGCGTGAGGGTCGGCATGTACAGGCCGTGGAAGGCTATTTCACGCGGCGGCATGGACGACTCCTGAAGCGGTTCGCGCAACGCTGTAAGCGGCCAGCGGCGATTGCGGGTCCAGCAGCGACGAGCGGATAAAGTGCAGGTAGCTTTTTACCCGGCGCAGCACCGACGTATCGAAATGCGAGGCGAAGGGTTCATCGGCCTCCTGCACCCGCTTGATGGCCTGATCGACTGCAGACAGGCAGCGCTGCAGATTGACCGCATCAGGCTGGATGAACAGCCGCACCAAGGCGCGCCCCATGACTCGCAGCGCGATGCGCCAGGGCTGGTACTCGGCGTAGGCAGGGTGAATCGGCAGCAGCGCCTGTTCGTGGCGCAGCTCGATAATGGCGTGACCGATTTCCAGCACCACGAACATCCAGCGCAACAACTCGCGCTGAACCAGCGGTTTGCCAGTCGCCAGGCCATATGCCTGATGCATCAGGTCGCGGGTCTGGCTCTCGAAGCTTGAGCCCAAACGCTTGAGCGGCGCGCTGATCGCAAACACCACCTGATTGCGCAAGGCCTGTTCCAGGCGTTGCCACATCCAGCGGCTGTTGGGCGGCAGGATGATTGCCCCGGCAGCGGCACAGATCAGCATGCCGACGACCATCGCGATGTAATCGTTGATGAAGGTGTAAGGGTTGTAAACCGTCAGGTTGTCCGGCACCGAGCCCAGGCTGAAAAAGATCAGCAGCCCCAGGCCGTAACCCGTCCACTGCGGACGTGAGCCCAGGTACGCGCCGAGCACAAACACCGGTGCCAACAGCAGGCACAGCAACGGAAAGCCGTCGATGTGCGGGAACAGAAAAAACGTTTCGATAAAGCCCGACAGCGCGCCGAGCAATGTACCGCCGGCCATTTGCAGCGACATGCGTCTGGGGTTGTGGGTGGTCGACGACAGCGCAACGGTGGCCGCCGAGGCCAGGACCATGCTCGCGCCGCTGGGCCACGCCGTCAGCACCCAATACAGACTCATCAGACCGACCACGCAGGTCGCCCGGGCGCCGGCTGCCAGCGCGGTCATCCAGTGGGTACGCGGTACGAACGAGCCCTTCCACTGTTCACGCTCATGGCTGTGGTCGGCCAGTGATGCGTGGGTTCGTGCGTAATCGAGCAACTCGCTGAGCAGGCGGTACAGCAGCTCGAACGAGGTGTGAAAGTCCAGTCGTTCGGCGTCGCTGGGCAAGGTGCGCTCCAGCTCGCTGCGCAGGCTTCTGACCCGCTCGGGAAAGTGCGCCCTGCACGACTCCAGGCGCGTGACCAGCAGCGCCGCGTCATCGTTGGTCAAGGCGCGGTCGGCGAATCCGTCGAGCAGCTCTGCAAGGTTTTCAAGGCCGGGATCGATATGCTTCAACACCTGATCGGCCTGTTCGAGGCGCAGACGCTCGAGCAATTGGTGCAGGGCATTGAAGCGCGTGGTGACCGCCATGAATTCGCTGTTCAAACGGTTGAGTCGACCGTTGCGGCGACGCATGTGCGGGTCTTCGAATACTGTGACGCTGCGCAGCCCCTCAAGGCCGATGGCCTCGGCCACAAAACGTACGTTGCCGGTTTCAAATTCGGCGCGTGAGATATCGCCGCGCAGGCCGTTGACCACGAAGCGCGCGAACCCGCCGAAGCGCAGATACAGCGCGTTGCGCATCGCAGCGCTGGAGCTCTGCGGCAGCACCGCTGCGCTGATGGCCGTGGAACACAGGATGCCCAGGGTGATTTCCAGTACCCGCCACACCGCCGACATGAACGAGCCTTCGGGATGCGCCAGGGCAGGCAGCCCGACCATGGCAGCCGTGTACCCGGCCAGCACAAAGCCGTACGCGCGAAAGTTGCGATAGCGCGCCGCGCCGGCCGAACACAGGCCGACCCAGAGCGTGAGACTGCCGAGAAACGGCAGCGGATTCTGCGCAAACAGGGCCATCAACAGCACCATCATCGCCGAGCCGGCCAGCGTCCCCAGCAGGCGATAAAAACTCTTGGCGAACACCTGCCCACTCTGTGGCTGCATGACAATGAATACAGTGATCATCGCCGTGTGCGGCTGCGGCAGTTCCAGGCGCAGTGCCAGCCAGTAGGTGAGGAATGCGGCGAGCAGCACCTTGAAGATGTAAACCCAGGTCACCCCGTCACTGCGCGCCCAGCTGTGCCATTCGCGACGCCACGGCAGGTCGGTGATGTGCTGTAGCGAGGCGATCATTGCCCGCCCTCAGACTCGGCGACGGTGTGTGCGGAATGACCATTGGGATTGCCATTCCCGCCACCGGCACCGCCCAGCGCCACCACCAGCCCGGCGTAGGCTTCCAGCCGCGCGGCCTCGACCTGTTGCTGAACCTGCTGCTGGCGAAACAACTGCGTGCGCGCATTGAGCACGTTCAGGTAATCGGTCAGGCCGCGCTGCCAGGCGATCAGGGCAATGTCGTAGGTCTTTTGTGCCGACGCCACCGACTCGGCGGCGAGTGCCTGCTGCTTGTCCATCGAGGCGCGCCGAATCAACTGGTCGGAGACACTTTTCAACGCCATGACCAGCGTCTGGTTGTAATGCGCCACAGCCTGATCATAAGCAGCCGACGCCCCGCCCAGCTCGGCCCGCAAGCGTCCAGCGTCGAAGATCGGCAGGCTGATGGCCGGCCCGACCTTGTAACCCAGCTTGCTGCCGGTCAGAAACTCGAGCATGCCACCGCCCGTGGCCATGTAGCTCAGGCTGCCGACCAGATCGACATTGGGATAAAAGCCGGCATGTGCAACGTCGATACCGCGTGCCTGCGCCGCCACCTGCCAGCGCGCAGCCACCACGTCAGGTCGCTGACCGAGCAGTTCGGCGGGCAATGCCGAGGGCAATGTCAATGCGGTGTGCAACGACAGCGAAGGCCGCTGCACCCCCGCGCCCTGCCCCGGTCCCTTGCCTGCCAGCGCGGCCAGTTGGTTGCGACTCAACGCGATGGCCTCTTGCAGCGCGTCGATCTGCCGATGCGCCTCAGGCAGCGGGGTTTGGGCCTGACTGACTTCGAAGTGCGTGCCGATCCCGCCCTTGAGGCGACGCTGCGCCAGGTCGAGTATCTGTTGCTGCTGGGCCAGGGCCGCTTCGGCGATATCCAGTCGGGCGTAGTCGAGGGACAGCCGGATGTAGGCGCGGACCACGTTTTCCTGCAATTCGAGCTGCGCCTGACGCTGCTCGGCAGCACTCACGTGCGCCAGATCAACGGCCTGCTCGCTGGCGTTGCGTTCACGTCCCCACAGGTCCAGTGCGTAGCTCAGGCCCAGTGACGCATTGTTGTCCCAGGTGCGAGTATCGGCCAGCGCTCCGGGGCCATAAAACTGATCCTCGGGCCAGTCGTGACGCATCAGGCTGGCGTTGCCTTGCACTTGCACAGACTCGGCGGACTCGGCCACCTGTGCCATCGCCTTTGCCTGACGCACACGAGCTGCGGCAAGTGCCAGACTCGGGCTGCCCAGCGTCGCCATCTCGACCCAGCTGTCCAGTTGCGCGTCGCCGTAGGCACGCCACCATTGCGCTGCGGGCCAATGGGCGTCGAGGGTAGCGCTCTGAATCGCCTGATCGGTGGCCAGGCTGTCAGCGTGCAGAACACTGCCCTGCGGTTTGATTCCATGCGTTCCGATACAGCCGCTGGTGACCAGCGTAAAAGCCAGAAGACCGACGGGCCAGAGCCCTCTGATGATGCGACGCGGCACAGCTGCAAGTTCCCGAACGAAGGTGACACACCTTGAATGGCGGCGATTCTAGGCGGCACTCGACGCGGCGATAAGCGGGGAGATTTGTGAATCTTTGTTACTGAAACGGCGATAATCCTTTGGTCTGGATACATGCATCCGTTACTTCATGTCACAATTTGCCATCTACTCAGAGAAGTACCCATGGACACCCTGCAAAACATGCGTGCCTTCAGCTGCGTGGCGCAAGCGGGCAGCTTCACTGCTGCCGCCGCCGTGCTGGATACCACCACCGCCAACGTCTCGCGTGCGGTCTCCAACCTTGAAGCACATTTACAAACGCGCCTGCTCAATCGCACCACCCGACGCATTGCCCTCACCGAAGCAGGCAAGCGTTATCTGTTGCGCTGCGAACAGATTCTCGCCTCGGTAGAAGAAGCCGAGGCCGAAGCCAGCGACGCTCATGCCCGCCCGGCCGGACAGCTCAAGGTGCATTCGATGCCCGGCGTCGGCCAGCATTATGTGATCGACGCCATCGCCCGTTACCGGCGCAACCATCCGGACGTCGCGTTCGACCTGACCATGACCCACCGCGTGCCGGACTTGCTGGAAGAAGGCTATGACGTGTCGATCGTGCTCGCCAGCGAACTGGCCGACTCGGGCTTTGTGTCTCAGCGCCTGGGCATTACCTACAGCATCGTGTGCGCGTCGCCCGAGTACGTGAAAACGTTCGGCATGGCCCACAAGCCTGCCGACCTGCTGAATCATGCATGTCTGCGTCTGGTGAGCCCGGTGTTCCCGCTGGACAAGTGGCTGTTCGATGGTCCTGAAGGCCAGGAGATGGTCACCATCAACAGCTCGCCGCTGCTGGTCAACTCTGCGGATGCGATGAAGACCGCGATTTCCAGCGGCATGGGGATTGGCATCTTGCCGATCTACTCGGCGATCGAGGGGCTGCGCAACGGCACTCTGGTGCGGGTATTGTCCGATTACCGCTCGCAAGAGCTGAACCTGTACGCCATCTACCCGTCACGCCAGTATCTGGATGCGAAGATCAGAACCTGGGTTGAATACCTGCGCGGTTCCCTGCCGGAAATTCTCGCTGCCGATGAAGCCGATCTGCATGTTCAGGCCCTCAAGTCATCGTTCTGACATCGTACAACTGCAAAAAGCGGCTGCCAAAGAGCGGGGAGGAATGTTAGCGTGCTACTCATTCAACCGCTCGAGAGTGACTGCCCAATGAAAAAAACCGTACTCGCCTTCAGCCGTGTTTCTCCTGAAATGGCCGAGCGCCTGGCACAAGACTTCAACGTGATCGTGCCCAACCCCAAGCAGGGTGATATCAACGCGCAGTTTGCAGAAGCCTTGCCTGAATCCCACGGGCTGATCGGCGCAGGCCGCAAGCTGGGTCGCGAGCAACTGCAGAACGCGACGAAGCTGGAGGTGGTGTCCAGCATCTCGGTGGGCTACGACAACTACGACGTCGACTACCTGAGCGAGCGCGGCATTCTGCTGACCAACACGCCGGATGTACTGACCGAAAGCACCGCTGACCTGGGCTTCTCGCTGATCATGAGCAGCGCCCGCCGAGTGGCCGAACTGGACGCCTATACCAAGGCCGGACAGTGGACGCGCAGCATCGAACCGCCGCACTTCGGCACCGATGTGCATGGCAAGACGCTGGGTATTGTCGGCATGGGCAACATCGGCGCAGCGATTGCCCGCCGTGGTCGTCTGGGCTTCAACATGCCGATTCTGTACAGCGGCAACAGTCGCAAGACCGAGCTCGAACAGGAACTGGGCGCACAATTTCGCAGCCTGGATCAATTGCTGGCCGAAGCGGATTTCGTCTGCCTGGTCGTACCGCTGAGCGAAAAGACTAAACACTTGATCGGCCGCCGCGAGTTGAGCCTGATGAAGCCCGGCGCCATCCTGGTCAACATCGCCCGCGGCCCGATCGTCGATGAACCCGCACTGATCGAAGCGCTGCAGAACGGCACCATTCGCGGTGCCGGTCTGGACGTCTACGAAAAAGAGCCGCTAAGCGAATCGCCGCTGTTCCAGTTGAAGAACGCGGTGACCCTGCCGCACATCGGCTCAGCCACCACCGAAACCCGCCAGGCCATGGCCGACCGCGCCTACGGCAACCTGCGCAGCGCGCTGCTCGGTCAACGACCGCAGGATCTGGTCAACCCGCAGGTGTGGAAGGGTTGATTGAAAGCAGCGCGTGGCCATAAAGGCCACGCGCTGCCTGATATTCAGTTCTTTGGGGGCCGGGCTGATGGTACGTGCTCCTCAACTGCAGTCTGGAGCGAGTCCACTGGCACAAACGCCCATCTCTGCATTGAATCACTGGAGTTGGCAGCCTTCGTCAGGGCCAGGTCGTTTAACGATGCGGTTATGAAGGTGCCCGAAAAAAGACTTTGCAAAGGCGGAAACCTCGGATTCGGGAAATCCGCTCGCAGAGCCCAGCGATGATTCCTGTTATCGACCTGACACGCCGTCATTTTTAAACCATCCTCCAGACAACGACTGCCATCAGGGCTGACGATATTGATATACGGCCCCGGAGGCAGGGCAGGATCATCAGAATCCGTGAGCTCGCCAATCCTCCACTGCTGGTTGATATCATCGGTACAGGGCTGTTTAACGACGCTGCCCCCGAGACGGGTCACACACCCTAGCCCACCTACTGAAACAATCCGCTTTAAAGGTACGATGCTGTCCGGCCCGATACGGTCGAAGTTCTGTTCTGCACCCTCTGTCAGAGCTTGCATCCCCACCTGAGCGTCGGACTGTAAGGTAATGAACTTCCCGTCCTCACCGCCTTGCAGCATCACTGCGCCCGGCATGGCTTTGTCCGTGCGGGTTCTCCACTGAAACTGCGGCGTGTTTATCTGGCAGGTGGACAGTGTCAGCCCCTTTCCAAGGCAGGAAGCCGAATCAAGCCCGGTCAGTAAGAACTCTCTTTCCTGGCCAGTCAGAACACTGGACATGCCCCACTGCTGGTTTACATCACCCACAGTGCAGGTTTGCTGAATCAAGCCGGTCGCTGCACGGGACAGGCAACGCCCGTTCAGCCTGGAGCGCAGATACTGAGGCGTTATAACCGGATAACCCGCCTCAGCGCCAACAACGATGGCCGCTGGCAGATCGGGTTGACTGTCGAGCATTCTCCTGTCGACGCTTACGCCGTTTCTCAACAACTCGGCAACCAAGGGCTTACGGGCAGCCGACACATTGACCGCCGCCGAAACAACATCCTCGACAACAACGTTACCCGAATAAAGCGCCCAGTGATCGACAGAGCCGTCGACATACTTCACGTTCAACGCATAGTTATCCGGCTGGCGGTCCCCTTCGATCGCATAAAACTCTTGCGGCCCGGCCCACACTCCCTCCATGGAGGTGGAATCATCATCACCTGCGGTGATGAACTTTCCGTTCTGCATGTTTTGCAATCGAAGAACAACTTTGCTGTTGGTCAGGTCTTCGCGCAACGTCCAGAGGCTGAGTAATGCCCCCGTGCAGGGCACTATTTGTAAATTCCCATTCAGGCATGCTCCACGAAAACTGTTGAACAAGGTGAAGTGCTCACCCGAGCCGGCAGACCAGCGCTGTCGGCTCGTCAAGGATGAGCACGGCTCGAAACCCACCACGCCATTAGCGGTCACCGACAGGCATTTACCCGTTTGAGCAGACTGGATTCTTGCGTTGTTGATCAACCCCTGATGTTGCGCGCGATCAATCAAAGGCACTTCTGAAGGGTTCATATCCGTTGGATTGTCCACCGCACGGGCAGACGACTCCCTTACCGTGGAAGCAAACACATTTCCATAATTGGAAATGATAGGCGGGTATATCTGACTCAGCTTTTGCGCGTCATGCTGAGGATTGGCCATCGTAACCACCAGCGTCTGCACAGGAACGCCTTTGAGCAAAGGCGTCTGGCCCGGCGGGACCATTCTCGCCATGGTGCCCAGGTCATGCGCAGCCTCATCGATACCTGAGTCGATCAGCTGTTCTGGGGCCGCCTGCGTTCCCGCACCTTGAGCCGGGGCACTTTTCGCAGGAGGCCGATGATCATCCCATAAACCGGCATACTGCAGGCCCGCCGGAAAACTGCCAAAGCGCTGCTGCACGCGCAACATCTGTTGATGAGTGTAAGGCGCAATGTAGTGGCGCCAGTCTGCAGTGACCAAGGGGGTCTTGCTACGCAACGCTTCAAACTCATCGACCCAAGGCGCAGACGCCGTGGAGCCTGGCCAGGCAGGTTCTGTCAGTGAGCCCACCACGTGCCCGAAATAATGGAGGCCGAGGTAGTCCACGCCCAGACCATATCGATGAGGGTCGGGGTGATAGTTAGGCAGGAATTTAAGATCGTAAGAGCGATAGGCCCATTTTTCATACCGCGGCGGCGTGCTATGAGGCAACCCGAGGCCGTGGCCGACTTCGTGCCAGAAGCCCACGGGGGCCGAAGGATAATTGCAACTGTTCCCTCCGCAACTTGCCCCTACGCCCGGCGGCAAAACAGGAATGTCATTCGGTACGTCAAGCAGTTGTCCGGAAATCGCGACGAACTTTCCGGGTTGCTTGTATCCCAGGTCAGAGGCGGCTCTCCAGTAATTACCCATACCGACTTTCGCAGGCAATGTCTTGTCACCAAACTCGGCCCACTCTCGATAACTGCGGTCCGATGTGGAGTAACGATGAGGCATGCCATCAGGGCCGCGGGCTACAATGTACGGCCAGTAGCTCTGCCCCATGCCAAAGACCAACTGCCTGATCGGTAACTCGGAGAATATTTCACGAGCCGCGATTTTTGCCAGTTGCGGATTTTTTTCAATATCGTATTGATCCAGCGTGGTCTTGCAGTCGCTTTCACGCTTGAAAATACAGCCTTTGATATTCATCAACACCAGGCCGTCGCTTTCACTGTTCAAAAATATCATGTTGCTTTGGGCCAACGTTCCCACGTCAGCCGGCTTGTCGCTTTCGTAAAAGCTCAAGCGTGTGTCGGCTGAAAACTGGTCGTACGGGATCGTCGCAGTGAATGCCCGCTCTCTGAATTTCGGATAAGCACCCAAAACGGGATTCCCGGAAAACGTATTGCTTTGATCGTATATGGCGTTATCAGGCATCCATTGCGGCGGGGTCATGGGAATCACGGTTGTCACGCCCCGGTAGCGTACAACCATTTTCACCGCCTCGTACGCCAGGTGCGGAGGAGGTGTAAGGACCACCAGCGCCTCACGATCCGGCACCAGCAAGGGGTCCACTATTTCCCGTTGAGCGCTGATCGTGTGTGTTTGCGCGAAATCCACTTGCCCTGACAACGGGCCATCGAGATCGTTATGCCACGCTGCGCTAGCCCTGGTGTCTGGCGCGAGCGGTCCGGCGACCTCATCCGCCTGCACCGCCGAGCAGAGCAAAGCGCAACTGATTGAAAGTGCCAACGAACTGATACGCAAGAAATCCCTGTCCATGAATGAGTCCTTCCAGAAATGAGCGCAACCCGAAAAACTGCCTCAGTCGTTGCGTCAATCCATGGCCACGAACCGGTAATCACGGCAGATACCGGCCCATAGTCGGACGAGTATTCCCGTTGCTCAACTAGCACAAGTAATAGGTATCACTCCTGCATCATCGTCTGTCGGGACACTCCCCCGGCAGCCAGTCCCATGACAACGGCAGGTTTGACACGCGGTTTCCTGAACACCAGCACGTTGCCGACCATCACCAGCACCAGCCCCAGCAGGGCCGCCAGCGTCCACTGGTAGCCTTCGACCCACGTCGAGATGTTCAGCGCCACAATCGGGAACAGCACTGTGCAGTAAGCCGCGCGTTCCGGGCCCATGCGTCCTACCAGGGTCAGGTAGGCAGTGAATGCAATCACCGAGCCGGGTATCACCAGAAACAGCAGTGAGCCTACATAACGCGTGTTCCATTCGAAGCTGAACGGCGTGCCGCTCAGCAGGCAATACATGCCCAGTATCGTCGCCCCGTAGAACATGCCCCAGGCATTGGTGGTCAACGGGCGCAGGCCGGCTTTTTGTTGCAGGCTCGACAGCATGTTGCCGGCCGAGAAGCACAGTGTGCCGAGCAGGGCCAAACCCAGCCCGATCAGGGTCTCGCGGCTGGCGCTGTGCCCGGACAGTTCGGGCCAGAACAGACACGCCAACCCCAGCAGACCCATCGCGCCACCGGCCAGCACATTGCTGGCGATTTTCTGGCGAAAGAACACCCGTGCGTTCAGCGCATTCCACAGCGTCGAGGTCGAGAACACCACCGCGATCAGGCCGCTGGGTATCCACTGGCTGGCCGTGTAAAAGCACATGAAGTTGACGCAGAACAGGCACACGCCCTGCGCCAGGCAAATCAACTGGCCGCGACGATTGACCGGCTGCAGACGCTTGCTCAGCAGCAGGAATGCAAACAGCACCAACGCCGCCAGGGCGAAGCGATAGACGATCGATACCGGAATCGCGACATCGCCGAGTTGAAGTTTCAGGGCGATCCAGGTGGTGCCCCAGATCAGCACGGTCAGCAGATAAAGCGAGAGGTTCATGGTGCAGGCTCCTTGATGAGCCATCAGTCTGCTGCGTGCCGGCCTGCCAGCGCTTGCACAATCTTGCGCATTTGACTCAAGCGTTACTGGCAGCGACGTCGCCAGCGAGTAGGATACAAATCCTAGAGGAATCGTCATGCCCGCCATTGAATCCATCCAGGTCTTTCAGGCCCTGAACAGTTCACCCAATGCCAATCTGGAGCAAAGCGCGCCGCTGGGCGACGGGCTGGTGGCGGCGTTGTGGAACAATCGGCATGACTCGCAGGAGTATCACGCACCGACCCACCATACCTTGTCGTGCTATATCGAGGACGGTACCGGGACCTTTCGCCGCGGCAGACCCGACCAGAAAGGCGCGCCGGGCAAGTTGTGCATCTTGCCTGCCGGCCATGAGTCCGCCTGGGTGGTGAACGGCGAGATCCGTCTGGCGCATCTGTATTTCAGCCCGGAACAGTTTGCACTGGGCTGCGTGACCCTGCTGGATCGCGAGCCGCGCGAGATGCAACTGCGGGAAAACACCTTTCTGGAAGACCCCGCACAGGCGGCACGCTTCCGGCAACTGATTCGCCTGAACTGGGCAGAACCGGGCGAGCGCCTGCTGACCAGCAGCCTGGCGCACGAGATGGTCAGCCATGCGCTGCTCAATCAGGCAGGCCTGCGCGAAGGGCTGCGCTTGAAAGGCGGTCTGGCGCCGCACCTGCGCCGGCATCTGGTGGATTTCATCGAAATGCATCTCGCCGACCCGTTGAGCCTTGGTCAACTGGCCGGCCTGTGTGCGCTGTCGGAATATCACTTCGCACGCATGTTTCGCGAAAGCTTCGGTTTGCCGCCGCACCAGTACCTGCTGGCGCGGCGTATCGAGCAGGCGCGCCAGTTACTGCGCGGCACCGGCAAGCCGCTTGGCGAGATCGCGCTGGCATGCGGGTTCGCCAGCGCCAGCCATTTCAGCAACCGTTTTCGTCAGGCCGTGGGGGCGACACCGGGTGAGTACAGAACGGCGTTAGGCCAATAGCTGACTCACCGCTGCCCACGCTCATCAACCGCCGCCCAGCCGCAGTTGCTCTCGCCACACGTTACGCCCCGGGTTCTGGCTTTTACCGTGCGTTTGCCGGCAGCGGGCGGCTTGCGGTGGTGACATCCATCAACGGGTCTGCATTGGTTCAGGAAACCTGGGAAGCCGTTCGCGACGAAAGCCAGCGGTATGCGCCATTGATCCTGAACGGGATAAATGAACCGCAATATTAATGATAAATATTCTCATACGCAAAAGAGTCTGCCAGAATCCACACCACCAATGAGTCCCCGTGGATTGTTCCCCCGTGATGCCCGTCGCCCACTCCGCTCTCAATCACACTGTCGAAGGCCTGTACAGGGCGCACAACGCCTGGCTGACGACCTGGTTGCGACGCAGACTCGGCTGCCCGCACAGCGCGGCGGACCTGGCGCAGGACACCTTCATCAAGGTGCTGGGCGCACGCGATACATCGCAAATCGTCGAGCCGCGTGCCTTTCTGACTACGATTGCCAAGCGCGTGCTGTGCAATCACTACCGGCGTCAGGACCTGGAGCATGCCTACTATCAAGCACTGGCCGAACTGCCGGAGCGCGTGGCGCCTTCGGAAGAAGAGCGGGCGATCATTCTCGAAACCCTGGTCGAACTCGATCAACTGCTGGACGGCCTGCCGCCCCTGGTCAAGCGGGCGTTTCTGCTGTCGCAGGTGGACGGTTTGAGCCATGGCCGGATCGCTGCCGAACTGGGGATTTCCATCGCCACGGTCAAGCGCCATCTGCACAAGGCCGCCCTGCGCTGCTATTTCGCCCTATGAATCCGAACAACGAGTCCCTGAACAAATCCGACATCTCGCCTGCCGTGGCACAGCAGGCCGTTGGCTGGCTGCTGGAAATGCAGGAAGGCACGCTGGATGCCCGTCGTCAGCACGCCTGGCAGCTGTGGCTCAATGGCAACGCCGAGCACCAACGGGCATGGGCGCACATGCAGCGGGTCAATCAACGCCTGAGCGGACTGTCCTCGCCGCTGGCGCATGCGGCACTCAATGCGCCGAAGTCCGCCAGCCGTCGGCATGCGTTGAAGCTGCTGTTGCTGCTCGGCGCAGGCTCGGCAGCGGGCTGGAGCCTGCGCGAGCAGATTGCCCTGCAACCATTGCTGGCCGACTACGACAGTGGCGTGGGCGAACAGCGCAAGGTGGCGTTGAGCGACGGCAGTCAGGTGCAGTTGAATACTGCCAGCGCGGTGGATGTGCGTTTCGATGCACAACAACGCCTGATCGAACTGCTGCAGGGTGAAATCCTCATGACGGCCTCGGCGGAAACGCGCCCGTTGAACCTGTTGAGCGCGCAAGGCACGGTCAGGGCCTCGACCGGCGCCAGTCGTTTCAACCTGCGTCAACTGAATGGGCGCACGCAGTTGGCCGTGTTCGCCGGAGCCCTCGAAGTAGCCCCTGCCAGCAAGAGCGGCCCCGGTTTGATGCTGCAGGCCAGCCAACAGGTGACGTTCAGCCGTGATGCCTGGGACAAGGTTCGCCCGTTGGACGCAGGCAGTGGCGCCTGGGCGGACGGGATGCTGGTGGCGTCGCGCATGAGGCTGACGGATTTTCTCGCAGAGTTGAGTCGCTACCGCCGCGGCCGTCTGAATTGCGATGCGAGGGTTGCAGGGCTGCTGATTTCCGGCAGCTACCCGCTGGCCGACAGCGAGCGCATCCTCGATATGCTCGAACTCGCCCTCCCGGTGCGCGTGCAGCGCTTCACTCGGTATTGGGTGAACGTGCAGGCGCGGGTTTGATCGTGATTGCTCGTTCCAGCGCATGGTGACGTATCTTCTTGGAAAGCCCGGAATACGGGGCTGACACTACGCTGACTATCGTTCCCACCCAGCGTGGGAATGCCGTTCGTGACGCTCTGCGTCACACAGCGGTTCTGTGGCGTCAGTGATGACTATCGTTCCCATGCTCCGCGTGGGAATGCAGTTCGTGACGCTCCGCGTCACACAGCGGTTCTGTGGCGTCAGTGATGACTATCGTTCCCATGCTCCGCGTGGGAATGCAGTTCGTGACGCTCTGCGTCACACAAGGGTTCTGCGATGTCAGGTGGATTGAGGTTCGGCTCAAGTCACCTTTTCGCCCCTCGGCGAGTTACTTTGATGGGGCCAAAGTAACCAAACCCCCTGGCTCCGTTTCCGGCCCG